>DASQCO010000001.1:0-48736 GCA_035634635.1 Polyangiaceae bacterium
AATGTCGGGCGCCGACTGGAAGACCGAAAAATTGCAATAATAGATGCTCGAGAGCGTGCGCTCGAGATCGAGCAGCTCCTCCGGAGTGCGCTTGAGGCGGCCCAAGGTGACGCGGATCTTCTCGCAGCAGTGCCAATACAAGCGTTCGGCATGCGCGCGCGAGCGCAGGTCGAGGTAGCCGTATTTGAACAGGCTCTGCGCTTCTTCCTTGGCCTGGCCAGCGTCGTGGAAGCTCTCCTGCACGTTCTTGGGCACGATCGCTTCGTAGGTGTGGAAGAGATCGTGGAGCACCCGATGCGCCTGCGGCTCGGGTCGCACGACCTCGCCGTAGCGCACCTGATTGACGCCCACGACTTCGAAGGCGAGGACCGAATGGTGGGCGGCCACGGCGCGCCCGCTCTCGCTCACCAGCGTGGGCATGGGCACGCCGGCCTTCTTGCAGGCGTCGTGCATGGCGTGCACCACGTCGTACGCGTACTCCTGCAAGTGGTAGTTCTTCGAGGCGTGGAAGTCCGTCTTCGAGCCGTCGTAGTCGATGGCCAGGCCGCCGCCGACGTCCAAGTAGCCCATCGCGCAGCCCATCTTGGCGAGCTCGATGTAGATGTTGGACGCCTCTTGGAGGGCGTTCTTGATCGGGATGATGCTCGAGATTTGGCTGCCGATGTGGAAGTGCAAGAGCTGCAAGCAATCCAGCATGTTGCGCTCGGTCAAACGATCGACGACTTCGATCATCTCAGAGGTGGTGAGCCCGAACTTCGCGCGATCACCTGCGGAATCTGCCCAGCGCCCGACGCCCTTGGTCGTCAGCTTCGCGCGCACGCCGAGCAACGGCCGAATGCCGACCTTTTCGGAGGCGCGCAGCACGATGTCGATCTCTTCCAAGCGCTCGAGCACGACGATCACGGTCTTGTCGAAGCGCTGCGCCAAAAGCGCGGTCTCGATGTAGCTCGAGTCCTTGTAGCCGTTGCAGATGATTAGGCCGCCAACCTCTTGCATCGCGGCGAGCGTGATCAAAAGCTCCGGTTTCGAGCCCGCTTCGAGCCCGAAGTTCCATGGCCGGCCGCTCGCGACGACCTCTTCCACGAGGTGGCGCTGTTGGTTGACCTTGACCGGGAACACACCGCGGTACACGCCCGCGTACTCGTACTCGGCGATGGCTTTTTGGAACGCTTCGTTGATCAGCTTGATGCGATGGCCAACGATGTCAGGGAAGCGAATCAAGAGCGGCAGCTCGAGGCCGCGCGCTTTCAAATCTTGCGTCAGCTCGAACAGGTTGATGGTCTTGCCTTGCTCGGGGCTCGGCGTGACTTCAACGTGGCCGCGCGAGTTGACGTGAAAGTAGGGCGCGCCCCAACCCTGGATCTGATAGCGCTGGGTGCTGCGCTCGGTCGACCATTCACCCGGACCGTTATCTAGCTCGACGTTCGGGCGCCGGCTGGGGTCCGCATCGGAAGGCGTGGGCGAAAAGCTGACGTGTTGTGCCATAGGTGTTTTGGTGCCGCGCAATATAGCCGGTAACGCCAGCCCAGGGGACCCAATATTCGGTGTCTTCCATGTGGCGTTTGGGGCTCAGCAGCGGCTAAAAAAACGCTCTCTCCCCCGTAAACGTGCCCGTGCCCGTGTCCGTGCCCGAAAAACGCCCCACGCTTTCCCAGCGTCGCGCTGCACTGGTGCACGCGAGCTGCCTCGAGGCAACCCCCCAAAAAAATGAGAGAGGGGCGGTCGTGATCCAGCAGCGCACCTCGCGGGGGGGCGCTGTTCACGGACGGTGCGTCTCGAGATCGGGCACGGGCACGTTTACGGGAGGGACTTCAGTTCCAGAACACTTTGGGCAAGGCGTTACGGTGCCAGAGCGCCAGAAAATCCATGGAAAAGGCCACGGTGATGTGGACCAGGAAGCCCGAGTAGATGCTGCGGGTCCGCATCGCGAGCGAGCCGAGGACCACGCCAGCAACGATCGCGCCGTGGGCTTCGAGGTAAGGCTTCCCGTAGTGGATCATGCAATACGGCGCGGCCATGACGAAAATGGCGCCGGCTCCAAAGGATTTCCGGAGCGCGCCCACGATCCACCCGCGGAAGAACAGCTCGAGCGAGAAGAACTGCAGCCAGTAGATCGCTTCCCAGATCAGGAAATCGAACCAGCTGCGCGAGGCCAGCTTGTAGAACGGGTAGTAGTTGCCAAAGTCGGGTTGCCGCGCCACCAGCAGCATGGCCGGGATCACGACGGCCAGGCACAGCCCGTAAATCCAAATGTGCTTGAAGAAGCCACGGCCGCGCAGCCCCATATCGAGCAAGCTGTCCTTGGGGAACAGCAGCTTCCAAAGCGGGAAGGGGATCAGCACGTAACCGATGACGCGTGACAGCACCCACCAGCAGTAGCTGTAGAACTCGTCATACTTGTCTAGATGCAGACGCGGATGCCCGTGCGCCTCGAGCTCGACTAGCCAAGGACGGAACCAGCCATCGTAGAAGCTGCGCCCGCCGTAGTACTCCTGCAGCGTGAGCACCACCGCCACGATCACCAAGCAGGCCGCGGGCCGTCGGTAGTCCAGCCCTTCCTGGCCGCGCGCGACTTCTGCCTCGGCGTCGATTTCACGCCAGGTGTCACGGAAGAACCACCAGATCACCGGCGCGATCGCGGCGATGATCGGGATCGGCAAGAGCGCCTTGATCGGCGGGTAACCGAGGAAGGTGTCGAACCACGAGAGCGGCGCGAGGTGGGTCGTCGGTAGATGGACCGGACCCACGAAATGCCGCACGGGCAAGCCGAGCATCGACTCAGCCGCCCTGCGCGATCTCGGCAGCCCGTGTCAGGCGACTCAGGCTCTTCTCACGACCGAGCACGGTCATGACTTCGAACAGCGGCGGACTCGCGGTGCGCCCAGTGAGCGCGACGCGCGCCGGCTGAGCCACGTCTTTCATGGTCAGGCCCGAGCTTTCGACCCATTGCTTGAGCGCGTGCTCGAGCGGTTCGGCTTGCCATTCGACGCCCGCGAACACGCCGCCGAGCGCTGCGAGGTGCGGAGCTGTGCCCGGGGTGAGGTACTTTTGGCGCGCCTTTTCGTCGAACTCTGGCGGCTCGCGGAAATAGAAGTCCAAGTCGAACGCTGCGTCGACCAGCGTGCGCGCTCGTTCGCGCACGCCAGGAATCGCCGCGCGCAGCAGTGCGTCGTCCGGGTTCTCGATGCCGCGTTCGGCGAGGAACGGCTTGACCCAGGCCACGTATTCGTCGAGCGAAGTGAGCGCCGGTTGTTTGAGCTGCTCGAAGGCCACGTCGGCGAATTTCTTTTCGTCGAACTTGCCGTCGCCCTTGTTGACGTGATCCCAGGAAAACAGCTGGATCAGCTCCTCGCGACTGAAGATCTCCTTGTCGCCCGAGGACCAGCCGAAGCGCACCAGGTAGTTCAGTACGCCCATCGGGCTGAAGCCCTTGTCGCGGTACTCCTTGACGCTTACCGAGCCGTTGCGCTTGCTCAGCTTCTCGCCCTTGGGCGAGAGCATCATCGGCAAGTGCGCAAACTCCGGCGGCTCCCAGCCGAACGCGCGATACAGCAAGATCTGCTGCGGCGTATTGCCGATGTGATCGCGACCGCGCGCAACCAGCGTGATTTCCATCAAATGGTCGTCGATGGTCGCCGCCAAATTGTACAGCGGGTAGCCGTCCGTGCGCATCAGCACGAAGTCTTGCTGCGCGGAGTTTGGCGTGCTGATGAAGCCGAACACCTTGTCCGTGAAATCAGTGCTGCCCGTGGTCGGCGATTTGAAGCGCACCACGAACGGCAAGTCCGGGCGATCTTTGCGATCGCGGCAGGTGCCCGGATACACGAAATTCGCCTTCGGGTTCTTCGCCTTGAGCGCTTCGCGCTGCGCGTCGAGCTCTTCCTTGGTGCAGTAGCAGCGATAGGCCTTGCCTTCGCTTATCAATTGTTCGGTGTGCGCGCGGTAGATGGCCTTGCGCTCGCTCTGAAAGTACGGCGAAAACGGGCCTTCGACTTCGGGCCCTTCGTCCCATTGCAGGCCGAGCCACTTCAAATCGTCGAGCACCGCGCGCACGCTGTCGATGCTGGAGCGCTCTTGATCGGTGTCCTCGACGCGGAGCACGAAGGTCCCGCCGTGGCTCTTGCACCAGAGCCAGGTGAACAGGGTGGAGCGCACGTTCCCAATGTGCAGGTAGCCGCTCGGGGAGGGCGCAAACCGCATCCGCAAAGTCATGGGGCCCGCGGTTAGCATGCGCAGCGGGGGGTGTCATCGCGTGTCGCGGTGAGCCGCGGACCGCGCATTCCACCGGCTTTTGGGCCGGGTATTAGTTCCAGTTGCAACCACCCCCCTCGCTTGCTAGAAACCGCGCCCTTCGTATGGCCCGCCTTGGGCCGGAGCCAAAATTCATGAAAAAGACGCCCGTCAGCCAAGTCAAAGAGCGCTTCGAGTCGAAGGAAAAACTCGTCGCCGCCGTCACGAAACTCGCCACCGCCGAGCTGTGGTCGGATCGCGTGAACACGGTGAAGGGCTTGGGCCGCGTCTCGAACGCCAAGCTCGTTCGCTTGCACGACACCCTGACGGACGCGAAGAAGCGCTTCGGCAGCCGCGACAAGCTGATCAGCTCGATCGTGGAGCTGAACAAGCGCGTCAAGGACAAGGGCTACGCCGAGAAGCTCGCTGGCTACGCGCTGCCGCAATTGCTCGACCTGCACGCGGCCGCCGCGCGCAGCAGCAAGCGCGCTGAAGTCGCTGCCAAGGCCAAGCCGGCCAAGGCCGAGAAGAAGGCGCCCGCGAAGAAAGCCGCAGCCAAGCCGAAGGCTGCCGCCAAGACCGCGAAAGCCTGATTCGCTTCTGTCGTCGGGAGCTCCGCTCCCGCCCCGCGTTCGCGGGGCCCCACCCACGGTTTTGGGGCCCCGGCCCCAAAACGGGGTCGCTGTTTACCGACGACTTTCGGGCCTGCGAAACCGAGTGCATGCGTATCGCGCGTGCGCTCAGAGTCCCTTTTCCACCACATACTTGTTGGTGAAGGTAGCGCTCTTTTCGTAGCTCTTTTCCAGATCACCGAGCAGCTTCTTCTCGAGCATCCCGCCGACGCCGAAGATCTTCGCGGTCGCGGTGGCACGCGCGAAGCGTTTGCACTTCCCGTCGCCCGCGGGCTCGGTCCACATCTCGACGTTCACGGTGACTTTGTCGGGCATCAGGTTCGGGACGACCTGCACCTGATAGCGGCGCGTCTTCTTGTTGAACACGCCGCGCTCCTCGTAGCCCGCATTGTCGCCAATGACCGCCTTGAGCGGGCCGGGCAGATCGCCGATCGGCGGCGAGGCTTCGATCGTGCGCCGCACCTCGTCGCCCTTGTCCTCGGTCTTCAACACGCGCCAGACCGGAAATCTGAGGGTCTCCTGGAACAGCTTGCGGTTGTATTCGTCGTCGAAAAAGACCTTCGTCCAAAAGGTTTCTTCGCTGCAGTTGAAGACGTGTTCGACGCGGAGTTCAGCCATGGCGGCGGACGGTAGCACTCACCGCGGCCGCGAAAAAGCGGCAACCTGAGGCGCATCCGCTGGCGCTGGTGTTAGATTGCTCCCAATGACGATCGGTTCGGCGAGTGACGCGATGGCGCCTGGTGCGCCACGGACGCTGCCACGTCGTCGTCTGAGTTGGCTCGCGCAGGCGCGCGCCGTGTTCGCGAAAGATCTCGCGATCGAACTGTCGACGGGCGAAGTCGTGATCACGAGCGGCTTCTTCGCGCTGCTCGTGGTCGTCATGGCCTCGCTGGCCTTCTTCGGCGGACCCGCGAGCGGCCGCACCGTGGCTAGCGGCGTGATCTGGCTGTCGCTCGCCTTCGCTGCAGTGCTCGCACTGGGCAAGACCTGGCAACGCGAACGCGACGAGTCCGCGCTCGACGGCCTATTGGTCGCGCCGCTCTCGCGCAGCGCGATCTACGCCGGCAAGGCTGCGGGCGTGCTGGCATTCTTGGTGGTCGTGGAGTGCGTGGTGATGCCCGTAGCCGCGCTGCTGTTCTCCCTCGACCTCGAGCTCATTGGCCCTGGGTTGCTATGCATCGCCGTATTCGCCACGCCGGGCATCGCAGCCTCCGGCACCCTCTTCGGCTCGATGACCGTGCGCACCCACGCGCGCGACCTACTCCTCGCCGTCGTCCTCTTCCCGCTGCTCTCCCCGACCTTGCTCAGCGCCGTGGCCGCGACCCGCGAGCTCTTGAACGGTGCCCCGATCTCCGAATTGGCCGGCTACTTCAAGCTCATGGGCGTGTTCGACGTCGTCTTCATTTCGGGTGGACTGATGTTGTTCGGCACCCTCGTCGAACGCTAACTGTCGCCCGCGAGGCGTGCACCAGCGAGCTGCGACATCGAGATCCTCCGTCGCTTGGACTGCGCTCGACGTCGTTTGCCCGCCTCGCGAACCATTGTTCCCTTCGTTGACGAGGGAGCCAGCTCGGAGCCGAAGCATTGTTTGTGGAGTACCAAGCAGAGTAAAAGGCTACTCGCGCAGATAGCGGGTGTCGGGGTTGTCGCGGCGCCAGATTACGTTGTCCATGAAGTAGTGATGAATGTTCACGAACACGAATAGAGCCGCAAAATAGGGCGTCGCGCCGAGATCACCCAGTGTTTCGTGTGCGCGGCGGTGGCCCGATAGCCGCGCGCCGTCGAGCAGCTCAGGCAGCGCGTGAAATAGCAGGAAGCCGAGCACGAGTGCGCCTGCGGCCAACCATGAAAGTCGCGTTCGAACCGACGGACCGAAATACGGCGGTTGTGCTGCGGCACGCGCTTGGTTTCTGCTGAGCAGCCAAACGAAGTACAGGTACTGCACCGAGTGCAGCGCGGGGATCATGTACACCAGGAGCGGGTCGGCGCTGGAGTACACGGACCACGCCCAGATCGACACCAGGAGGCCCGTTAGTGGTGCGAGGGGCGGGAGTCGGCGTTCGCGTTGCCACTTTCGAAGCAACACCGCCGCCAGCACGAGCGTGCTCAGTGCAAATGCCACGGCGCACGTCCGATCGAGCCAGCTCGGATGAGAAAGCGCAAAATACACGACGCCCTTCTCTTCCGATTCGACCGCTGGGCTTGCGGGGTTTGCCCAAGCGTAGGCCCAACCGGCAAAGCAGTGCGCGAGGATTGCGCGCCGCTCGAACACGCTGAAGCGCACGCCTTGCCGCGCGGACAGCACACTCAACACGCCAAAGCCTTGTTTGACGTAGTGCCAGCCGACCAGCAAGAACATCAGCTGAATCGCGAGTCCAAGGCTGTAGGCAGAGTTCGTCGTGAGTGCCCAGAGCAGCCACGCGGCTAGCCCGCAAGGCACGAGCACTCCGGCCACCAGGTAGCGTGCGCGCTGTTGCGGCTCGAAATCGGCGCCGAACGCGCGCTTTCGGGCATCCTTATAGAACAGCAGGTAGGTGACGGAGAAGTGGGGATCGTTGATCAGATGCGCCCCGTGGAACATCAGGAAGCCCACGGCGAGTTCGGCGGAATCAAGGCCGATCACGCGGCGCAGCAACCACAGCGCGGGGTACAAAAATAGCGTCGCGCCTCCGATGACTAGGAACTCAGCGCTCCGCGACACGCTCGAGCTTCGCGTGGCGTTGGCCGCGTGCTGGTCGACCGCGAGCGGCGCCTCGAGTGTTCGGATTGTCGACGCGTCGGACACGGAAACACTATAGACTTGCCGCAGGCGATGCGGAAATCAGTCGCAATTTATGGCGGAAGTTTCAACCCACCGCACGTCTCTCACGTGCTCGCGGCGGTGTACGCATTGAAAATCGGCGGCTTCGAGCGCGTCCTGGTGGTGCCGGTCTTCGAGCATGCGTTCCACAAACAGCTGACGGAGTTCGAGCACCGAGTTCGCATGTGCGAGCTTTCTTTCTCGGGCATTTCCGGCGTCGAGGTGAGCCGCGTCGAGCGTGAGTTACAGACGCCGAGCTTGACGCTGCGCACTCTGGAGCACCTCGCGGTGCAGAATCCGGATTGGCAAATGCGATTGCTCGTGGGGTCGGACGTGCTCGGCGACACGGCCAAGTGGCATGCCTTCGATCGCATCACTGAAATCGCTCCGCCGTACGTCGTCGCTCGACCAGGCTACGCACATCCGGACTCACGCGCGGCGCTGTTGCCCGACGTATCGTCGACCCGCATTCGCGAGGCGCTCGCCGATGCGACGAAACCGGAGCAGCAAGCCCTGCTCGCGGCTTGTGTACCCGGCGCGGTGCTCGGATACATTGCCGAGCATCGCCTCTATTCGAGTCGAGCCACGTGAACGGGCCGACCCGCGGCTCGCGTTAGCGCGGCGCGACGCCCAAGTCTCGCAGGCATTCAGTGGCGGCGAGGTAGCCCGCGCAGCCGATCACCGAGCCCGCGGGATGCGTGCCGGCGCTCGCCGAATACAACCCCGCGATGGGCGTGCGGTGTGGCAAGCGATCGGCGAAACCAAAGCCGTTGTCGATGTGGTGAATGTGTCCGTGGCTGATGCCGAAGTACTGCTCGATCTTCTGCGGGTGCAAGATCTGCCAATCGCAGACCAGTGAACTCGTCCCCGGCGCGAATTGATCGGCGATCTCCAGCAAGTGCCGCGCATAGCGCTCGGCTTCCACGTCCCAAGAGCTCTCCGAGAGCTCGTACGGTACCCACTGCACGAAGAACGCCGAGCTGATGCGCCCTTGCGAGTCGCTGAGCGAACGATCGACGGTGGAGTGCATGTACCACTCGATGCTCGGAAAATCGGCCAGCTTGCCGTTTTGCACGGCCTGAAAGCCCCGTTCGAGTTCGGCCAGAACGACACTCTCCTCCGGTAGGAGATGAATGGTCGGCCCGAATTGCGGCCCATGCTGCGGCAAGCAGCGAAAGCTGGGCGCGCGTTCGAGAGCCAAATTCAGCTTGAATGTCGAGCCCGGGCGCTTCAGCTGGGCAAGACGCGCGTTGTACTCGGCCGGTAAGCGGTCCTGCCCGACCAGCGCTTGCATGCGAAACGGGTCGGCGTTGACGAGCACGGCGCGGGCGCGAAGCTCAGTGCCGTCCTCGAGCGCGACGCCGCGCGCGCAATCACCCTCGAGGATGATTGAAGCGACCGGCGCAGCTACGACGATGCTGCCTCCGTGGCGAGCGAAGGCATCTGACAACACGCGGGCGACGGTGCCCATGCCGCCCTCGACGATCATCCACGTGCCGTCACTGCCAGGCAGGCGGCACATGTTGTGGATCAAGAAATTCATGCCGGTGCCGGGCGTATCGTAGCCGCCGTACAGGCCCGAAAAGCCATCGGTCACCGCGTACATGGCTTTGACCAAATCGCTCTCGAAGCCGAAGCGGTCCAAATATTCGCCCACCGAGCCACGACACAGGCGCACGAACGTTTCGCGGAGCCCGGAACGCACGTAGCGCTCCGCCGTTTCTTCGATGCTGTACGGTTGGCTGAACCAAGTCGGCGCGATGTCATCGCGCAGCGCGGCCAATTCAGCCTGCAACCTCAGGTGCGCTTCGAAGTCCCGGCGCGAGAAGAATTGCACGAATTGCCGCTCGAGCTCGGCCTGATCCGAGCCGAACAGCAGGTACCCTTGCTGCTGCCGGGGTAAGAAATAGTGAGGATCTCGGCGCAGTACCGGGAGCTCGAGCTCGAGCTTCTGGAGCAGCTCGGGCGGCATCAAACCCAACAAATAGGCGCCCGTGGAGTGCGGTAGGTCGGGCGCTTGGGCGAACGGATATTCGGTGCGAGTCGCGCCGCCGATCACGCTCGCGCGCTCGACCACGAGTGTACGTAAGCCGGCGCGTGCGGCGCACAATGCGGCGACGAGGCCATTGTGGCCCGCGCCAACCACGATGACGTCGTAGCTCTGCCCACGGGCCACGTCGATAGGGACGATTGCCGGATGCGTGCTCGGGGGAAGCGTGCTCATGGCTTGCTGTGTGAGAGCAGCCAAGCGTACACGTCGTTGCCGGCGCTCAAATCGTAGGTTTGCGTCCAGGAGTCGTGCGCGACGCCCGGATAGATGGTCAGCTTGGCGTCCACGGCGGGTGGATTGCACGCGCTGAGTTGCGTCAGCGGCTCGATCGAACCGGCTGCGGGCACGGTCGGATCCAGCTCGCCATGTAGTGCCCAGATTGGTACGCGACCGAGCGCGCAGCCGACTTTGGCGATCGCGTTGCGGCCGTCACCGCAGACCAGCACCGCGGCGGCGACGAACTCATCGAGGTGATCGGCCAGGTATCGAAAGCTGCCGATCGCGCCGCAACTCAGGCCCGTCAAGTAGACGCGGCGCAGATCCACGTCGTAGTGGGAGATCGCGAAGCGCATGAAGTCATCGAGTTCCTTCGATGATGGGCAATCATTCCCCGGATGCTGCGGCGAAAGTACGATGAAGGGGCGATCTTCTGGCCAAAGATCCTCCTTCACCAACCGGGGCGGGCCGTTCGAGGGGACCTTGGCCAGCGCGGCGAGCGAGCCGTCGCCGTTTTCGCCGAGGCCGTGCCAGAAGACGAGCAGCGGATAGCGGTCGCCGTTGCCGTAGTGAGGCGGAACGTACTCCCAATATCCGGAGCTCGTACCCGGGACAGTACCGGCCGGGCGCGCGACGTGTCGCGAGGAACTCGGTCCACTTGGTGCCCCGCCGTTCGGGTTCCGGGTACTCGGTGCACTGACTGCGCTGCTCGATATTGTCGCGGTTGCTGTCTTGATGTCGGTGTTCGCTGCGCCGCAGCCCGTCACAGTGACCATTGCGACCCCCAATAGCCTCGAGGCGTGGCCCAATGTCCGTGCCGATAACGACATGTCGCTTTCCTCAACCGCGCGTGATCGTTGTTTGCCATGGTCGACCGAACTCGCAGCTTGCACGGCGCGTGGTCAGCTGTCACGCGGCTCTACTGCGTTTGGCGTCTCGAGCCTACGAACTCGCTGCTTGTAGCGCTTCGAGCTCGAGCGCCAGATACGCGAGCGTGCCCCGCAACAGGCGGCCGTGTTCCTCGGCCTGGTCGTAAAATTCTTGTTGGGGAATGCGGAGCACGGCACAAGGCGCGATTGCGGTGGCCGCATAGGCCGGCAGCGCGTTGCAGAACGCGGCCGGACCACCAACGACGTCACCGGCGCGGTGCGTGAAATGGAAACCAGAGCCCTGCGAAAGTTCGATCAGGCCGGCGGCCACCACGAAGAAGTCCTCACCGCTGTTGTCGACTTCGAACAAGGGCTCGCCGTTCTGGAGCAGCACCGTCTCCGCTACCGCGGCCAGGCCGGCGATGGCTTGCATCCCGGCCCGGCGCAAGAACGACGCCTGACGTAGGGCGAGGATCTTGTCATAGGTCTCGAGTTCAGCCGGCACGATGCCCGGCGGCGGATCGCTGTGTCGCGGCAGGCGCGGCGCGAGATCCTTCCATAGCCGATGAAGCTGCGTGGCGAAGTTCCGAATGCCGGCGCGAGCGACCTCGGCGTTGTCTTCCAAGAGATCGAACCAATCAGCACTGCGAATTCGCAGTGCCTTGCTGGCTTCGAGCGCACGGCAAGCGCGTTGCCGTGGGCGATCCAAGATCGCGTCGACCACACCGACCACGGAAACGCCCGTGAACTCGATGGAGCGTAGACTTTCGCCCTCCAACGCGACTCTGCCTTCGAGCAAAAACAGGAAATGATCGGGCAGATCTCCCGCTTGAAACGCGAGTGTCCCAGGCGCCAAATCCACGTCCTCGAGCAGTTCGACCAAACGCACGTGTGCGGCCGCAGGCATCAGCGGGAACAGCGAGCGGAGGAGCAGCTCGCGCTTGACGCGTTGGTTGTCGGGGACGGTCACGCGGGGCGCTCCAGGAGTTCGAGCAGGCGCAAGCTCTCCTGCTGCCGAGGTCGATCGACGGCGGCCACCGCATGCGCGGCCAAGTCTTGCAAAATGGTGTCTGGATCCCGGGCGAGCTGCTCGAGGGTGTCGTGAGCATTCGCGAACACGCCCACGAGTTCGGTCGCGCGGCGCGCGCGCTCCTCGGCGGGTAGGTCGTCGACCACGAGACGCAGCAAACCAGCGACGTCATCCGCCGAGCGCCCCACACCGCGAATCAGAGCATCGAGGAATTCGATCGCTTGCCCGCGCTGGCGGCGATCCCCGCTGCGAAGTGCGGAGAAAATCGTGCGGATGTCGTCTCCGCGGTGCATGATCTGGAGCAGCCGGCCCAAACGATCCAAAGATTGCTGAATCTTGTCGTCGAGCAGTTCGATCACCAGCTTCACGGCCAAGCGTCCCGAAATCGTGCTGTCTTGCTCGAGCGAAGTGCGCGCCGAAAATAAACGCAAATACTCGATGGAATTGCGCCTCAGTTCGTCCGCGATCGGAGCTATCGGAATCACGAGCGAGCTCTCCCTGGCCAGATGACCGAGGCCGCGCAGCGCCTTGTAGCGAATCAATCCGTCCTTGGCGCCAAGCATGATCGAGATCGAGAGCGAGACTGCCTCCGCGTTCTCGAACGCCGAGATGCTGCGTGGAATGTGGATGCGCAAGCGACGTTCGACGCGCGGGTCAGAGATAGCGGCCTTCAGCGCCTCGAACGCAGGTTCCCCGAGCCTGACCAGCCCTCGCCGAGCGACCAACCGATTGTCGGCGTACTTTAGCCGCCCGATCAGGAACGCGATGCACGACTCGTCGCCCACGAGGGCGAGCGATTGGGTGACTGCACCGAGCAGCGCAGGCAGCTTCGCCATTTGCAAGAGGATGCGCGTCGCGTCCGGTGGCGGGTGGGCCGCTAGAGTTTCGATGAAAGCAAGCTTCAGCGTGTGCTGCGCGTCATCGTCACGGAAGAGCTCCCAGGTTAGCGGATTTTCCGGCAGCGTTTTGCCGTCCAACTGAGCCAAGTACACTGCCGCGAACGCTCGCAGCGATGGGCTCGGATGATTCAAAACGCGCTCGAGCACCGCGGTCACGCCCGACAATGCGAACGCGCGCACCGCGGCTTGCTGCACGCGAGCGTTGTCGTGATTGAGCAAGCGTTCCCCGAGCGGCAACCAATCCCTGCGATCCGTGCCGCCGAACAACTCGAGCGCGCGGACCAGGACGGCCTCGTCAGTGTGGTGCAAGATCAGCGCGGGGATCAGCTTCTCGCGCTTGCGCTCGGCGAGCACGTTCATCGCCGCGATCACTTCATTGGCTTCGGGTTTGGCCAATGCTTCGACCAACATTTCGAGTGAGGTCAGGTCCAGCTCGCCGAGCGTGAAGTCGCGCTCGACGCTGCCGCGGCGGAGCGCGCTCCGGAACAGCGCGATGTACGGCGCGCGCAAACCGAGTCCGACCCCCAGCCAAGCAAGCGACAAACCCGCCGCGCAAATCGCCAGCAGCACCGGTGACGGGTTGTGACTCATGATCACGCCCAGTAAGACCGCGCCCGTAAGCGCCTGCGCGCCGCGCGTTACCAGCAGGTCCACGAGGCTTCGTCCGCGCGCTTGATTCTCCACTGGCGCCCAGAGCAGCTCCGAAGCCACCCGACCGAGCGAATTGCGTAGCGCCGAGTCCGTCGCCTTGAGCGTGACCACGACCGCAAACGAGGCGCCGGAAAGCGCGGACACCGCGCTGCCCATGGTCAGCATGGCCGGCGCAGTCAAAGCCAAGCCCAACACGCCGACACGCTGCACCACGCTGCTCGTCACAGTCAGCTGCAAGAGCAGCGACCCGATGTTGAGCAGCAACTGGTAACGCGCAAAAAATGGCGCCAGCTGATCGGCGTGCAGTGTGCTCGCGACCTTCGCGCGATACAGATAGTCGATCACCAGCGAGACCGTGACCGACAGCGCCGCGATGGCTGCCAAGCGCCACAAGAACGGATCGCGACTCATCTTGGTCAGCTCGGGGGCAAGCTGGGTCTTCGGCTTTTCGGGCTGCGCTGCGGGTTCCTCGCTTTCGAGCGGCGCCTTGCTGACGAGCAGCGCGGCTCCGAAATAAGCGAGCGGTGCAGCGGTCAACAACGCGCGCACGGGCATCGCCTCGAGCAACAGCGTGGCCGCACCGGCGCCAGCGATCGCGCCGAGTACACCGCCGGAGGCGAGCGGCCCAAACAAGCGCCGGCTCTGCGAGGCAGAAAACAGCGTGCCCATCAGTAACCAGAACTGGCCGATCAGTAACGTCGCCGAAAGCGTGCCGAAAACGTACAGCGCGAATACGGTGCTCGGGGAAGGGGAGCGGCTTCGGAACCACGCGCTGACGAACGCGGTCAGCAAAAGTGACACGACCAGCGCGTTGCGCGGTCCGGCGCGACGCGTCAGCCGCACATTGAGCGGCGTGATCACCAACATGCCGAGTGCGACTACGACGTACACGAGCGCCAAGAGCTTCGGCGGTAGACGTGCCAAGAACAGCGCGTCGCGCGCCGTTTCGAGCAGCGTGTGACCCGCGATCGTCAACCCGAGCACGAAGAA
The DNA here is from genome assembly GCA_035634635.1 of Polyangiaceae bacterium. GTDB lineage: Bacteria > Myxococcota_A > Polyangia > Polyangiales > Polyangiaceae > PMG-095. Next base: position 14,368 of record DASQCO010000001.1, read on the forward strand.
GACGCGCAGGAATAAGCGCACTTCGCCGGGACGCACGTCCAGGAATCTGCTCCGGGCGAAAACGTTCACCTACCTATCCTCACAAATCCGAAAGCCGTACGCGACGCCCCTTGCCGAGCCTCCGGCCGGGGCGTAAACAAACAGCGTGTTGGCTTGCCACCAGCGAAATCTCGGGATGCGCGCGAGCAATCAGGCGCTGCGCTCGGGTGTGATGTTGGCTGGCATAGCACTAGTCGCCTTCCTCTTCGTAAGTCACCTCGGGGCGCCACGCCAGCTGGGCTGGTTCATGGCCCTGCCCTTGGTCGCCGCCAGCTACATGATGATTTCCGGGATTTTCGGGATCTGCATCGTGCACGGGCTGAGGGGCGACCGCCGTGCGGATTATGGGCCTGAAGCGGTGCTGGATCCGGCCAATCGCGCGCGAATGCGCAACCGCGCGCTGCTCGCCGTGACGGCGAGCATCGTCATCGGTTGCAGCTTCGCTGCCGCGTTCGTCGCGCACAGTTGAGCGGTTCGCTCACGGAAACACGTCGTTTGGCGACGCTGCCCTCGCATCTCGCTTGTTCGGCCCACCGAGCAGGGTAAGGTTCTGGCATGGGCGGAATGGACCTAAGAACGCGCACCTCGCTGTTTTGCGGGGTGCTCGCGTTGGCCATCGCCGTTTCTGTGCTGTTGAAGGGCAAGCCGCGTCTACCGCAGCTGTTCTTCACCGGCCTCGCCGGAGATATCGGTCTCTGGTACCTCGCGCAGTGGCTGTACCACGTGGGCCGCAGTGATTTGTGGGCACGTTGGACTGCGGTGCTCGCAGTGCTGCTGCCTCAGTTCGCCGTGCACCTGTTCGAGTCGATCGTGCCGGAGCCGGGGCATCCTTCTTCGTTGAAGCGAGTCGCCGGCATCCTGATGGTGCCGATGCTGGTCTTGGTGCTCACCGAGCATCAGCACGGCTTGGTGCGCGGTGCCGTCTTTTTGTACGTGTTCGGGCTGATTGCCGCGGCACTGTGGACCCTCGCCATTCGCGGTGAGCGAAGTGGCTCGCGCGCGGTGCAGCGGCGCGTGCGCTTTCTGGTGTTCATCGGCGCGCTGGCTGCCACCTTCAGCTTGGCGGACTTCTTGTGGTTCATCGGCGCTCCGCTGCCGCCGGTGAGCGCGGTGCTCAGTATCGTCTTCTTGTTCGTGCTTTCGGAGTCGTTGACTCGCGAGCGCCTAGTCGATCTTTACGACATCTTGTGGCAGCTGCTGGTGTCGACCGCGCTGGCGTTTGCGCTGGCTGGCATCTTTTACGTATTCGTCGTGCTCTTCGGCGGCTTCGAGACCATGTATCTCGGCGCGATCTTGGCGGCGATCGTGATCTTGGTGCTGTTCGAGCCGCTGCGGAGCAAGGCCGAGAACTACACGCACAAGGCCTTCTTTCGTGAGCGTGTGGATTTGGAGCGCGCGATTGCGCGCGCCCGTGCGGAGCTCGTCCACGTGTTGCAGGTGTCCGAGCTGCAAAGCGTGGTCATCTCCGCGCTGGAGGGTTCGCGGCGCGCCACGGGGGCTGCGTTGTATCTGCCGGATCCGCTCGGTTCGGATTTCGCGCTGGTCTCGTCGTTCGGCCCGCTCGCGCCCGGACGTATCGACGTGGCTACCGCGCGGCCCCTGATCGAGCGGCTCACCGCCAGTTCCTCGATCGTGCTCGAGGAGGTCAGTTTCAAGTTGCAGGAGACGCGTCGCTCGGGTTGGAGTCCCGAAGCAGAGGCGGACGAACGCCTGCTCAGCGCGGCTGAAGCGCTCGGACCCTTCAAGCAAGCGGTGTGTTTGGGGGTTCACGGTGAGCGCCAAGACCTGCTCGGAATCTTGCTGCTCGTCGACGACCGGGTGCGTGACGCATTTTCCCCTGACGAAGTGGCGCTCTTGGAGTCACTTGCCGTACAAGTCGGCGTGGTGATCGAAAACTCCAGACAGTACCGGCGCATGCAGGAGCGCGACCGCCTGGCGGCACTGGGCCAAATGGCCGCTGGCTTGGCACACGAGGTCAAGAATCCCCTGGGCGCCATCAAGGGTGCGGCTCAGCTGCTGGGCGACCCAAGTCACGATACCAAGCTCGGGGCGACGGACCTGGAGTTCGTGAGCATCATCTTGGAGGAGGTCGAGCGGCTCGACCGAGTCGTCGGTTCCGTGCTCGACTATGCACGCCCCTCCAAGGGTGATGTCGGCGCCGTGGACATCAACGCGGTGGTCAAGCGCACCTTGACCGTGTTGGCCTCCGATCGTACCGAAGAGTGCGAACTGCGCACCGAGCTCACCGAGAGCTTGCCCCTGGTCCGTGCGGACGCCGAACAGTTGCGCCAGGTTCTGATCAATTTGGTTCGCAACGCGGTACAAGCGATGGGTGGGCAGGGGACTGTGCAGGTAACCACCCGTCGCAGATCAGCCTCCACCGGCCTCCCACGCGACGCGGTACCAACCCAGGCTGACTGGGTGGAGATCGCCGTGCGTGACGAAGGGCCGGGGATTGCACCGCAGGTGCAGAAGCACCTGTTCGTGCCATTTTTCACTACCAAGGACCGGGGCACGGGGCTCGGTTTGGCAATCAGCCAGCGGGTCGTGGAGGAAATGGGCGGCCGGATCGAGGTGGTTTCCCGTCCTGGGGCCGGTTCTACCTTCTCGTTGGTGCTCCCTGCCGTGGCCGAGGCCTATGTTTCACCCCGTCCACCTTCGGGCCAAGCGGGACAAGTTCGTGACGAAGCGCCGGCTTCGCCTAGACTTAGCGTCGGGCCGGTTCTGACCGTTCCATCACCATCTGGGCCTGGGCGCGCTTGACCCGTTCTTCCCAGGGGACCTATGATTTTTTCTCTCCAACTTCCCAGGGCTTACCCGGCGTCACGAAGACGCGCACCGAGCCAAGACCGCCCCGACCATGACTAAGCGTTTCGCGCCGAAACCAAGCGGCACCGAGCCCAGCCCGAGCGATCTGCGTTACGGCCTGCGCTTCATCTCTGGAAAATACCAGGGCGGCGAATATCCGTTGAGCGAGGGGCAGGAGATCGTGATTGGACGATCCAGCGAGCTCGACATGGTGCTCGTCGAAGAGATGGTCTCGCGCAAGCACGCGCGCATCGCGCTGAGCCAAGGCGTGATCTCGATCGAAGATTTGGGCTCGACCAACGGCACCTTCGTCAACGGCGAAAAGGTGGAGCGCGGCACGCTGAAAGAGGGCGACCGCGTGCTGGTCGGCACCAACATCTTGAAGGTGATGGCGATCTCGCATGATGGCGACCAGCAGCTCGATCCGAAAGCGGTCGCTGCAGGTCGCGTGACTGCGCGCCAGAAGATGAGCCGCGTGGGTGACGAACCGCCGCGCATGTCGGGCAGCTTGGAAGAAATCCCGCTGCCGGATTTGCTCCAGCTGTTCGGAACGTCGAAGAAAAACGGCGTGTTGGTGTTGCAAACAGACACCCAGGAAGGGCGCATCTACCTGACCGAGGGCAAGGTTCGCTTTGCCGCTCTGGAGGGAATGGATGGCGTGCCTCCGCTCAAGGCGGTGTATCGCATGCTCGATTGGCACCAGGGCCAGTTCGCGCTCGATCCGCCTGACTCGCGCAAGTTCGACAACCCGGTGGATGCGGGCGCTCAGGAAATCCTGATGGAGGGCATTCGCCAGCAGGACGAGTTCAACGCGCTTCGCACTCGGTTGCCAGCGTTCGACTCGGCGTTCCGCTTGAATCTGCCGCTCGAGTCGAAGTTGCGCGAGCTCAGCCCCGTGCAGCTGGACGTGCTCCAAGCCGTGCTGAACTCAGGCACGCTCGACGTCGTGTTCGACTCGGTACCGCACACGGATCTGGAAACGGGTCAGGCAGTGCTGCACCTGGTTCAGCGCGGCTACTTGGTCGCCGCGGACTGATCCGCGGGGCGCGAGCCGCTCTCCGACAACTGCTGCAAATCACGCTTCAAATTGGCGTCGGTTTCCAGCACGGCTGCTTCGTTCAGTAGGTGAGCGAGCGCCGGCCAACGCGGGTGCTGCACTCGAAGAGCCTTCGCCGTGGCGAACGCTGCTTGGCGCGTGGGCAGCGGTGCGTACTCGAGGTACGCGCCTAGGTTGCGGAGCACGTCGCGCTCCAAGCGCATCACGACTTCCAGTTGTCGTTGGATCGGTCCCTCGCGCAGCTCCATGGCTCGTTGCTCGGCTGGAGACCCATGCTGGTGCCCGTGCGCACGCGCCACTGACCCGGCCGTTGCGGCGGACGCAGAAGGCGCTGGAGCTGCGTCGCGCTCGACGTGCAGCTCCGCCAGTTGCTGCAATGAGAGGTAGCGCAGACGTTCGGATAAACGTGCCAGCGCGAGCGCGGCCGGTGCGAGCTGCGAAAGCGATGCCTCTGGAGTCGCGTCTGCCGCACTCGTGACTCCGGCGAGCGCACTTTCAGCTGCCTGACACAGCTCGAGATCAGGCTTTTCTTTCAGCGCTGCCGAGCAGTCTCCGAGGCTCGGTTTGGCTTTCCAGCGCGTCGTGGCGCGCGCGAGTTCTTCTTGGAAATGTTGCTCGCGCGCTCGGGCCGAAAATTTGCTGCCAGCCGCCGACACCGAGGCGCTCGGCGCCGGCGCGTGTTCTTCGCGCCGGCAGCTTGCTAGCGCAAGCACGAGCAACAGTGTTTGACCGGGCGCGCGGCTCAGTACACGCCGCGCCAATTGGGACCGTAGAACCCGAACTGACTGGCGGTCAGGTGCATGTAATCGAGCACGCTCTTGTAGTTCGTGACACGCAGCGCGAACGGCGTGCTGAGTTGAATGGGCTGACCTGTGCAGTAGTTGACTCCGGGAGGGCAACTCGTGTTGTCGGTGTAGCGCAGGACCGTCAGCTCTCCGGTCGGATTGGTGACCGACGAATCGACTTTGTAGGCACGTGCGGTGAGCACGTTCATCCATTCGATCGCGCGCGCAGCGATGCCGCGTTGCACGGTCTTGCCGTCGATCACCTCGGTGCCGTAAGTGTGAGCGACATACAGTTGTCCGCTCAGCGGATCGCGCCAAGCGATCTTCTCGCTGTCGGGGAAGTCGGGCAGGGTGTCTTGGCCGACGATCCACACGCGCATCAGATCGACCCAGTTCAGCTTCCAGCTCTCGGGCAGATTGAGCATCGAGAAGAAGGTGATGAACTTGTGGATTTCGAAGCCCACTTCCGGATCGACGGCCGTGGATTCTTTGGGCGTGCCATTGGCGAGATCGGTCTCGGTCGGAAACTCCTTGCAGAACAGGTGCCCCTGCGTGGGCCAGCACATTTGCGTCTGGTCCTTGGGCCACCACGCTCGGAAACCCATTGGCTGCGAGAGCGTGCCCGACGCATCCATGTTGGGCGTGCCGTTCGTGGATGCTACGCGCCAGCCTTTGAGATCCTCGTCTTCGGTCAGAGTGTTTGCGAGCAAGCGACGCATTCCCTCCGGGAACAACGTGGCGAAGCTGGTGTTGCGATAGCGGCCGTCTTGGAAGTCATCACGCGACTGGCTGATGAAGCGATCCTCCGAATCGGTCATCATGTACACGGCGAGGGTCTTGTCGTAGTACGAGCCGACGGTCAGCTGATAGTCGACGGCGTAGTACCCTTTGCTCTGATCGAGCGAGTTGTTCAGCAACCTGCCGCCCCAGGCGACATCGCTGCCAACGCCTGTCGAACCGTCGGGGATCAGATAGGTGCTGGCGGTTCGGGGCACCACGCCGGGATTCTGATCCGTCGAGCGCAGCACCGCGGTATTGAAGGGACTCCAGCTCGCGTCGCTGAAATGCGCCCCGGAATTGGGACGAGTGAGAATGCGCGCGAAATGGTCGAACACCAGTGACGAGGCGAGCGCCGGATGGCGCAGAGGCCCGCTCCCGGTCGTGAAGTCGTCGTAGTTACCGGTGGCTTGGTAGAGCTCGTCCAAAAGGGCGTAGCCCTTGGTGACCTCCTTCAACTTGTTGTTGTAGCGGTTGAAGCCGCGCATGAACGCGTTCTTCAGGCTGAAGGTGGTGCGGTTGCGCCGATAGTCGTCGAACAGATAACGATCTTCGTACTCGCTGATCAAGTAGTGAGCGATTTCGTAAGCGTCGGCACCGTTGTCGTGCCGCAGCACGGGCAGATTGCCGATGTCAGCGTAGTTATCGCTGCCGAACATGTACGGCCGGCGCACGCGGCCGAGCGCGTCGAAGTTGCGTTGAATGTTGTCGCCGATGCCCGGCTCTTGAGCGAAGCGGCCGTTGTCCGGAGAGAGCTCGCGGTACGGCACGTAGTCGGTCGGAATGCCTTTGCACACCGTGCCGTTCACGATCATGCCGTCGAACTCCGGACTGTACACACCGTCCTTCTGCTCATCCCAATTGGCGGGTGGGCTCGTGTCGGCGGGTTTGCAGTCCCGGACCAAATTCATTGCCGTGTGGAGCTGCGAATAGTGCAGCCATTGGCTGTTGTCGTTGTACCAAGGGCCGCCCAGTCCGCCGAAGCCGTCCAGCAAAGCGTGCGTGACGTAGCCGCCCGGCGTGCAATCAGGAAAACTCGCCGGGTTGCCGAACGCGTCCGGCTTGCCGGGAGCGCAGTGTACTTTTTGAGGTTCGTCCCAAACGTCGGCGACGTCTGCATACGCGAGGCGCACCGCGGCTCGGTCGTACGCGCCGATATCCAGCGTGTCCTGCGTCAGATCACCTGCGTAGTCCATGACCGAGGTCTGCTGCCATCGCCAAATCAGGCCAGCGCGCTCGGCTTGGGTGATGGGGTCGTACCAGCGTGGCCCAGTGCACGTCGAGCCATCCTGCGCAGCGGCGGTGCAGAGTTTGGTTTGCTTACCGTCCTGAGTGCGCAGCTGCCAGTATTGCGGTCGAAAGTTGAGCGCGTCGAACGACGAGGTGAATTGGTGGCGTAGCCCCATCGAATGCCCGAGCTCGTGCTCCAGCACGCCCATCGTCAGCCGGCGGCGAATGAAGTCTCGCCACTTCGCGTTGCGGTCGGCGACCGCCGCTGCGGAGGCTTGTTTGCCGGGCGTCTGTGGATCCTCGTCTGCGAGCGGGAACTTCTTGTCCATGATCGCCGCCCAGTCCGCCATGCTGCTCGGCTCTGGGGCTTCTTGGGAGCAACGCCCCAGTGCTGCCAACCGAAGCTGGCGTTGCTGCTCGAAGTCGGCCAAAAATTGGGCGAAATTGCCGCGCAGAGGCGAGGCCATGTTCAGCTGGTCGTCCGTCGGTTGCTGGCGCGGGTCCAAACGGGCGAGGTGCTTGAACGGCGTCGTCATCAATGACGATTCGATCGCGGAGCCGCGGGCTGCGGTCATGCGACCGTCGATACCCGCGTTACCGGTGCCGAGCACGGAGTTGCCATACTTCTGGCGAGTCGCAGATTCGGCCCAATCAGCGAACGCGCGCGCGCCCAGGCCCATCGGTGGTGCTTCTAGCTTCGTGCCGTCGTTGAGTCGGGTATCGATCGCAGCCAAGCGTGCCTTCACGTCTGCATCGCTGAGCAGAGGAGGAGACGATGACGGTGATTGAGGTGCGTGCGTGCGTTGGTCCAGCGCCACCGCGACCTTCTGGTAGTTGCCGCTGCTGATATCGTCGTTCGTCAGCTCGCCCAAATACCAGCGCATGGTGTCGACCGCGTTTTGTGACGCCAGATCCGTGACGGCGTTCCAGAGGTTGACGCTCGCGGCGACGACCTCACCCGTGATCGGATCGACCGCGTCGACCATGATGCCCCAGGGAGAATCCGACTGTGGCTTCTGAATCACGTTGATCACGTGGTAACGAAGGTCGCCCACGCGTGCCAGCAGCTTCTCGGGGCCACACGCTGGATCGTCGCCGAGCACCACGGGGTTGTGGCAAAGCACGAACACCTTGGGCAAGGTGGCCACCGCGCTTTCCAGGCTCGGATCGTAGGCGCTCTTGCAAAGGTCGATCGCCGATTGGGTGACACCGCCGTTGTTGCGAAGGCACTCGGTGTACCGGGCGGTTTGCGCGGCTTGTCGAAGCGCGCCGTCCCACTGCGCGAGTGCCTCGGCCGCGGCGTCGAACAGTGTCGGATCGCTATCGGGGGCGTAATAAAACGCCGACGTTTTCAGCGTGCGGTCCGCGTAGGGCAGCGTGCATTTGTGGCTGAACTGATCGCAGCGCGAGCCAGCACCGGCGTTTTGGCACTCGTCGTCCGTGCCGTCGGGGCCCGGGTTGCCGTTGCTGTCCAATTGGTCGCGCGTGGGCAGCGCGCCCACCGGCGTGGTTTGCTCGGTGTAACAAGCGATGGGCGCGCCGTTCGCGTCCTGCGCGTGACTGCGCTCCCAGATGTTGTGACGCGACGCGAAGCGGTACCACTTGTCGTCCACCACGCCGTACTCCCGATCGTAGCCCAGGCGATCGGGATTGATGGTGCCCGTCGTGAACAAGCCGAACATGTCCATGCGTGAGCCATCCCAATGGACAGGCTCGTAGTCCTTGTCGACGACACGCCGGAACGACAGCCGAACCTTGATCCCACTCGGGTTGCAGTTGCCGGTTGGGCCAGTGCCGCCGAAAAAATCGGGCGTCAGGTAGCAAGCAGGCAAATAGCCGAAGGGCGTGAACACCTTCTGCGGTGTCACGAACAGTTTGTTCGTGACGTCGAAGTAGTTCTCTTTCTCGTCGAAGACCGGCGCGTCCGGATCCTTCGGATTCGTCGCAGAATAAGCCACCGGCTCGTACTGGAACGTACCGTCGAAGGCCGTCAGCGCTGCCAGCGTGTCCAGTTGATACGCGCTGGTGATCAGGTTCTGCGACCAATCGACGCGCATGAACTGGCGCGCGTACCAGGGGCTGTCCGTCGTGTTCTCGTCGATGACGTTCAGCTCTTCGCCGGTGGTCGGGTTGTAGCTGCGCTTGACGTCGAAATGGCTCTCGATCTTGAACGCGGCCACGATTTGCCCGCTGTTCTGATCGGGCGAGTTGGGGTTGCCGGTGTCGCTCGTGTCCGCGATGCGTTCGTACGTCAAGCGCGCGACCAGCAAGTCTTCGGTGATCTCGAAGCGGATGCGGGCGATGGTCTGCGCGCCGCTGGCCGTGAACAGCTGGTCCTGAGTCGCCCCGTAGTCGACGTCGACGATCGTGGGCCGATAGTAGAATTCAGGGTTGTCTTTCTGGTCTGACAGGTCTTCGCCGACGAAGAACGACTTTTTTACCGCGTTGGCTTGGACGCGATTGATCGGCGCTCGCTCACTGGCGCAACCGGTAGCGCCCCCGACGACGAGAGCACACAGCAACAGGCGACGGATAAAGCTCGCAGACATCGACACTCCTCGTACCGAAGACAAAGGAGCGCATAGGATATACCTTTTGCGAGCTCAGGGACCCGCTTACGACTTGCGTTGCGTGCGAAACTCGACTGCGCGCGCGTGCGCTTCGAGCCCTTCAGCTCGCGCGAATGCGGTAATTTTCGGGCCCTGCGCGATCAACGCCGCGGGCTCATAGTCGATGATCGAGGTACGTGATACGAAGTCGTACACGCCGAGCGGCGCGCCGTAGCGTGCGGCGCCGCCAGTGGGCAGCACGTGTGACGGACCAGCGAGGTAGTCACCCGCGGCTTCCGGGGTCATCGAGCCGACGAAAATCGCCCCGGCGCGCAGGATGCGGTCGGCAAGCGCGCGCGGCTCGAGGGTGTGCACCGCCACGTGCTCGGCCGCGAGCTGATTGGCGACCGCGACCAGCCCGTCGCGATTCGTCACGACTAGGGCGAAGCCATTGTTGCTCACTGACTCGTCCGCGATGGCTTTGCGCGGAAGATCGGCGAGTTGCCGGCTGAGTTCGACCTGCACGCGGGCCACGAGCGAGGCGTCGGTCGTCACCAGCAGAGGGTAGGCGGCTTCGTCGTGCTCGGCCTGCGACAACAGATCGGCAGCGACGAGCACCGGGTCAGCGGTGTGATCGGCCACGACCAAGATTTCGCTCGGCCCGGCAATGCTATCGATGTCTACCTCGCCGAAGACCAAGCGCTTGGCCGCGGCGACGTAGATGTTACCGGGGCCGACGATCTTGTCGACGCGCGGCACGGATTCGGTGCCGTAGGCCAAGGCTGCGACTGCTTGCGCGCCGCCGGCATCCAGCAGCGCGTGTACCCCCGCCAAGTGGCAGGCCGCGCGCACTTCCGCGCTGGTATCCGGGCTGGCAACGATGATTTCGGTGACCCCGGCGACTTGGGCGGGCACCGCGCACATCAGCACACTCGATGGATAGCGGGCCTTGCCGCCGGGCGCATACACGCCCACCCGCGCGAGCGGCGTCACTCGGCTACCGAGCGTGACCCCTTGTTCGGTGTACTCGAAGCCGCCCAAGGCATCAGCTTGCCGCTGATGGTAGCGACGGATGCGCGCCGCGCCCTCGACCAAGGCCTCGGCGACCGCTTTCGGGAGACTGTGCAGCGCGGCTTCACCGCCGTAGTCACGCTCGATCCATGCCGGGGGAACGCGCTTTTCGAAGCGCTCGACATAGCGTTTGAGGGCCGCGTCGCCTTCGCTGCGCACGGCGCTCAGGATTTCGCGCACCGCGGGCTCGACGCGGTCCAGGTCGCTCTCACCCCGCCGGGTGAGACGCGCGAGCAACGCGTCATACTCCGGCGTGCCCTCGGTTTCCGAGCGCAGCGTCGCAATGGTGTTCATGTCCAGTGTCCAGCTTTGAGCGCCGCGGGATCGTATTCGCGGATCTTGGGACCCAAGGCCTCGCGGAAGACCTGCTCGTCGTCGTATTCGATGTCCTCTTCGGGGAAGCCCTTGGCGACGTCCATGCCGACGGCAAGAATCCGTAAGAACATGGCGAAGCTCGAGGCGCACAAGCGCGGCTTCCACTGCTCGGTGCCGCTCATTGCGGTGTACACGGGGCAGTCCCCTTCGGGATCGGGGCTCGATACGTCCAAGAAGTAGGGATCGCCGAGCAGCGAGCTGTGGGCGATGATGATCCAGCCCGAACGCCAGCCGTTCGTCGCCGCACCCGAACGGAGAGTGCCGGACTCGGCGAGCGCAAAGCCGTTCTGCTCTTCGAGCAGCCGCGCGGCTGGGATGAGCTTGACGCGCTCGGCAGGCGTCCGCGTTTCCACGTCTTCGGGATTGGCGGCCAGCAAGAACTCGCGGAAGCGCCGGGGCAGCTTCAACTGTGCCTTGAGTTGGTCCACCACCGCGGCCTCGGCCTTGCCGAACTTAGCTCGCACGTGTCGCTCTGCGAATGCGTTACGCAGCGCAGAAATCGATTCGGCCAGATCGCTGTCCAATCTCGCGGACCTTCCGCTTGGCCGAACGTGAAATCACGCCGACGAGCGCGGACGGAACTCACGTTACCGCCCGGAAAGAGCCAAAGAAGTGGCTTTTTCTACTAGCACTTGGCTCGAAGGCAAGCGGGAAACGTCGCCGGGCCTAAAACGTATAGCGCAGGCCCAGCCCTGAAACCCAGGCCAGGGGCGGCTTATCGCTGAAATCCCGCTTGAATGTGCCGATGTAGTCGCGGACCCCGCCGTGTACCGTCAGCGCCCAATGTGGGCTGATTTGGTACCATTCGACGCCAAGTTCGGCCGCCAGGTACAGGTTGAGCTTGTCCGCGTCCTCGTAGCCATAGATGGCGAGCACGTCGTTGGTCACCTGCGCGGCGCCGGCACTGCCCTGGAGGTAAAGCCCGACCCGCTCACTCGCTTTCACCGTGCCACGAAGGCCACCGCCGAAACCCCACAAGGCGTAGGTTCGCTGGGGCGGGGGCGGGGGGGCGTAGGAGGTGTTGGACAACACCAGATCGCCCTCCGCGAACACCATGAGGAAGCGCAACGGCTCATAACCCACTTGCAGATGGAACCAGGGCGCGACCGGCGAGGTGTATTTCATCTCGCCGAGTTGCCCCAATGCGCCGACGCTGCTTTCGACGACGAAGCCGTGGTGTCGCGGTGGCGGGAGCGGAACGAGTTGTTCTTCTTTGCCGCCCTGGTCCGCGAGCGAGCTGGAGTCGCTGTTCGAGTCCAGCCACGACACCACTTCATCCGTAGTGATCGCGCGCTCCTTCGGGTCGGACGCGGCCTGGGCCACACGACTGGCGAGCAGCGCGGCGAGCGCGCTCAGCAATACTGCCCCGTTGCGACCACTCCGCACTGCCTGCGCCCACGGCGCGCGCTCCTGGCAACGTCGACCGTGTCTCGGGCGGAGCGCGGGCATCCGCCTCAGGCTACTCCATGAAGTCGGCGCGCGTCGACAGGGTCAAAAGCGGCAGACCCGCTTCACGAATGGTGTCAGCGCCGCCCTCCAAGCGATCGACGAGTGCGATAATTCCCACCACCACCGCACCTGCGGCTTTGAGTGTCTCGACCGCTTTCAGGCTGGAACCGCCGGTCGTCACCACGTCCTCCAAGAGCGCGATGCGAGTGCCGGGTTTGAGCGATTTGTCACCCTCGACCAGCTTTGCGGTGCCGTGGTCCTTGCGCGCCTTGCGCACGTAGAAACCGGTCAGCGGGCGGCCCTTCTGAAAGCTGACCAAAGACACCGCGCTCGCCAAAGGACAACCGCCGAGTTCGACGCCGCCCACGGCATCGCACGCCGGCAGGTCATCGAGCGCTTGGAACATCAGCTCGCCGACCAAGGCGTGACCTTCTGCGGTGAGAATCGTCTGTTTGCAATCGATGAAGAAGTCGCTCTCGCGGCCGGAGGCGAGCGTGACGCGGCGGCGTTCGAAGCTCAGCTCACGGAGAAGATCGATCAAGCGCGCGCGTTTCGTCGTGTCCAGCATGCGCCGAACCTACACCGCGCCCCGCTCCTCCGTAAACGCGCGCGTGCCCATGCCCGTGCCCGTGCCCGAATCTCCCGTCCCTCATGAGGAGCAGGAGATTGGGTTGATGGGGCCGCGCCACGTCGCGACCGTCGCAGCCTTCGGCGTCGCGGACGAAGAGAGAGTTTAACCGCCGAGCCGCAGAGGCCGCAGAGGGGAGAGGAGATCGGGGTTTTGCTCTTTGCGACGGTTTGCGTCGTGACAACGTGCGCTTCGACGTGGACTGGGAACCAAAAATCTCTTTCTGGTCTCTGCGGCCTCTGCGGCTCGGCGGTTCAATCTTCAGGGGGCCGTTTTAGGCCGAGAATACAGCGCATTGCGAGGTGCGTTGCTGGAGCGCGAGCGCCCCTCTCTTCTGTTCAGAAGAGCTCGGAGGGGGAAGAGCGGGCACGGGGGCTAGCTAGTCGCCGCTCTTTTTCTTTTTGGCTTTGATGCCCTTGCTCAATACCGGCACTACGGGTGGCGGGGGGCGGCGAGGTTCGGGCTTCAGCGGGCGCACGGGCGTGAATTCCGGTTGCGACGGAGCTGGAGCGGCTCGCGGCGGCTCGGGTCGGCGCAGTTCCGGCTTTGGCGGTGCGAGCTTGGGCGGTGGCGGCAGTGGAGCTTTGACTTCGAACTTGGCGGGCACGGGAGGCGCTTTGGCTTCCACTTTGGTGGGAAAGGCTACCGGCTTGGCTTCGAGTTTGTTTGCTGTGGGCGACACTGCCGCAGCAGGAGCAGTGCGCGCGGGAGGCGCGACCGGGCGGGAGGCGGCTGCAGGAGCACGAGCTCCGGCAAACGCGGGCTCACCATCCGTCTGTACGTGGCCACGCGCGAGCGCGCCCGGCGCGATGCCCACGCGTGGCGCGGAAATATCGCCCACCACGCGCGCGCCGGATTCGAGCAACACGGCGACCGTGCCGCGCAGATCACCCTGGACGTGCCCGGAGATGCGCAGTTCGGCGGCGCTGATATTACCGCGCACGCGACCGGCAGCGCCGATCGCGACGTTGCCCGTGACGCTCACGTCGCCCTCGACGCGGCCCAAAATCTCGAGCGAGCCCTGTCCGCGCACGTGCCCGCTGATCACGGTTCCCGCGCCGATCACCGAAGCTTCGGTCATGCGCCTCACACCTCCATGTCGACGTTGCCCTTGAACGAGGCACCGTCCGCGATCGTGAAGCGTGCGGCTTTGATGTCGCCGACCAGCTTTCCGCCCGCTTGGATATCGACGCGCTCGGACGCCGTGACGTCACCGGTGACTTGGCCCGCCACGCTCAGACTTGCGCCCGTGATATCGGCCCCAACGACAGCGGTGCCGCTGACCGTCACTGCGTCAGTCGTGGTGAGTCGGCCTCGTAAATTGCCGTGGATCACGATCTCTTCGTCGCCCGAGATGTCACCCTCGATGGTGAGCCCTTCTCCAATCACCGTGCCTGCCATCCGTGTCGCCTCTTCCAAGTTGCTGAGAAAATGAGTCAGCGGCGCTTTTGAGCCGTCGCGAAATCGAGATCGAACTCGGTTTCGAGCCGCACCGAAATGCGCGCGCCGGCCTCAATCGAAATTTCTGCGCCGCGCAGCTCACCGCGGACCTTCGCCGAGCGGAGGACGGCGATCGCGCCGCTCGCGCGGGCGTCGCCCAGCAAGCTGCCGGCGATTTCCAGGCTCTCGCCGTGCAAGTTGCCTTCGACGCTGCCGCCTTCAGCGAGCTCGGTGTCGCCGTTCACGTTGACGTCGCCCTTGACTGCGCCCTCGATGCGCAATGCGCCGCTGCCGCTGATGCGACCGGTAATGCGCGTGCCGCTGCCGACAACGCTGAGTTCGTGGGGGTGCCGCGGCATCGAAGTGGGCCGGAACGCTAATACGCCCGGGCCGGATTTGAAACCCATGCTTCTGATTTTGTTTGGTTTGTTGCTTTGGTCGCCGAGCTCGAGCCGAAGTGCGGGTCAGCGCAACAGGCTCGCCGCGAGGACCTCACCGGCTCGCGGAACGGAGCGAAACAGCGCGCGGGCGTACAGACGGCGCTTCTCCGGCTGCGATAGATCACCCGGCCGGCCCTGGGTTGCGGCCGATAGCAGCACCGCTGCGGCCACGCTCACATTCAAGCTTTCCACGAAGCCGCGCATTGGGATGCGCACCGCGCGCTTGGCGTGGCGCAGGAGCGGCTCGCAAATCCCGTCGTGTTCATTGCCGAGGAGCAGTGCGAGTCGTGGGATGTGCGCAAGGTCTGGAGGGGTGAGGTCGCCATCGGGATGCGTTGCGACCAGCTCAAAACCGCGCGACATCAGATGCGCTGCCGCCGCTTCGGGGGTTTTGTGGTCGTGCACCTCCAGCCAGCGCTCGGTGCCCTTGGTGATGCGCCGTGCGATCATGAACGATTCGACACGCGCCACGACGTGAACCGTCGGCACTCCGAACGCATCGCAGCTACGCATCACAGCCGAGCCGTTGTGGGGATCGTGCGGTGCATCCAACAGCACCGTCACGCTCGCCAAGCGTTGATCCATGACCGACTGAATTCGGGCTTTTCTTTCGTCGCTGGCGAGAGGTCCAAGCGTCTCGATCACCTTTTCGGCCGTCCACACCGCGCTCCACGGCTCTCCAGGCAAACTCTCGGCGAATTCGGCGCCGACCTCTTCACTCGCGCGTCTCATAAGGGCCGGATATTGCACTGTTTGAACAGCGCGCACGCGTTTTGGGGATGAGGCCCCAAAACTCTCGCCGGCGTGGGGGTGACGCGCTTCGCGAGCCCTGACGGGGGCAAACCCCCGGTGACGGGGGGTTCCCTGGTACCGAAACAAGCATTATCTTTCCCGCCGTCCCCCCAATCACAGCGCAGGAGAGCGGTCTCAATGGCATCCGATAAGGTTCATGTTTTCAACGACCTCAACTTCGAGCAGGAGGTCCTGAAATCGACGGTTCCGGTCCTGGTGGATTTCACGGCAACCTGGTGCGGCCCCTGCAAACAACTCGCGCCGATCGTCGATCAGCTGGCGGATGACCTGCACGGCACGGTCAAAGTCGGCAAGCTCGACATCGATGATTCCCCGATCATGGCGGGCAAGCTGGGTGTGCGTGGCGTGCCCACCGTGATGGTGTTCAAGAACGGTGAGCTGGCGGCCCAGCACGTTGGTCTCACGACCAAGGCCAAGCTCGCTGCGTTGGTGAACACCTGAGCGAAGCCCTTCCGAGCCCGAGCCACGCCGCAGCCGCGCGTCGCTCGGGCTCGAACGCGTCCAAGCGCTTCCGCCGCCGCCTGTATTGGCTGCCGCTGGGCGTGATGGTGTGCGCGAACGTGGTGTTCGCGCTCGCCTTGTCGCGGTACGTACCATTCGTCAGCGCGCTCGGCGCAAGCTCGCTGATTTATTTCGTCACTCTGCGCAGGTTCATCGCGCAGATGCGCGACCAACCACGCGCGCGCTGGATCACCGTGTGGTTCGACCAGCCGCTGTTCGTGCATTTTGGCGCCAGCACCTTCGCCCTGCTGTTCAGCCCAGTTGCCGCGTTACTGGCGTTCACGTTGCTCGCGTTACCGTCCGCTGCAGGGCGCGGCGTGTTTGCGGATTTTCGGCTGTTCGAGGTCTATGCCTACGGGCTCGGCGTGCTGCTCTCGGTGTGGGCGATCTGGATCGAGCGACACTTCGTGCGCATTCGTCGCATGGACGTCGCGATCGCGGATTTGCCGCCCGAGTTCGACGGCTACCGCATCGCGCAGTTGAGCGATCTCCACGTCGGTAGCTTCGATCCCAAATCGCGCGCGCTGGAATGGGTTGCGCTGAGCAACGCTCTCGACCCGGACTTGGTCGCAGTCACCGGTGATCTCGTCACGAGCGGACGCGGCTTCTATCGCGACGTCGCCGAAGCGCTCGGCGCGCTCCGCGGCAAAGACGGCGTGTTCGTCTCGATGGGCAACCACGATCTGTGGAACAACGACGAACTCACGCACCTCGTCGCCGAACACGGCCCCACCGTGTTACGCGACGCATCGCAAATCATCCGCCGGGGTGACGCGATGCTCAACGTTGCGGGCATCGACGGTCGCATCGCGACTCCCGCTGGAGTGGCCGATACGCTGCGGCGCTGCACCCCCGGCGCACCGATCGTAGTACTCGCGCACTACCCGTGGGTCTTCGGCGCTGCGGCCAGCGCCGGTGCGGACCTGATCCTCACCGGGCACACCCACGGCGGCCAACTCGGCGTTCCCTTCCTCGGCCAGCGCTTGAACCTGGCTCGCCTCACCGGCCAACGCTCACGCGGCCTGGTCTACACGGGAAAAACCGCGATGTACGTCAACGCCGGCCTCGGCACCACCGGCCCCCCGATGCGCCTCGCCGTCCCTCCAGAGATCGCGCTGATCACGCTGCGGCGAGCGAGCTAGCATCCTTCGCCTCTCGCTGCTCACGCCCCGGCCGGCGTTAGGCGCAGTGCGCAGCCTGATTCAGCGGTAACTGCAGGAGGTCGGCGAGGAGTGGGCGTACGACGTGCCGCGCGGCGCGCGCTTGAATGCTGCTCGCGTTGCGTTCGTAGTCGGTGAGGCTTCGTTCGGCTTCGATGGCGATCGCGGCACGCGCTTCGCGAGAAGATTGCGTGAGCGTCCAGCGTAGGAATTTGAAGGCGAGTTCTGCGTGGGCCTGCTCGTCCTTTGCAATGCCTCGTAGCACGTCACGCACGACGGGATCGGTGGTTGCGTCGGCATCCTCGAGTGCCTCGAGCGCTGCAACGGTTTCGCCGATGCAGCCTTCTTCGATCACGAGCTGCGTGATCGCTCGAAGGCTGAGGTCTTCGAAACAGTGGTCGAGGTCGAGTCGGTCGGGACCGACGTTCGTGCCGCCGTAATGAGACGCGAGCGCAAAGCAGAGCTTGGTGTGTCTGGTCTCGTCGGTCAGCGCGCGGTTGCAAGCTTCGACCAGCTCCGCGGGTGCGCCGAGCGACAAGAGTTGTAGATTGAAGCGTGCAAAGGCGGCGATTGAAGCGTGCTCCATCTGGCCGAGGCGGGCCCAATGCGCCGCCAGCTCTGCGCGGCGTGTCGGCGAGAGTCCGGCGAGGTCGGGGGCGGGCAGCGCTTCGAGCCAATCCGTGCGGGGTGCGACGCTTGCGACACGCGGCGCTTCGCAGACCAAGAACGGGCGTCCACATTGACTCGGCGAACAGACGAGATTGCCGTTCGCCGAAGGGCTGCAAAATGCGCCCTGGCCGGGACAGTCCGCTGCGGTTTTGCATTCGTCGCCTGCGTGGCTGCATCGGAGGGTCGGATAGGTGCAGGCTTGTTTGACTTGTGCGCATACGGAGTTGGGGCCGCAGTCGTCGTCGACTCGGCAATTGCCGTACACGCAGCGGCCCGCGGGCGTACCGGGATCGCACTGACATGCTGCGCTGTCACCGCAGTCGCTGTCTTGCTGGCAGCCCGCGTGACACACGCCGCTCACTCCGGGGCCCTTGCTCTCACACCAGCCCAGCGGCAGCGCTGAACAATCTGCGTTGCTCTTGCAGGTGTTCGGTGTCGCGCCGCCCGTGCCGGTATTGCCACCCACGCCCGCCGCGCCCCCGCTCGCGGTATTCAGCGTGCAAGTCCCGGCCTGCGGCCGATGAACGAGTCCGTTCTCACAGTTTGCGAGGTTGGTCGCGGGATCCAACGCCGCGCTGCTGCATTGGAACACCGTGCCGCCCATGCCCGCGCTGCCAGCTGCGCCCGAGAGCCCTGCATTTCCAGCAGTGCCTCCCGAGCCTGCTTCAACGACAACGCCACCTGAGCCTGCTTCAACGACAGTACCTCCCGAACCTCCTACAGCAACGGTGCCGCCCGAGCCCCCGCCGCCGAATTCGTGGCTCACCGTGATGCCACCCGCTGAGCCGCCAGTATCACCCAGCGGGTTGATTCTGCCACCGCTGCCATCCTCCCTCGAGTGCGATACCGTGCCGCCGCACGCCAGCGGCGAAAGTCCGAGCGCCAAGAGTAGCGAAAGGCGCAACGTGCTGAGATGTTTTGATTGGTTAGTCGTCGAACCCCACCGTGTCGTCATCTGCTTTCCTGCTTTCTGCTTCTGCTTTCTGCCCGGAGCAAGCAGTGTGCCCAACAAAGCCAATCGAGATTTCAGTTGAAAAGGCGACTCTTCGAGCGCGATTCGCGGTGCCTTGGCACAATCTGGCGCACGGCCCAGGCCGCGGATGTCGCGACTGGCAGCGCACAGGCTGAGGTCGTTCTGGCACCGACTGCGGATCGCCGATAACGTGCATCGGTCAGCGGGGGCGTTTGGCTCTCGCCGGAGAATTGGAGCGGCAAGATGTGGATCAGAATGGGGACGTTCGCGGTGAAGCCCAGCGAGATTGAGCGCTTGAAGCAGACCTACAACGGCGTTGCGGTGCCCAAGGTGCGCGGCTGTCAGGGCAATCTCGGGTGCTTGCTGCTCGAGCCCGTCAACGCCGGGGACTCATTTGGCGTGATCACGATTTGGGAGACGCGCGCTGCGGCGGAAGCCTATGAAGCGAGCGGCGCGGCCGGTGAAGTGGTCGCGCTGGTGCGCGATTGTTTCGCCGGACCGCCCACTTTGATGAGCTATCACTCAGAGAGCGGTGCGGGTCTACCGCGCTAAACACGGCACTGCGCAGATATGCTGCGCTGAGTTCGCTCACGCCGGATCGTGACAGCACGCTTCGATGTTGTGTCCGTCGGGGTCGAGCACGAACGCGCCGTAGTAGTCCTTGTGGTAGTGCGGGCGCAGGCCGGGCGGGCCGTTGTCCTTGCCGCCGGCGGCCATCGCGGCTTTGTAGAAAGCATCCACTGCCGCGCGATTGTCAGCGCGGAATGCCACGTGCAAATGCGGCTTTTGCGGGGTCCCTTCGTGGATCCAAAAATCCGGCTTGGTGGGCACGCCCATGCCCAACACCACGGCTCCACCGGTGTACTCCGGTGGGACCTCCATCAGCACTTGATAGCCAAGCGGAGCCAGCGCCTGCTCGTAGAAACGACGGCTCTTTGCGGCATCACTCACGTCCAATCCCGTGTGATCAATCATGCTGCCTCACTAGCATGGTCGAACGGCTCGCCGAAACCCGGACCGCATTTCAGCTCGGCCAGGCTCGGCTTGTCGAGTGCTAGCCGCCGCGCGGCACGAGCGTGCCGGGAGCGCGATAGACGTCGCTCGGCACGTCGAGATCCGGTTCGAAGTGGCACTTCATCGTTCGGTATTGCACTGCGTTCTCGGAAGTCGAACGAAACAACCAACTGTGCTCCAAGTCGTCGAGCAAGAGCAGCGCGCGCTCGCGGCGTAGGGCTGCGTTGTCGAAAGCGAGCTCATCCGCGTCGAAGGCGGTCGCGCATGCGTTCTCTGGAGTGCCGTAAAGCACCGCGCCAGAGCTGAGGAAGAGCCGCGGTGGATCGGAGTTGTCCGTGATCAAAATCGGGTGTCGTGTGCCCGGTAAGAACGCGGCATCGATGCGCGGAGTCGTGGTCAGTTGGCTTTCGGTGCAGCGCGCGGGGCGATCGGACAGGCTCGTTTGAGTGGGGACAGCGACTTTCGGGCCCATCACGTCGCCGGTCGCGCGAAACGCATAGTAGGCCGCGCTGGCACGCGCGCCGTCACCGACTTGCGCCTGGACGAACAAGCCGGAAGCGCTGCCCAAGTAGGCGATGTTGCTGAGCAGTGTTTGGCCGAACGCGCCGGGATCGGGCAGCGCGGTCGTCTCCGCGTCGAATTCCCAGTCCGCGCCGACGCGCCGCGCGCGCGCGACCGCGGTGCCGCGTCCGAAGAGCATCAACGGCACGTGCGTGCCTTCGGTGCGCGCCATTTCGGTGCGACCGCGCACGTTGCCGACGGTCGGCCATTTTATCGGTGGGATGCGGGTGCTCGTGCGACCGTCGAAAAACCAAGTCTCTTGCGCGTCGCCGGCCGAGTGGTGGAGGCGCAAGTACAGCCCGCCTTCGCCGATGCTGAGCAGATCCGGATCGGCGCGCTGTGCGGCGTCGCCGAGCTGATAGTCGGCGGGCGCGACTGGGCCGCCATCGGCCAAACGCGCGTGCCCAATTTGTCCAGAGAGCGCGTTGTCCCAAGCCAGCTCGATGTTGCGCAAATGGCTGTCTTTGGCCGGATTTTCGGGCAATCGGTAGCGGATCGCGGCGGCGCCTTCCACCTGGTCCAAGACCGAGACTGCGTACTCATTGGGGTGCTCGACCGGCTTCAACAAGCTCACGCTGCGAAGCTGTGGGCGCGCCCCGCCGAAGCCGTGGATCATCGAAGCCGAGGCGCGCGCGGAGTCGCTCGCCAGCGCGACGAAGCTGGCCTTGCCGAAGGCGGCGTCACGGAAGTTCGGAACCTCTCGGACGCCGGCTAACGTCTGCCAAGGCGCTTCGTCGAGTGTGCACGACAGCGGTGCTCTGACTTTGCGCTCCGTGGCTGGGGGCGCCTCTCGGCCTGCTGGTGGCAGCGTGTCGAGCTCGTCGTCACTCTGACCGACCCAACCGATGCGTGAGACCTCGTTACCGATCACGCACCCCGCGGGTGAGCACTGCAGTTTGACGTCACAGTCGCTGTCTGCGCCACACGGAGCGACTGGAAAGCGCGTCAAGCCTTGCCAAGTGACGCCACCATCCAACGACTCCCAGGTCTTTCGGGTTTGCGGTGAGAGCGCGAAGGCGCGCATGCCCACGGCGGCGACGACCGCGTGCTCGTCCGGCGCTTTCGACCCCGACAGGAGGCGCCCTTGCTCATCCGTCACGATCAATGAGCGCCCGCGTCGATCGCTCAATACTACCGCCAGCGAGCCGTCTTCGGCTGCGGCGAAGGATTCGACTCGAACCGAGGATTGAGCGCGCTCCCAATATTGGTCTTCGTCGTCCGAATCGGCGCGCACCAGATCCAGATCGTGTGCTTCGAAGTTCGCGCCGCCGTCGTGCGAAACGAAGGTCGCCAGCGCGCCGGTCTTCGAGCGGCGACCCACGGCGTACGCCAGGCGCCCGTTCAGCGAGAAGGTCAAGCCGAGCGCGCTCTCGGCCAACGTTGGCGTCGCTGCGGCGAAGAGCTCGAATTTGGCGCGCGGATGCGACGTCTCGACCTTGTGGCGCTTGTCGCTGTGCGGCTGGTCCTCCGTGGCCTCGCGTCGCAAAAAGATGCCACCGGTGGCGCAGCCTGCAGTGGGTGAGCCGCACAGGCCACTAGCGAGCAGTACCCCCGAGGCTCCGAGTGCGAAGCGAAAGCCACCGGGCGTACCAAAGCTCGTGAATGGTTCCGCCTCGAAATGCGCCCCGGAATCTTCGCTCCGGAAGAACGAGATCGGTGCGCTGCTTCCGTCACTCGAGCCGCGCAGGCAGGCGAGCTCGAGGTAGTGGTCGAAGCCGGCGATGCGTGCGGTACGGCAGCTTTTGAGCATTGGCAGAGGGCTCGCTTCGAGCTTGCCGTCGAATGGTCCTTGCCAAAGTTCATAGTCGCTCGGTCGCCCCGCGGGCGCCGAGACCTCGAGGTAGCGAGCGCCCAAGATGATCGCGCGGCCATCGGCCAAGGCCGCCGCATCCGGACCGCGCGGCGGCGCATTGGCCGTCAGATCTTGCGCCGAGGTCGGATCGGCGAAAGGATCGAGGCGCGCAGGTTGATCGACGAAGCGATACGGGCCGAACACCGTTTCGACGCGCACATGGCCTTGCCGATCGCGCGTCAGGGCATACGCGCCACGGGTTTTTCCCGGAAGAAGGGCCCAATTCGCGCCTTCGTCGCGAGTGAGCCAGATGGCCTCGGGGATCGCCAGCGCGAGCCCGCTGCCGTCGCTCTCGAGCTCGACGTCGGCGAACGACACGTCTTTCGGCCCAACGCGGTTGAAGGATGCCGCGCCGTCGGCGCTTCGCACCAGCGAGCGATCCGCGGGAATGCCGACGATCGAGTGCTGTGCCGCGCTGACTCGGATCAACGGCTCGAGCGGCGCGCTCGACCGCATGAAGCGACCGAGCGGATCACGCGTCTCGTAGCTGGTGCCGCTTTGTCCGACGAACCAGAAGCCATCATCGGCGTCGAGCACTGCGATCAAGTCTTCGGGCGCGAGGTTCGCGCCGGGGGTCAAGTGGTGCGTTGCTGGGTCGAGCAGCCAGCGTTCGCCGCGCTTACCCGCGAGCAGCATGCGGCCATCGTTCAGCTTGCGCTCGGCCTGCACGGGAGCTTGGCGCAGCGGGTGATAGCGATAGCTGGCCGGGCTGCGGTAATTGACCGCGCGTTCCACGCTCGAGAGCAGCGAATTGTGCGGCGGTGTGGCGGGCTTCTGAGGGTCGCTGCCGCACGAGAGCGCGAACAGGCCGAGGCAGGCCGAGCCGTACCAGTGCTTCACTTCGCCTCCAGCTTGGCGGCGTGTTCGTAGTCACTGGCCGCTTTGTCGATTAGGGCGGAGTCGCGCGCGGCCTTCTCGGCTTCGGCGTCGAGCGCTGCGGTGAACATCGTCAGGCCCCAGATGCCGTTGTCACGCCGGCGAAATGGGTAGCGCGTACCATGCGCGGTTTGCACCGTGGCGCGTTCGCCTTGCACTTCCACGCGCGCGATGCCGGACATGTCTTTGCGCAAGCGGTTCATCCAGCCGTCTTGTTTGGCGTAGATCGCGAGCACGTCTGCGCCATCGGGCGCTGCGGCAAGCTCTGCGTATTCGGCGGCGAGCCGCGACCGTTCCGGTTCGGGAAAGCTTTGCAACACGCGCTCGCGCATCTTCTTCCGATAATCACGGATCGAGTAGCAGGCGTGCTGCGCGCGCGTCTCGGTGTACGCGAAGAAGTCCTGCGCGCGCCCCCGATTGACCGCGATCACCACGCGCAGGTACGCACCCTGGGGAGTGCGATCGCTCGGGAAAGATACATGCGCCCACACGAGCGCCAAAAGGACCACCGAGGCCAGCCCGGCAAGCGTGATGAGCAGCGCACGGCGCGTTCGCATTTCTTGGGGGGAGCTTAGTACCCCAACGCACGGAGCGACTCGTCCTCCACCACCGAATCCTCCTTTCCAGCTCCTCTGGAAAGTGTTAGCCCCCGGGCATGTTTCAATCGGCGAAGGTCGCCGTCGTCGTGCCCTGCTTTCGTGAAGCGCGTTTGATCGAGCGGACGCTCGCCGGAATGCCTGATTTCGTCGATCGAATCGTGGTCGTCGACGACGCTAGCGACGACGGTACTTCCGACGTCGTGCGCGGGATCCCCGATCCGCGCGTAGAGCTCGTGGTTCACGCGCACAATCGCGGCGTCGGAGCGGCGATCGTTAGCGGTTATCGCGCCGCGATCGCCGCAGATTGCGACGTGCTCGTGGTGATGGCGGGCGACGCACAAATGGCGCCCGAAGATCTGAGTCGAGTCGTCGAGCCCGTTGCGCTCGGACGCGCCAGCTACGTGAAGGGCAATCGCTTTTGGCACGAGCGAAAGACGGACATGCCGTTCGCGCGGCGCCTGGCCGGACGGGCCTTGGCGCTCGCGACGCGCCTGGCCACCGGCCTCACGGTGGACGATTGCCAATGCGGCTACACGGCGATTTCGCGCGCCGCTGCGCTCGCATTGCCACTCGACGAGCTGTGGCCGCGCTTCGGCTACCCCAATGACTTGCTGGGCATGCTCGCCGCCCGCGGGCTATCCGTGATCGAAGTCCCAGTGCGCCCAGTGTACGGCGACGAGCAGAGCGGCGTGCGCGCATGGCACGCAATCAGCATTTTAGTGCTGATCGCGCGCCGCTACGTGCGTGAGCGCCCAGTGCGCCGCGCGCTCGGCTCAGGCGTGGATCGCCCGATCGACGATTTGCTCAGCGAAGCGGAGTGAATGCTCCAAATCGAAGCACTCATCGAGCTCGGCCGCCGATAGCCGCGCCGAAACGTCGCTGTCCGCGCCGAGCAGCACCCGGAATTGGCCTTCACCCTGGAAGGCTTTCATCGCGTTGCGCTGCACGAGCACATAGGCGTCTTGGCGGCCGAGGCCTTTGCCGATCAAGGCCAAGAGCACGGCCTCGCTGAAGAACAACGAACCGCTGCGCTCGAGGTTGCGCTTCATACTTTCCGCGTACACGACCAAGCCTTCGACCAGGCCGGTACAGCGCTCGAGCATGAAGCCGAGCGTGGTCGTCGCATCCGGCGCGAGCATGCGCTCGACGGACGAGTGCGAGATGTCGCGTTCGTGCCAGAGCGCCACGTTTTCGAGCGCCGGAGTCAGCGCGCCGCGCACCACGCGAGCCAGGCCGCACAGGTTCTCGCTGAGCACGGGATTGCGCTTGTGCGGCATCGCGCTCGAGCCTTTTTGCCCTGCAGAAAAGCGCTCTTCTGCTTCACCGACTTCACTGCGCTGCCAATGACGCACGTTCGTCGCGAAGCGCTCGATGCCCGCCGCGAGCAGCGCCAACGCCGAGAAGAAACTCGCATGGCGATCGCGCGCGACGACCTGAGTCGAAACCGTTTCCGCACCCAAGCCCAAGCTCGACAGCGCCCGCTCCTCGAGCTCCGGCGACAAGTGCGCGTACGTGCCGACCGCGCCCGCGATCTTGCCCACGGCCACTTCTTGGCGAGCACGCGCCAGCCGCAAACGACCACGCTTGATCTCCGCCAAGTGCCCCGCGAGCACGATGCCAAAGCTGACCGGCTCCGCGCTGATACCATGCGAGCGACCGATCTGCGGCGTGCGCGCGTGCTCTTTGGCGCGCGTGGCCAAGGCCGCGATTAGCGCATCCGTCCGTTCGAGCAACAAATCCGCCGCGCGCGCGAGCTGGATCGCGAAGCTCGTGTCCAGCACGTCACTCGAAGTCATACCGCGGTGCAACCAGCGCGCCGGTTCGCCCGCGAGCTGCTCGACGTGCGTCAAAAACGCGATCACGTCATGGCGCGTGGTACGCTCGATTTCGTCGATCTTGGCCGGGTCGAGGGCGATGTTCTTGGCGCGGATACTGGCCGCGGTGCCCTTGGGCACGAGCCCTTCCGTTTCCATGGCTTGGCAAGCCGCTAGCTCGACGTCGAGCCAAATGCCGTAGCGGGTTTTGTCGGACCAGAGCTCTGCGAATGCCTTGGGCGTGTAACGCGGGATCATCTCCCGCGCTGCCTAACAGAGGCTCGCCCTTGCGGCTAGCGGGCGCCCATAGATTTTGGGGTTGATGGTCACGCGAACCGGACGCGCCGCGTCGCAGCCTTCGGCGTCGCGGTTCGACTGGAGATTTGAAAGCCCCGCCCAATTTGCGCCAGCCTGGCCACTGCTCCTCCCGAAGGCACGTCGATGCCTAGTTCGAAGTCGAACGCGCTTTTCAGCGTGAGACCCAGCCCGGGTCTCCACAGACGAGTTGCAAGCGGCGGTTTCTACCTTACCAGCCCTCGTGCCCGCCCCGGCGACGAGCGTCCCTGCGAGCGCAGAGAATGGTTCGGATCCGAACCATTCTTCTGTTCGAGGAAGCCCCTAAATTTTGGCAGAGCGAGAGCCTCGCAGAGCCCCCTTGCGAGCGGAAAAAATGGTTCGGATCCGAAGCAATTTTTCGTT
Organism: Polyangiaceae bacterium; assembly: GCA_035634635.1. Lineage (GTDB taxonomy): Bacteria > Myxococcota_A > Polyangia > Polyangiales > Polyangiaceae > PMG-095. The sequence continues at coordinate 40,547 of DASQCO010000001.1, forward strand.
TGAAGGAGCCTCGGGCTTGGCTTTGATGAACTCGCAGAGCCCCTTTGCGAGCGGAAAAAATGGTTCGGATCCGAAGCAATTTTTCGTTTGAAGGAGCCTTGGAGTTGCCTCGCAGAGCCCCTTTGCGAGCGGAAAAAATGGTTCGGATCCGAAGCAATTTTTCGTTTGAAGGAGCCTTGGGTTGCCTTTGGGTTGGCTTCTCAGCCCCTCGCAGAGCCTCCTTTGCGAGCGGAGAAAATGGTTCGGATCCGAAGCAAATTATCGTTTGAAGGAGCCTTTGGTTGGCTTCTCAGCCCCTCGCAGCGCCCTTTGCGAGCGGAGAAAATGAGTTCGGATCCGAGGCAAATTATCGTTTTAAGGAGCCTTTGGGTTGGCTTCTCTGCCGCTCGCAGCGCCCTTTGCGAGCGGAGAAAATGGTTCGGATCCGAAGCAAATTATCGTTTGGAGGAGCCTTGGCTTGGCTTCTCAGCCCCTCGCAGAGCCCTTTGCGAGCGGAGAAAATGGTTCGGGTCCGAAGCAAATTATCGTTTGAAGGAGCCTTGGCTTGGCTTCTCAGCCCCTCGCAGAGCCCCTCTGCGAGCAGAAAATGGTTCGGATCCGAACCATTTTCCATTTGGGGAACCCCTTCCACCTGCCGCCAAGCGCGCTGCCTGCCGGCTATGTCCTGAAGGAGCAGTTCGAGACTGAAAATATGGTTCGGGTTCGAACCTCGCGGCGCGGAATGGTTCGGATCCGAACCATAAAATTCGCTTGTGAAGCGCCTCACGGCGGCGTCTGGTTCGCGTTCAAACGATAGATTCGATTTCGGAGGGTTCGCCGCGGGGTTCTGGTTCGAGTTCCAATGCCGATCGGTTAAGTGCGTAACGATCGAAATGATTGAGCTTTCCTCGAAGCGTACTGTGTCGCCTCGGACCGCTGGATGGTGAACGTCACCGAGGATTCTGTATTGCCTCTGATTGCGCGGGAGCCCGAAACTCGCCGACGCAAGCGATCGAAATGATCGAGGAATTCGGAACGCAGCGCTTAAATGAACGGCATTGGTTCGAGTTCGAACCTCGCGGCGCGGAATGGTTCGGATCCGAACCATAAAATTCGCTTGTGAAGCGCCTCACGGCGGCGTCTGGTTCGCGTTCAAACGATAGATTCGATTTCGGAGGGTTCGCCGCGGGGTTCTGGTTCGAGTTCAGTTCGGGTTCGAACCTCGCGGCGCGGAATGGTTCGGATCCGAACCATAAAATTCGTTTGTGAAGCGCCTCACGGCGGGGTCTGGTTCGCGTTCAAACGATAGATTCGATTTCGGAGGGTTCGATCCGAACCATAAAAATTGCTTCGGACCCGAACCATTTCTTCCACTCGCAAAGGGGCTCTGCGAGTTCATCAAAGCCAAGCCCGAAGCTCCTTCAAACGATTGTGAAGCGCCTCACGGCGGGGTCTGGTTCGCGTTCAAACCAATGCCGATCGGTTAAGCGCGTAACTGATCGAAATGATCGAGCTTTCCTCGAAGCGTACTGTGTCGCCTCGGACCGCTGGACGTTCAAACGAGAGATTCGATTTCGGAGGGGTCGCGGCGGGTTCTGGTTTCGAGTTCGTTCGAGTTCGAACCTCGTGGCGCGGAATGGTTCGGATCCGAACCATAAAATTCGTTTGTGAAGCGCCTCACGGCGGCGCCTGGTTCGCGTTCAAACGATGGATTCGATTTCGGAGGGGTTCGCGGCGGGTTCTGGTTCGAGTTCAGACTGAGTTCAAACCGAGTTCAAACGATAGATTCGGTTTGGAGGGGTTCGCGGCGGGGTTCTGGTTCGAGTTCAAACCGAGTTCAGACGATAGATTCGGTTTTGGAAGGATCGCGGCGGGGTTTTGGTTCGAGTTCAAGCCCGCGTTCTTTTTGTTTGTGGGTCGGTTGTCGTGCGTTCCCGCGAGGCCGTAACCAATCACGGAATGAGCGAGACTGCGCGCGCGTGCTCGCCCCGGCCGTTGTTGTGTGGGCAGGCGTGGCCGCAGCGACGAGAGTTGGTGTTGCTGGGCAGGCCATTGCGTCGCGCGGCACGGCACGCGCGCTCGTCGCAGAGTGGCCTTCAAAACCAAGTCGAATTCCCGCTTGGGGCGGGTTCAGCGGGGCTTGCGTTGTTTGACGTCGGCGTAGGCTTGGCCTGTGGGTTTGCCTTTGCCGACGGGGAGCGCGGTGCGGCTCCAGCCGGGGATGGCGCGTCCGAAGGCGTCTTTGCCGGCGTCGAAGCCGGCGACTTGATCGGAGAGGTGCGTGAAACCGGCTTGGGCCAGCATTTCTGCGGCTTTCTTGGAGCGGCCGCCGGCTTTGCACCCGACGACGAGGGGCTCGTTTTTGCCGAAGGCGCTCTCCATGACCGCTAGGAAGTCGGGATTGGGTACCAAGCCAACCGGTCCCGCGTTGAGTAGAGGCACGTTCAGCGCGCCTTCGGGGTGACCGGCCTCGAACTCGGGTTCGCTCCGCACGTCCACATACACGTGGCCCTGGCTCTGCAACTCGGCGGCTTCTTCGGGAGTGACTGCTTTGATTTCTGTCACGTTAACGCTCGCTTGCTCGGGCTCGGAGAGGGCGGGTGAGGAGAAAGGGAGCTGTATCACCGGGCGTTACAACTGACAAATGCCGGAGGCCCGACTCGTGCTACACCGGGGGTTTCTTGGTTAGGCCCTCCCTCTCGTGGTCCAGCGTGCAATTTCCCCCCAGTTTAGCGCCAGATTTGATTCGTATCGTCCCCCTCGGTGGTTTGGGGGAAATTGGCATGAACTGCTTCGCGGTCGAGCAAGCGGGCGGCATCGTGATCGTCGATTGCGGCGCGGCCTTTGCCGACGACGACGTGGGCATCGACGTTTGGCATCCGGACTTCAGTTGGCTGATTGAGCAGCGCGACCGCGTGCACGGCGTCTTCTTGACGCACGGCCACGAAGATCACCTCGGTGCCCTGCCGTATTTGCTGTCTGAACTCGAGCTTCCGGTGTGGGGACCGCCGCACGCGCTCGAGCTCGCGAAGCGCCGGCTCTTGGAGCATCAGTTTGCGCCCGAGGAGCTCGATCTGCGCGAGGCGCACGCAGGCCGCGAGTACCAAGTCGGGCCGTTCACGATCGAGCCGGTGCGCGTTGCGCACTCGATCGTCGAGGCGAGTGCGCTGCACATGCGCACGGCGGCGGGCAGTGTGCTGCACACGGGCGATTTCAACTTCGACCCTGATCCGCCCGACGGCGAGCCGACCGACGAAGCGCGCCTGACCGAGCTTGGAGACCAGGGAATCTCCCTGTTGCTGAGCGATAGCACCAATATCGACGTGCCGCTGCGCGCAGGCTCGGAGCGCGCGGTCGGTAGCGCGCTCGGGGAGTTGGTCGAGAAGGCGCCCGCGCGCGTCGTGATCGCGATGTTCGCTAGCAACATCCAGCGTTTGATCTTGCTCGGTGAGATTGCGCAGCGCACGGGTCGCAAGTTGTGCTTGCTCGGTCGCAGTTTGGAGACGCAGTGCGCGGTGGCACGGCACATCGGGCGCCTGTCATGGCCGAGCGATCTGCTGGTCTCGTCCGAGCAAGCGGCGAGCGTGCCGCGTGAGCGGCTGCTCGTGCTTGCCGGCGGCACGCAAGCTGAACGCAACTCCGCGTTGAAGCGCCTGTCGATTGGTCAGCACCCGCGGCTCGCGCTTGCCGAGGGGGACACGGTGATCTTCTCGAGCCGCATCATCCCCGGCAACGATCGCGCGGTCTTCACCATGATGAACGATCTGCTGCGCGCCGGAATCGACCTGAAAACGCGCTTCAGCGATCCCGCGGTGCACACCTCTGGACACGCCGGCCGCAGCGAGCAAACGCGTATGATCGAGCTGTGCCGACCGAATTGCTTCTTGCCGGTTCACGGCACTCTCCACCACTTGCTGCGTCACCAAGAGTTGGCGCAAGATTTGGGCGTCGCCGAGACCACTGTGGTCGAAAACGGCACGCCGGTCGTGTGCAACGGTCAGAAACTCTGGAAAGACGAGCGCGTGGCCCACGGTCGAGTTGCCATTGCTATTGGTGGTGAAGAGCTCTCGCCGCAAACCCATCAACGACGAGTCGAGCTCGGTCGCCTGGGCATTGCCTTCGTTTCGCTAGCCATCGATCGCGCGGACAAGCTCGCAGCGCCGCCTGCCGTGCGCACGCGCGGCGTGCCCTTGGTCGACAATGACGACCAAGCGCTGCGCAGCGTCGCGAAAGAAATCGCCCGTGCGGTCGAGAGCTTCCGCGGCGGTCGTGGGCTCGGGTTGGCTGAATTCGTGCGCCGCGCAGCGCGCCGCAAACTCGAAGACCTCTCTGGCACCCGCCCCATAGTCGAAGTCGAAACCCTCGAGCTGGATTCTTAGGCTCCCTCCTTCGGTTTCGAGCTCCGGGGTGCTTGTCACGTTTCCACGAGGGCCCTAGTTTGCTGGGGTGCCCCCTCGCGTGAAGCCGGCCACGCTCCCTGCGCTGTTCTTGATCGTCGTCGCGCGCGTGGCCGAAGCGCGCGGGGTTTCGCTGTCGACCGTGCTATCGGGGGCCGGCGTTTCAGCGGAGGTGCTCGAGACGCCGGAAGCACCGCTGCCGCTCGAGGCCATCTTTGGCGCCTGGGCTGCCGCGATGCGAGCCGTTCGCGATGACGGCTTGCCGATGCACGTCGCGCGTACGATTTCGATCGAGCACTACTCGGTGTTCGGCTTTGCGGTGATGACCTCCGCAAACGGACGCGAAGCGTTGGCGCGCGTGGTTCGTTTCGTGTCGTTGCTCACGAATCGCGGTGGGCGTTGGCAGATGGAAGAAACTGCGGATGCGCTTCACGCGCGCTGGGTGCGTAGGGGTGAGCGCTCGCTCGGGCACCGCGTCGCGAATGAATCCGCGCTCGCCGAGTTCGTGCACGTCGGTCGCCAGGTTCTGGGTGCCGAATTGAACCCGATCGCGGTCTCGTTCGAGCACGCAGCTCCGTCGGACACGCGAGCGCACACGGAGCACTTCGGTGTCACCCCGCGCTGGCAGGCGGACGCGGACGAGCTGGTGCTGCCAAAGGTCGTTTTGACTGCTGTGCCGAGCCACGCCAATCCCGCGCTTTCCAAGCACTTCGAGTCTTTGGCGCAGCAGATGTTGCAGGAGGCGAGCAACGAGGCAAGCGCGGATGCGAGCGCGACAGCCCGAGTCCGCTCGGCAATCGTCGAAGCATTGCCCGATGGTGAGCCTGCGAGCACTGCGATTGCCAAGCGGCTGGGCATGAGTGAGCGAAGCTTGCGCCGCACGCTGGCCAACGAGGGTGAATCCTTCAGCGGCTTGGTCGAGGCAGTGCGCAAAGAACGAGCGACGGCTTTGATTTCGGACCGACGCGCCTCGCTTGCAGAGGTCGCGTTCTCGCTCGGCTTCTCGGAGCTTTCTGCGTTCAGCCGCGCGTTCAAGCGCTGGCATGGTCGCGCGCCGAGTGAAGTTCGCCGTGAAGCGCAGTTGTCTGCGAGCCGCTGAGCCCCGGGAACGCGGCCGTTGCGCGGGGTGCGCTGCTGGGATGAGAGCGCCCACCAAAATATCAAAACGAATAGCCGAGGTTCACGTTGCCGAAGAAACCGAAATCGTGCGCGTGGTGTTCGTAGCTCGTGCCGTCGCAGCGTTGGAGCTGCACGCGGTTGTCGCCCAACGTCGAGGCGACGTTGGGCCAAAAACGCAGGTTCGGTTGCAAGAACAAGCCCTTGGTCAGATAGATTGAATAGAACGCGCCCGGGCCGATACTGAACGTCGTGTAGTCCACGGTATTCGCGCCCTCGCTTGCGCGCACCTCGTAGTGGTGTGCTTTGAATTCGACCAAGAAGTGGAAGTTCTCCGTCACGCGATAGCCCACACCGAAGCCGGTCGTCCACGGAACGCGCACGCGCGTGCCCGCTTCGCGCTCCGCCGAGCTCAGCGCGAAGCCACCCAATTGGTTTAGATCGAGTCCCTGGCCATGCGAGACTTCAAACGCGAAACGCCCCGTCTTGTACTCGACCGCAAGATTGCCGCCGCGAAACAGCAGCCACTGTGAGAGCCCCGCCATCACGCTGAACTTCTGCTCGAGTCCGCGGCTCGTGCCCTGGGCCAGCGCGGGGGCCGCGAAGGCCCATGCCATCAGAGTTATCCCCAGCGCCACGCATCGTTGGTGAATCGACATGCTCATGCTCCTCGAGGCTCAAAGCCCACGAGCAACATGCTGTTTTCCCTTAGTTTTGCCCTCGACCTAGCCGGCCAAGTGTTTGACCGCGCCGGCCAAACTCCAGAGTTGCGAGCCGTCGCGAACCAGCCGCTCACGGCGAACACGGCCGGCGCGGTCGTGACTTAAGGGGCGAGCGTGAATCGCCAGGTTCGACTTTTGGCCTGTTTTCTAGAGGCTCGGCGTTCTCGTTGGTTGATTGACGGTCAGCGGTCGATCTCGTAGATTTTTCGATTCCTATGAAGCGTTTCAAGTCGTCGGTTTCTTATTCGTCGAGCATCACTCTGGCTGCCTTGCTTGCGTTGCCGCTTGGGCTCGGCGCGTCTGCCTGTGAGTTGCTCGTGCGCATCGATCCTTCGCAGATTCCGCAGGAGGAGGGTGCGGTCGGCGGCTCGTCGGCGGGTGGTGGGGGGGATTCGTCGAGTGGCGGCACGACCTCTGGTGGTCAGCCTCAGGGCGGCCGAGCTGGAGCGTCTACATCGGGTGGTGAGGCGGGTGAGGTATCTGGTGACGCGGGCGCTGCGGGTGCCGATTCATCCGTGGCTGGAGCAGGCGAAGAGACGGGCGGTCACGGTGGGGCCTCGGGGAACGGCAATGTCTCGGGCAGCGGCGGTGTCTCGGCCAATGGCGGCTCTGCGCCACACGGCGGCGCGGGCGGAAACGGCAATGTCTCGGGCAGTGGCGGTGTCTCGGCCAATGGCGGAACGACGAGCGGTGGCGCGTCGGGTGGCGGCGCTTCGGGCACCAGCGGCGCTTCGGGTGGCGGCGCTTCGGGTGGTGGCGTTTCGGGCAGCAGCGGCGTTTCAGGCGCGGGCGGTGCGGGTGGTGGCGGACCTGCCGGCAAGATCATCTATCTGACGGGTACGCCGAAGAAAGCGAACTTCGGCGGCGTTAGTGGTGCCGACACGCTGTGCAATGCGAGCCCTCCCAGCCCGGGTTCGTACAAGGCGCTGATCGTCGATGGCACGACGCGCGTAGCGTGCACGAGCGCTCATTGCGTCACGAGCGGCGCAGCCGAAGGCGTCGATTGGGTGCTCGCGCCGAACACCAAATACGTTCGCGCCGACAACACCGTGGTCGGCACGACCAGCGCCGCTGCGATCTTTGCGTTCCCGCTCACGAATAGCGTCGGCGAGATCGGCTACTCGTATTGGACCGGATTGAGCGGGGATTGGACGACGAGTACCGATACTTGCAACGCCTGGACTGAGGTCTCGGTTGTCGGCGCGTCCCAAGGATTGGCCGACACCCTCGACTCTCAGTCCATCAGCGGCGTGGTCGTCAACTGCGGCGATCTTGCGGGTGCGTTTTTCGCCTGCGTTCAGCAGTAGCGCGACTCAGCGCGCCCGACGCAAGACCGGCCCTTCGGGGCCGTCTTCGATCCCGAACCCGCGACTCGACAGCTCGGCGCGCAGCGCGTCAGCCTTGGCGAAGTCGCGGTCTGCGCGGGCGCGTTCACGCGCTGCGAGCAGTTGCAGAGCTTCGGGACCGGCGTGCACGGCGCGGTTCGTCTTCCAATGAAGGCCAAGCACGTTGCCCAGTTGCGCGAGCAAGCGCGCTCGATCGCCGGTAGCTAAGCTCGTGTCGGCGAGGATGCACCACAGTACGGCGAGCGCGCGCGGTGCATCGAGATCGTCGTACAGCGCGGCGTAGAATTGGCGTCGCCATTCGGCCTGGGCGGTGGTCGTCTCTCCGAGTGCCGGCTCTTCCACGTGTTGCTCGACGAAGTGACTCATGCGTTCGAAACCCGTTTCTGCGGCGCGTAGTGCTTCGAGACTGAGGTCGAGTGATGAGCGATAATGCGCTGTCATGAAATAGTAGCGAAATGCGGCCGCGCTCACGCCGAGCGCGCTCAAGTCATCGAGGTTTGGCGCTAGCCCCGCGGACTTGGCGATCTTGGCGCCTTCCATCGTCAGCCATGCGCCGTGCATCCAATATTTGACCCATGGGCGCACTCCGAGCGCGTGTTCGGATTGGGCGATCTCGTTGCTGTGGTGCAC
>DASQCO010000002.1:0-12781 GCA_035634635.1 Polyangiaceae bacterium
CTTGATGTTGTACTGGCCGCCGCCGAGAGCGTCTTGAATCACGCCCTCCATTTCGAGAAGATCACCCTTACTCATGTGTTACGACTCATTCGGTCCTTTACGGCCGCGGAACCTGACACAGCCGGACCGCCAATGCAACCGAACTGACGGAAGGCTCGCCTCGCGTGAGGCAGCCACATCTCGGTGAAAACGCCCGTGTTTCCTGCCAATCCCAAAACCTTTGCCGCCACTTTGTTCGATTACAACGGCGTGCTGGCCAACGACGAAACCGTCCACCTGGCCGCATTTCAAGACGCACTGATCCCACTCGGAATCACGCTCACGGAGGCGGATTACTGGGCGAAGTACCTCGGCTTCGACGATGTGGGCGCGTTCGGGGCGATCTTGGTGGATTCGGGCCGGCCGCTCGATGCTGCGCAGATCGCCGGGCTGGTGGAGGCCAAGCGGCCCCTGTACCGCGCGCGCGCGGAAGCCTCTTTGCCACTCTTTCCGGGCGCGAGCGAGCTGATTCGTCGGCGCGCCGCCGCCGGACCAGTGGGCATCGTTTCGGGTGCCTTGCGCGACGAGATCGAGCTGGGCATCGACGCGCTCGGTGTGCGCGAGCTGATCGTGAGCGTGGTGGCAGCGGAAGACACGCGCGCCTCGAAACCCGATCCGCATGGCTACTTGCTCGGCATCGAGGCGCTGTCCAAGCTCGTACCTGCGAGCGTCGCGCAGCGTGCGCTCGTGATCGAAGATTCATTGGCGGGGATCGAAGCGGCGAAGTCGGCGGGCTTGCCGTGTATTGCAGTCGGGCACAGCTATCCCGAGGCAGAGTTGTACGCGCACGGGGCGGATCTGGTCGTTGCCGATTTGGCGAGCATCGACGATCAGCGGCTCACGGAGCTGTATCGAAAGCTGTATGGCTGAACAACGGCTGTGGCCGTTTGCGTTGGGCCTGCTTGGCTGTCTCTCGTTCGGAGCCGAGCCGCTCTCTGCGCAAGGTGTGCACCGCGAAGACGCAGCAGCTACGCTCCTGCAACCACGCGCCGAAGCTTGGAGTGACGGTGCGCGCGGCGCGATCCGCGGCGTCACCATTGGCCCGATCGAAAGCGCGCTGCATCCAAAGCGCGGTTACGGCAGTGAGCCATTCGAGCGCACGTTGCTGGAGGCCAAGCGCCTCGGCTCGAGCTGGGTCAGCTTGACGCCGTTCGCGCGCGTGAATGATCTGAAGAGCACCGGCATCTCGTTGAGCTTCGAAGCACCGTTCGCCGACAATCGCCGCGCGATCGCCCGCGCAATTCGCCAAGCGCACGCGCTCGGACTGCGCGTATTGATTGTGCCGCATCTTTGGTTCGAAAGCGGCGAATGGCGCGGTGAGCTCGATCCTGGCTCTGACGCCGCGTGGGACGAATGGAGCCGCAACTATCGCGCGTTCTTGCTGACTTGGGCCGACGTTGCACGCGAATCGCAGGCCGACATGCTTTCGGTCGGAGTCGAGCTCCGCAGTTGGCTGACCACGGCGCATGCCTCCTCCTTTCAACCGATTTTGCGCGATGTGCGGCGCGCGTATCCGGGTCTGCTGACATACGCGGGCAACTGGGATGACATCGAGCAAACGGTGATCTTGGGCGATCTCGACGTGATCGGGCTAAATGCGTTTTTCCCGCTCGCGGAAAAAGACGGAGCGAGCTTCGAAGAGCTGTCCGCGGGCGGTCGCGGCGTGCGCGATCGTTTGGCGAAGCTGGCAGCGTTTTGGCAAAAGCCGATCTTCTTCAACGAGTTCGGTTACACGACGCGCAAGGATCCGGCGATTCGACCCTGGGAGTGGCCGGACAAGATGAGTGACGTGAAGCCGGACCAGGCCGCGCAAGCGGAGGCGTATCGCGCGTTGCTCTCGGCGTTCGTCGATGAGCCGTGGTTCGCTGGCTTCTTCGTGTGGCGTCTGTATGCGGACCCGGACGACATGTCTCAAGAAGCCGAGTGGGGGTTCTCCCCACGTGGCAAGCAGGCGGAACTCGCGCTGCGCGACGCGTTCGCGGCGCATTGGGCGGGTGATGGGCCGCGAGACTTGGGGAGCGCGCTGTGGCGTGACGCTGCGACGGGGATCGGGCGATTTTGAGCCGCCGGAAACCCGCCGTGCGATTTCGTGACGGAAACTGAGGCTCGGCAATAATGGGGGGGTGATGGGATTGCGTACGACGTTGAAGCGACAGCCAGCAGCCTCGAAAGCGGCGCCGGATTTTCGCGAGCTCTTCGAGACGCAGTTCTCGTACGTTTGGTACGCGCTGAAGCGCCTGGGGGTCGCCGAGCGTGACTTGGAGGACTTGACGCAGCAGGTGTTCCTGCAAGTGCATGGACATCTGGCGAAGTTCGACACCAAGCGCCCGATCCGGCCCTGGCTATTCAGCTTCGCTTACCACGCGGCATCGAACTACCGCGCGCTCTCGCGTCATCGCGTCGAGTTGTCGATTGTTCCGCCCGAGCAGACGTGTCCCAAGGCCGCGGCCGATGAACAGCTGATCACTCGCCAAGAGCTGGAATTGGCGGAGCTCGCGCTGGCGCGTGTGCCGCTGGATCGCCGCGCAGTGTTACTGCTGCACGAGGTCGAGGGGCACAGCATGCCGGAGATCGCGGAGAGCTTGAGCATTCCGCTCAACACGGCGTATTCGCGGCTGCGCTTGGCGCGTCAGGAGTACGAACAAGTCGTGAAGCGGCTGCGCGCACAGCGAGGTGAAGCATGAAATCGCTGGAAGCGTTGCGTGCCTTGGGCACCGGTGGTGAAGCTCCGGCGGATGCGAAGCAGCGGGTTCAGGCGGCGTTGATGGCGTCGATCGCGGCGAGCACTGCGGCAACGGCCGCGGCCGTTGCGTCGCAATCGGCCGCCTTGTCGAGCGCGCCGACCGCTGGTAGTCCGCTGCTCGCGGGGCTCACGAGCGCAAAGGCATTGGCCGTCGCTGCGGGAATTTGGGTGATGGGTGGAGCGACGGGCGCGGCGCTGTATGGTGCGTTGCGTACGCAAGAGGTGCGCGTCGTGTACGTGGATCGGCCGGTGCTTCCGATCAGCGTGACTGCGCCGCCCGCTGCAGTATCGCCAGTGGTGCCAGCCCCGACGTCAACGCCCAGTGCCCCGATGCCCGCAGCTATCGAACCCGGAACGAGGCACGCAGCGCCCGCTGCTACTGCCCAAGGTTCTGATCTAGCGCGCGAACGCGCATTGCTGGATCTCGCGCGTGCCGCCGCATCCCGCGGTGAGCCGGCGCTCGCGCTCGCGCAGACCGAGCGGCATCGCGCGCAATTTCCGCGCGCCAAGCTGGCCGAAGAGCGCGAGGCCTTGGCAATTCGCGCCTTGCTCTCGCTCGGCCGCGCGAGCGAAGCGCGCACTCGCGCCGAGGCTTTCCATCTTGCGTACCCCAATAGCTTGCTCGCGCCGGCGATCGACTCGGCATTGTCCGTGCCGTGATTCGTCGCGCCCTTCTATTCACCACATTCGGGGTTTGTGCACTTTCGACAGGTCGCGTGCACGGAGCACCGGGCGACGCGACTCGCTTGGAGTATGCGCGCAGTGCTCAGGCAGCGACTTGTCCCGACCGAAACACGCTTTCGGCCCAAGTGAGCAAGCGGCTCGGCTACGACCCGTTCTTCCATGCCGCACGCCAAACCATCAGCGTGGTGATCGACGACGAGGGCGGAGATCTCCGCGCGCAGATGCGCTTGATGGATCAGAACGGTATCATCGTCGGCTCACGCGAGTTGCGCGAGCGCTCGGGACACTGTGACGAACTAGTCGCCTCCTTGGCGCTCGCGATCAGCATCGCACTCGATCCGAGCGCAGCGCTGGGCGAAGAGCCCGAGGTCGTCAGCGCTGCCGAAAGCGCACCGCCGGAACCCGCCGAAAAGCCGCCCGGCTCTGGGCCAGAACCCGTCGCCCAGGAGCCCCCCCAAACTCCCGAGCCCGCTAGCGGCGAAACACGAGAGACCGCACCAGAAAATCGAGATCCGCTACGGCCGGCGCTGCGTGCAACGCTGTTCGGTGACGTGGGTACCGCGCCAGGGCTGGCATTTGGCTACCGGCTCGGCTTCGACCTGGGTCGAAGCAGCTACCGCATCGGGGCAGAATTCGTTCACCAGCTACCTACCTCGAAGGACCTGCCCGAGGTGGGGCACGCTCGCGTCTCGCTGCTCGGCGGAACGGTCGCGCCGTGTTTCGTGAGAAACATTTTGGCTGGCTGCGCGGTAGTCACGCTCGGAGCATTGCAAACACACGGAGAAGACATCCAGTATGCGACCGGTCGTACCGTCTTCTACGCAGCGTTGGGCGGGCGCATCGAACTTGCGCCGATTTTGTCTCGGACCGTACGGCTCATCGCGCAAGTCGACGCCTCGAAACCGATCACTCCGGTTTCATTGCACGTGAACAACTCTGAAGTTTGGCACACCCCGTTTCTGACGGCTGCAGTCGGAGTTGGCGTCCGTTTGCGCTTTCATTGACGGATTATTGGGGGCGCCATTAACCAACGATGAGCGCGTGATGAACATCCGAAACATTGCCTCGCTACTCATGCTGTCGTGCGGCGGACTTGCTTGTCGCGCGACCGTAGTGGACCTCGATTCCCCGATCGAGGCTAGCAGCGAGCCCGGTGTACTCGCGATCGTGCACGAGCAAATCCGAAAGCTCACGGCGGATGACCAGCGGCTCTATTGGATGGGCTCGCTTCCCGTCGACGGGCAGACGAATGCCTGGTTTTTGCGCAGCTGCGAGAAACAGAATTGCGCAGCGACGGTCATCACCTATGACGCACAGCCCTACGTCACCAACAACGGATATGCCGTCGTCGGCGACCAAATCATTTGGGCGTATTTGGGTGCTGCGCGCGCTCGGGTGTCGTCTTGTCCGATTTCCGGTTGCGTCGGCGCGCCGCACCAGGTGGTAACTGACTTCTATTACGCCAGCGCTCCCGCCTTCGACGGTAGCGAGCTCTATTTCTTGTTTCCTGCTTCGGGCGTCTCGATCTACCGAACGTCGGCGCAACGAGGCGATCAGCAGTTAGTCGCGAATGACTCAGCCACGTCTCCTGGGTCCCAGAATCTCGCCATTCACGATGCGTATGCCTACTGGTTGACGCAAAACGAATATCCAGCCCAGGTCTCCTTGCGACGCGCGCGCAAGGACGGGTCGTCATTGGTCATCGAGACAATTTCCGACGACGTGGGGTTCTCCAACAATCACGACTTTGGGACTGCGACCGACACGACGTCGATCTACTGGACGAATAATGTGCTCGCCGGGTCAATTCGGCGCTGCCCACTGACAGGTTGTGACGGGTCCTCGGAGCTCGTGCTCGCTTCGCTGCGGACCCCGCAAAACCTGCTGCTCGACGGCCCTGAGCTGTACTACGTGCATGAAACGAAACCTTACGTATACGCGGTGGCGAGCTGCGAATTGTCCGCGTGCATGCCGTCTGATCCACTGTTCGATCACCTGACTGGGCCGGACGTGGTCGCTCTGGATGATCAATATTTGTACGCGGCGACCACTGAGCAAGAAGTCGGACCATCGAGCGCCGAGCGCATCACCGCCCGAATTCGTCGGCTCCCAAAACCCGATCGGAACTCGCCATGACTCGCCTTCGAAAGTTCGTTGCGTCTTTCTCGCTTTGTTGCGGCGCTGGTTACCTCACTGGGTGCTCCGGCCAGATCGTGGATCTCGATCGACCGATCGCCTCGTCCACACCACCGTCGCCATCCAGCACCGACGCTACGACGGACTCCCCTCCGAGAGAGGTTGGGGGTGTTTGGGTGGATGAGCACCGGTTGTATTGGTCCACCTTCGGCGCACCCAGTAAGAAGCCTTATTCCGATTCGAAAAGCTATCACGCTTGTTTCAAGCTGGATTGCGCACACACGGCGACGACCTACGCGACATTCGACGGAGGCTCCAATAACTTCGTGGTGGACGATCAGCAAGTGTACTGGACTCAATCGGACTCGGAGCTCTTTTCGTGTTCGAAGGACGACTGCGCCGGTTCAACCGAAATGATCGCGGTTGATCCAGCCCTGTTCGGGCGTCGAATCGCCGCGCATCAGGGATACGTCTATTGGTCGTCGGACACGGATCTCCTCCGCTGCCGCGCGAGCGGCAGTGCGGTTCCCGAGGTGGTTGCTCGGTCGACCGTCACCAACCACCTGGCCTTCGACGGTGCTCGCGTCTACTGGCAAACCGAGCAAGGCATCTTCAGAGCACCTAGCGATGGCTCCGAACCACCTGAATTGATGACTGCAGCACTACCTCGCCCGCAAGTACGGAACATCTACGAGAACGACATCGGAGACATCGCCGTTGCCGGAGGGCATCTCTATTGGAGGACCGAGCGGCGGATCTATCGCTGCCCGGTCGCGAACTGCATCGATGCAGGACCAACGCTTTTGTATACCGGGGACAAATTCATCGACGCTTTCAAGATCGACGACGAAGCGATGTATTGGCTCGAGGGATACACGACCACGAACGACCCAACCGAGCACGCCAAGCTTGCGCTCCGCTCCTGTCCCTTATCCGGCTGCAAGCAATCAACGGTGCGCTCTGACCAACCGGTAGAGTTAAACTACTCGACCCAGGAGGGTGCCGCGTATGCGATCGATGCAAACGACCTGTATTGGTTGGAAGCGCCCAGCGAGCCTCAATCTCCGACGCTGTCGGTGCTTCACAAGACTGCCAAATAGCGATCAAAACACATCGTCAGGCTTGGACGTATCCCGCGGCAAATCCAAATTCAATGCTGAGACCGCAGCCGCTCCCCCCGAAAGATACTGATAGCGCGCCAAATTCCCGAGCACGCGCTCCACGTACGTGCGCGTCTCCTCGAACGGAATGCGCGCGACGAAGGCGTCCATGCCGATTTTTTCTGGGGCGCTCAGCCAGCGAAAGACGGCTTCGGGGCCTGCGTTGTACGAGGCGGCGACCAGTGCGGCGTTGCCGCCGAAGTAGCCGCTGAGTTGGGCCAAGTAGTGAGCGCCATAGCGAATGTTGCTGTCCGGCGAAAGCAGCGCGGCTTCGGTGAACGGCTCTTTCAATTGCTCGGCAACGCGGCGCGCGGTTGGCGCGATCAGCTGCAATAGGCCGCACGCGCCCGCGCCTGAGCCGGCGTTCGGATCGAACACGCTTTCTTGGCGCATCACGGCAAAGATCAGCGCCGGGCTCAGGTTCTCGCGGGCCGCCGCAGCTTGGACGATATCCTGATACGGCGTCGGGTAAATGCAGTCCCAAGCCCAGGTATTGGCCGCTGTCGGGGCAAGGTCGAGTGATTCGGCGCGCACCACGTCTTGGGCGACGCGATAGCGACGTTGCCCGACACCGAGCATGCCGTACGCCTCGCATAGCGCCTGGCTGCCGCGCGGTGCGTATTGGCGGCTGAAGCTCGACTCTTGCTGGCTGAGCAAGCGCTCGGCGTCACGCGCCAGGCCTACGCGGCCGAGCACCGAAACATCACCCGGTAGGGTGATTGGCAGCGGAGTGCTCGTGGCGCCGGCATTTCCGGGGCTTTCTGCGAGCAGCGGCGGTTGTGGCGCGCCGACGATGCCGAGACGTCCGCGTGCGGCCAAGCCGAAGAATGACAGCGGCTCGCTCCGCGCCACCTCGCTGAAGACCCAGATGGCCTTTTCCTTTTGATTGCCGAGCGCGAACGAGAGTGCTTCCAAGTAGCGCATGCGCGCGCGGCTGCGGCGATCTTTGGCGAGCGCAGCGAGCCGCGCGAACGTGGGCGCGGCGCTGAGCGGTTGATCGGTCTCGAGCGCGCACAGTCCGCGTTCGTAGTTGGCGTCGTTGCCGAAGCGCGCGTGCTTACCGAAGGCGGACAAGTACTTGTCGTACAGCCCGCGGGCCTTGACGTATTCACCGGCGATGAAGTGCAGGCGCGCGGTCAGATACTGCGCTTGTTCGGCCCAATCCGTTTTCGGAAATTGCCGAGCCACGCGTTCGTAACCGGCGATCGCGCGGTCATCGAGCTGGCCGCGGGATAGTGCGCGCGCGGCGAAAAATAGCGCGCGCGGGGCATTTTCCGGGTCTTCGCGCGCGGCGCGTTCGAACAGTTCGGCGGCTTTGCTGTAGTTGGCGCGTGAAGCGTACAGCGCGAACGCGCGCAGGTAGGTGAGGCGGCCGATGGGCGCCGGAGATCCGGGGGCTTTGGCGAGGTAGCCGAGCTCGGCCTCGGTGGCCTCGACGCGGCCTGCTTCGGCCAACTTGGTGGCGCGGTCGAGGTGTTCGGATTTCGTCAAGCGAGTCGCAGGTACGGCGTCTAGCACCTTCAGCGCGACTTCACCCTCGGTGCGCAGCGGCGCCGCGAGCGCGAGCCAGCGATAGTCGGCAATGGCGGTGCCTTTATCGCCGACTTGCGATGCCAACGAGGCGCGCTGCGCGCGGGCTCGCACCTCAGCGCCGCGCGTGCGCTTGGACTTGCCGAGGCGCGCGAGTACGCGATCGAGCGCCAAGCGCGCTTTGGGGAGCGCGAGATCTTGCTGATAGGCGAGCGCTGCGGAGAGCAGTGATTCCGTGTCACCGCGTTGCTCGAAGTAGTGTGCGGCCTCGGCGAACGGGCCTGCGCGAAGCTGTGCTTTCGCGCGCACCTCTGCAATCTGCGGGGCGAGCTGAGGCAGTGAAGTGTGCAGCCCATCCAGCAGCGTCAATGCCGCGGCCGCGTCGTCGAGCTCCAGCGCGACTCGCGCGCGCACGAAACGCACCTCCGGCTGAGTTCGCTCGGCTTCGGACAACGCTTCGAGCGCCTGACGTGCGTCGGCCCAACGCTCCGCGCGCACCAGCGCGGCGTAGCTAGCAGTGCTCGGCGCTACAGCCACCGCCGGTGCGGCGCTCGCGGACGCGCTCGGTGCAGGCGTAACCGCCGCAAGCGACGGCGACGCACTGACCGCTGTACCCGGCGCGCCGTGCGCTCCGCGATCGCAGGCCGCGAGCAGCACCCACGCCCATAGCTTCGGCCTCAAAACCCCCAATGGTACTCCGCGCGCAACATGGGCGTGAACGCTTGGCCCTCGTCCATCGTAGAGAGCAAGAAGTCGTAGCGCAAGGAGAGGCCCAAACCAAAATTGCGAGTCGCGGCGTAATCCAACCCGAGCACCAAGGCGAGCAGCGCGTCGTCACGACGAAACGGCGCGCCCGCTGGGATCGGGCCTGCGATGTGCTTGTAGCCAACCAGTACAGCGCCGTACGGGATCCATTGCAAGATGTCCAACTTGTACGAAGGACCGAAGGCAGCTGAGTAGGCGGAGCCGTGTTCTTCGGCGCTGTTCGCGCTCGCTTGATAGGTGTGTAGCGAGCCGAGCAACTCGAGCTTCAGATCGAAGACGTCCGAAATGCCGTAGCCGCCATTGACCCCGAATGACGGCCCGGTCGTGTAATAGTGCGGATACGCGGTGATGCCTGCACCCCCACCGAGGTGCCACTCGCGCTCGAAGGCCTGCGCCTGCCGAGGAGCCAGACACGCCGCAGCACCGCACAGAAGTCCAAGAACCAAGCCACGCATCATCGACGCGCTGGAGTCTAACCCCAGACGCCGGCGCGTTCAGAGCATATTTACTGGGTCGACGTCGATCGCCATGCGCACCTGGCGGTGCAGGCCGGCTCGGGCAACGGCCAGCAGGGCATCACGCAGGGGCTTGCGGTCCGCAGCGCGCAGCACGAAGCGGAAGCGATAGCGATTGCGCAACCGAGCGAGCGGTGCAGGCGTCGGGCCGAGCACCTCTACGCCCGACGACACCGCGGCACGCGCGATGTCCGCGATCCGGCCACACTCGGCGAGCGCTTGGCCCTCATCGAGCGCATCGAAGCGCACCAATGCCAACCGAGAAAAAGGAGGAAACCGCAGCTCTTCGCGATCGCGCATTTCTTGCTCGACGAAGCCAGGCACATCGTGACGCAGTGCAAACGCGATCGCGGGGTGCTCGGGCTGTCGGGTTTGAATCAATACTTTGCCCGGCGCGTCGCCGCGCCCGGCTCTGCCCGCAACTTGCACCAACAAATGAAAGGTGCGCTCGGACGCACGAAAGTCGGGCATCGACAGCGCCGCGTCAGCGTTCAAAACACCCACTAGTGTAACATTCGGCAGGTCGTGACCCTTGGTCACCATCTGCGTGCCGACCAAGATGTCGATCTCGCCGGCTCGCACACGCTCGATTACTTGCTCGCTCTTCGCGCCCGCGGCCACGTCGCGATCGAGGCGAGCCACGCGCGCGGCCGGCAATTGCTGCTTCAGGGTGGTCTCGATGCGCTCGGTGCCCGACCCTTCTTCCGACAACTTTGCGGCACCGCACTTTCCGCAGCGCTGCGGCACTTCCACGACGTAATCGCAGTAGTGACACTGCAGCGATTCGCCGCGCGCGCGATGCAAAGTGAGCGATACCGAGCAGTTCGGGCAACGCACGATTTCGCCGCACGATCCGCAGATCAAGCTGGGCGAAAAGCCACGCCGGTTGAGGAACAAGATCGCTTGTTCACGCCGCGCGAGGCACGCTTCCAAGGCGCGAAACAAAGTCAGGCTCAGCAAGCGATCGCCACCAGGCCCCGCGCCCACGTGGCGCAGATCGACGATTTCGACTTCGGGCAACACCGCCGTCGTGCGCGCACGCGCGGGCAGCTTCAACAGCTCGAGTCGACCACTCTGCACGAGCGCGACGCTGGAGAGCGACGGCGTGGCCGAGCCGAGCACGCACACCGCGCCAGCGCGATGCGCGCGCAGCAGCGCCATGTCGCGCGCGTGATAGCGCACGCCTTCTTCCTGCTTGAACGAGCCATCGTGCTCTTCGTCTACACAGATCAGGCCGAGATCGTGAACCGGCGCGAACAAAGCCGAGCGCGCGCCGACCGCGACTTTTAGCTCACCGCGGCGCAGCGCGCGCCACATGGCGTGCCGCTGCACGTCGGTCAGCCCGCTGTGCAGCACCGCGATGCGGTCGCCGAGGCGCGCGCGAAAACGCGTCACGAGCTGCGGAGTGAGCGCAATTTCGGGCACCAACACGATCGCGCCACGGCCCAGTTCGAGCGCGCGCTGAACCGTGCGCAGGTAGACCTCGGTTTTGCCCGACGCGGTCACGCCGTCGAGCAAAAAGCTCTGCTTCCGTCCGTTTTCGAGCGAGGCGATGATGCGATCGACTGCGGCAGCCTGTGGCGGGGTCAACTCGGGTGGCGTGTCCTTCGCGACTTGCGCGAAGAACGGATCGACCTGAGCCTCGACGCGCTCGACGCTGACCAAGGTCAACGCTTCGAGGCGCTTCACCGCGGCGCGCGCGTTGGGCCAGCGCTTCGTCAAGTCGGGCGTGGTTTCCGGACCATTTTGCCGGAGATGCTCGAGGATCTCGCGCGCTTGGGCGCCGAGCTTGGCGGCTGCTTCCGCACCCTCGACTGCGCTCACGCGCTGCACCATTCGCCCCAAAGACTCGACCGCGAACGACTCTCGCTTGGAGAGCGCCTCAGCGGCGGTGCGTTCGACTGCCGGCAACGCGAGCTCGATCACCGCGCCGATCGGCGCCACGTAGTAGCGCGCTAGCTCCTGCAAGAAGCCCATCAGCTCGTCTTGCAGGACGGGCTCTGGGTCGACGATCGCGCGCAGCGGCTTCAGCTTGTCGATCGGAAAGTCCGGCGCGTCCGTGCTGACTTCGAGCACCACACCGAGCACACGACGCGGGCCGAACGGGCACAGGACACGGGCACCACGCCGCACCTCACCCTGCAACTCGGGCGGCACGAGGTAGCTGAATGCTTGCCCGAGCGGGACCGGGATGGCGACCCGGGCGAAGACTCGTGTCGGCTCAGTCACGATCCACGCGCTCTGCGATCAGTTCCTGAGCCCGACGTAATATGCGATCGCAGCGATCGCGACGATCAGCAGTACGGTCCACACCCAAGATGGGCCGCGCTCCGGCGGCAATTGCGCCCCCGGCTTACTTCGAACCATGGCCTCGAGCGAGGCCGGCGGCGGCTCGATGCGCGGAACGTGAACCGACTCGGGCCCGTCATCCGGGGGCGGTGGCAAATAGGGCCGACTACCCCGCGGCCTGTCTGGGAGCTCTGACACGACAATCCGAGCGTCCCAGGCGCGCTCGCTCCGGTCAAGGAGCAAGCGCGCCTACGCTACTTCAAGCGGCGGGCGGCTTGTCCAACCCGAAGCCCTCGTGCAACGCGCGCACGGCGAGCTCGGTGTACTTGGCCGCGATGATGCAGCTGATCTTGATCTCGCTGGTGCTGATGGCCTGGATATTGATGCCCTCACTGGCCAGGATGCCGAACATCTTGGCCGCCACACCGGCGTGTGAACGCATGCCGAGACCAACGATCGACACCTTGACGATATCGGGATCGTACTCGACGGGCTCACTGCCGTATTCCTGCGCGGTCTTCTCGATCAGCTCTTTGGCGCGCGGCAGGTCCGTCTTTGCAACGGTGAAGGTGACGTCTGTCGTGTCATTGCCGCCACGGGAGGGGCTCTGAATGATCATGTCGACCGACACGTTGTGCTCGGCGAGCATGCCAAAGATCTTGGCGACAACGCCCGGCTTGTCCTTCATGCGCACGAGTTGGACCTTGGCTTCGCCCTTGTCGTAGGCGACGCCTGCTACAGCCACTGACTCGAAACCTTCTTCGCCGACTACCATCGTACCTGTCCGATCGCTGAAGGAGGACCGCACGTGCACCGGAACTCCGTATTTCATCGCTACTTCGACGGAACGGATCTGAAGCACCTTGGCCCCCAAGGACGCGAGCTCGAGCATCTCTTCGTAGCTGATGCGGTCGATCTTG
>DASQCO010000003.1:0-78778 GCA_035634635.1 Polyangiaceae bacterium
GTCGGTCTTCGAGACCCAGGCGCATTCGGGCTGCCGCGGCATAGTCTGTGTTTGCTCCAACGGAGCGCCGACCTCAACCTCGCTAACTTGGAGCGCTGTCTTGATGCCTCGTTGCTTCACAGCGCGAGACATACAAGGCGCCTGCTTTCCCTCAGCAACGCGCGGGCGGCCAAGCCGCGTGCAAGCCACTGGGCAAAAACGCCACCCCAACGCCAAGCGCCCTCTCCTCTCCCGCGCGCGAAGCGCCGCGCGAGACCCTCAGTAATCGAGAGCCGCCTTCATCTCTTTACGCAGCTGGTACAGCGGCTCGAGCTCTCCAGGCTCCGCCTTCGGCTCCAGCGTGCTGATCGCGCGTTCGAGCTTCTCGATCTCCACCTCTTGGCGGCTACGCAGGTTCTGCACCATCGTCTCGAAGGTGTCGAAGAAGTGGACGAGCTCGTCGCCCTTTCGCAGCTTGCCACCAGTTCGCAAATGCCCTTTGCCGACGTCGCTGAGCTGACGCTTCATCTTGTAGATCGGGCCAGCAACCTTATGGGTGACGAGGATGCCCGCGATGCCGATCAAGACGACCATGAGCGAGAGCGCGCCGACCAACGTGAACAACATGGTGTGCTGCTTGTCGGTCAGGGACGTGGCTTGATCGCGAAGCGCGGTGGCCTGCGCTTCGAGCGCCTTCTGCTGGGCGGTGAGCCGCTCGTCTTGCTTTTCCGAGTCCGCCTTGAACGCATCGAGTAGGGCCGGGTTGTCGCTGTACACGGGGTCCTTGATGATGTTCATCTTGACCACTTCGCTGACTTTTTGACTTTCAGCGACGACATCGCGACCGCGTTTGACGACCTCCTCCCCTTGATGGACGGCCTGGTGACTCTGAGCGATCACGGCCACGCTCGTGCGCCAGATCAACAGCCCAAGCGAGACGCTGAACAGCAGGGCGATGCCCACCAAGTAGCCGGTGTACTTGAGCTGAAAATGGCTATCGAGCAGGTAATTACGAAGGCGTCGCTGGTGGCGGCCGGTGGGCGCAGTCGATGTGCCTGGGGGGGCTGAAAGGCCTGGCGGGGCCGAAGAGGCGTCGCCCATTTGCTGGGACTCCTTTGGCGGGAAACGGAGGATGTTAAGGGTAAGGCCTTGGTAGCGCTGTGTGCAAGAAGTGCGCAGTTTTCGCCCCTGCACCGGCGTGTGCAGCGAGCCTCATGAAGAATGACGGCGCAAGTAGCCGCCTTCCTAAGGAAGGCGCGCCGCGGCGACGGTGAACTTCTCGAAAGCGCGCGTCGCGGTGTCGCGGATCAGTTCGTCCTCGGTGTCTTTGTCGGGAGAGGTGACACCTTGCTGGGTGAGCTTGGTCGTGTAGCTCCCGAGTAGGGATTTGTCGGGATAACTGAACATCGCGACTTCGATGCGAATCGTCAGATTGCCGCCCGAGTAGTCGGGCACGGGCACGCGCGGCGACAAGAAGACCGGTTTGACCCGCGAGTGTCCCACCAAGCGACGCTTGGCGTCGGCCAAGGTCTCGCCCGCCGGCGCCATCGTGAACTCAGTCGCCGCTGCAGCCGCACTGGCCATGGCGCGGTGGACGATGCCGTCCACCTCATCACCGTTGCGCCCGGTCTTGTCCGCGATCTTCCCGATTGCCACGTAGTACTTGGTTTCGGGCAAGAACACCGGATCGAGTGCTTTGACGATCGCGGATTTGACGGTATCGCTCGACTCGTTAGCCAAGCGCTTCTGTAAGCACTCCGCGCCGCCCATGCGCAGGCGACCGAGCGCCGCCGCTGACGCCGCGCGAACGGTCGCGTTGGTATCCGCCAAACCGGCGCACAGGGGCTCGACCGCGCGCTTCGACTTGGACGCTCCGAGCGCCAGCGCAGCTTGTGTGCGAATGCGGAAGTCCGCACCCGTTGATAGGTTTTGAACCAAGTGATCGACGTCAGCCGCGGGCTCAGCGAACACTGGGCGCGCAGCCACGAATCCCAAGCCGACAGTCAGCGCAGCCAAACCGAGACGACGCATGGCCCGCAACCGTATCACGATGTCGGGGCGCTCCGAGGACGTTCTGTAACTCACGCTCAACTTGCTCTGTATGACGGCCATTCGAGTCAATTGCTTCAGCAACTTCTCACGGAAGAACTCGAGTGTTTCAAATCTCCCGCGTCTCGCTTTGCGTCGCGTTCTCTAGCTCTGGCCGATGTATGATGCTTCGGTGAACGCGCCGACCGGCGGACCTAACGAGCGTACGGAACAGACACGGCGGAACACGTCGCTTCGGTCGCGTCTGCCGCGTCGGCTACGCATCGCTGCGTGTGCGGCCATCTCCTACTGGCTCGCTTCATTGCCTGTATCGGCCGAAACGCCGCGCGCGGCCGTTGGGCTACAGCTACGCGTCACTGGTAGCTTGACGATCGAAGCGAGCGCTTCGCAGTTGCCAACCGGTACCGAGCTCGAAGCACGATTGCTCGATGACGCGGGACACGGCGTTCCCGGACGACTGCTCCAGATCAAACCGCTGAACGCGACCCAAGCGCTCTCCGTTCACGATTGTCAGGCGCGCGGCGCGTCGTTGCCGACGAACGCGAGTGGCGTTTACCTCGGGCACAGCAACGGCGCGGGCTCGCTCTGCGTGCGCTTCGAAGGCACGCCGGAGCGCGCCGAGTTCGAGCTCAGTTTTTCCGATCCTGATGGCTTGTACGCCGCGACGAGTCGCAAGGTCGTCGCTGATAGCGCGACTCGCAGCGTACAGATGGCGTTCGCGCCCGCACCGAGTGTTCTCGCGCTCGAGCGTGAAGAGCAAACCTTGACGCTCGCCACGAGACCATTGCCCGCACTTGCAGCCGATGAGCCACTCGAGCACCTCAGCATCACCCTCAGCGTCAAACGCGATGGTCAAGCGGCGCGAGCCGTTGCCGTCACCTCGGTAGAGATTGGTAGCAACGCCGAGTTCCGAGTGCCGAGCCGCCTCTTGGGCTCGCCCGGGCCACTCGAAGTGAGCGCTGAATTCGCTGGCACCAGCACGACGCGCGCGGCTCGTGCGCTCGCGCGCTCGACCGCGACCGCACAAGTCCTCTTGTCGCTCGCCGAACCGCTCGCGGCGAGTCATCCCGAAAATGGTGTGCGGCTCCGAGTGCGCGCGAACTCGGTCGCCGGAGTCGTGCACAGTGGTTCGATCGAAGCGCGCATCGGGGACTCGAACCTCGGCAGCGCGCGAGTCGTGGATGGCGTCGCCGAGCTGTACGTGCAATTGGACGAGAGCCTCGCCAAGAGTCGCCCGGTCGAACTGCGCTACGCATCGGATTCGCCTTGGTGGCTGCCCGGCCCCGACCTGTCCGTCGCGATCCCCATCCTGCCGCCCAGTCCATGGCGACGCATCGCCTGGATCGCGGCCGTCGTGCTGCTCGGCTCGTGGCTGCTCCTCGGTTGGCAACGCCCACGACGCCACGAACGCCGAGCGAGCCTGGCTGCTCCGCCCCCCGCGTTTCGAGCACCGATCGACATCGTCGAGGTCGGCGATCTTGGCAGCGGCTGGCGCGGGCAGGTGCTCGACGCGCATGACGGCACGCCGATCGAAGGAGCGGTCGTGCTCGTGCGCGTGCCGTCTTTCGATGCCAGCGGCGTCTTGTGCAGTGCACGAAGTGACAACCAAGGCGCGTTCGTGCTGGAGGGCACCCTCCCAACCGGCCCCGGGGCCGCGCTGGAAGTCCGCGCCCCACTCCACACGCCGCTTGCGGCGCCCATGCCACCACCTGGCACACTCGTCTTGTCCCTCACGTCACGGCGTCGCACGCTGATGGGCCGATTCGTCGAGTGGGCGTTGCGCGATGGCGGTTGGGAACGTCACGGGGAGGCAACACCGGGTGAAGTCGCGCGGCGAACCGATCGTTCAGAGGTGGCTCACTGGGCCAATGCGCTGGATGAAGCCGCATTCGGCCCCGAACCGCTGTCCGAGGCAAAAGAGCAGGCGGTGATTGCTCGAGAACCGCCGCACCGACAGAAGCCTGCGCTGAAGATCGATCGCGGCTGAGTCGTCAAACCTACATTGGGAAAACTGGAAAACAGTCGTGGCCCATTGACGGAGCAAAGCGCGCGTTTCTATAGTCCGCCCACACGCCGCACCAGCGCGTTCAGCAGCTATGATTTACGCTCTCATCGCGCTTGCCGTCGCCGCCATCGCTGCCTATTTCTTGTTCGCCAAGAAGAAGCCGCCGGCGGAGCTCCCTCCAAGCTCTACTAAGAGTCACCCACCACCTCCGCCGCCGAACCGCACGAGTCCGCGCAAACAGGCCGAGCCGGCACCAGCACCAACGACGCCTGCGCCGTCTGAAGTTGCGGGACCATCGGCGGCGAAGCCCGCAACCAAGCCGACTGCCGAAGCCACTCCGGCATCACCGGAGGTCGCGCACGCACCCGCGGTCGCAACGCCGACTCCGTCGCGACCGCCACCGCCGTCGACGCGCCCCACTCCCCAGCGAGCAGCTCGCGACATTGACGGACTGCGCAAGGGCTTGTCCAAAGCGCGCGCCACCGAGGGCTTCTTCGGTCGCCTTCGCGCGCTCTTCACCGGCAAGAAGGAACTCAACGCGGACATCGCGAGCGAGTTGGAAGAGGTGCTGCTGAGCTCCGACGTCGGGGCCGAAACCACCGCGCTTCTGCTCGGTCGGGTGAAGGATGCACTGAGCCCAAGCGATCTCGCAAACCCCGAAAAAGTCTGGGATGCGCTACGCGTCGAAGCCGAACGCATCGTCTCCCTCGACGGCACCATCGCGCCGCTCGAGTTGCGTCATCAGCCAACTGTGGTGCTGCTCGTCGGTGTGAACGGCGCCGGTAAGACCACCACGATTGGCAAGCTAGCTACCAAACTACAAGCCAGCGGAAAGAAGTGCTTACTCGCCGCGGGCGACACGTTTCGCGCGGCGGCAGTGCAGCAGCTCGTGGTGTGGGGCGATCGCATCGGTTGTGAGGTCGTGCGCGGCAAAGATGGCGCAGATCCAGGCAGCGTTTGTTTTGATGCAATCAAGCGTGCCGAGACATTAGGTGTTGATGTGGTGCTCGCAGACACGGCAGGCCGTCTGCACACGAAGTCGAACCTGATGGCTGAAATGAAAAAGATCGCCAAGACCGCTGAAAAAGCGCTCGCTGGCGCGCCGCACGAAATATTGCTGGTCATTGATGCGACGAACGGGCAAAACGCTCTCGCTCAAGCAAAGGAATTTCAGGAAGCGCTCCCACTCACGGGCATCGTGCTTACTAAGCTCGATGGCACTGCCAAAGGGGGCGTGGTGCTCGGAATTGCAAACGCGCTTCGCCTTCCAGTTCGCTTCGTCGGCCTCGGTGAACGGCCTGACGACCTTCACGAGTTTGCCCCGGCAGACTTCGTTGAGGCATTGCTCGGTCGCGAAACGACCGAATGACAAGATGAGAAGTTTTAGCGTGAAAGCTGCAGCACGATCAGAATTCATCCCGGGTCAAAAAGTTTTAGCTTGTTGATTGTCAGATTTTTAGCGTGATATAGTCCCCCGGCGTTTCCGGTTCGCGGAATTGTTCAATAGTTCCAAGTGGTTGCGGTGTTGGAACCGCGCGCTGACCCAATGCGTCGTTTGAAGGGAAAGCGGAAGAGGCATCGATGAAGTCAAGTCCCATCGGGCTCCTCGTGGCAGTAGCCCTCGGCATATTCCCTGCGCAAAGCTGGGCGCAAGCCAAAGCGGGGGGGAAGGTCACGGTAGCCGGAAAAGCTGCGGCGACTAAAGATAGCGAAGGCGTGATTGACGCCGACGCAAGTGGGAGCGCCGCGGCCGGCAGTGATGCCGCAGCCGCTGGTGAAGCTGCTCCCGCGGCAGGCGAAACTCCCGCCGAGGGCGGCGAGGAGGGAGAGACCCCAACGGGGTCTGGTCTCGAAGACATCTGTAAGATCGATCCTGCTGCATGTCCGAACTTGGACATGGACAAGGAGGCTGCCCGCCCCTTGAAGGAGCAGATCTTCGCGGTGCAGCAAGCGTACGCGCTTCGCGTTCGTCGCTTCGAGCTGCAAGCGGGTTGGTCACAGAGCTTGAACGATCAGTTCGTCAGCCACCCCACCCCGAACCTGGCGCTCAACTACTACATCACCAACGTTCTGGCGATTGGCCTCAACGGCCAATACTACGCGCCGTTCAACTTGGATAAGGACTTCAACGCACAGGTCCGTCGCGCAGCGCGCGTGGCCGTGCCACTCACTGAGTATCAGTGGGGCGCCGCGTTGAACTTCACCTACGTCCCTGCGTACGGCAAGTTCGCCGGTTTCGGCGACTTCATCTTCCACTACGATGCTTACGTGGTGGGTGGTGTCGGTGCGATGAGCGTTCGACCCATCGCGGTGATCGATCCCGACAACCGCAATTTCGAGTACCAGACGAAGCTTGCGTTCAACGCAGGTATCGGTCTGCGCATCTTCTTCAATCGCTGGTTCGCCGCGGTTTTGGAAGTGCGTGACTACGTCTTCAACGACAAGCTCGAGGCTCTTACGGTTAGCAAGATTCCCGGTCCGGGAACCAACGGCGCCGGCAATCCAAGCACCTGGTACGGTGACACGAGCCTAACGAACAACGTGCAAGCACAGCTGGGTGCTGCCATCTTCATTCCGTTCTCGTTCAACTACCGGTTGCCGAAGTGATGGGCGAAGGGCGAGGCATGACGACCACGAAACAGAAGACTAAGAAGCGGCTGGTGTCCGTACTGGCTGCTGCACTCGCACTTTTCGCCTTCACCGAGCGCGCTGAAGCACAGCAGATCTTGCTCACGGGCCCGCTCGCCGGCGCTCCCGCTGTGCGCAAGTTGCGTTGGCACCGCAAGGGCCGCTTCGAGGTGGACCCCGCGATCTCCTTCACCCTGTTGGATGAGTATCAGCGCACGATCTTGATCGGCGCCCGACTCAACTACAACATCACGGATTGGCTCGGCATCGGTGCTTGGGGTGCGTTCGGCGCGGTCAAGATCCCCACGCACTTGAGCGATCAGATCCAAGAGGTGAATTCCTCTCGGCGCCAGCTGGACCCGGATCCGCCGGATACACTGTCGCGTCAGTTGACCGCGGGTAACCTCGGTCCGGATTTCAAGAAGCAACTCGGATCGATGGATTGGACCGTTGCTCCGCAGCTGACGGCGGTTCCCTTCCGCGGCAAGTTGGCGTTGTTCCAGAGCATCTATCTGGACACGGACTTGTACTTCTTCGGCGGCCCGGCGTTCGTTGGCATCAAAGAACGCAAGAACTGCGAAGAGTGCACCTCGGCGGAGAGCTTCGCGATGCAGAGCCGTGTGGCAATCGCGCCGACCTTCGGTCTCGGTTTCACGTTCTACATCAATAAGTGGAGCGCGCTCGGCTTCGAATGGCGCGGCTTGCCCTTCGCGTGGAACACCAGCGGCTTCGATACGGCTGGCGGCGGGAAAGACAAGAAGTTCCCGGACAACAAGATCACGAACGACGATCGCCAGTTCAACTTCAACCAGATGTTGACGGTCAGCTACAACGTCTACCTGCCCTTCCAATACAAGGTCAGCGAGTAGCACTCACGTAGCAAGCGCTGGTCTGCCAGTGCGCACGCTAAGACGCCCCGCCAAAAGCGGGGCGTTTTGCGTTTGTGCCGTCCGATGCGAGAACGGCTCCCTGAGTTTTGAAACCGCAGAGACGCAGAGGCCGCAGAGATCTGAGGGAGATTTTGGGGGTTCGCACCAGCCGGTAGGGTTCGCCGCCGTTCACGACGATGAACGGAACTAGCCGGGGACCCAAACCCTCTCTCTGATCTCTGTGGCCTCTGCGGCTCGGCGGTTAATCCCCCCGAAGACGCTCGCCGCGCGCCCGAGGGACACGCAGCGCAATCACCCAAGAGGGTAAGAGCCGTCAGCCCTTCTGGACTTTGTCGCCCACGAGTCGGAAACCGGGCGGCAAGGCCTTCCTTAGCTGCTCGCCAAGCTCCGCCGGAATCGACCAAGCTCGATCCGCGAGTCCCTGCGCAATTCGGTTTTGGATGCGGCGAGACTCATCGCTCTCGATGGCCGTGACCAACGCGGGCAAGCTCTGAGTGTCATTGATCGCGAACAAGGTCGTGGCCGACGTGAAGCGCACGGGCTCGCTCATGTCGCCGAGGAACGGCTCGACTGCGACTCGCACCTCTTCCGTCGGGTACGCTTCGAGCGCTTGAATCAGCTGCACCTTGGGTTCGGCGTTGCGCACGTACTCGGTGTCGAACTTTTCGAGCACGTTGAGCAGCTCGCGCGCGGCCTGCGCGTCGTCCTTGACGATGGCGCGTAGCACCTTGAGTGGCCACGTCAGGCTCTCGGCCTTTTGGCAATACTCGCGAATTGGTTCGAGCGCGTCGTCACCCGCGGCGACGATCCCGCGCATACAGGATTCTTTTTCCTCTTGGTCAGTGATCGACGGATCGAGCACCCAATCGAAGCGCTTGAGGAGCGCAGCAGCGGCCGAAGCCGTGCCCATGCGACTGAGCTCTTGGATCGCTTCCTGGCGATCGAAGTTCTGCGACAACTTGCTGCCCAGTAAGCGCTCGAGGCGCGCGATCTCTTTTTGCGATGCGCGTGGCGGTTGGTCGCTCTTGTTTTTGCTCAGAAAATCGAAAATTCCCATGGTCCTAATTGCCGGCGTGCTGAGGAGCGCTGGGCGCGCGCCGGCCCGTGCATATAGCTCGAAATGCCACCTCGTCCCAGCGCTGCAGCGCGCTGGGACACGGAAAGGGCCGTTCAGGACAGTGGAACTGCGATCAGCACCACCGCGTTGCCGCGGAGCTGAACCTGGTAGCGCACGGGTTTGCCGTGTTTTTGCGACGTTTCCGCCTCGCTGGCGCGGATTCGGCCCACGAACGCCTCGAAGGTGATGTGCTCCACGGGTTCACCCAGCTGGCGCTTGGCGGCGATGTATTCATCGAACAGACGGCGATAGTATTGGTCCGCATTTTCCGCGGCCAACGACGTCGCAACATTGGGATCGACGCTGCCCGCCTCCGACACCGAGCTCTCGTCGACGGCGAGAGCTTCCTGGAAGTCGCGGGCGCTCGGCCCTTGGGACGGTCGACCTTGCTCGTCCGTGTTGTCCTCGGCAACGCCCATCATGGCGTTGAGCAAGGAGTTGATGCGGAAAACAAGACCACCCAATTCATCGTGCTCGAGCTGGAAGCGCAGTTCGGAATTGCCGTTGATGATCGCCAGCAAGCCGTCTTCCAGTTCGGAGACCGGACCAGAGATGTAGTTGCCAAGCAGGGTGCCACCCACGACCACCAGCAGCAGGCCGAGTCCAGAAACCGCGAACACCGGCCACAGCAAGCCCGGCACGCTGTCGACCAACGATGCGGGCACGGCAGCGATAATCACCCCTCGGGTTTCACCGCTGTAGCCGTCGAGCGGGACCGCACCAAACAGGTTGCCGCTACCCGCCAGGTCAACCGTCACTACCCCACCCGACCCGAGCGCCTGCTTGGTAGCCGAGGTGACGTTCGCTTGGTTGGCTGCCGCAACGACACCAGCCGGTGCCGCGCTGTCCGCTACGATCTCGACCGCGTTCGACACGGCGGCGAGCAGCAGCGTATGCCCGCTTGTCAAATCGCTCGTGCGAGTCAAGCGCTCATCGTTGAGCGGCGTGCCGACCACCAACGCGCCGAGCACTGCCCCGTTCTCGCCACGCAACGGCGCGTAGCTCGCGAGCATCTGCTCTTGGCGCTTGTGATTGATCCAGAGCGCGCTCGCAGTGCGACCGGTCTTCAACGTTTCTGCTAGCGACGGGTAAGCAGCGGCGACGTTCTCACCGCGCATCAACGCGGAACCATTGCGACCGACCGCGACACCTTGAGCGTCCACGATCAGCACCAGCGACGGAGCCATCTTCGCGAAAAGCGGTTCGCTCACGGCGGCGTCGCGCAGGCGATTTGCCTCTGCGGTCGCCGCTTCACTGCGGGCGTCAGCGGTTCCACCGGCAAGAGTGGCGTGCACCGAAGGCGCGCTCGCATTGCTGTCCAGCCAGCGCTCCATGCGCAGTGCGTCGAGCGCCAGTTGGGCATTTGCAGCCCGCAAAGCCTGGGCCACTTCGCGTTTGCGTTCGGACTGATTGGTGAGCACGTCGTTCAACGACGTGGCCAAGAGCACGTACGTCAACAGGCCGACGACCACGACGATACCTGCGTTTACAATGATGATCTTCCAACGCATCCTGGTAGCCCCTTTGGCTCGAACCCCGGCATTCCCGAGGTTTAGCCGCGCTCCGACGAAACGCCCTGCGGCGCTTTGGGGTCGACGGTACTACTTGTCGTGGCGGAGCTAAAGTCCGGGTCGCGCTAAAGTCAGCCGCCACGAGCTACGGAGTGCGTTAGTGTGTGTGCGTCCATTTCGCACGCGCGCAGGCAGGCGGCGCCGGGCTCACGGTCCGGAAGGAACGAGGCAATGCAAAAGACCTTGGTACTCGTCGATGATCCGTTGTTCTGCGAGCACATCGCGCCCGCGGGTCATCCCGAACGTCCGGAACGCCTACATGCAGCGCGCGCAGCGATCGCGCGCACTGACTTCGATTTGCGTCGAACGGATCTCGCCACGCGCAGTGCCACTAATGATGAACTGGTGCGCGTCCACGACGAAGCTTACCTGGCAAAACTGGGCCAGGCGGCCGGCCAGACCGGTTACTTCGACGAAGACACTTTCTACAGCGCTCACTCAGTAGAAGCGGCGCGGGCCGGTGCCGGTGGCGCGATCGTGATCATCGAGGCACTGCTCGAGCAGCGAGCGGACTTTGGTCTCGCGCTGTTGCGTCCGCCAGGCCATCACGCGCGCCCGTCAGGCGCGATGGGGTTCTGCTTGCTCAACAACGTGGCGGTGGCAGCCGCGCATGCCCGAGCGCGTGGCGTCGAGCGCGTCGCGATCGTCGACTTCGACGTGCACCACGGCAACGGTACACAAGAGATGTTCTACGCCGATCCCTCGGTGTTGTTCATCTCGCTCCATCAGTCGCCGCTCTACCCCGGTAGTGGCGCGGTGGAAGAGCGCGGCACGCGCGACGGCCGCGGCTACACGGTCAACATCCCACTCTCGCCCGGCGCGGGCGACGCCGCATATGGCGCGGCGATCGAACGCATCGTGGCTCCCGTTCTCGAGCAGTACCGACCGGGGCTGCTGCTGTTCAGCGCGGGCTTCGACGCGCATCGTCGCGATCCGCTCGCGCAGATGGACCTCAGCGATCACGGGTTTCAAGCCATCGTCCAGCGGACGCTCGGCGCCCTAGCACCAGGCGTGCCGGTGGGACTGACCCTGGAGGGAGGCTACGATCTGGTTGGCCTGGGCGGCTCACTGGGCGCGGTCCTTACAGGTTTGGGCGAAGGACCAAGCCAAAACATCCCGGTGGAGCCGCTGTGGCAGGCCCACGAGCGGGACTTGAGCACCGCGGCAGCAGCCGCAGCGGAACTTTGGCAGCTCGAGTGAGCATTTTGTTCGCTACTTGGGTTGCTGAAGCACCCCGAGGTGAGCTAAGTACCCGCCTGCGTTGGCGGTCGAAAGGCCACCAGTCACCGTAACTACGGTGGGTATAGCTCAGTGGTAGAGCACTGGATTGTGGCTCCGGTTGTCGCGGGTTCGATCCCCGTTACTCACCCCCGTTTTCCTACATACCTCGAGAAACCGCTCAAACCGGCGTCCACACCGGTCCCTGAGCGGCGAGCGCTCCTACCTCGAACGCGCGGCGTTCCGGTTGGATTCAAACCAACGCGCCGATCAGTTCGTCGGCGTCAATCGGCTTGGCGAGGTGAGCGTTGAATCCGGCGTCAATCGCCTTGCGACGATCTTCCTCGCGGGCGTAGGCCGAGAGCGCGATCGCCCGGCTCTCGGGCAAGCGCAGCTCGCGCTCGAGCTCACGGATCCGACCGAGCAAGTCGTAGCCATCGAAATCCGGCAAGCCCACGTCGCTGAGCACGATTTGCGGCGGAGCTACGCGATACGCTTCGAGCGCCGCGCTGCCATTCGCGGCCGCTGTCACGCTTGCGCCGGCCTGGCGCAGCACGAGCGCCAAAGCAGTCTGCGTTTCGAAGTCGTCCTCGACCAATAAGATCCTTTTCCCTGAAAGCGGAATCTCGCCCGTCGTCAACGCTCTCGTGGGGACTGCTCTGCCGCGTGCGCCTTGCGGCAGTTCACGGAGTGGCAAGGATACTTTGAAAGTCGCACCTGCGCCTAGCCCAGCGCTCTGCGCGACGATCGTACCGCCATGCATCTCGACGAGCTGCTTGCTGATTGCCAAGCCTAGCCCGAGCCCGCCGTACTTACGCGTGATCGAAGCCTCGTACTGCCGGAAGCGGTCGAAGATGTTTGGTAAGAAATCGGCCGCGATACCGGCACCCGTATCGGAGATCTGCAAAAGCACGTCATCTCCCGCGCGATCGAGCGCAATCGAGATGTGCCCGCCCTCGGGCGTGAATTTGACGGCATTCGTCAGCAGATTCCAGACCACCTGTCGAATTCGCGTCGCGTCCGCGATCACGACTCCAACGTTGGGATTCAACTTGGATTCGATGCTCAAGTTCTTGGCGCGCGCCGCGGGGTCGTTCTGCTCGATGACCGAGCGAACGACTTGAACGAGATCGGTCTCGCTGAGCTCCAGTTGAAGCTTACCCACCGTCAAACGGGAGCTATCCAAGAGATCCTCGATCAGGCGCGACTGAGCCTCCGCGCTGGAGAGAATCGCGTCCACACCTTGCGCCAGCTGCTCCGACCCAAGCGCGGTGTCACGGATCATCTTGCCCCACAGCAAGATCGCGGAGAGCGGCGTCCGCAACTCATGCGAAAGCGTGGCCAGGAATTCGTCCTTCATCAGCGCGGCCTCGTCCAGCGCGCGGCGGGTGAGTTGCTCGTTGCGCAGCAGGCGCATGCGTTGCTCGTCGATTCGCATGCGCTCGATCGTGTCCGCGGCTTGGCGCGCTAGCATTTCGATCACGCGCTTCGAGCGCGGATCCATGCGATAGGGGGAGCGAAAATGCACCGTGAGCACGCCTAGTAGGTCGTTCGCACGCCCCGTCAGCGGCACGCACTGAACGGCGCGAATGCCATACGAAAGCCACTCGTCGCGGAATGACACGAGCATGGGTTCTCGTTCGATGTCTTCGACCGCGACGGTCCGATGTTCGCGCAAGGCGACCGCGTGAGGCAGTGTCGGACCGAGCAAGTCGATCGTTCCGAGCCTGCTCTGGAACTCAGAGGCCAAGCCGCGTGATGCCGCAAACTGAAGTGTTGCTGACTTGGATTCGTACAAATGCAAGGTCCCTGAATCGCTGTGAAGCAAATCGAATCCGGCATTGAGAATTTCTTGCAGGACCCGATCCATGTTTTGCGCGCCGAACAGCGCGTTGCTCGCAGCGTGCAACCGGTTCATCGCCTTGAGATCGAGCGCAGCCGCCTCATCGCCTGGCGGCGCGAGATCTTCGACTCGCTTGCGATCGGAAATGTCCACGAAGGTAATCACTACACCCTCGATGCGATCGTCCGCGGTTCGGTACGGAAGTACGCGGCGCAAGTACCAGCGGCCATCGTTGCTGTGCACTTCGCGCTCGGCGGGCACGAGTCGATCCAGCACGGTTTGTGAGTCGTCGAGCAGCTCGGGATCCACGAACTTCTTCGCCAGATCATTCAGCGGCCGGCCGATGTCGGACCCGATCAAGTCCATGAGGTTTCTGGCTGCCGGCGTATAACGCCGGATGCGGAACTGCGAGTCGAGGAAGATCACGGCGATGTCCGTGCTCGCGAGCAAGCTGCGCAAATCGCCGGTGGTCTTTTGCAGCTCGTCCATCTTCGCGTGTAGTTGCGAATTGACGGTGGAAAGCTCTTCGTTGAGCGATTGCATTTCCTCCTTGCTGGTCTCGAGCTCCTCGTTGCTGCTCTGGAGCTCCTCGTTCATGCTCATCGCTTCTTCGGCGGCGGCTTTGTGCTCCTCGTTGCTCGCCTGCAGCTCCTCGATTGCGCTCTGCAACTCGTCGCGGAGCCGCTGCAATTCTTCGTTCGATTGGCGCTCGTTTGCGCCCTCCGCTTCGGAAGCCGCGTGAACGTGCGCAGGCTCTTCGCGTTGCTGAAAGCTCACCACGAACAATTTGGGCGGATCTTCGGCCGCGAGCGGCGAAGCGGTGATGACCACGCGCCGCCGCTGGCCTTCCGCGTTCGTCATCCAGCCGTCAACCACGGTCTCGACCGCTAGTGACACCATCGAGCGTTGCAGGGCCGAACGCACCGCGCCGCGCACCTGCTCGTTCGAGAGCGCGATCACGTCCTGCGTCGGTTCGCCGGTTGGTTGGCTCAGATAAGGGTTGGTATCTCCCTGATAGTAGACAACGCGGTAGTTTCGATCGACCGTCACCGCTGCCGGCACATGCAGCGCGACCAGCGCTCGCGCGGTCAGTTGCGCGATCGACAAAGGCAGGCTCGGCGCGAGCGGCGCGTGACCTCGCGGCTCTGTACCCGCACCGCTGGCCTGGCGCGGCAGCGGGAACTCGATCGAACCGTGACGCGTGGGGCCGACGCGCTTGTAGATGCGTGACTTCTTGTCGATCGGCTCGAACATTCCGGCAGCCGCCGGAACCGTCTCGCTGTTGCCCAAAAATAGCGCCCCGCCGTCACGCAGCCCGAAGTGCACGAGCGAAAAGACCCGCAGCTGCACTTCGGGTTCGAGGTAAATCAACAGGTTGCGACAGCTCACGATGTCCAGCCGCGAAAACGGAGGATCGCTCAGCACGTTTTGCGGCGCGAACACCACCCGCTCACGCAAGTCCTGACGGACGCGGTACACCGCGTCTTCTCGATCGAAGAACCGCTGCAGGCGCTCGGGCGGCATTTCCGATTCGATGCCCCCCGGATAGACACCGTTGCGGGCGTTGCTCAAGGTTCGCTCCGCGGTGTCCGTGGCGAAGACCTTGATGTTGAGTTGCTTGCCGGCGCGTTCGCTCTCTTCGACCAGCAGAATGGCTAGCGAATAGGCTTCTTCTCCGCTCGAACAAGCGGCCACCCAGCAACGAATGGATCCGTCCGGTTCACGGGACCTCACGAGCGGGACAATCACTCGCTGCCGTAGCGCTTCCCACGCGTCCGGGTCACGGAAGAATCCGGTCACGTGGATCAACAAGTCGTCGGCCAAGCCGCTCACCTCGATGGCGCTCTGCCTGAGCAGTTTCGCGTAGCGACCGAGGTCCGTGACCCGATTGAGGCCCATGCGACGTTGGATACGCCGCAACACCGTAGGCTTTTTGTAACCGTTGAAGTCGAAACGCGTGCGCGTGCGCACGATCGCGAGGATCTCGCGGACTTGTTGCTGCTCGCGGTGGAGCAGTGCGTGGTGGTTCTCGAGCTCGTGGGGCGAGGCGTCGTTTTCGTGATTGCTGCCGCGCGATTCGCTCGCGTACGGGTGACGCGCGTAGGCGACCAGCGCTTCGGGCATCTCGCCGGGCGGCAAGATGAAATCCGCGTAGCCTGCGTCGATCAAATGGCGCGGCATCGAGGGAAATTGCGCCGAGTCCGGATCTTGGGCGATGCAGAGTCCGCCGACCGCCTTGATCGCCTGAGCGCCGGCAGCACCGTTACTACCCATGCCCGACATGATCACGCAGATCGCGCGCTCGCGTTGTTCTTCCGCCAGCGAGCGAAAGAAGTCGTCGATTGGTCGACTGTGACGGGGTCTTTCGACGCGGTCACCGAGGTGCAATCGCCCGTGCTTGATCGTGAGGGTGTGTCCGGGACGAATCACGTACACGCTGTTCGGTTCAATCTCCATGTCGTCGACGACCTGTCGAACGGGCATGGCCGTGTGCCGTTGCAGGATCTCGGCCACCATGCTCTCGCGATCGGGAGCGAGGTGCTGAACGAGCACGAAAGCGATACCGCTGTCGGCGGGCATCGCCTTGAACAGGTCGCCAAAGGCCTCGAGGCCGCCGGCGGACGCGCCGACACCGACCACGGGAAACGCCAGTCTCGGCGGCTGTTCCAAATCCACCGGCTCGGCACGACGCTCGAGTTCTTCGGCACCATCGAGCGGTTGCGAAGGTGACGGGAGAGTCGAATCGGCCTCACTCATGGCCGGTACCCTCGAGGGAAATGACGAGAAACGCCAGGGGAAAAGTGAGGCAAAGCTGAGCGAACCGAAGCGAGACCACGATTTGAGAGGCTGTCGGTCGAGGCACGCGTTCTCCTTTCACTCGAGTGACTGCAAGTCGCTGAGGCGCTCGAGTACCCGTGACCTGCCGGACTCCAGACGCGGTGGATGCACGGACAGACGCTGCGCAAGTTCCGAGCCAGGCTCAGACCCGAGGAGGAAACCGATGTTTCATGAACTGATGACCGAAAAGCGCGAGGAGATTCTAGCTGCGTGCCGCGCAGAGGTTACTCAACCCGAAGGGCGCGATCGCCTCGCTCAGTACGTAACGAACTTCTTCGAAGAAATCGTACAGTTGCTCCACCCGCAAGCGCTGGAGTCGCTCCCCCCGCCGTCATCGACAGCACCGCCGCAGGACGATCGAATCGTCGGAGCGAGCACCGCCATGAGCCGAGTTCGAATTGGCCTAAACCGCCTCTCTCATCGCTCGCAGGCAGCCGTGCTGATTTTGGGCGAAGCCGGCAGCGGGCGCCGCCACTGCGCCCGCGCGCTGCACCTCGAAACGTATCCAGACGGGGAATTTTTCGAGCTCGATGACCCGACCCAGATCTACGAACTCGAGCGGCGACTCATGACGCCGAGGCAACGAGCGGCCACGCCTTCCTCCGTCGGCTTGACCGTGTACGTTCGCGAGTTGCC
Organism: Polyangiaceae bacterium; assembly: GCA_035634635.1. GTDB lineage: Bacteria > Myxococcota_A > Polyangia > Polyangiales > Polyangiaceae > PMG-095. The sequence goes on from DASQCO010000003.1 coordinate 16,775, forward strand.
CGAATCACCCGCAAGGATTCAGGAGAAGGTCGGCCAGCTCCTGCGCGAAAAAAGCCTTCCGCTCAGGCTCATCGTTTCTTCGAGGGAGCCGCTCAGCTCACAAGTCGTGCGACAAGGCCGGCTTCGTTCGGAGTTGCTGCTCGCGTTTCCGAATGAGCTCAGATTGCCAAGGCTCGCAGAGCGCGAGTCGGACGTGTGTGAGCTGGCGCGTCACTTTGCACAAGTCGCAAGCCGCAAGACCGGCACGGCGCCCCTTGCCTTCAGCGCCGCCGCTCTGAGTCGTTTGCAATCGCACAGCTGGCCGGAAAACGTCGTGGAGCTGTGCGCGCTGGTCGACCGCCTCGCTCGAGAAGACCGCGCCGGGCAAGTCGAGGCCACTGATCTGTCGGAACTCGACGCGCGCGCGTCGGGGATCAACTTTCACCTACCGCCGACCGGACTCGATCTGGCCGAACTCGAACGAGATCTTTTGACCCAGGCATTGGCCATGTCGGCGCACAACCAAACCCGTGCGGCTAGCCTGCTCGGCCTCACGCGCGACCAGATGCGATATCGCTTGGCAAAATTCGAGATCCTGACCGCGACGACAAAAGCGGGTTGATTCGAGCGGCCGAATTGCAACACCCTCGAATGTCCGGAGAATCACTGACGCCCAAGTGCGCGATCGCTTCGACTGTCTGACAGAGCTAGTGTAGGCGTAGTTCAGATTTCGGAGATCCAAGGGATGTCGAATGTGCCTGCGACTGCCGAGCCAGCGAGCGTGCCGCTCAATCTGCTCTTGGTAGATGATCACCCAATCCTACGGGCTGGGCTCAAGGCACTGCTCAACGCCCAGCCGGATTTGCACGTCGCCGCCGAAGCCGCCACCGGTGCCGAGGCGATCGAACTTGCCGAGCGGTTGAGTCCGCACCTCGTCTTGATGGATGTCTCGTTGCCCGGGATGAGCGGCGCAGAGGCAACGCGGCAGCTCAAACGTTTGCGCCCCGAGCTGCCAGTACTCGCGCTGTCCGTACACGAGGCGGGCGGTTTCGTGCGCATGATGCTCGACGCTGGCGCTGACGGTTATGTCCTGAAGCGCTCCGCGTGCGACGAATTGGTCAGAGCCGTGCGTACGGTCGTCGCCGGGGGAACATACGTGGACCCGTCCATCTCCGGGCAGCTATTGCGTTCCAACGGCCGCTCGAACTCAGCCTCGGGCGGGCAGCTGGCGAGCTTGAGCGAACGAGAAGCGGAGGTCGTGCGCCTGCTCGCCCAAGGCATGGCAATGAAGGAAATCGCCCTGCAGCTCGCGCTGAGCCCGCGCACGCTCGAGACCTACCGCGCTCGCGCGATGGACAAGCTCGCATTGCGGACACGGGCGGATCTCGTCCGCTACGCATTTCGAAGCGGCTGGCTCGAACCGTAAACGCACCGCAAATTCGCCATACAAAACGCCGCCCATACGAGGAACGGTGGCGGCGTTCCGCTATTTCCGGGTGCCGGGAAGTTTCCAATCGAAACGAAGCCTGGCAGAAAGGGCTCCGTTCTCGAATTGTCGAGTATGATGGCGCCCTCGGAGGAATGCTTTCAATGAAGAACGGTTGCCCGCGATGGTCGGTTTTGGCGCTTCCCTTGCTTGCTGCATTGGGCTGCAGCGACCCTGTACCTCGGCCTGCGCAAGGCAATCTGACATTGAGCATTCAGAAGCCAGAGGGTGCTGGCAACTGCCCGGTGCCTGGCAATCAATACGTGATCGCTGCAGCTCCCGACTACAAAGGTCCCAACACGCAGATGGCCGGCAATCGCCTGGTCAATGGTCAGGACGGCTCGACGATCAAGTGCTCGGTGCAGGGCAACTCGACCTTCAACTTCTCCGGCACGATCAGCGGAACGACTCACACCACACCGAGTGATCACGTCACGTTTACGATAACCAGCGGCACGATCAACATGGACAAGATGACCGGTACGGCAACGGTCGGCGTCAACACCAACGGGCTCGCGGGCAACTTCACGAGTCCAGCGGGTGATTGCACCGTCACCGTCGTCGGAGACAACGTGAAGCCCGGCAGCATTTGGGCGACGATCAAGTGTCCGAACATCACCGATCCGACTGGCCCGGGAAGAGCGTGCCGCGTCGGCGAAACCACCACGTTCGTGTTCGAGAACTGCGAAGGCGCTTGATCCTCGGCGCTCGCTGAGCGAGCGACACAAACGAAAAACGCGAACTCGATGAGTTCGCGTTTTTCATTTCGAGCCCTGATTTCTTCTAACTCTTAGGAGCTGATTTCGGATTCACCGCGCCTGCAGGCGGCGTATCTGCGGTGCCGTCGGGCAGCGAGCCTTGCGGGCCGCGCGTAGTGCCCGGGGTGGGCATCGTGTCGGATAGGCTTGGGCCGTCTTCAGCGCCGGCATCGATGCGCACGACGACCGCGGTGATGTTGTCCTCACCGCCGTGCTCGTTGGCCAACGCGATCAACTTACGACACACATCCGGAAGCTCGGGCGATGACTGAACGAGCGCCAGGATCTCGTCGTCCTCGATCATGCCGCTCAGGCCGTCGGAGCACAGAATGTAGGAATCACCGACCTGCGCGTCGTCCGCTTGTAGATCGACGGCAACGTGCTCTTGCATGCCGAGCGCGCGCGTGATCACATTTTTCGGCAGCTCGCTGCGTTGCTCTTCGGTGAGCTCGGGCATGGCCAAGAGGTAGTCGTTGACCAGCGAGTGATCGCGGGTCATCTGCTTGATCTGCCCCGCGCGCACGCGGTACGCGCGACTGTCGCCGACGTGGCCGATGTACATCTTCTTCTTGCGCGAGCTGAACAAACAGCCGACCACCGTCGTGCCCATGCCGTGGAACTCGCGCGAGCGCGCGCTGCGATCCACGATTTGCCGATTGGCAATTCGGATCCCAGTCAGCAGGCGGTTCTCCTCTTCCGACAATCGGGCGTCGAAATGGAAGGGCCAAGTGAAGTCCTCGGTCGCCGTCGCGCGAAAGAAATCGACGATGGCTTCGGTCGCGAGCTTGCTCGCGACGTCACCAGCGCGGTGACCACCCATGCCGTCAGCCACGATGTACAGCGTGTGATCTTCGAGGATGGCAAAGCTATCCTCGTTGTGATCGCGCTGCAGACCTACGTCGGTGACGCCGGCTGCTACTGCACGCACGGATAACTTCCCTGAATCGTTGATCGATTAGCCATGCGGGCCAGACCCTCGTTGAGAGCAACCCGCAAGCTTTCATGGCCACCCGAGTGTGTCAAGTTGGGGGCTCCCGCCATAGTCCGAGAGCTTGCCGGGCTGTCACCGGTCAAATGGCCAGAATCTCTTTTTCTTTGGCTTGAATGATGTGGTCGATGGCCTGTCCCGCCTCGGACATGATCTCTTCGACCTTCTTTTTGGCGCGTTCGACGTCATCCTCACTGGCGCCGCCGTCGTCTTTTACTTCAGCGAGCATGTCGAGCGCCTCGTGGCGGGCCTTGCGCACACTCACTTTACACTCCTCGCCGTCCTTCTTGGCGAGCTTCACCAGGTCCTTGCGGCGCTCTTCGCTGAGCGGCGGGATCGGAATGCGAATCAGGTCCCCGTCGACCTGCGGATTGAGCCCCAAATCCGACTCGCGCAGGGCCTTTTCCGTGGCCTTGACTTGGGATTTGTCCCACGGCTTGACCGTGAGCAGGCGCGGCTCGGGCACGCTGACCGTGGCCATCTGGCCGATCGGCGTGGTCTGCCCGTAGTAGTCGACACGGATCGAGTCGAGCATCGACGGATGCGCGCGGCCGGTTCGGAGCTTGGCGGTCTCGCGACGCAGGGCTTCCTTCGACTTCTCGATTGCCTGCCGCAGTTCGTTCAATACATCGTCGATCATCTGCGTACCTTTGATGGAGCGGAGCGGGTTCTATATCACCAGCTGGAAACTCGGGCGAGCAGATCCCAAGCGGTTCGCCCGTGGCCATTTTCGAACGGCCGATCAGCGAGCGCCGCACTGCTCAGGGCCGCTTTTTTTTCGGCACCGCGCGATGAACCGCGGGTGGCTTACCGGCATCCTGGGCCGCCGAGCCGGCATCTGGCGCCCAGAACTGCTTCTCGGCCTCGCGCAGCTTGCGTTGATTTTCGGCTTCAACCACCGCGGCCGCGCTGGCGGTCGCCTGACGCACGGCTTCATCGGCCTCGCGAGTGCGCTTGAAAACGTACAAACCCAACGCGCCCAACATCAACGAAGCCCCCACGAGCAAGCCAGCCAACACCAGTCCGCGACTCGACGGCCGCGGCTCGAGCTCACCTGTGTCGACGATGCTCGGTGCCATGGGGCGAATTTCGTACAGCACTTGTTCGCGCTGCGCGCGCGCCCACTCGTCCAGCCGCACCAACGCATCCGCGAGTTCCACGACCGACGCGAAGCGGCGCCTGGCATCACGCGAACACGCGCGCTCGAACCAGGCGTCGAACGCCTTCGGTAACGACGGTTGGATCTGAGAGGGCACCGGCAGCGGAGCCGCGCAGACCTTCAGCACCACATCGCCGATCGCTTCGCCCTCGAAGGGAACGCGCCCGCACACGGCGGAGAACGCGCACGCGCCCAAAGACCAAATGTCGGACGCCGCGCTGACGGGCGCGCTGGCTGTGAGCGCCTCTGGGCTCATGTAGTGGGGCGTGCCCAGCACCATTCCCGCTTGCGTCGAGGAAGCGCCGCCCGCGGCTTCCTCGTGCACCATCTTGGCGATCCCGAAATCCAGCAGCTTTACCGAGTAGCCCCGCGTGCCGGCCTCACCGTCGCGCGCGAGAAAGATGTTGTCGGGCTTGAGGTCGCGATGGACGATGCCCGCTTCGTGCGCCGCGTGCAGCGCGCGCGCTGCCTGTTGTACGATCTCTGCAACTTCATGCAGAGGCAATTTGCCGCGCCTGGCGATGGACTGCTCGAGGGATTCACCCTCCAGGTACTCCATCACGATGTAAGGCTGCCCCGCCTCGACACCATGATCGTAGACCGCGACAGCGTGACGGCTCTTGATGCGCGCTGCGGCTTTCGCCTCCGTGTCGAAACGCCTCAGGGCCTCTGCGCTCCCAGCCAGCTTGGGGTGGACGAATTTGATCGCCACTAGCTGGTCGAGGCTGACATGGCGCCCCGCCCACACCGTCCCCATGCCGCCTTGACCGATCAAGCGTTCGACCAGATATCTACCGGCGATCGTTTTGCCCTGGAGATCGGGCGGCGGCGAGGTGGTCATCTGCGGGTTCGTGGCGAGGAGGCGAGAAGGGCGAGAAAAGCGAACGAGGCGAAACGCGACGGAAGAGCTTAGCAAAGCTTGCGGGCCGGTTCGGAATTTCCGAGCAAAGGAGGCTAGAGTCAGGCGGCCCAAGCCGTTAAAACAAGCATTGCATGCAATTTCGCGTCGTCAGCTGGAACATCCACAAGGGTATCGGGGGCGCCGATCGTCGTTACCGGCTGGAGCGGATTATCGAAGTGCTCACGCACCTCGCCCCCGACGTGGCGTTGCTCCAAGAGGTCGCCGAAGACATGCCGCGCTCGCGTTTTCACGATCAGCCGTCGGCGCTCGCGGAGGCGCTCGAGATCAAGCACCTCGCGTTCGGCCCCGAGCACCGCTTTCGCATGGGTGGCTATGGCAACGCGATCTTGAGCCGCTGGCCCCTCACCGACATCAGCCGCGTCGATCTGACCATCGGCACGCGTAAGAAGCGCGGTGCGCTGACCGCTCGCGCGCACGTCCACGGTCTGGGTCACGAGCGCAGTCTGGTCTTGGTCAACATGCACCTGGGCTTGGCTGGTTCGGAACGTGGGCTGCAACTCGAACGCTTCCTCGCGTCACACCCGTTCGCGCATTTGCAAAAACGCACCCCGGTGGTCTTGGGCGGCGATCTGAACGACGTTTGGGGCTCGCTCGGGCCGCGCTACTTGCAGCCCGCCGGCTTCGGCCGTTGCGGCTCGCTGCTGAACACCTTCCCTGCGTACCTGCCCGTGCGACCGCTCGATGGCGTATTCGTGCGCGGCGATCTCGAGGCGCGCGGAATCAGCGTGCCCAAGAGTAAGCTCGCGAAACAAGCGTCCGATCACCTGCCCTTGGTGGCCGATTTGAATTTGGTGGGGCTGGAAGGTTAGCGGCGACGCCCGGGCTTCGGCGCCCCATGGTAGCCTCCGCGCCGCCATGGCGAAATCTACTGAAGTTACCCAGAGCCCTGAGTGGCAAGCGCTCCTCGCGCACTACCAGGCCAGTCACGAAACCGAGATGCGCGAGCTGTTTGCGAAGGACCCCGCGCGCGCGGAGCGCTTCCATGTCGAAGCGCTCGGGATCTATCTCGACTATTCGAAGAATCGCATCACGGACGAGACGGTGAAGGCGCTCTTGACGCTCGCCGAGCGCTCCGGTCTGCGCGCCAAGATCGACGCCATGTTCGTCGGTGAAAAGATCAACACCACCGAGGGGCGCGCGGTGTTGCACACGGCGCTACGTGCACCCGCCGGCGCGTCAATCGTCGTCGACGGCAAGAACGTGGTGCCCGAGGTGCACGCGGTGCTCAGCAAGATGGCGGAGTTCTGCGAGCGCGTGCGCAGCGGCGCATGGCTTGGGCACACCGGCAAATCCATCAGAAACGTCGTCAATATCGGGATTGGCGGTTCGGACTTGGGTCCGTACATGGCGACCGAAGCGCTGCGCCACTACAGCGCTCGTCACCTCACCTTCCGCTTCGTGTCCAATGTCGACGCGACGGATTTTGCGGAGGCCACGCACGACCTCGACCCGGAAGAGACGCTGTTCATCGTCTGTTCCAAGACGTTCACGACGCTCGAGACACTCGGCAACGCCAAGACCGCGCGTGACTTCCTGCTCGCCAAGTTGAAGGACCCAGCGGCGGTCAAGAAGCACTTCGTGGCGGTCTCGACCAACGCTGAAGAAGTGGCCAAGTTCGGCATCGACACCGCCAACATGTTTGGCTTCTGGGACTGGGTCGGCGGTCGCTATTCCTACGATTCGGCAGTCGGCCTTTCGCTGATGCTGGCCATCGGCGGCGACGCATTCAACGAGATGTTGTCGGGCTTCCACGCCATGGACGAGCATTTCCGTACCACGCCGTTCGCACAGAACATGCCGGTGCTGCTGGCCCTACTCGGGATTTGGTACAACAACTTCTACGGCGCGGAAACCTTCGCGGTCCTGCCCTACGACCAATATTTGGCTCGTTTCAGCGCGTACCTGCAGCAGTTGGACATGGAGTCCAACGGCAAACGCGTCACTCTCAAGGGTGATACGGTCGACTATCAGACCGGCCCAATCCTTTGGGGCCAGCCCGGTACGAATGGGCAGCACGCCTTCTACCAACTGATCCACCAAGGCACGAAGCTCGTGCCCTGCGACTTCATCGGCTTCATCCACAGTTTGAACCCGATTGGCTCGCACCACGATCTGCTGATGGCCAATTTCTTCGCGCAGACCGAGGCGCTCGCCTTCGGCAAAACCAGCGCGGAGGTCGCCAAGGAAGGCGTGCCCGCCGAGCTGACGACGCACAAGACCTTCCCCGGCAATCGCCCGACCAACACCATTCTGTGCGACCGCCTCACTCCGAGCATGCTCGGCAAGCTAGTCGCGCTGTACGAGCACAAGGTGTTCGTCCAAGGCGTGATTTGGCAGATCAATTCGTTCGATCAGTGGGGCGTGGAGCTCGGCAAAGTGCTGGCCAAGCGCATCGGAAGCGAGCTCGAAGCCAAGAGCGAGCCCGCGCTAACTCACGATTCCTCGACCAATGCGCTGATCAAGCGCTACCGCGCCGCGCGCGGCTAAGTAGCGAGCTCTTTCACGATCTGAGCGGCGAGCTCGGCTCCCTTTTCGGGGTCGAGCTTGCCGGCAGGCCAAACAATGCCGAGCCCGGATTTTTCATCCGGCTTCGGGATGATGTGAAAATGCACGTGGGGGACCGCTTGATGCGCCAAGCTCTCGTTGTTCTCGAGCACGTTGAACGCGCTCGAGCCGGTGATGCGCTTGAGCGCGCGACACAGCCGAGGCAGCACGCGCCCGATCGCCGCCGCCGACTCGTCCGAGAGCAGATCGAGCGTCTTGACGCTTTCTTTGGGGATCACCAGCGCGTGCCCAAAGCTCAGCGGCGCGATGTCCAAGAACGCGAACACGCGCTCGTCTTCGTACAGCTTGTGGCAGGGAATTTCGCCTCGTATGATCTTGTCGAAAATGGTCTCGGCCATGTGGCGATCACTAGCACGGTCGCGCGCGCTGGGACGCGGTTCCGCGATCGGTCAAAGTTGAAACCCAAGCCATGTTGAAAGCCAGTAGCGTGCTCGGAAATAGCCAACGCCTCGACGGTGGCGCGATGTTCGGCAACGCCCCGCGTGCGCTTTGGAGCCGCTGGGCCGCACCGGACGAAGCGAGCCGCATCGCCCTCGCCTGCCGCGCATTACTGGTGGAAGATGGCTCGCGTCGCGTGCTGTTCGAGACGGGGATCGGCACCTTCTTTGCTCCCGAACTACGCGAGCGCTACGGCGTGGTGGAAACCGAGCATGTGCTGCTCGAGTCATTGTCGCAGCTCGGCGTGAGCGATCGCGAGATTGATGTGGTCGTGCTCAGTCATTTGCATTTCGACCACGCGGGCGGCTTGCTCGCGCCGTTTCGCGCGGGCGCGGCATTGGAGCTGCTCTTTCCGCGCGCCCAGTTCGTGGTCGGCAAAACCGCGTTCGAGCGCGCCGAGCGACCGCACCTGCGCGACCGCGCATCGTACATTCCCGAGCTACCCGAGCTGCTCCGTCGCTCCGGGCGCTTGCACCTGATCGACGCCACGAGTGACGTCGCGAGCCTGCTCGGCAATCGCATCACGTTCAGCGAGACGTTCGGACACACCCCCGGCATGCTCCACGCGCGCGTGCGCGGAGAGAACGCGGGGCTATTCTTCGCCGCCGATCTGGTGCCGGGCCGCGCTTGGGTGCATTTGCCGATCACCATGGGCTACGACCGCTACCCCGAGCACTTGGTCGACGAAAAGGCCGAGCTTTTCGGCGATTTCGTGAAGACCGGGGAGCATCTGTTTTTTACGCATGACTCCGAAATCGCCGCGGCCCGCCTACGTGAGCAAGGGGGCCGCTATCAGCCATGCGATGAACTCAAAGAGTTTCGAGGTTGGGACCTCGATCAAGAGCACTCAACAGCGACGGTTGCGTCGTCGGCCTAATACGAGCAATCCGAGGAGCAGCGCGAGCAAGGGCCTCTCGCCAGCCGCGTGCTGATTGATAGCGCAGCCCCCGGGTTCCCGTTCCAGGTTGTGCACCGGTGGCGCGCCGCCGCTATTCGCGTTCGAAGCGCCTGCGCTGCTACCCACGCTCGCCGGTGCGCCGCCCGCGGTGGCGCTGCCACCCGTGCCGCCGCCACTGGTGCCAATCGGCGCGCTTCCGCCCGAGCTCGGAGCTGTACCGCCGGTGGCGTTGCCGCCCGCAGCGATCGCGCCAGCCGCGCCACCGCTGGCCGCCCCCGTGCCACCCGCACCGCCAGTGCTGCTCGCGCCGCCACTCGAACCTCCGCCTGCGCTGCCAGCGGCCGGGTCGAAGATGGGTTTACTGGTGTCCGCCGTGATCTTCAGATCAGCGCAGTGGTGATAGAAAAAGCCGGCTTTCGGCCCGTTGGAGCCGTGCTGCGCCATGAACTCGATCACCTGCAGCGTGCACTTGTCGCAGTTCACGTTGGGCAAGGTGATTTCGCCCGAGAATGATTTGGTGGAAGTGGTGTGCGGCCAAAGATTGTCGGCTAGCACCGGAAACACCGGATTGGTCTGATAGTCGGCGGTCGCGGACGTGCCGGTGCTGTCCGGCGCCAAGACCATGCCCTTCGAGTCTTTGACCACGTTGTCCGGCGGCAACTCGGAGCGCGACTTGATCGACAGCGCGACACGGTAGAACCCTGGATGGAACACGGTCTCGTTGACCTGCAGCGTCAACTTGCTGCCGCCCATCACTGGCGTCACGACGTTCGACGGCATGTCCGTTGGACCGCACGGCGGATCCCCTTTACCACCATTGGTCGAATTCGAAGCCGGAGGCGGCATGATCAAGGTGAAGTGAGCCTGGGCAGTCGCCGGCAGCGCGAGCAATGAAACAGCGAGGACCAGGACGGATGAGCGCATCGAAATAAACCTCCGAAACAGCAAGAGTCGATGAACTCTAGCTAGATCCCGACGCGCGCCAATCGTCGCTTGGCAACCCAAGCGACGATTGTTCGAGCCCAGCCGGGCACGGGCATCAGCTGCAGCGTCTTTTTTTGCTGAGCCGGTTTTTTGACCCGTTCCGTCGAGATCGTGATCAAGCGCCGAGCGCGGCGCTCACGATCTTTCTGGCCTCGTCCAAGATCAGGTCGAGATGCGCTGGGCCTTTGAAGCTCTCCGCGTAGATCTTGTAGACGTTCTCGGTGCCCGACGGTCGCGCAGCGAACCAGCCGTTTTCAGTCACCACCTTCAAGCCGCCGATGGCCGCGTCGTTCGCGGGTGCGCGGGTGAGCTTGCGAAGAATCGGCTCGCCCGCGAGTTCGCTCGCGCTGACCGACTCCGGTGATAGCTTCTTCAGCAACGATTTTTGCGCAGGCGTCGCCGCTTGGTCGACGCGCGTGTAGTACGGGGTTCCGAACTCAGCGCTCAGCTCCTGATAGTGCTGCCCCGGATCCTTGCCCGTGACGGCCGTGATCTCGGCGGCCAGCAAATTGAGGATGATGCCGTCCTTGTCGGTGGTCCATGCGCCGCCATTTTTGCGCAAAAAGCTCGCGCCTGCGCTCTCTTCGCCGCCAAAGCCGAACGAGCCGTCGACCAAGCCGTCGACGAACCACTTGAAACCGACGGGCACCTCTTTCAACGGTCGACCGATCGCCTTCACCACGCGATCGATGAGCGAACTGCTGACCAAGGTCTTGCCGACCGCCGCGCTGGGAGACCACTCGGTCCGATGCGTGAAGAGATAGCGAATCGCAACCGCAAGGTAGTGATTCGGGTTCATCAACCCGGTCGACGGCGTGACGATGCCGTGTCGGTCCGAGTCGGGATCATTGCCGAACGCGATGTCGTATTTGTCCTTCAGCCCCACGAGCTTCGCCATCGCGTAGGGGCTCGAGCAGTCCATGCGGATCTTGCCGTCGTGATCGACGGTCATGAAAGAAAAGCGCGGGTCGACCGCTGGATTCACGACGCTGATGTCGAGCCCAAAACGCTCGGCGATGCGCGACCAGTACGCGATGCTCGCGCCGCCGAGCGGATCTGCCCCCAAGCGCAGCTTGGCCGCGCGGATCGCCTCGATGTCGATCACGTTTTCGAGATCAGCCACGTAAGCAGCAGCAAAATCTCGTTCGTGCGTGGTGCTGGCGCGCTTGGCGGCTTCGTAGCTCAGACGCTTCACGCCAGCGTTGTTCTCGCGCAACAAGGCGTTCGCGCGATCCTGAACCCAACCGGTCACGTCCGTGTCTGCGGGGCCACCGTGAGGCGGATTGTATTTGAAGCCGCCGTCGCGCGGCGGGTTGTGCGAAGGCGTGATCACGATGCCATCCGCGAGTCGCGCCGGACGACTGGCGTTGAAAGCCAGGATCGCGTGCGAGATCCCCGGGGTGGCCGTGTAACCACCGGCAGCTTGGAGAACGGTTTCGACGCCGTTTGCCGCGAGGACTTCGAGGGCGCTGCGCTCGGCCGGTTCAGAAGCCGCGTGCGTGTCGCGCCCCATGTACAACGGGCCACTGATGCCCTGAGCCGCGCGGTACTCGCAGATTGCCTGAGTCGTGGCCAGAATATGGGCTTCGTTGAAGCTGCCGTCTTCCGCCGACCCACGGTGGCCGCTCGTGCCGAAGCTCACTAACTGCTCCGGGTTATCAACGCTGGGGCGTATGGAGTAGTACGCGGCAACGAGCTTTTCTGGGTCGATGAGAATATCTGCGGGCGCTGGCTTTCCAGCCAAGGGGTGAACGGACATCGCCAGCAGAGTGCCTCGACTCGCGCGACTTTGGAAGCAGGGCCGCACGTTCAGGCTCGTGAAAAAGCCCAGTGCGACCCCGACTCCGAATCGCCACGCCCTCGAAACTCAGCGCGTCGTCACCATCGACGGTCGCGAGTCAGGAGCTCTGGACTTCGATCCGACGCGGGCGAAATGCGGCGCTCTTCGCCAGGTGCACCCGGAGCACACCGTTGTTGTACTCTGCCTTCACCCGCTCTGGATCGATGCGCTCATCGATCCGGAAGCTGCGTGTATAGACTACGGGCTTTTCGGCGGTGCCCTGCACTTTGGCCTCGATGCGAAACTCGGGCAGGTCGACGTGCACGCCGATATCGTTCGGATCGAGGCCCGGAACGTCGGCAACGACGAGTAGCTCTGCGTCATTTTCGAAGATGTCGACGGTCGGTGTCACTTCGCGCGCGGGGCGGGTTTTCTCTTGGCTTTGGCTCGGCATGATCCCTTCTCCTTCTCGATGAAAACAGTGGTTCAGGCGGTGGCAGAAACGGCGACTCGCAAGGGTCGCGCTTCTGCGGCCTTGGGCAAGGTGAGCGTGAGCACGCCTTGCTTGAGCGAGGCTTGGACTTTCTCCGGATCGACTCGCGCGGGCAGCTCGTAGCTCTGCGTAAACGAGAAACTCTGACGCTCGCGGCGATGCACCGCGTAGCCTTCGGGAGCCTCGACTTTGCGTTCGGCCTTCACGGTCAGGGCATTCGCCGTCACGCTGATGTCGATGTCTTTTTCACTCAGCCCAGGCAACTCGGCACGGAGCGTCAACGCCTCACCGGTATCGGAAAAGGTGACCCCGGGCGTGTTCAACGCCGAGAACGAAGGCGCGCGCTCCAAGTCACCGAAAAGCCGATCGAGCTCACGGCGGAGCGACGACACGGGCAACCCGCGAGCTGCGCGGAATGTCGGAAAACCACTGCGATCATTGAAACGGACGAGCATGATCAATCCTCCTTGAAAACGGACGACAACCTGGCCCCGAGCGCGACCGCACCACCAGCAGTTGACTGAAAGGAGCCAAACTGCGGTGAACTGTGCTTTCTGCCGGGAACGAAAGGAACTTGTCCATCACGCTCGCGGCTGACAAGGGACGAGCTGTCAAAAATCACGCTCAGCTCCCCCGCCCCGCTCAAACCCGTTGGGATTCCGGGACAAGACCCCGTACAGTCGGCGTCCCCGAAAGGAGCCCTGGACCATGCCCATCTTGAGCGAAGGCGATAGCGCCCCGAATTTCAGCTTGCAGACCGACCAAGGCGCCACCGTGAGCCTTTCAGCGCTGCAGGACAAACCCCTGGTGCTCTTCTTCTATCCCAAAGACGACACACCGGGCTGCACCATCGAGTGCAAAGAGTTCCGAGACGCACGCGCGGAATTCCAAAACAAAGCGCATGTGTTCGGGATCAGCCCCGACGACGTGGCTAGCCATCAAGCCTTCCGCGATAAATATGCGCTCAATTTCCCACTGCTCTCCGACCCCGGGCATGCGGTGGCCAGCGAGTTCGGCGTGTGGGGTCCGAAAAAGAACGGCAGCGAGGGCATTCACCGCACCACGTTCGTGATCCGCGACGGAAAAGTCGCGCGCGTGTTCGCTGAAGTGAAGCCTGAAGGTCACGCGGCGGAAGTACTGGCGACTCTCTGAGCCTCCCAGGCTACGCGAAGGACTTCAGTCGCATGCCCGGAACCAAAACGAGCGGTAAGTCTTGGAAGCTCAGATCACGATCCTCGAATGAAGCTGGGCCCACAAGAACTGACCGGACAGGCGCGTGCTTTCTCTCAGCTTCAGCGCGGGCGGCCCAGCGCCACCGTCCGCGCGTGCGCCAACGCGAGTCCTTCACCGCGCGCCGCAGGCGCCGCGCGTCCTTTTCAACACCGTGACCGAATCACTCAATCTCCGCCCGATCGGCGTCGTCCATTCACCATTCAAAGAGCGCGTCGATGCGCCGCGGCAGCCAGTGTTGGCGCGCGGAGTCCAAGGCACGATTGAGCTATTTCCGGGTCGGAATTTGGAGCAAGCCCTGGAGGACATCCAGGGCTTCAATTTCATTTGGGTGTTGTTCTGGTTCCACCTCAACACCACCTGGAAGCCCAAGGTTTCCCCACCTCGGAGCGGCCTCAGGCGTGGAGTGTTCGCGACCCGTTCGCCCTATCGTCCGAATCCAATCGGCATGAGTGTGGTCGAACTGCGCAAGGTCGAGGGACTGACTTTATCCGTCCAAAACCTGGACATCTTAGACGGCTCACCTGTGCTCGATTTGAAGCCGTACATTGCGTACACGGACAGTGTGCCCGACGCGAGCAGCGGCTGGCTCGAAGCACCCAGCGATCCACAGCCAGACTACGCGGTCGAATTTTCACCGCTCGCGACCGAACAGCTCAACTTCCTGAGTTCGGGCTTCTCACTCGAGCTTGCCGAACGCTTCGTGACCGTGCTGCGACTCGGGCCGGAACCGCAGGCATTTCGTCGCATCCGCAAGGATGGCTCGGGCTACGTGGTCGCGGTCAAAGATTGGCGTGCGCGCTTCGTCGCCAGCGAGCGCACCATCACCGTGCTCGAATTTCAAACCGGACATCGCCCGCAAGTGCTCGCCACCACCGACGATCCAGCCCTCGACGCCCACCGCGCCTTCGTCACCCGCTTCGGCCGCCCCGCGTGGTGACAGCGCCCTGAGCGACTCCCTGAGGATTGAACCGCCGAGCCGCAGAGATCGCAGAGATCAGAGGAGATTCTGGGTCTCGCGAACTTCGTCGAAGCTGTTCGTTGTTCACGACGTAACACACGCAAAGTAAGAAACCCCATTCTCCTCTCTCTCAGATCTCTGCGGCCTCTGCGGCTCGGCGGTTTTCCCCTCTCCCTCGTCCGCGACGCCGAAGGCTACGACGGCTGTGGGACGAAGGGTGACCATCAAAAAATCACGGAAAGGACAAGACGTTGCCGTGAGTTCAGCGCCAGCCGCGGAGGACGGTTAGGGCTTCTTCGTTCAGCTCGAGAGCGCGCGGCTCGCTGCCGGCCTCGGTGTAGCAGCGCAATTCCGGAGCGTTGCCCGACGCGCGCAGATGCACGACTTCGTCGGACGCGAAGGTGACTCGCAAGCCGTCCACCGTGGATACGTCAGCGACGGCGCCGAAGGCTGGAAAGGCTGCGGCGAGCGCTTCAGGGCCGCCTTGCGCCAACGCGCCGAGCCGCTCTTTGGACAGGGCGGTTGGGAAATCTTCCAGGCGGTCGCTCGCCGTAAAGCGCTGCGGCAAGCTCGAAAGTAGGCGCGAAATGCTGCCGCGCTGCGCGCGAGCGCTGAGCAGCACGGCGAGCGGCACCAAAAACGCGTCGCGAGTGGGCAGCGCGAGCAGCGGCCCGGCAAGCTTGAAGTCAGTGGCGGTGAGGAAGCCGCCGTTCGCCTCGTAGCCAACGACTCGTTCACCGCTACCGAGCGCGCCGTTCATCGCTTCGATGACGTATGGAGAGCCGATGCGCGTGCGCACGACGCGTCGGAACGCGCCGCTCTTCTCGACGGCGGTGTTGCAACTCACGGGGGTTGCCACGAATGTTGCGTTCAGAAACTTCGCAGTGAGGATGCCTGCGACGTCGCCGCGCAACCACTTGCCGTGCTCGTCGCTCACGAGCGGCCGATCGCTGTCGCCGTCCGTCGAAACGATCGTGTCGAACTGGTGTTCGGTCGCCCAGCGTGCGGCGGACGCGACGTCTTCCGGTCGAATCGCTTCGGTGTCGACGGGAATGAACGCCTCCGAGCGTCCGAGGCGCGTCACCTCCGCACCGAGGCCGGTCAGCACCTCGAAGAACAGATCTCGACCCACCGCGGAATGCTCGAACAAACCGATTCGCGCACCGCGCAGCGCACCTTCCCCGAATGCATCGAAATAGCGTTGCACGTAGCGCCGCTCGATCTCGGGCAAAACGCTGGGTTCGACGCGTTGGGCGCTCGGTAGGGTTGCGCCCTTGGCGTCGAAATCAGGCGGGAGCTCGACGACCTGCTCCTTCATGCCCGGCTCGTCACGCTTGAGTAGCTCGCTCTTGGGGCGATAGAACTTGATGCCGTTGCGGTCGTCCGGAATGTGACTGCCGGTGACCATGATCGAAGGGATCTTCTGCGCGAAGCCATAGAGCGCAACGGCCGGCGTGGGGACGCGGCCGCCGCTCACCGGCACGCTGCCATGATCCGCGATCGCTTTGATGATGGCACGCATGATCCGCGGCGTGCTCGAACGAAGGTCACCCGCGACCGCAACGCGCCCACCGCGTTGGATCTCCCCCTCGCGTTCGAGATACTGGAGGAAGCCGCGCGTGTAGGTGTAGCAAACCTCGTCCGTCATGGCGGTGACGAGGCCGCGCGCACCGCTCGTGCCGAACGCCACGCCGCTACTATCCATTGCTTCCGCGATCGAGATTCTGCGAGCCACCATGATGCGGAACTTATACTACGAGGCGCGATTCTGGCCCGGTCTGTAAGCCCATTTTCCAATCACTGTGGCGATTTTTCGCGAGACGAGCTGGCGCAAAAGCGTCACCTTAGGAAGGCAAGATTTTTCTCGAACTGAAACGCCATCCAGCTCCGCCCCTGAACGATGCTCCGAAACGCCATCCGTCACTCTTCAGTCCTTTTCCTCCTCGGCTTAAGTTCGGCAACAGAAGCGTGCCATTCCGCTCAAGCGAACAAGGCACCTGGCGCCGATACCCCTGAGGGAGCCAATGCCGCAGGCGGCTCGGTAAACAGCGTCGGAGGCGCGGCAAACGCTACCGCTGGGGCCGACACGATTCCGATCGCTAGCGCGGGGACCGCTGGCGCGATGACGAATGGCAGCGCAGGAACGGGCACAATCAACCCACCGCAAGCTGCACTGAGCCACTTCATCGTCGTCGACCAGTTTGGCTACTTGCCGGACTCGGAGAAGATCGCGGTCGTCCGCGACCCACAGGCCGGTTTCGACAAAGACCAAGCGTTCGCTCCCGGCGCGAACTATTCGTTGATCGACGCGCAGAGCGGGAAGGCCGTGATGAGCGGCGCGTTGAGCCCCTGGAACGGAGGCGCAACGGACGACAGTTCCGGCGACAAGGCGTGGTGGTTCGATTTCTCTCAGGTCAACCAGCCAGGCACCTATTACGTGCTCGACAGCGACAAGGGCGTTCGCTCAGACCTGTTCGTAATTTCCGAAGCGGTGTACCGCGACGTCTTGAAGCAAGCAGTGCGCACCTTCTTCTACCAGCGACTCGGCCAAGCGAAGGACGCGAAATGGGCCGGAATGCAGTGGGCGGATACGGCGTCTCACGTCGGCCCGGGGCAAGATCACGAGTGCCGCGCCTTCGCCAGCAAGGACGACGCGAGCAGCGCAAAGGACGTCTGGGGTGGCTGGTACGACGCGGGTGACTACAACAAATACACCAACTGGACCGCGAGCTACGTGATCTCGCTGCTGCACGCATACTTGGAGAACAAGGCGGTCTGGGGCGATGATTACGGTATCCCCGAGTCCGGCAATGGCATTCCCGATGTGCTGGATGAAGCTAAGTGGGGTCTCGACTACCTCACGCGCTTGCAAAGCAGCGACGGCTCTGTGCTGAGCATTGTCGGTGAAGCGAGCGGGAGCCCGCCCTCGGCGGCGAAGGATCCGAGCTACTATGGTCCCGCGAGTACATCTGCGACTCTGAGCACAGCCGGTGCCTACGCGCTCGGGGCGAGCGTTCTCGGCTCACTCGGCAAGGCGGAGCTCGACAGCTACACGAGCGACCTGCAGAGCCGCGCACTCAACGCCTGGAAATGGGCGGATGCCAACCCCAGCGTCGTCTTCAAGAACAATGATTCGGCTTCCGGCAGTGCCGGTCTCGGCGCAGGCCAACAAGAAACGGACGACTACGGGCGCTCGATGATGAAGCTGGAAGCGTCCGCTTACCTGTATCAGCTCACGAAAGACGCTCAGTATCGCAGTTTCTTCGACGCCAACTACCCAAAGGCGCATCTACTTGCCAACGGCAATTACGCCGCTCCTTGGGAACCCGCGACTCAGCTCGCGCTCCTCTATTACACCTCGCTCGACGGCGCGACCGACAGCGTGAAGAGCGCGATCTTGAAGAGCTACGGCGCAGGCATGAACAGCGACGCCAACTTCAAGGCACACGCGGGAAACATCGACCCGTACCTCGCGTACATGAAGGACTACACGTGGGGCAGCAACAGCACGAAGTCGAACCAAGGTTCGATGTTTTACGACATGCTGACCTTCAACGTGGATTCGAGCAAAGCGCTCGACTCACGCCGTGCAGCCGAGCGCTACATTCACTACCTCCACGGCGTGAACCCGCTCGGGTTCGTGTACCTGTCGAACATGTTCGACTACGGCGCGACCACCGGCGTCACCACGTTCTTCCACACTTGGTTCTCACACGGCAGTGCGTCGTGGGAGAAGGTCGGCGTCTCCAAGTACGGCCCTGCGCCGGGCTTTTTGACTGGTGGCCCCAATCCGAGCTACGCGGTGGATGGTTGCTGCCCGAGCGGCTGTTCGGGTCTGCGCTGCGATTCCGAGCCGCTTTCTCCGCCGCTCGGACAACCGGCGCAAAAGTCGTACAAGGACTTCAACACCAGTTGGCCGCTCAACTCGTGGTCCGTCACCGAGAACAGCGACGGCTATCAGGTGGCGTACATCCGCCTGCTGTCCAAGTTCGTGAAGCTGAAGTGATCTTCGTTCAGCCGAGCGCCTGCACGTCCACGGCGACTTCGATGCTGTGGGCGCCTCCGCCGAGCACCACGCCTTTGAGCGGGCTCACGTCGCTGAAATCACGCCCCCAGCCGACGGTCACATGACGAGTGCCGGGGATCACCGCGTTGGTTGGATCGAAATCGAACCAACCAAAGCCAGGGATGTACACCGAGGCCCAGGCGTGCGAGGCATCAGCTCCGACGAGCCGCGGACGCCCAACCGGTGGATCGGTTTCTAGGTAGCCCGAGACGTAGCGCGCAGCGAGTCCGAGCGAGCGCAGCGCACCGACAGCGACGTGCGCGAAGTCTTGGCATACGCCGCGCTTGTCACGCAGCACCTGCGCGAGCGGCGTGCTCAGGTCGGTAGCGCGCGGATCGTACGTAAATTCCTCGAAGATTTGCCGATTGAAGGCCTGCACCGCTTCGACCAGCGGACGCTTGGCAGTGAACGAGCTTGCGGCATACGCCGCGAGCAGCGAGTGTGCGCGAACCAGCGGTGAGTCGAAGCGATACTCGCTGACCTCCACCAGTCCGCGATCGGCGACTAGGCGCTCCGCCGCCTCTTCCCACGTCACCTTTGCCGCGAGCCCTTCGGGTGCGTCGCGTTCGCGAAGACCGATGTACGTCTTCGCAGTGACGACCAGGGCTTCGTGCTCGCTCAAGATCTCGATGAAGTGCGCGCGATTGCCGAAATAGTCGTGCTCTTCGTACAGACTGGACGGCGTGGGCGAGACATCCAGCGAGTAGCCCGAGACGCGCTGAAATTGCAGCGGGCGCGGCGCCAAATGCGCGATGTGGTGAGCGTGCACCACCGGGCTCTCGTACTCGTAGCGAGTCGAGTGGCTGACGGCGAACATCCTCATTTTGCCTCCAAATCCTCGTTGATCCACACCGGCGGCGAGACCGCGCGCGAGGAGGCAAGGTGCGAGAAGAACGTGTGACCAACGTCGTCGGAAAACTGCCAGAGCAGCGTGGCTGATTCCTCGAGCAGCTGGCGCAGGCCAGATCCGTCGCCGGCACAGGCTTGCTCGATATCCGCGGTGAGCAGCGTGCTCTGCAGCGAGATCAGGCGGCGCTCGGCTCGGGTGCGCGTCACGTCGCTGTGAATCTGCAAACGCTTGAAATGGTCCATCAGCGCTTCCACCTGAAACGCGACGGAGCGCGGATTCGAGGTGTCGGTCAGCAACAAATCGACGACCGGCGCAACTTGCAGGGTGCTCAGGTAGCGCGCGCGATAAGTGAGCAAGCTGTCGGCGACCTCGAGCAACGCCTCCATGTGCACGCGCGATGCTCCAGGAGGTAACAACGCCTGCAGCTGTACCAACGACAGCGCCCCGCGCTCGACCCTGCGCCCCATGTCCAAAAACGCCCAAGCATGGCTTCTGACCATGTTGTCGAGTGTGGTTCCGCTGACCGCCGCCAGCGTGATCAAGATCTGATCCAGCACATCCACCGCGTTGCCCAGCTTTTCCGGGGTGCCACTCGGCAGTGACTCGATCGAGTTCGAAAGCCGGCGCAGCACGTGCCAAGCGTCACGCGACAGACGGCTGCGCACGCCCAACGTGAGCTCGTGAACTCGACGCAAGATGGCGCGAAGATTGGTGGTTGAACCGGCGTCGAACAAGACGCCCAAGAGGATGGCTTCGGCGGGAGTGTTCGGCGCGCCGGGACGCGCTTCATCGGTGTTGGGATCGACCGCGTTGGGCGTGACCCCCGAACGCTGTAATGCGTCCAAGATCGCGCCCAGCGCGAGCGGCGCATCTGGCGCGGCTTCCAGCGTCGCGCGCTCGATGCCTGCGCGCACGAGACGCGCCGTGCAATCACAGCGCTCCACGTAACGCCCCAGCCAATAAATGTCGTCGAGCAAGCGGCTCGGCAGATCCAGACCACCACGCTTCAGATCGACGCGGCGCACCGGCATCGATGGCAACATTGGTTCGGCGCTGCCTGCAGCCGATGGCACCCAGACGTCCTTGCTCACCGCATTGCTGCGAATCGCCAAAAACAAGCCATCAGGCGATTCGTTGATACGCGCGAGGCCGCCCGGCATCACGTCGTAGTCGTCCTCATCGCGGCACAGGAAGGCGCGCCACGCGAGGCCACCTTGAACCACGGCGCCCGATCCCCAAACGGGCACCGTCGACAAGCCCGTCCAGCGCTCGGCCACGAAATCATTGGGGTGCGCCTTGAGCCGCTCGATCAGCGCCGCGCGCGCTTTCTCATCCATTTGCGCGGGCACGAACGGGTCACCGCGGCGATCGCCGAACGCGGGCTTGACCACCATGTCATTGAGCGAGCCGAGCACCAGCGATAGCGATGCCGAGTCACCGCACCAGAAGGTCGGCACGGATTCGACCATCAACTCTTCACCCAAGACGGCCCGAGCCAAGGCAGGCAGGTAGGCCTTGAGTGCCGGCATTTCGGTGATCACCGAGCCGAGTGGGTTCGCCAGCCCGACATTGCCGGCGCGCGCCGCCGAGACCAGACCGGCGATGCCTTGCATCGACCCACCGCGCAAAGCCAAAGCATCACACCACGCGTCACCGACGCGTCGCAGCAGCACGTCCACGCGCCTGAGGCCAGACAGCGTTTTCAGGTAGACAACGTTGTCGCGGACGGTCAGATCTCGGCCTTCGACAAGCTCGTAGCCGAGGTAGCGCGCGAGATACGCGTGCTCGAACGAGCTTTCGTCACGAGCGCCGGCGGAGAGCAACAAGACACGCGGTTGGCCGCCGTTCGTTTTGGGCGCGAGGCTCTCCACCGTGCGCCGCATCTTTGCGAAGAAGCTAGCGATGCGCTCGACGCGGTAGTCGCGGAAGAGATCGGGCAGCGTGCGGCCCATCACCAGTCGATTCTCGAGCGCATAGCCCGCGCCCGTGGGCGCTTGCGTGCGATCCGAGTAGACCGTGAATTTGCCGTTCGCGTCCCGGCCCAGATCCACTGCATACAAGTGCAGGCGGTGACGCCCGAGTGGTTCCCAGCCGTGGCAAGGGCGCAAGAAATCCGGGTGACCGAGCACGAGTTCGGCGGGCAGCAGCCCCTCACGCACGAGGCGCTGGGGACCGTAGCAATCCGCGATGATCTCGTTCAACAGGCGCGCGCGTTGGCGGAGGCCGCGACACAGCGCAAGCCACTCGTTCCGCTCCACCAGGTAGGGCAGCACGTCCAGATGCCAAGGTCGGTTCGTCCCCTCAGGGACGCCTAGAATGTTGAACGTCACCTCCTGTTCGGTGATGCGCCAACGAACCGACTTCTGTAGCTGGTCGAGCTCGGCGGGTGAGCGCTCCGCCAAGAAGCGCTCCAGCAAGCTTTGGTGAGCGCGCAACGCGCCGCCCGCGTCACGAAATTCGTCAAACGCAGTCACGTGTCGCTCGAGTGCATTGGGCGAGCCGAGGTACGGCCAAGAATCGAGAGCCACCACGCCGTGTCATACGCGAGACCCACCCCAGATGTCACGCCCGTCACGGCATGCGGCGCAAATCGAGAGTGAATGGAAAGTGCGGATCGAGCCTGGGCTGTCTCACTGCGAAACGGCCGGGGACGTGACCGAAGTGGTCGAAACGGGCAATTCGCCGGCTCTCGGCGGCAGGAGCATTGACCGGCCGCACCTCGTTGGCGCGCCCTCCCGGGTGCACGACATGATACGTGCAGCCCGCGATCGCGCGTTGATTCCAGCTGTCGTAGATATCGATGTGTAGCGGCCCGTGGATACCGATGGTCGGGTGCAAACACGACGGCGGCTGCCAGGCGCGGTAGCGCACACCACACACCCCTTCCCCAGACACGCCGGTCGGCTGGAGCGGCAATGGATAACCGTTCACCGTGATCAGGTGACGTCCCTCGGTGAGACCGAGGGCGCGCACCTGCAAGCGTTCCAGCGAAGAATCGACGTAGCGAGCCTGACCGCCCGCGCCGCTCTCTTCACCGAGCACGTTCCAGGGTTCGAGCGCACCACGGATCTCCATCGAGATCGCTTCCTTGGCCACGCGCCCGTAGAACGGAAAGCGGAACTCGTAGTGCGGGCGGAACCATTCGTCGTCGAATTCATAGCCGCGCTCGCGCAAGTCACTCATCACATCGCCGAAGTCTTGGCGCACGAAGTGCGGCAAGAGAAAGCGATCGTGAAGCAGCGTGCCCCACTTCACGAGCGGCGCGCGATACGGACGTTCCCAGAACGCCGACAGCAGCGAACGCAGCAGCAACTGCTGCACGCTCGACATGCGGTAGTGAGGTGGCATCTCGAACGCGCGCAGCTCGAGCAGCCCGAGGCGTCCCGTCGAACCGTCCGGCGAATACATCTTGTCGATGCAGAACTCCGAGCGATGCGTATTGCCAGTGACGTCCGTCAGCAGGTGGCGGAAAATGCGATCGACGAGCCAGGGCGGCGTGTAGCCACCCACTTCTGGCAGCTCGCGGAACGCAACCTCGAGCTCGTAAACCGAGTCATTCCGGGCTTCATCGACACGCGGAGCTTGCGAGGTGGGCCCGATGAACCGCCCCGAGAAGAGATAGGACAGAGAGGGGTGATTGTTCCAATACGCAACCAAGCTGGCGAGCAGATCCGGCCTGCGCAAGAACGGGCTGTCAGCGGCCGTAGCGCCGCCGAGCACCATGTGATTACCGCCCCCAGAGCCGATGTGCGCGCCGTCGAGCTCGAACTTCTCGGCGACCAAGTGTTCTTCACGCGCCGCGCCGTACAGGCTCTCGGTTTGCGCGACCAGCTCCTTCCAATTCTTGACCGGCGGCACATTGACTTCGATAACGCCCGGATCCGGCGTGAGCCGGAAAACGCCAATGCGTGGATCGGTTGGTGGCTCATAGCCTTCGATTTGAATCGGGCAGCCCAGATCCCGCGCGGTGTGCTCGATCGCGGCAATGAGTTCGAGGTAATGCTCGAGCATCGGGATCGGCGGCATGAACACGTGCAGGATCCCGCCTCGGGGCTCGACGCACAGCGCAGTCCGCGTGATGCCCGTAGCCGACTCTTGCGGCAATGGCTTCAAATGCGGGTCGGCGTTGGTGAAAGGCTCGTTCGGGAAACCGGGCCGCTGCGGGCGTCGCACCGTGGGCCGTGCCACTGGGGTGGACGGCGGTGGAAAGCGAAACGCCGCGGGCAACGCGGGGCGCTCAGCAAACGGATCGCGCTCCGGTTCTGCATCGGAATCGCCCGGCGCCATCCAGGGGACGGAATCGAGCGGCAAGCGCAGGCCCATTGCCGAGTCACCCGGCAACAAGAACAAGTGCTCGTCGCGCAAAAACCAATCGCCGGACACCCAACCATTCCAATACGCGAGCGGCAGCACGTAACCGACGATGCTGCCCAAGTTTTGTCGAAAAACCCGTGCCAGGCGCGCGCGTTCGATCGGATCGGCCAGGTTGCTCTTGAGCGGATCCACGTTGCCCGGCAAGCGCCGTTCGCGCCACAAGTAGTAGAACGAGTCTTCGTAGGCCGGCATCAGGCCGTGTTGCTTCAGATCGAGCACCTCGATCAGCCGCTTCACGAAGCGCTCTGCCTGCTCGATGCCGTGCCCAGGGGGCGCCGACTCTTGCGCGAAAAGCTTCGGATCTTCCCAAACGGCGATGCCATCCTTGCGAAAGAAGCAGCTCAACGCCCAGCGCGGCAGCTGTTCACCGGGGTACCACTTGCCCTGGCCGTGGTGCAACATCGAACCCGGCTCCCACAACGCCTGCAATCGGCGCAGTAGGCGATCGGCAATGGGCAACTTCTGACCGCCGAGCGCGGCCACGTTCCACTCGGGTGCGTCGGGCTCGAGCGAGCTCACGAAAGTGGGCTCGCCACCCATGGTCAGGCGAACATCTTGCGCGGCGAGCTGTAGGTCGACCTCGTCACCCAGCTCGACGATCGCTTGCCACTGTTCCTCGCTGTACGGCTTCGTGACGCGCGGGACGTCGATCACGCGGTCGACCGACATCTTGAAATCGAACTCGGTCTCGGCCTTGTCGACCCCGCCTTCGATCGGCGCTGCGGAGAGCGGATCGGGGCTCACAGCCAGCGGAATGTGGCCCTCCGCGGTCAGCAATCCAGAAGTCGGATCGAGGCCGATCCAGCCTGCCCCCGGTACGTACGCTTCGCACCAGGCGTGCAGATCCGTGAAGTCCGCGGACGGCCCAGCGGGACCGACCACCGGTTTCTCGTCAGCGACGAGCTGAATCAAGTAGCCAGACACGAAACGCGCGGCGATGCCGAGCTCGCGCAGGACTCGCACCAACAGCCAGCTCGAATCACGACACGACCCTTTGCCGAGCTCCAGCGTCTCTTCCGGAGTCTGAACCCCAGGCTCGAGCCGGATCACGTATTTGACTGCGTCGTAAACCGCGCGATTCACGTCTATCAAAAAGTCGACCGTGCGCCGCTCCCTGCGGTCGATGCTCGCCATCAACTGCTCGAACTGCGGCCCCGCCGGAACCTTGGCGAAGTATGGCTGGAGCTCGTGATCGAGGATCTTCTCGTACGAGAACGGGAACTTCTCCGCGCTGGGCTCCAGGAAGAAGTCGAACGGATTGTACGACTCGAGATCCGCGACGATATCGACCGTCACGCTGAAGTGCTTGGTCTTTTCCGGGAAGACCACGCGCGCCAGATAGTTCCCCTGCGGATCTTGCTGCCAATTCAGGAAGTGCCCGGGAGGCTGGATATCCAGCGAATAGCTGTGAACTGGCGTGCGGTTGTGCGGAGCGGGCCGCAGGCGGATCACCTGCGGTCCGAGCGACACCGGGCGATCGTAGTCGTAGCTAGTTTTGTGATGAAGCGCGATTCGGATGGCCACGGCTACTCAGACCTCGAAAAATTGCTTGTGGATTGCAGTCCCAATGTCATTGATCGCCCCCTGCAAACCGTCGACGTATTCATGTAGCCCTTCCGCCATGACCTCTTCGATGGTCGCGTAGTCCAACCGCGCTCGCAGTTGCCCGAGCAAGCGCTCCGCTTCGCAGCGATACGTGCCAATCGGCGAGCGCATCACGGCGTGCAGGCTCTCCTGCGCCTCACGAATGCAATACGAGATCGCGCGCGGGAAACTCTGATTCAAGAGCAAGAAGCTGGTCACGTTCGCCGGCGAGGTCACGTGAAACAGTTGACGGTACATCTGCAGCGCGCTGGCTGAGTTGAGCAACGCCGTCCAGCCGAGCTGATCGACCGTGGTACCGACGCCGCTACCCGCCGGCAAAAGCAGGAAATACTTCACGTCGAGGATGCGCGAGGTTTTGTCGGCGCGCTCCAACATCCGACCCAGTCGGGCAAAGTGCCAGGCTTCACCGCGCGAGAGCGTGGCATCGGTCACGCCCTCGAAGTAGATCCCGGCCCGCTTCACGCGACCGTAGAAGTCGTTCAAATCTTCCGGGTTGACGTCGGGGCGCGCTGCCTGGTTCACCATCAGGTAAAACTCGTTCAGCTCCTGCCACATTTCGCGCGAGATGATGTCGCGCACCGTGCGCGCATTCTCGCGCGCTGCCGCCACGCTGGAGGCGATCGAGTTCGGGTACTCGCGATCGAAGGTGAGGAACTGCGTCACCACTTGCGGCGTGGCCTTACCAAACCGCTTGGCGAACAGATCATGGTCACCGGTGATCATGACTAGGCTATCCCAGCCGCTCTTCTGCTCGATCGGGGAGTCGAGCAGGAGGTTCATGTTCACGTCGATGAAACGCGCGACATTCTCCGCGCGTTCGACGTAGCGACTCGACCAGTAGATGGCATCAGCGACTCGGCTCAGCATCGTTTGTCTTGTTTAGTTCGAGATCGGGATTGCGAGGGGTGTCGATGGAGAATGCGGCGAAGGTTCAGGACTGAGATTGCGATTGAGACTGGCTAGAGCTGTCATTGGACAGCACCCAAGTGTCTTTGCTTCCACCGCCCTGGGAAGAGTTCACGACCAGAGAGCCTTTCTTGAGCGCCACGCGCGTCAGACCGCCCGGCTGGACGTAGATGTCCTCGCCATACAGCACGTAGGGGCGCAAATCGACGTGGCGGCTCTCGAAGCGATCGCCGATGATCGTCGGCACACGCGAGAGCGATAACGTGGGTTGCGCGATGTAGCCGCGCGGATTTTTGTTGATGCGCCCGGCGAAGTCCACCTGCTCCTCGGGTGTGGAATGGGGGCCAATCAACATGCCGTAGCCTCCGGCGCCGTCGGTCGCCTTGACGACCAGCTCGGGCAAGTGCTCGAGCACGTAGCTGCGGTCCTTTTCGTCGCTGCATACGTAGGTGGGCACGTTGGGGATGATCGCGTCTTCGTCCAGGTAATACTTGATGATGCGCTCGACGTACCGGTAGATCGCCTTGTCGTCCGCGACACCGGTGCCAGGCGCGTTGGCCAAGGCCACGCGACCGTTCAAGTACACTTCCATCACTCCCGGGATGCCCAGCAGTGATTCGGGGCGGAAGACCATGGGATCCAAGAAATCGTCACCGACGCGACGATAGATCACGTCCACGCGCTTGAAGCCCTCGGTGGTGCGCATCTGGACGTAGCCCTCGCGCACGACCAAGTCTTGCGGTTCGACCAGCTCGACGCCCATCTGCTGCGCCAAAAATGCGTGCTCGTAGTAGGCGCTATTGTAGCGACCGGGCGTGAGAACGACCACCTGCGGATCGTCACGCCGATCCGACGCCAAATAGCGCAATGTCTCCAGCAAGCGCAGCGGATAGTCGTCCACCGGCCGAATCGACATCTGCTCGAGCACACGCGGGAAAGTGCGCTTCAAAATGGCGCGGTTCTCGAGCACGTAGCTGACCCCAGACGGGCAGCGCAGGTTGTCTTCGAGCACGTAGAATTCGCCGTTCTTGTCCCGCACCAGATCGGTACCCACGATGTGGCACCAGATGCCGCGCGGCGGCTTCATCCCAATGCATTGCGGCCGAAAATCAGGGCAGGTTTTGACCAGCTCCTCCGGCACGATCTTGTCCTTCAAGATCTTCTGCTCGCCGTACACGTCACAGAGAAACAAGTTGAGCGCCTCGATGCGCTGGCGCAGTCCGCGATCGATGCGCTCCCACTCTTTGGCTCCGACCACGCGCGGAATGACGTCGAACGGAAAGATGCGCTCGGAACTGCCCCCGTCACCGTACAGGGTAAAGGTGATGCCCATGCTGAGCAGCGCGCGTTCGGCCGCCGCTTGGCGCATCAAGAGCGACCCGTTCTCGAGCGCATTGATCCCGTTCACGAGCGGCTCGAAGCCAGGGCGCGGCACGCCCGTGGCTGCAAATGTCTCGTCGTAGAACGGGCCGTTTTGAGGGTCGTAAACGTCGAACTTCATGAGCCTTCCGTATCCGGCCAGCCGCTGAGCGGCGAGATCCTCTGTTAACCCAGTACCTGTCCCAGAATTGCGCACGAGCTTAAGATCGCGACGCTTTCAATCGTGTTTCCAACTCGTGTCACTGGTTTCGTAGCAGGTTTCGGGGGGCTTCGCTGAGGGGTGCCTATCACGAGACATCACGAGGGCGACCACGAGCGACCACGAGAGCGACCACGAGAGCGACCACGAGACAGATGCGTTGACAACTTCGTCAGCCGGGACGTACCATCGGCCTCCGCGATGTTGTCCCCCGCCCTGCATCACGAGCTCAGCAGCTCGATTTGCGTCGTCCGTTGGACGGTTAAGGGCGTCGTGTAACGGAAGGGCCACCATCGCATTGTTTGGCGAACGCCCTTCCGGTCTCCGGTAAGGGCGTTTCGCTTTTGTGGCCTTGCGTTCGGCAAGGCGGAGCCGAAACCATGACGTTCGTCGTTGAGCTTCGCGATCTGAAAAAGAGCCTGCCAAGACCTCTCACCTATTGGTGGCCCCATCCGGCCAGCGCGCTCTGTTTGGTGCGCGTGCGACTCGCCTGTCTGGCCCTGCTGGCAGTCGCGCTCGGCTATCCGGTCGAGCCCGGAGCAGTGCCGCATGACGGCGTACTCGCCGCGCTGTGCGGCCTCCTCACCGCCGCGGTCTCGGCGATGACCAGCTTGTTGTGCGACGCGAGCAGTAGCGTCCTCGCGCTATTCGGCGATCCGTCGAGCTCGGCATTCAAGGTGCCTCAGAGCCTCGGCGTGTGCTTTGCCGAACCGGTATTGCCGCTCGATATTTGCCCGGCAGCCGGGCCCTTTCCGACATTTTCTGGGCATCGCGTGTGGGCGCTCGCCGCGTGCGCGGTGTTCCTTTTCGGCTGCGGTTTCGGGCGACGAGCGTCGGCCCAGCAAGGCGCGGGACGGTGAAAGGAAGTCGGCATGGCTGCACCTGGGTATCGCTCCTTGCGTGCAGCCTGGGCGTCGGCTGTGCTGGCACTCAGAGCAAGCTAAGCGTCGATCTCGGCACGAAGCCTGTCGCCAATTTCGAACTCGATGGTGAGCCATTCTGCTTCGCGGGCACGAACAACTATTACCTCGCCTACGCCCCTCGACCGATGGTCGACGACGTGCTCGAAAGCGCGCGTGCCATGGGCGTCCGAGTCGTCCGCACCTGGGCCTTCATCGACCGCGGTTCACTCGATGGCCGCGTGTCCAACATCGACGGGGACGGCACGAAGCGCGGCTTCTGGTTTCAGGGCTGGGACCCAGCGACGCAGCGCCCAATCTTCAATGACGGACCGAACGGCCTCGGCGGACTCGACTACGCGCTCGCCAAGGCCGCACGATTGGGCATCAAGCTCGTGCTGGTATTGACCAACAACTGGCACGAATTCGGCGGCATGGACCAATACCTCGCTTGGTACGGCCTCTCGGCCCACGCAGATTTCTATCGCGATGCGCGCGTTCGTCAGGCCTACGAGGGCTGGCTCTTGCATCTCGCCTCGCACGTCAACGGCATCACGAACTTGGCGTATCGCGACGATCCGTCCATCTTCGGTTGGGAGCTCGCCAACGAGCCACGCGGAACGCCCGGCACACGCAGCGGGGTCCTGACGCATTGGGCGGACCGCATGTCCAGCTACCTGAAGTCGATCGATGGCAATCATCTAGTCGCGGTCGGCGACGAAGGTTTCCTCGAAGGCGAAAGCGAGCATTGGACTTATCACGCCGACAATGGCGTCGATCACCGCGCGCTGACGGCATTGCCGAACATCGACTACGGCACGTTTCATCTGTACCCAGATACGTGGGGCACCGGCTACGGTTGGAGTGAGCGCTGGATCGATGACCATTTGCGTGCGGCCCGCGAGCTCGGTAAGCCGACCGTGCTGGAAGAGTACGGATTGAAGGTGACGCGAGACGCGCTCGGCCGCATTGCCGATGGCCTACCCGTCCGCCTCGACAGCTACTCGGCTTGGAATGAACGCATGCTCACGCATGGCGGCAATGCAGCCATGTTTTGGCTGCTCGTCGGTTACGACAGCGAGCGCGGCGGGCGATACCCGGACTTCGACCAGTTCAGTGTCTACCGTGGGGATGCCACGGCAAACTTGCTCAGTCGCCTTGCGCAGCGCTTCTCAGCGGAAGCGCTGGCTTGCTCGAACGCGAGCAGTGGAGCGAACGGGATCGCGTCGCCTTTCGTGCGCGTTCGGCGGGCGCAGTAGTTACGCTAGGGGATCGTGTTCGTGCACATCACGTCGGCGATCATGCTGTAGCCGTTGTAGCCCGTCGTTTCCAACGGCGCGGAGGCGTCCGCGGTGATGATGTTGTACGGGGTCATCGTGCCCGCGGTGCCGGGCTGGCCGGTCACCGTCACCGTCTGTGCGACGTTCCAGATGCCCGTGCCAGTCGGCGTAAAGGTGACGGAGTCCGGGGACACCATACCTGCGGTCATCGTGTCACTGCTCAGCGCGATGGTGACATTGGCCGTCGGCTGCGAGTTCAAGCGAATGGTGAAGGACGCGGTGGTGCCGGGCGTCGTGGCGCACATGGCGGTCGAAGTGACCTGCACCCCGATGAAATCGTCGTTGAGGTTGGTGAGCGATAGCGCCGTTGGAGCGGGTTTGTACGCGGCGTCGGCCGTAAATATGACGTTGTAAGCCACATCCCCATCGGCCTTGAAATCATCGACGCCGGTGACGGTCACGGGGTGCGGCATGTTCCAATCACTCGTCGTAAAAACCACTGAGTCGGTAGAAACCGTGCCCTCTTTGGTGTTGTCACTGGCGACGCCCAAGGTGACCGTGGATGTGCCCGCGGGTTGCGACTTGAGCTTGACGTTGAACGTGACCGTTCCCCCCTTTTCCGTGGTCTGGGCGCCGGATACGTCCGTGATGTCGTAGCCGGTCATGTCGTCATCGAGGTTTACGACATCCAGCTGAGTGCCGAACTTGTTGTTGTATCCTGGATCCGTGCTCGAAGCGTTGGCGATCTTGACTTGGTAGGTCTGCGGTCCGTCCGCAACGTTGTCTTGCTGACCGGTCACTGTCACCGTCTGCGCGACTTTCCAGGTGGCTGGAGTGAACGTGAGCGTCGACGGCGAAACCTTCCCCTCCTTGATGTCGCTGCTGCTCAGGGTGATGGAGACACTATCGGTAGGCTGGGTTTGGAGCGCGATCGTGAACGTGGCCGTGCCGTTCATGTACTCAGACGTCTGCAGGTTCGACGCACCTTGGATATCCAACGCGGGAATGTCGTCATCGACGTTGATGAACGTCAGATCGGTACCGAAATGGCCGCTGTAGTCGGAATCCGCGCTCGTGCCATTGCTCAAGCGCACGGTGAATTGCTGATTGCCGTCCGCCACGTAGTCGTTGAGCCCGGTGACCGTGACCATTTGCGGCGTTTTGCCGTTGGTCGTCGTGAACTTGAGCATCGTCGGCGACACCGAGCCCTCGGTGTCGTCCATGCTCGCCACGGTAAAGGTCACGTCGGCCTTGGGTAGTGATGCCAGCACGACGGTGAACGTGGCCGTCCCCCCTTGCTCGGTCGTCTGCGCCGGCGGAGCAGTCGGCGAAGGCGTGATGATGACGTTCGCGGTGTCGTTGTCGATGTTGGTGACCGAAACGTCGTCGGCGTTGAGATTGAAGTAATTCGGGTCCGTGCTCGACGCGGGCTGGGTGATGATCGTGTACGACTGCGGCCCGTCGGCGACGTCGTCATTGAGACCCTGGACGGTCACGGTCTGGGCTGAGTTCCAATTCAGCGCGTCGAACGTCACGCTCGGGGGGCTCACCGAGCCTTCGAGCGGGCGACTGCTAGTCAGCGGCACCTTCACGCTGACGTTTGCGCCCACCGGCTTCGACGCGAGCTTGATGGTGAAGGTCGCTTTCTGCCCGTTCTCGCTAGTTATCAAGCCCGAAGTCGGATTGACGATGATCCCCGCGGTATCGTTGTCCTGATTCGTCAGCGTGACGTCGGTCGGGTCCTTACCTTTGTAGTTCGGATCGGTGCTCTGGGCTGGGTCGAGAACGATCTTGTAGGTCGGGCTGCCGTCCTGCGTGCCGTCATCCTCCTGGCCCGTCACGACCACGGTCTGAATGGCATTCCAATTGTCGGGCGTGAACACGACGCTGCTCATGTTCGGCTTGCCCTCGGCCGGGTTGTTGCTCGACACCGCGATCGTCACTTTGTCAGACGGCTTCGACTGCAAGCGGATCGTGAACGAAGCCTGCGCACCGCTCTCGGAAGTGACCAAGCCGGATGTTGGATTCACGATCACGCCGGCCACATCGTCATCGCGATTCGTGACCTTGACCTGTGACAGGAACTTGCCGTTGTAGTTCGGGTCGTTGGGACTGACAGCCGGTCCGATCGTGACGTTGAACAGCTGATTGCCGTCGGCAACGTCGTCGTTCTGACCGGTAATCGTGACGACTTGCGGCGAGCGGTAGGTTTTACTCGTGAAGACCAACGAGGTCGGTGAGAGCGTGCCTTCGTTGGGATTGCTGCTGACCAAGGGGATGGTGACGTCATCCACTGGTTCCGATTCCAGGGCGAGCGTGAAGGTAGCCGTGGTGCCGGTTTCGTCCGTAACGAGCTGGTTCTTGTTGTTCGGATCGATGCCCTTGACCAAGATCACGTGCACGTTGGCGCTGTCGTTGTCTTGGTTGATGACTGGAATGTCGGGCGGGTTTTGGCCTGCGTAGTTCGGATCGTCACTGACCGCGACGCTGGTTTGTATGTAGAAGACCGAATCGCCATCTTGCACGGAGTCGTCGACACCAGTCACGCTGACGACCTGCGGCGACTGCCAGTTCAACTCGGTAAACGTGAGCGACGTTGGCGAGACAGTCCCCTCGCCCTCCTTGCTGCTGGAAAGCTGGATCATGACCGGCTGAGTCGGCCTCGAGTTGAGCACCAGCGAGAACGTGGCCGTCGTCCCGCTTTCGTTCGTGACCAGCCTGGTCGAATCCTTGGGATCGACGTTCGTGATCAGCATCGGGGTGAACCCCGGCTTGTCCTTGTCGATGTTGATCACGGGAACGTTGACTGCTTCGAGCGCGTTGTAGTCCGAGTCGTCACCTGGCTGAGTGCGCAGCACGATCAGGTACGGCTGATTGCCGTCCGCAGTGCCGTCATCGTTCACACCGGTCACGGTGACGGTTTGCGGGGCATTCCAATTGTCGCTGGTAAACACCAGCGAATCCGGCATCGCCACCCCCTCAGTGGGCGTGTCGCTTGCGACGCTGACCGTCACGTTCGCCGTCGGGGGCGCTTGCAGCTTTACCGTGAAGGTAGCCGTGTCGGTTCCGAGCTCATTGGTGCGGAGCCTGGTCGGATCCTGCACATCCACACCGCTGACCAACGTGTAGTTGATGCCTGGTGTCTCATTGTCTTTGTTCGTGACGGACACGCTGATCGGAACCACGACCGCATAGTTCGGGTCCTCGCTCGTCGTCGTGATGTTGATCTTGTACTTCTTGTCGCCGTCTTTGACGTCGTCATTGACCCCAGTCACGGTGACCAGCTGCGGTCCCATCCAGTTGGCTGGAGTGAACACCAATTTCTCGGGGCTGACCGTGCCCTCCGTGGGCGTGTCGCTGACCAAAGTGAGGGTCACGTCCTTTTGCGGCTTCGAGTTGAGCACGATGGCGAACGTGTCTTGTTCGCCATCTTCGCTGGTCACGAGACCCTCCCTGGGCACAGCCGTTACGCCCGCAGTCTCATCGTCGATGTTCACCAACTCGACGTCGAGTGCATTCTTGTCCTTGAAGGTCAGATCGTCACTGATCGCAGGGTCCGTGATGATCTTGTAGGTCTTGTTGAAGTCCGGCAGACTGTCGTTTTGCCCAGTCACGATCACGGTTTGCGGGGCCTTCCAATCCAGCGGGGTAAAAGTCACGCTGGTGATGGCAATGGTGCCCTCGTTCGGATCGCTGGTACGAAGCGGGACAGTAACGTCCGAGTTCGGCTGGTGATCGAGAACGATCGTGAACTTGGCTTGGCCACCCAACTCGGTCGTGAACAAGCCCTTGGTCGGCGAGACCAAAATGGGCACCGGCAGGAAGGCGCTATCGTCGATGGTGAACTCACTGAAGAGCTTCTGGCAGCCGACCAAGGAGATCAGCAGCGAGCAAACCAAACCCAAGAGCGACAGCAGCCTCCCGAACCGGCTCATCAAAAGCTCCCCACGGCACCCACGCTGCCGAGTCCGACGTACGGATGAACCACGAGCGATTTGGCCGGTGCCGCCGTCGCCGAATCCCGACTGGTGAGCCACAGCGTCAACCCCACCCCGGCGCCCACGACGGCAACCCCGTAGCCCACCACCGAGATGGTGCCGTACGTGTTGTATTGATTCAGCGTGTCAGTTTGCGTCGACTGACACTTGCCCTCTGAATTGCAAACGCCCAGCAACTCCGAACGCTTGCTGAGGAACAAGCCACCGCTGACCAAGCCCACCGCCAAGCCGGCCGCCGAGGCCCCGAAAGCGACGTACATCGGCATCGGGTTGCGCCGCTTGACCGGAACTGGAGCCGGCTCGGGCGCAACGACAGGTCGCGCCTCTTGTGCGGCAGGGTCTGGTTCGAGCTTGAAGTCGAGCGAGCCCTCGGCGCCTTCGCGCAAATCTAGAGTCTTCTTCTGGCTCAAAAACCCCTTCGCTTCGACGTGCACAGCGAGCGACCCAGGATTCACTGCGCGACGTACCCCAATTGCCGCCGAAGGCACGGCCACGTCGTCGATCGTCACGTGTGCGTCCTCAGCGCCAGAGACCGAAATCGTGATCCAAGCCAGGCGCGGCTTCAGCTGGTTCAGCTCCGTGCCCGCGTCCGAAAGCGCACGCTGCCAAGACTTTGGCGACTTTGGCTCGATGCCTTCGCGAACGATTTGCTCGTAGCGCTCTTGAGCTTCTACCAATTTGCCGAGACCCACGAGCGAGCGCGCCCAATCGATCATCAACGTCGGCGCGTGTACCAGCGCATCAGCGCGGCTGAACCGGTCGACGGCGGTGGCGTAGTCCTTGTCTTGCAACGCTTGGTAGCCTTCTCCAGCGAGCGAGCGCGCCGTCGCGCGATCCGCCGCGCTTGGCTCAGCCCAACTCGTCCCAACCCAAAGCAGACAGACGCCGAAGCCCGACCAAAAAGAAAGCTTACGTGTCATCACCCCTCGCTTAGATGCCGTAGTCGCGTGGGCCGCTTGCTGGACGCGCGGCGGGTGCCGCGGGGGCAACGCCGCCCCCGGGCTTCTTCTTCTTTTCTTCCTCGAGTGGGAGCGAGGACGGATCGAGGATGATCGGTGGAGGTTGCAGCTTGGTGGTGGATGGAACGGGCGTTACCACGATAGCGGGTGCTGCCGAAGGTCGAGTCGCGGCAACCGAGACAGCGGGGGGAGGACTACGAAGGCTCGCAATTACCAAAAACCCTAGCACTGCCAGGATCGCCCCGCCTACCGACAGCACGATCAAGCGCTGTTTCCTGGGCAGCGAGGACAGCTCCGGCAAGACCGAACCGCGAGTCCGCGTGACCGGTGCGTCGGTTCCCTCGTCGAGCTCCAGCCTGGCTCGATCACCATACAAACCAGCGGCGGCGCTGTAGCGCGCGCTTTGGTCGGCCGAGGGCGGTCGCGGCGACATGCTACGCAGCACGTCGAAATCGTTGAAGCTCGGCAGTGCGGCACGCGGGGCGATGCTCGGCACGAGCATTTGCTTCGATGTCTCGATTGCCTCACCGAACGAATCGGAGAGTTCCTTGGCGGACTGGAAGCGCAGATCGCGATCGCGCGCAACCGCGCGCTGCCACCAAAGCTCCAGTGAGTCCGGCAAGCCCGGGGCGCTCGTGTTGATGGGCGGGATCGGATCGTAAATGATCATGCCCATCAGCTCGCCGAGCGCTTCACTTTCGAACGGCGGGCGACCATTGAGACACTGATACGCAATCACGCCGAGTGCCCAAAGATCGGAACGCCAGTCGATGGTTCGACCGCGTGCTTGCTCCGGGCTCATGTAATACGGCGTGCCCATGAACGACCCGGTTTTGGTCGTCTTCCCCGCTAGCGAATATTGCTCGTGCTTGGCGATGCCAAAGTCCAGCACTTTGGCCACTTCTTGGTCATCACCGGGGACGAGAAAGATGTTTTCTGGCTTCAGATCGCGATGGACGATGCCAGCTGCGTGTGCCCGCACCAGCGCACGGGCAACCTGACTAACAATCTGATACGTCTGCTCCGCGTCCAGCGCGCCTTCGCGATCGAGTCGGGCGCCGAGGTCTTCACCCTCGAGATACTCCATCACGATGAACGGGGTGCCGTTCCAAACTCCGTGGTCGAAAATGTCGACGACGTTTGCGCCACGAATTTGAGCGGCCGCTTTCGCCTCACGCTCGAACCGAATGCGCACCTCTTCGTCAGCGGCCTTCTCGGGGTCGACCAGCTTGACTGCACACTGACTGTCGAGTGACTGATCGTGCGCTAGCCACACCGAACCCATGCCACCGGCCCCCAGCTTTCGAAGCAGGCAGTAGCGGTCCGCGATGATGCTGCCAGTGGCGGCTGCTTGCACGAGGTTCGATCTCAAGTGTTCGGGCTAAACAAAGTCGATGCGCGTTAGTTAACGTTCCCCAGACGCACGCAGAACCAGTAAGCAAATATGCGACAAGGAGCCTAAAATGCCTACCTTATCGCTGTCCAAAAATCAAGGCTCCCGGGCCGGAACCTGCGATATTTACCACATTCTCCTTGCAGGCGCTCGGCTGGTCCTTGTCGTTTCCGTCTCCTGTGCTCTTGTGGCGCTTGCCGGTAGAGTCCGTCACGTTTGCCTCTTGTTTCGCATGCGTTCGGGCCCGGGCCCGGGCTCTGGCGCTGCCGCTTTTTCCTCAGTGTGTTCCATGGGTCGCCCGGTCGAGATCTCACAATCTTTGGCAATTGTGAGATCTCGTAACGTACCGGAAAAGCGTCATCCTCGTCCACTGGTCTGGCGGTTATCGGGCGCTCGGCGCGGCAGTTTCGTGCTTATTTTCTCATCTGTTCGTCTGGCCATCTGGCCATCTGGCCACGTCGGCTGGAGTGGCGCTTTGACGCAGCGCTCCCCCGCGCAAAGCACGATAGCGCGGCGCGACGTAAACTGCCGCGCGGCTGGAATCCCAAACTCGCTCGAGCGCCACGCCGACTTTAGCGCAGAGCCTTTGGAACACGCACCATGGCGCTATGAACCGCCGCGCGAAGCGCGTCGCGTCTTGCCGCAGAGGGGTTCGCTTCTTCTGCCGTGGCTCGACCGTTGATCAGCGCGTGCAATGTTGAGCGGTCGCGCAGCACCGCCACAGAGACCACACACGTCGCGCGCGCCGAGTCCGCCGACTGAACGCTCTCCAACCGAACGAGGGTCGCAGAGAGCATGTAGTGTTCGCTGGTTCGAACGCGCGAAAAATCCACGGCAGCGAGTTCGGCGCGGAGCAGCGAGCGAAGCTCACTTTCTAGCTCTGGCTTGGCCTTGCCGACACCAATCGAACCGAGAAAGACCGGTACCTCGGCGGCCGGCGCAGCTCCGCTTCCGAGCAACACGGAAAACGCGACCAGCCCCGCAGCGAAGCGCGCGGCAAGATCGACCTTCAATCGCTTGAATCGTCCGAGCTTCATGCCGCTGTTACAGCAAGTCCCATACCGCGCAGCCGAACATTTCCGAAGCCACTCATTCTGGCTACCAGAGCGTGGCGGTTCGGCCAAATAAGCGAGGCATTTATACCCTTTGCCGTCAAGCGCGCAGCATTCCCGACATCCCTCGGCGCCAGCATCGATCCGAGCGTAGTCAGTCTTGGCGATCCCGGAGCGGGGCAATTCCAGAGATCGCTCTTCTCAATCTCGGACATCGAAGGGTATAGGCAGCCGAGCGAATGATGCGAAGTGACAAGCGGGGTCCAGGGGTGTTCGTGCGATACATGTTTGGGGGCGCCCTATTGCTGGCAGGCGTGACTGCTTGCACGCCTCTCGTCGGCGGTGCGGCTTTGCTCGGCGCGGTCTCAATCGGCGTGCTGACCTCGCGTTGCTACGACTACGTCGACGTGACCGTACTCGACGCCGATGGTCGGAAGACCTGCGCCGCCACCGTGACCGCAAGCAACGGGAGCAGTCAGTTCGAATTCTCGTCCTGCTACTACGGCGTGCTCACGGACGGCCGCTGGACCTTGCGTGCAACCCTTCCCGGCTCAGCCGATGCTATCGCCCAAGTGCAAGTCGACCACGCACACGACTGTACGCGATACGTGCAAAGCCTCGAGCTGACGCTGAATCGCCCCGGCACGCCAACGGCGCTGAAAGCCGTTCGGCCGACGCATACAGTGCCCGTCGCGCCCCCTCCCGTCGTCGCGCCCCCTCCCGTCGTCGCGCCGCCTCCGCCCGCAACGCCTTCGGCGCAGCCGTCGGAACCAGCTGCATCGAGTGCCACTCCGCCAAACCCGCCCGCACCGGCCAGCGCGACGCCCCCCATCGGTGTTTTTCCGGACAGCGCGCCAGCGACTCACTGACAACGACACGACAACGTCACGTTTCATCCCTAGGGGTGATGTGGCAATTCTCTACGCGCGCCCTTGTTGCGAAGTGGCTTGCGACCGACGCAACCAGTCCAATACTTGGCAACGTGAACAGTACGCCTTCGGGAAATGCTGATCCGCCCGCGGCCACGATCGAGCGAACACTCCCGTACTGCACGTGGTGCGGCGGAAGCGACGTGCGACGTTCGCAATCTCGCCATCTCTTCGACGGCCTCGCGCGGACGTTCGGCTTCAAGCCGTATCGGTGTCGCGGCTGTCGCGCGCGCTTCTTTGCGAAGTAGCGAACGATGCTCAGCTAGGCGCGGACAGTTTCGCTTCAGCGCGACGCTTGAAGAAGCGACGCCAGAAGTACATCGCCACCACCGCGAGCACCGCGCCGAGTACCGCGCAGGTGAGCTGTAGGCGAACGAATTGCGTCAACGCGAGGTTGACGCTTCCCGAACAAGAAAATGAATCTTGGAGCGGCTTGAACAGCAAGCTGACGAGCTCGGGACCCTCGGCGCTGGCTCCGGCAAACCCAAAGATGGTGCCGACGCACGCCCCCAGCAGCGTCCGCCGGTGATTGACCTTCGCAAGTACTTGTTCCGCCACGGAGGCAGCATACGAGCACTCCCAATGTGCGTCTACAGAATACCCGCCAGGACGGAATACTAGGGGCTAGTGCTTGCCGAGAGCCAAACGCGGTCGCATACACGGCGGTGGTGAGCCCGTTTGCTCTTTGGTCTGTTGCTGCGTGGGCACTCGTCGTTGCCGGCGCCTGGCGCTTTCGTTCACGCCAGTATGCGATTTTCCGAGCGGTTTTGCTGGGCCTGCAAGTGCTGTTCGCGTGCGCGCTATTTCCGCGCTTTCACAGCGTCTGGCCGCTGTTCGTCTATGGTCACGCGGCGGTCTTCGTTCAGTCGCTGATGTTGATTCGGCCCAGCATGCGCGGGCTCCTCTATCGCACGCTGATCAGCATTCCTGGAGCATTCTTCGGCGCGGGCACGTTGCTCGCGTTGCCTTGGGTCGTACTCTCCGCGTTTGGCGTCACGCTACCCGCAGCGTGGGTGCCCTATGCGGTGGCGTTGCTCGGCGTGTTGCAGTCCTTGCGCAGCCGCGAAGAGCAGGTGCACTTGGTGGTCGCCGATGGCGAGTCCGTACCGGAATTGAAGCGGCATCCCAAGCGCGCGCCGAGCGCGGGCCGCCCCCTCTCGATCGTCCAGATCACCGATCCCCACCTCGGGCCGTTCATGTCCGTCGATCGGCTCAGGCGCATTTGTGAGCGCGCCGTCGCGCGCCAGCCGGACTTGATCCTGCTCACGGGCGACTTCTTGACCATGGAGTCACAGAGCGATCCCGAGCTCTTGGGTAGCGCGCTGGCTCCGCTGGCAGCACTGCCGGGTCGTTGTTTTGCCTGCTTTGGCAATCACGATCACGAGGCTCCAGAGACGGTTCGGAGCGCGCTCGAGCGCGCGGGCGTGACGCTGCTGATTGACGACTCGCGCGAGCTCATGACCGCGGCGGGCCCCGTGCAAATCCTGGGCATGGACTTCGTCTGGCGGGAACGAAAGGAGCACCTCGCGCGAGTTTGCGCCGAGCACCCACGAATCCCCGAGCACCTGCGGATTGTGCTCCTGCACGACCCCGGTGCGTTCCGTCATCTACCCGAGGGTGAAGCCGATCTCACGCTGTCCGGGCACACGCACGGCGGCCAGGTCGGCCTGGTCAGCCTTGGCCTCGATTGGACGATGATGCGCGTGTTCGTCAAGGCGCCGGATCACGGCTTTTGGGCTCGCGGCAACGATCGTCTGTACGTTCATCGCGGCACGGGGCACTACGGCTTTCCACTGCGCCTTGGCGTGCCCGGTGAACAGAGCCTGCTACTGGTGCATTCGGCGATGTCGAACCGAACTCAGGAGTCACCCGCCTAAAACGCCTTCATACGCGGCCCAGGCCACGTGCGACTCGTGCAAGGTGACGCGCAGCACTGCCAAGCGTTCCGAACCTGGACCGAGTTCGCCTGCTCGGATGCGAGCAGCCATGCGATCGAACACGGTGCGCGATAGGAACTCGGTGGTCGTATTTTGGTTCGCGAACGCCGGGTCGTCGTCCAAGTTCTTGAAATTGAGCTCCTCCAAAATCACGTTCAGGGCCTGCGAAGCGCGGCCAATGTCGACGACCACGCCTTCTGGCCCCAGCTCGCGCGCGCGGAACTCCGCGTCGACCACGTAGGTCGCGCCGTGCAGGCGTTGCGCCGGACCGAACAGCTCACCGCGAA
Source organism: Polyangiaceae bacterium (assembly GCA_035634635.1). GTDB lineage: Bacteria > Myxococcota_A > Polyangia > Polyangiales > Polyangiaceae > PMG-095. The sequence continues at coordinate 57,530 of DASQCO010000003.1, forward strand.
AACTGTGAGCAATCATCACGTGACCTCGAACGCAAACGCTGTACATCGGTACTCCTTCAAAGATCGTAACGCACTCGCTGACAGAGCGACCCGCGCTCCGGCATCGTCAATCGGGGCATGGCTTCGGGTAGCTCCTCGAAGCGAATATCGGTATCGAACAGTCGGTCGAGCAACGGGTCTTCGCACAACTCGAGTGCGAGAGCGAGCCGCGTGCGGTGGTCGAAGCGAGCGCGCGCATTCGGACTGACCGTGCCGACCTGAGAGGAGCGCAAACAGACGCGCCGCGCGTGGAACGCACCGCCCAGCGGCAAACTGACCTCGGTCTCCCCGAACCAACTGAGCTCGAGCAGCGTTGCGTCAGTACCGGCCAATTCCAAGCTCGAGCGCAGCCCCGCTTCGCGACCGCTCGCGTGCACCACCAGATCGCGATCGCGATGCGCGTCTTCAGGTAAAGCGAAAGTCGCGCCGAGCGCACGGGCTAATTCCGCTCGCTCGGCGCGCACGTCGACCAGCTCGACGGTCACCCCTGGGTGCCGAGCGAGCAGGTACGCGCACAAACAACCAACGACGCCGGCGCCTACCACCGTCACGCGATCGCCGAGCCGTGGCGCGGCGTCCCAAACGGCGTTGATGGCGGTCTCCAGATTGGCGGCCAAGACGGCTCGCTCCGGCGGCACTCGCGCGGGCACGGGCAGTACGGCACGCTCAGGCACGACGTATGCGGATTGATGCGGGAACAGGCAAAATACGGTTTGCCCCACGAGCTCGCCGCTGCCCACCTCCACGCGGCCCACGCTGCTGTACCCGTACTTGAGCGGCCCCGGAAACTCACCCGCTTGAAATGGACAGCGCATCCGCTGACGTTCGCTCGTGGGCACGCGGCCTTGGAACACGAGTGACTCGGTGCCGCGGCTGACAGCGCTGAACCAAGTCCGGACCAAGACTTCTCCCGCCGCGGGCAGCGGGACGGCTTCTGAACGCAGTTCCCCCCTGCCAGGTTCCACAGTCCAAAACGCCCGCGCTTGCTCGCTCACGATCGCCGCTCGTTGCTCGCGTTACCCAAGATGGGTGGTTGATAGCACGAGCCGCTCGTCAGCGACGCGACAGTCGACAATCGAAGAGCACGTCTTCACCGAGCGTGAAGCGCCGCGCGCTCGGCCGAAGCGCCTGATCGAGGCGAGCCACGCCCGGCAAGCTGATGCCGGGCCGACCGCAGCCGATCAAAATCGGGCAAACGGTTACGTGCAACCGGTCCAAACAGCCAGCATGAATGAAGCTGGATAGCGTCACTCCTCCGCCCTCGACGAATACACGGCGGAGACCACGCGCCGCCAGTGCTGAAATCAGCTCCGGCAACGAAAGCCGCTCCCCTTCAGTACCGATCTCCAAGAGGGGAACGCGCGGCGGCCCGTCGGAGCGCAGGCGATCACGGCGGCAGGCGATCAGCGTCGGGGCGAGCCCGTCGCGATAGAGCTTTCGAGCGTGAGGCAAGCGCAGCGTCGGATCGATCACGACGCGGGTCGCGTGGTCGCCGGGGACCAGCCGCGTGGTGAGCTCTGGGTCGTCCAGCTCCACCGTGCCCGCGCCGACGACGACCGCGTCCATCAGCGAGCGCAAACGATGCATGTGCACGATATTCTCTGGCCCCGTCACGTAGCGTGAAGCACCGGCCGAGGTCGCTATCTGCCCGTCCAAGCTCTGCCCCACGTGACCCAACACCAAATGTTCGGCGCCCTCACCGATGCACAACGGTAGATACAACTCGAACAGTTGGCGCACGCCGGCTGCCAGTCGAAGCGACGTCGTGAAACCGGGTTCGGAACCCGGTTCGAGCACGAGCTGAGCGCGGTCGCTTCCTACCTCTTCGAGACGACCACTCGCGTCGTACGTGACCGCCGTTCGCTCACGCAGCGCTTGGCCCGCACTCGCGCGCCGTGCGAGCGCCCGTAGTAAACCCCACGCCCAAGCTTCGTCCTGGAGCTGCGGCGTGTGCAACCGCGCCTGTTCCGCGAACATGCGCTAGAGTCTAACCGCCTTTCTCACAAAGAAGCGACGCCGGCACGATTTCCATTCAAAACGTGCACCCGTTGCGCGGCAATTTCGGCGGTTCCGCCCCAGAAAGTCGCTGGGTCCGGGATCTTCCCGACCTTGTTCGCGCCGCGGCCTCAGAACAAGAACGACACGCCCAACGAAAACGCGGGATATCCGAGACGCATGGTCAACGCCACGCTGTCGTTGAAATGAAATCGGCCGCCCGCCATGAATACCGGCACGGCTCCGGTGTCGCCCGTGCGGTGGTAAATCGCGAAACCAGGTTCACCGAACACCGACCATTGGCGATGGAGCCAGAAGTTCCATTGCATCACCACCGGGATGAAAATGTAATTCGACGATTGAGCGCTGGTCTCGACGCACACGGGTACGCCCTGCGGGGTGTACACGAACTCCCGGCAGTAGCCGCGCCCACCCACTCCGTCATAGTGAATCCAATCGATACCGAAGCCGATACCGACTGAGTCATTGAGCTTGGGAATGAAGCCGTCCGGTGCGACTTCGATGGTGCCGCGCAGGCCGAGACCTACGCCGTCACCGCTGACATCCTTTGGTGCTTCGAACGGCGTGAACAGCAGGTGGGGTTCGAGTTCGAGAGAGTACGCCGGTCGCTTTCCGGGAACCTTGATCGACGACTGCGCGTGAGCTTGATTGGCAACGCCCAGCACGAGCGCACAAGAGACGGACACGACCAGGGCGAGACGCACGAAGCACCGCTCGCTCACGGGCAGTCTCCACAGGCGAAGAGGCCGTCCTTGCATTCCGTTGCTGGGCCGTTGTTTGCGCAATCGATCTCGCAACCACCCTTGGGGCAACTGACCAGGCAGCTGTGCGTCCCGATGCAATTCACCGTGCAGTTACCGTTGCACACCACCGCGCACTGCTCGACCTGTCGACAGGTCACGTCACTGCCCGGACCAACCTCCACCGAACATTGCTTCGTGTCGTGGCACTCGAGATTGCAGTTGTCCCCACAGATGGCGCCGCAACTGTCGGTGTTGAAGCACGAAAGCCCGCAGCCAGAGTCGCACGATTGCGAGCAGCGCTTCACGTCATGGCAACTCGACGTGCATGCGTCACCACACACGGTTCCGCACTGGTTCATGTTGTGACACGACTGGTCACAGTGATCGCCGTCACAGCCCAGGTAGCATTGGTCTCCCTCCGAGCACTCGCAGTGCGACCCGGAGGAGCAGTTGCCGCCGGAAGTGCAGCCTATTGCGCACAAGGACCAGAGGAGAAAGAAGCCGATCACGGCCAAGACACGACGCATCGAGCGCGCAGCCTAGAGCAAGTATTGCGAAAGTGCGCGCGAAATCGCAAAGGTTCGGGGCTTTACTTTTCGGGCGAGCAAGCCGTCGAGGTAGCCTTCCTTCGCCCTTTCGCGGTAGCGCGTGCCCCTCAACCAGGAGGGTTGGCCTTCAAGGCCGTCAACAGCTCGTCCACGTTTACGAGCGCGAAGGTACTCGCGTAATCGCTCATCGCGTACGGAATAATTAGATCTTTGCCGTGAATTTGGCCACCGCAGCTGTACACGACGTTCGGCACGTAGCCTTCACGCTCGCTGTGTTCGGGCGATAGAAGCGGTTCCTTCAGCCGACCCAGGATCTTCGACGGATCGTTGATGTCGAGCAAGAACGCGCCGATCGAATACTTGCGCATTGGGCCAACGCCGTGGCTCAACACCAGCCAACCAGCCTCGGTTTCGATCGGCGAGCCACAGTTGCCGAGCTGCACGAACTCCCAACCATAGGTCGGCTTGAGCAGGGTCTCCCGGGTCAACCAGAAGTGCAGATCATCCGAGTACATCAAGAAGATGTTCTCGCCATCCTGACGAGACAGCATGGCGTAGCGACCGTTGATCTTGCGCGGGAACAGGGCCATGCCCTTGTTCTGCACTTGCGGGCCGTTCATGGTGCTGATCTTGAAGCGTAGAAAATCCGTCGTCTCCAAGATCTGAGGGAACGTGACGCGACCGTCGTAGGCGGTGTAGGTCGCGAGGTACTTGGTCTGCCCGTCGTCCTCTGTGAACTGCACGAAACGCGCGTCTTCCACGCCGTTCGACTCGGTGGGCGAATTCGGGAAGATGATCCTTTCCGACATTTGGTGACTCGGTTCGTAGATCACCTCGTAGTTCGCTTCCGCGAGCGCCAGAATCGAACGCGGAATCGCCGGCGACAGGCTCTTCGACTGTGTGCGGTACTCGGTCTCCATCGCCCGCACCGCCGCGCGCAACTCCTTCATGTTGAAGGAGTCTCCCAGACGCCCGAGCACGCGCTGAGAGAAGCCGTCTGCGGTCCCCAGTTCGAACAAGGTTCGCTCGAACAGGAACTTGTCGTAAAACGGGTCCGGGACCGTTTCCGGCGTGGTCACGAACGGCGTCACCGGATCGAGTTCGATTTCACTGTGCGCGTTGATTACCCCAGAACGGAACGTAATCGACGAGATATGTCCCTCACCCGTCGAGCGCAAGCTGAGGACGAAGCGGCGTGACCCCTCGGAGAGGCCGCTCTGATCCGGGTGCCAGACCAGCGAAGGATTGAACAGCGCCGCGGATTCCACCGAATATTCTTGGGTGAAATACGCGCCAATCAGCATACGCCGATCCTCCGCCAAGGGCGCGTCAGTGACCATGAAGCGCCGCATCTGCTCGAAGCGCACCAGAAAGAACTGCTGCAAACGATGGTGACGCCCGCGAAATTCGTGCATCACGTGTTCGAGCAAGTGCGTGACTTCTTCATCACGCAGCGACATCACCCGCGCGAAGATGCGCACGACGCGCGCTTCGTCGATCTGGTTGAATGGACGAAACAGTACCCGCGCCGCGTTCGGGCGGATCACGATATTCGTTCTACGCACGATCATCGTCGATCTCTTATCACGTCGCGTTGTGATTCGCGGCGCTGCGCATCGAAGAAAGACCACGTTCGCCGGATTCCGGCGCCTCGTCGAAACCCGCCACGCGTGTCTCGAGCGCTTGGATCTCGACCAGCGCACCGAGGAATGCCAGGGTGGACTCTGCGCCCTCGTTCAAGTTGACACGGTCGACGTGCAAGCCGTCACGGCAACCACCCGAGTCCGGGTTGTAGACGCTGGTATCGAGGTCATTTTGGCCCAAAAACCAGCCGAAAGCCCGGCGTGCTTCGATCACCCAAAAGCGATCGCCTGTCACTTGGTAGGCTTCACTGCAGGCGGACACGGCGGCGTGCGCTTCGAGCGGTTGTTGATCGAAACGAGCCCGCGGCTCCCCGCGCCGATAGAACCCATTCGATCCAATGGGTCGGAAGTGACCTCGCTCGGCGCGTTGCACCTCGAGCAACCAGCGCAAGGATTCCAGACCAATCTCGAGAGCGCCGCTCATTTCCGGGTTCTTACCTGCGGTCGCGATCACGGCCTGCGCTAGACGCGCGTTGTCGTACGCAACGACATCTTCGAACCAATGCCATTCGTGTGTCTTGGTGCGCTCGTACAGATCGACCAAGCGCGTCACGAGCTCGAGCTGCATGCTGGCTGCGCGGCGATCGCCGCGCAGGCGTCGCAGGTATTCTTTGATTCCGAGTATGGCAAACGCCCAAGCTCGCGGCGAGCCCGTATCGGCAATGCCGGGCAGCGCGCGCGAGAACAACTCCGCCGCCCACCCGCGCAGCTCGCGGCGCTGCGTGTGGCCCACACACGTACCGAGTGCCCATAGCGCGCGCGCTTGGCTATCTTCCGATCCCGTGCTTTCGAGCCAACGCCGATCGTAGCCCATGAAGTTGCGGAATTTACCGACCTCGGCGTTGTACGCATAATCCACGAAACTCGCGTAGCGAGTGCCGAGCGCGGCAATCTCTTCGCCACCCACGCCGCGCTTTTCGAGCTGGACCGTGAGCATCAAGGCACGAGCGTTGTCGTCGATGCAGTAGCCTTCGGCGTAGTTGGGCAAGGTAAACCGCGCATGCTGGAGCATGCCCGTCGAGTCGCTCATTCGCTTGAGGTGCTCGAAGCCGATGTCCGGCAGCTGGAGTTCTCGAGAATCCGCGCTCCGCCGCGAGACGACCTTGAGTGAACGCTCGCTGCGATTTTTGCGCGCGGCAGCGAAGGTCGACAAATAGTGCTCGGCGGTTTTGCTCCACACCATTTCACGGCTGGCCATGTACGCGCGCTTGCGCATGGCGTGGCGCCGCCCCTCGTCGTGAAGCAGCCCGCAGATCTCGCGTGCCATGGCTTGTGAATCCCCGAACGGCACGAGCACGCCGCGCGCATCGGCGAGCAACTCCTGAGCATGCCAATATGGCGTCGAAACCACGGCCTTGCCGCAGCCGAAGGCATACGCGAGCGTACCCGAGGTGATTTGAGCCTCGTTCAGATATGGGGTGACGTAGATGTCCGCAGCGCCCAAGAAGCGCTTCAATTCCTCGAGTTCGACGAATTGGTTGAAGAAGCGCACGTGCTCGGAAACCCCCAAGCGCTCGGCCAAAGCTTGCAAACTCTCGCGGTAGACCTCTCCGTGCTCGCGTACCAAGTTGGGATGCGTCGCGCCCAGCACGATGTATACCACGTCGGGATATTCCGCCACGATCGACGGCAGAGCTTCGATCATTTTCTCGATGCCCTTGTTGGGTGAGAGCAACCCAAAGGTGAGCAACACACGCCGCCCTTCGACCGAATACTGGTCTTTGAAGAAGTTCGGATCGGCGAAGGCCATATCGGGGATACCGTGCGGAATGACGTCAATCTTCCGCTCTGGAACCGAGTAGGTCTCCTTCAGAATCGAGCGACCACAATCCGACATCACGACCAAGCGCGACGAGAGGCTCGTGAGCTCCTGCATCACCCGTCGCTGCTCCACACTCGGTTGTTTCAGAATGGTGTGCAGGGTGGTGATGAACGGCATCCGCAGACGGCGCAGCAGATTGAGCACATGACTGCCGCTCGGCCCACCATAAATGCCAAATTCGTGTTGCAGAGACACGACATCGACATTCAGCAGGTTGAGGTATTCCGCTGCACGCAAGTAGTCATCGGCACTTTGCTCGGCGATTTCGAAGCGCACCTCGTCCGGGTACTCGTAGTTCTCTTTGCCGTCGCTGACTGCAATCACCGAGCACTGTGCATCGGGTATCGCCCCTTGAACGGCTGTCCTCAGATCGTGCGTGAAAGTCGCGATACCGCATTTGCGCGGCAGGTAGTTACCGACGAAGGCGATCTTGCGGAAGTCACTCATGATGTTGCTCCTCTGCAAAGCTCGTTCCGCTCTGCGCTTTCGCGTGCAAGTGCGCGATTGTCGGGTTGTTTCTGTGGCGCTTCGTCACTAGCTCCGCGATCGATGCCGCGTCATGATGCTTTTTGCCGCAAAGCTGAAGGCGGTTGCCTGCTGCCTTCACGCGCCTTTGCGAGGCAGAAAGCGTACACACGAGCATGCGCGAGCCGGTGGCACGGACGCTGCAAAGACCAAGAGCGTACACGTTTCTGACCCCGGAGGATCGTCATGTTGTATTGGGCAGCCGTATTTTTCGTAATCGCGCTCCTTGCAGCCGTTTTTGGCTTCGGTGGGCTCGCCGCCAGTGCGGCCGGTGTGGCGAAGATTCTATTCTTCGTGTTCCTGGTGTTCGCGCTGGTCTCGTTCTTGTTCGGTCGACGCAGCCCGGCGTGAGTCGCGCTCGCATCGCTCGGCCGCGTGCGCGTCGCGATCGGCGACATCGCGGCGCGCACGGCAGCGAGCGTCAGCGGCCTGAAGCGTGTGCCACGGCCGCGCTCAGCTGCGCTGGTTCGACGGGCTTGGCCACATGCGCCTGAAAGCCGGCGGCCAGAGCTTTAGCAACATCTTGACGTGAGGCGTATGCGGTCACGGCGACCGCAGGCAGATCGTGATTCGATTCGCGCACGCGCCTCAGCAGCTGAAAGCCGTCGCCATCCGGCAAGCCGATGTCGGACACGAGCACGTCAGGACGGCGTTCGCGCACTGACTCGAGCGCCGCTGCGGCGGTGGATACCGCCGTGACTTCGGCGCCGAAGCGGCGCAGCATCATCTGCATCAAGTCGCAACCGTCAGGGTCGTCCTCGACCAAGAGGGCGTAGATCCCGCTCAAAGCGCCGCGTTCAGTCGCGGTTGGCTCCACTTCTTCTGGCGTCGACGTAGGCACAGGTTCGGTGTCGTTGACGACCGCGGGCACACCGAGCGGCAGCGTCACGACGAAGCGAGCACCTTTGCCCGGCCCCTCACTGTGCGCGGTCACGGTGCCACCGTGCAGCTCGACCAAGTGTTTGACGATGGCGAGCCCCAGACCCAGCCCACGCTGTGCACGCTGAGCGCCGCTATCCGCTTGCTTGAAGCGATCGAACATCACCGGCAAGAACTCGGGGGCAATGCCTGGTCCGTCGTCGGCGATCTCCAAACTCGCTAGCTCGCCCTCGACCACCAGGGACAGCGTGACGTGCCCTCCCCGGGGCGTGAACTTGAGCGCATTGCCCAAGATGTTGCCAACGACCTGCTGCAGCCGCGTCGCGTCGCCCACCATGCTCAGCGGCTGCTCCGGCAACGTGGACTCGAGGGCGACGCCGTTGAACGCGGCTACCGGTCGAGCAGCGTCGAGCGCGGCTTCGACGATGGCTCGCAAATCGACCTGGCCTTCATCCACGTGCAAATTGCCGGAAACGACCCGAGAAACGTCCAGCAAATCCGCGACGAGCTGGGCCAATGCGCGCCCGTTGCGTTCGATGGTGTCCACCGCGCGCTGCTCGGTTTCGTGAGACAAGCCGCCGCCACGGAGCATTTGGCCCCAACCCACGATGGCGTTCAATGGCGTGCGCAACTCGTGCGACACGGTGGCCAAGAACATGTCCTTCGCACGGTTGGCTTCCTGCAGCTTGGCGCGCTCGCTCTGCGCCAACTCGTACAGCCCAACGTTGTCGAGCGCGGTGGCCATGCGACCGGCGACGTCTTTGGCGAGCTCTACGTCTGATTCGAGGTAGTGCCGCTCCGGATCGCGATTCAAGAACACCAGGCTCCCGAACACGCGTTCGCGGATGAACAGCGGCCAGCAGATGTACGACGAGACCCCGAGCTCGTGTAAGAACCAGACATGCTCACCCGCACGCGACGGGCCAGACTGCGCCAAGATCTCCGGAACGTTCGCCACAATCTCCGGTTCACCATCGAAGCACACCGTAGACGGACCGAAGTCGAAACGCGGGTCGTCCAAGTTCAAGCACGCAGACAGACTTGCGGAGGCGCGCTTGCTCACGGTCTCGTTCGAGCGCAAATAGAGCAGCGCTGAATCGCCGAGTACCGGCAAGGTCGCGGCCAAGACCTGATCGAGTCCGTGATTGCGATCGGTGACCTCACCCAGCCGGCGCGTGAGGTTCGCGAGCATTTGTAGCGCTTGCTCGGCTCGCTTTCGGGCGTCGATATCCGTGCTCGTGCCCACCCAGGCGTTGACGTTGCCGCTCGCGTCACGCTCCGGCAGCATTCGAACCAGTTGCCAACGAAAGCGACGCTCGGCCACGTTGCCCAAGCGGAACTCGGCTTCCCAGGCACGTTCTTCCGCGAGCGTCTCGTCGAAGGCACGCATGAACTCCGGGTACTCGCTCGGATGAACGATGCTTTGCCAAGACAGCTCTGCGGTCTCCGCTAAGCCCGCGCACTCGAACCAACGGGCATTACCGTAGTTGAGCTTCCCTTCGCGGTCCGTGGTCCACACGATCTGTGGCATGGACTCCGCGAGCATGGTGTAGCGGTACTCGCTGAGCCGCCTGAAATCTGCGAACTCGCGCTCCGTAGCGCGCTTCAATTCCTCCGCCTGACGGCTGATGATCTGAGTCTTCTGATAGAGCTCGATGAACACGGCCACCTTGCTGCGCAAGATCTCCGGGTCAATCGGCTTCAAGATGTAGTCGACGGCGCCAACGGTGTACGCGCGCGCCACCAATCGCTGATCTCGGTGAATCGCGGTCAGGAAGATAATGGGCACGGCTCGCGACCGTTCGCGCCCACGGATCAGCTCCGCGACTTCGTAGCCGTCGAGAACGGGCATTTGCACATCGAGCAGGACCAGCGCGAACTCGTCCCGCAGCAGATGGCGCAACGCCTCCTTGCCAGAGCTCGCCTGGACGACTTCCTGCCCCAGCGGCTCGAGCATTGCGTTCAGGGCGAGCAGATTCTTCGGCTGGTCATCGACGAGCAGGATCTTGGCGGGTGGCAAACCACTCACCCTCGCTTCGACCGGCGACGGTCGCGACTCTTCGCTCATGCCGGCCTCGCTTCGCTGGCGCGCACAATCAACTCGTCCGCAATTTGCTCCAAGTTGAGCACCCGATCCGGCAGCAAATTCTTGACCGCATGTTTGGGCATGAAGGCGCTCTCGGCCGACTCCGGGTTTTGGATGATCACGTAACCCCCGTGCGCCTTGATGCGCTGCAGGCCACGCGTCCCGTCTTGATTGGCTCCGGTGAGCAACACGCCGATCACTCCGCTGCCGTGCGAATAGGCGGCGGACTCGAAGAGCACGTCGATCGACGGTCGGCTGTACCCGACTGGCTCTTCGGTCGAGAGAGCCATCCAGTCGGCCTCGATCAACAGGTGGTAGTCCGGCGGACCCAAATACACGCCGGGAATGCTCAGCGGCTCCTTGTCCTCTGCTTCAACCACCGGGAGCAAAGACGCGCCGCTGAGCAGCGTCGCGAGCCGTTCGTCCGAATCGCGCGAGCGGTGCTGCACGATGGCGATCGGCAACGGAAAGTTCGCAGGTAACGCGGACAGTAAGCGAGTCAAAGCATGCAAACCGCCGGTCGAAGTGCCCATCACGACCAAGTCATACCGGGCGGTCATCGGTTTCTCCGGTAGATCCGCTCCCGCGCAGACAGCGGCGTGAAGTCGTTCTCGAACGCGGTAAACCGCAACGACTCCTTGCGCCCCAAACACAGCACACCGAGCGTCGCGAAGCTCTCGGTGAACAGGTTCAGGGTGTGATCCTTCAACGCGCGATCGAAATAGATCAGCACGTTGCGACAGACGATTACGTTGAACTCGCTGAAGCCCCGATCCATCGCCAGGTTGTGTTGAGTGAAGAGCACGTTCTTGGCCAAGCGCGGCGCGAACAGAGCGCCATCGTACTTGGCGGTGAAGTAGTCGCTGAGCGACCGTTTTCCACCGCCCAAGAAATAGTTCGCAGTGTACTCCTTCATGCGCGACAGCGGGAAGATCCCCTGCCGCGCATGATCGAGCACCGTAGAGTCCATGTCCGTGGCGTAAATGCGACAGCGCTCGTACAGCCCCTCCTCCTCGAGCAAGATCGACATGGCGTAGACCTCTTCGCCGGTCGAACAGCCCGCGTGCCAGATGCGAACGGTGGGATACGTTCGCAGCAATGGCACAACCGATCGGCGAAACTCCGCGAAGAACGTCGGATCGCGGAACATCGCGGTGACGTTTACCGACAGGTCGTGCAACAGCCGCTGGAGCGCGCTCGGGTCGTGCAAAATCAGCTCGGTGAGCCTCGAGATCGTCGGCACATGGGCATTGTCCATGTGCCGACGAATCCGTCGATGCAACGACGCCGGCGCGTAGGAGCGAAAGTCGAAGCCGTGATGACGATAGATCGCGAGCAGCAGGAGCTCCATCTCCAGTCGCTCGAGCTCGGTCGTCACCAAAGTGAAACGCCGCACCGCCGCTGCACTCGCCGCGTCGGTTTCGTCCGCTTGATTTGCATCTACCATGCGCGCCTTGCATCAGGCCGTCACGCTCGGCGCGTACATCCAGACTCGCATCATCGACAGCAGGCGGTCTGGATCCACTGGCTTGGTGATGTAGTCGGACGCGCCTGCCTCCAGGCACTTTTCCCGATCGCCCTTCATCGCCTTCGCCGTGAGCGCCAAGATCGGTAACGTTCGGTACTCGGGGATGCGACGGATCTGCCGCATCGTTTCGTAGCCGTCCATTTCCGGCATCATCACGTCCATCAACACCAGTGCCACGTCCGACGTCTTTCGCAGCAAATCGATACCGTCACGCCCGTTCTCGGCGAACACCACCTTCATACCCTGGCCCTCGAGCACGGTGGTGACGGCGTAGATGTTGCGCACGTCGTCGTCGACGACCAGTACCGTCGCGCCTTGAAACGCGGCCTCGCGTCCGTGCGCGGTGTGCAGGATGCGCCGCTTTTCTTCGGGCAAATGCGCCTCGACGCGATGCAAGAACAGCGCAGTTTCGTCGAGTAGACGCTCGGGTGATCGCACGTCCTTGAGGATGATCGACTCGGCATACTTGCGGAGCTTCGTTTCCTCGGCGGGTGAGAGTTCGCGTCCGGTGTACACAATCACCGGCAAGTTGCGCAGTGACTCCTCGGTCTTGACCCGCTCCAGCAGCTGGAAGCCGCTCGCGCCGGGAAGCCCCAAGTCGAGCACCATGCAGTCGAAGTGCTGAGTGGCGAGCAGTTCCAGCGCTTGCTCAGCAGAGCCCACTGCAGTCGATGTCACGTCACCGTTGCCAATCAGCTCGACGATGCTCGAGCGTTGCACGTCATCATCCTCCACGATCAAGAGGCTCTTCGACTTTCGCGACAGGAAGCTGAGAATGCTGGATAGCCCTTCGTCCAGGGCTTCCTTGCTGACCGGCTTTTGCGCGTAGCCGAGGGCGCCCAGGCGCAGCCCGTCGCGACGGCGATCGGTGCCCGACACGATGTGCACCGGAATGTGCCGCGTGTCCGGGTTTTGCTTGAGCCGATCCAAGATGCTCAAGCCGTCCATCGCTGGCAAGCCGATGTCGAGCAAGATGGCATCCGGGCGCACACGACGCGCCAACGCGAAGCCCGTATCACCGCGCAGTGACACGATGCCCTTGAAGCCACGTTCGCGCGCCGCGTCCAGCAGCAGGCTGGCGAACGCTGTATCGTCTTCGACGATCAAGAGCACGCGATCTCCGGGCTTCACCGACTGACGGTCGTCCGGGATCTCCGCGGCGTGGACGCCGCCGAAGGTCTCCGCTTCGTCGGAGAACCCGCCGTTGTCTCGTGGCTCGGTCTCGCCCGGGAGTTCGCGGCTCTGGTACTCGCGCGGCAGGTAGAGCGTGAAGGTGCTGCCTTTGCCGGGCGCGCTCTTGACGTGAATTTCACCCCCCAAGAGCCGCGACAACTCGCGGCTGATCGACAACCCGAGCCCGGTGCCTCCGTACTTACGACTGGTCGTGCCGTCCGCTTGCTGGAACGCTTCGAAGATCAGTTGCTGCTTGTCGGCCGGAATGCCGATACCGGTGTCGGTGACGCTGAACGCGATCACGTTCTCTGGCACCGCGCGCAACAGATCGGAGCGGAGCACGACGCCAGGCTCGGGCAGTCCGATGCGCACCGACACGGCACCGGTTTCGGTGAACTTGAAGGCATTGCTGAGCAGGTTGCGCAGCACCTGTTGCAAGCGCTGGCCATCGGTGCGGAAGGAGTCGATGCTTGCGCGATCCGCGCTCAGCTGGAAACCCACGTTCTTCTGCTGCGCCATCGGGCGGAACGTGCGCTCCAAATACTCCGTCACTTCGTCGATGCCGACGTCGCTCGGATAGATCTCGATCTTTCCGGCTTCGACCTTGGACAAGTCGAGCACTTCGTTGATCAGGTTCAAGAGGTCGGTGCCCGCGGCTTGAATGGTCTTGGCGTACTCGACCTGCTTGTCGGTGAGCTTGCCTTCCTTGTTGTCGGCGAGCAGGCGCGCCAAGATCAGCAAGCTATTGAGCGGCGTGCGCAGCTCGTGGCTCATATTGGCCAAGAACTCGCTCTTGTAGCGCGATGAGACGGCGAGCTGTTCGGCCTTTTCCTCGATCGCCATGCGCGTCATTTCGACTTCGCGGTTCTTTTGTTCGACGGCCTTGTTCTGCTCGGCGAGCAGCGCCGCCTTCTCTTCCAGCTCTTCGTTGACCTGCTGTAGCTCTTCTTGCTGCTCCTTCAGCATCTCTTCCGAGGCCTTGAGCGTCTTGGTCTGCTGCGCGAGCTCTGTGTTGGAGCGCTTGAGCTCGTCCTGCTGCGACTGCAGCTCGAGGGACTGCGACTGCAGTTCTTGCGCGAGCGACTGCGACTGATTGAGCAGCTCCTCGGTGCGCATATTGGCTGCGATCATGTTGAGCACCACACCGATGCTCTCCGACAACTGATCCAAGAAGATGCGATGAATCGGGCTGAAGGGCTCGAAGCTCGCGAGCTCGGTCACCGCGCGCACCTCGCCTTCGAACAAGATGGGTAAAACCAAGATATTCAGCGGCGGGGCTTCACCCAAGCCCGAATTCACCTGGATGTAGTCGGAAGGCACTCGAGTGAGCAGAATCGGCTTCTTTTCCAGCGCGCACTGACCAATCAAGCCCTCACCCCGCGTGAAGCGATTCGAAACGTGCTTGCGTTCCTTGTACGCATAGCTCGAGACCAGTCTCAGCGTTTCGTCCGACTCCGCGGAGATGAAGAATGCGCCGTGGCTTGCGCCGACGAGGGGCGTCAACTCGCTCATGATCAGGCGCGACACCGACTCGAGCGTCTTCTGGCCCTGCATCATGGCGCTGAACTTGGCGAGGTTCGTCTTCAACCAGTCCTGCTCGCGATTCTTCTCCGTGGTTTCACGGAGGTTGGCGATCATTTGGTTGACGCGCTCTTTCAGAGCCAAGAGCTCGCCTTGGGCCTCGACCGTAATCGATCGCGTCAGGTCGCCTTCCGTCACTGCCGTGGCTACGTCGGCGATGGCGCGCACCTGGCCGGTGAGATTGTTGGCCAGCTGGTTCACGTTGTCCGTGAGATCGCGCCACGTGCCGGCGGCGCCGGGCACCTTGGCCTGGCCGCCCAGCTTGCCTTCCGTGCCTACTTCGCGCGCCACGGTCGTCACCTGTTCCGCGAACACGCGCAGCGTGTCGGTCATGGTGTTGATGGTGTCTGCCAAGGCGGCGATTTCGCCCTGTGATTCCATCAGGAATTTCAGGGTCAAGTCACCATTGGCAACCGCGGTCACGACCTTGACGATGCCGCGCACCTGCGTGGTGAGGTTGCTCGCCATGCTGTTCACGCTGTCGGTCAGATCCTTCCACGTACCGGCCACGCCGGGCACGCGAGCCTGACCGCCGAGCTTGCCTTCAGTGCCCACTTCACGGGCCACCGTGGTCACCTGCTCGGCGAAGATGCCGAGCGTCTCGGTCATGTCGTTGATGGTCTCGGCCAGCTCGGCGATTTCGCCCTTGGCTTCCACGACCAGTTTCTTCGACAGATCGCCGTCGGCGACCGCGGTCACGACCTTTGCGATGCCACGCACCTGCGTGGTGAGGTTACTCGCCATGCTGTTCACGTTGTCGGTCAAGTCTTTCCAAGTACCGGCGACCCCCGGCACATAAGCTTGACCACCGAGCTTGCCGTCGGTGCCTACTTCGCGCGCCACGCGCGTCACCTCTGCCGAGAAGCTGCGCAGCTGATCCACCATGGTATTGATGGTGTTTTTCAGCTGCAAAACCTCGCCGCGCACGTCCACGGTGATCTTCTGCGAGAGGTCTCCATTGGCGACTGCCGTGGTGACCAAGGCGATGTTGCGCACCTGATCGGTCAGGTTGTTCGCCATGTAGTTCACGCTGTCGGTCAAGTCTTTCCACGTACCGGCGACGCCCGGCACGGCCGCTTGCACGCCCAGCTTGCCTTCGCCACCGACTTCGCGTGCGACGCGCGTCACCTCACCGGAGAAACTACGCAGCTGGTCCACCATGGTATTGATGGTGTTCTTCAGTTCGAGGATTTCACCTTCCACGTCAACGGTGATCTTCTTCGACAAGTCGCCGTTGGCGACTGCGGTCGTCACCAACGCGATGTTGCGCACCTGGCCCGTCAAGTTCGAGGCCATGTAGTTCACGTTGTCGGTCAGGTCCTTCCAAGTTCCTGCGACGCCGGGCACGTTTGCCTGGCCACCCAAATTCCCCTCCGTGCCGACTTCCTTGGCGACGCGCGTCACCTCTGCGGCGAAGCTCCTGAGTTGTTCAACCATCGTATTGATGGTGTTTTTCAGCTCGAGCAACTCGCCTTTGACGTCGACCGTGATCTTCTTCGACAAGTCGCCGTTGGCGACGGCGGTGGTCACGAGTGCAATATTGCGCACCTGGTCGGTCAAATTGCCGGCCATGTAGTTCACGTTGTCGGTCAGGTCTTTCCAGGTACCGGCGACCGCGGGCACGTGCGCTTGGCCGCCGAGCTTCCCTTCCGTACCGACTTCACGCGCGACGCGCGTCACTTCCGCAGCGAACGTGCCGAGGCTGTCGACCATTTGGTTGATCACGTTCTTGATCTGCAAGATCTCGCCCTGAGTATCGACGGTGATCTTCTGCGTCAGGTCGCCGTTGGCGATTGCGGTCGCGACCTTCGACACGTCGCGCAGCTGCACCGTGAGGTTGCCGGCCATCGCGTTCACGCTGTCGGTCAGGCCCTTCCAAGTGCCGCTGACGCCCTTCACCTCGGCTTGCACACCGAGCTTGCCCTCGGTGCCTACCTCACGCGCGACGCGGGTCACTTCACCGGCGAAGGCATTCAGCTGATCCACCATGGTATTTACGGTGTTTTTCAGCTCCAAGATCTCGCCCTTGGTCTCGACCACGAGCTTCTTCGAAAGGTCGCCATTGGCCACGGCGGTCACGACCCCTGCAATGCCGCGCACCTGCGTAGTGAGGTTCGTGGCCATGCCGTTCACGCTGTCGGTCAAGTCCTTCCAAGTACCAGCGACACCCGGCACGTGCGCCTGACCACCCAGCTTGCCTTCGGTACCTACCTCGCGCGCAACGCGTGTGACTTCATTCGCGAAGGCGTTCAGCTGATCGACCATGGTGTTCACGGTCGCGCCGATGCGTAGGAACTCGCCGCGCACCGGCTTGCCTTCGATTTCCAAGGCCATCTTCTGAGACAAGTCTCCGGAAGCGACCGCGGTGATCACGCGGGCGACCTCTGTCGAGGGGCGCACCAAATCGCCGATCAGCGCATTGAACGCGTCGCCCGTGACCACCCAACTACCACTCCAGCCGTGGGTTTCGACGCGTGCGGTCATATCGCCATCTCGACCCACCACCCGCGCCACCCGCGAAAACTCGCGCGTGGACGAGTCGAGTTGTTGGGCCAAGGCGTTGAATGCGTCGGCGACGTCACGTCCCACGCCCTCCTGAGCCCTGAGGCGGCGAGTGAAATCACCATGCATCAGCGCGGAGAGCGCCTCGACGAGACGCAGGCTCTTGGCAGTTGCGGCTTCGCGCCGGGGGGTGGTCGGTTTGTCAGGTCGCTTGGCTTTGTCGGAAGGAACGGGGGAGCGTTTGGGGGGAACGTCGAATGATTCTGACAAGGCGGCCTCCGGTGTCGCGCCACAATGCAAGGCGTGCGCCCGGAGTGATATGCGCGAAAATGCCCCAGAATTCGCAGGTGTGCGAGAACGTGCTCCCGAGCGGCGCTGTCACACTGAGGCAAAGCGCCTCGATCAAGCCCGGCGCCTAGGTCGGGTTACTTCATTACGGGGGATGGCCCTGTTCCGCACTCACGCGATCCGTGGGGTCACGCTTTGCGTGCTCCGCGCCGAGCTCGCGTACTTCACATTCAGCGCTTCCGGAGCGCGGCGCGCAGCATTCGGCGCCGAGCTCGTCGCCGCCGCCTTCGACGGCGCCGCTGAGGCGGTCGTTGTATCGCGGGTCGCGCTGTAGCTGCCCTCGCCCTCGAGCGGCTGCTCGAACTTCGTCGCTTCGTGCTTTCTCATTACTGTCGCATGTTGTTCTGATTGCCAGGTGCGCACTCGAGAGGTGGTCGAGGGCACTGCGACCTGCAGAGCACGTTACGTGCCGACTCCAACTTGGTACGCGCCGTGCTTCGACTCGAGCAGCGTCTAAGGAAAGGAAGACGAAATCATGAGCGACGTATCGAACAACGAAAAGGCACTGAGCAATTTGGCGGCGCTTTGTCGAGGTGAGTTGGCGGCAGTGGAGACTTACAACACGGCTCTGTCGTCGGCTTCGCTCGGCACCTTTCGTCCACAGCTGATTCAGTGCCAGCGCTCGCACCAAAACCGGGTGCACTTGCTTGGCTGGCGCATTCACCTGCTGGGGGGGACGCCGCCCGAGTCGTCTGGGGCGTGGGGAGTGTTTGCCAAAGCGGTGGAAGGTGCGGCCACGGTAATCGGGGAAAAGGCGGCGATCAGCGCCCTGGAAGAGGGCGAGGATCACGGGCTCAACGAGTATCGAACGCGTCTCGCCGACCTAGACGCGGACACCCAGAACTTCATTCAAGCGCGCGTGTTGCCGGCACAGACCGAGACCCACGGTATCGCGCGGTCGCTCAAGCTGGGTATGTCACAGGCGAGCGGCAAGGCCTGACCGCCGGCCAGCGGCAACACGCCATGCGAGACCGCCGAGCCCTGTCGCAACGACGATGCGAGGGCTCGGCGGTCACCGAGTTGGCGGGGAATCGAGTTAGGATTGCGTCGCGCGCGACTCTTCGGGGAAGGCGTTCGTCAACAAGCGCTGTGTCAACCGCCCACTCAGCACGCCGAGCGCCGACAAAGCGGCGCTACGCGTGGCCTCGGCTAAGAGCGAGCGCTCGCGGCGAAAACCAGGGAAGGTAGGCCTTCGGCGGCGGCTTGCCAGGGCCACGACACCGACCAAGGCAGCGACGCCCAGCCCCAACAAAAGTGGCGCTTTGTGAATTGCCGTTTCCGTCTTTTCGATCATCTGGTTTCCCATCTTTTTGATCTCGATGATGTCTCGCAGAAGCTTTTGGCGTGCCTCGTCTGCACGTTGAGTGTCGAGCATGGTTGTGTCGTTCATTTGACCGTCTCCAAGACCTGTTTCGCGTCGGAGCTCAAGCGAGCGCTGGTACGCGGCAGCTTGCGGCGCTGCGCCGAGCGAACCCCCAGGCCAACGAACACCCCAGCGAACACGAGCAGCGCGAGCACGACGATGACGGATGCCGCCCCGACGCCCATTGCAAGCACGAGCAAAACGCCGAGCGTGACGAGCGCAGCCTGCAAACACATGATGCCCGCCCCGAGCAGCAGGGCAGAGTCGAGCGCCTGTTTGAACTCACTCTTGAGCTCGCCGCGAGCAAGCGAGAATTCGGCTTGCACCAGCGTCTTCGCTTGGTGCAGTGCGTCTTCGATCAGATCGCCTAGATTGGGCGGCGAGGATTTTGGTGCAGCAGATTCGAGCATCTAGAAGAGCTATGTGCAGTCAACGTGCCAGCCACGCGCCAGCCGCTGAATCACCGTGCTCCGCCGCGCTTCCGTGACGCGTGGATCGGGATCCGCACACAAATTCGTGGCGCGTCGCCCCACCACCGAGGCGAGATGTCTCGGCAGCTGCCAAATCGGTGTGCATCGTCGCAGCGCAAGACCGCCGCGCCAGGCAAGGCGTAGGCAAAATTCGCTCGTTTGGGCGTTGGCACTAGGCTTGCTGAGTGCCTTCGTAGCTCGTGACACGCGCTCGTGTGGAAATCACCCGTGCGTGGTTTTCAATACCCGCTGGTCGACAAAGCGGGCTCGAGGAAGCGACTTCGCGAAAGGAACCAACCAATGCCTGAAGACAGCAATACCGTGGACATCTTGGCGCTGCACCGACATGCACAGACGCGGGAACGCAACGCGCGCATCGGCAGCGCGACAGCGGGGCTGATTCTCAGCGGAGCGGCTGCGCTGGCCGGCCGCAGCAGAAAGTCACTCACGAGCGTCGTGCTGGCAACCGCGGGCGGTTTGCTGATAGCTCGCGGGGTCTCGGGTTTGACACTGCGCCAGGTGAGCACATCGCTCCGCCAGCTGTTCACCCACCGGAGCGATCTCGAGAAGCGCTTCAACGACGGCGAGCACGATATCGTCGATGCTGCTTCGTTCGATTCATTTCCAGCCAGTGACCCGCCGAGCTACTCGCCCGGCATCAGCTGAGGGATGCGAAAACGCTGATGGCTGCCAATGAAATGGGAAAAGGCGCGCAAGCGCTGATGGTCTTGGCGGCGGCTGCCATCGTAGCCGCCGCCATCAAGCTCGCCGCTGCGGTCGTCGCTCCGTTCTTGGTCGCCGCTTGCATCGCGATTGCGGTACAACCCATCTTCCGTTGGGTTCACAGCTCCCGGATCCCGGACGTGAGCGCCGTTTTCATTTCATTGCTCGTGGTCGTCGGCCTTTTGGGAGGTGTGGGAGCGTTGCTGGTTTTGGCGCTCTCCAACTTGAGCGGCTCCGCGGCTCAGTATGTTTCTGCGCTCCACCAAGTGCAGGTGCAAGCCACCGTGTGGCTCGAGACACACCACCAGCATGCGCTAGCGCAGTCGCTCTACGGCTCGCGCTTGGACACGCTGCTGCAAGAAGGCATCACGTACGTGCTCGTTAGCTTGCCGACGGTCATGTCGGCGCTGTTGACCGTGCTGTTGCTGATTGTGTTCATGTTGCTGGAAGTGACGACCATGCCCAAGCGGTTGCAGAACGCGCTCGGCTGGTCCCCCAGCACGTTCAGCGATCTCTCGCGGACCATGGGCGAGATTCAGCGATATTTGAGCGTCAAAACCGCCACCAGTGCGGCTACTGGCGTGTGCGCTGGTCTCTGGTGCGCGGCGTGCGGGGTGCCCAACCCGGCGCTCTGGGGTCTCGTTACCTTTGCCCTGCACTACGTTCCGACTGTCGGTGGCATGGTCGCAGCCATGCCGCCGATCTTCATTGCCTTGACCGCCTACGGCTTCGGGCGCGCAGGCGTGGTCGCCGGCGGGCTGATCGTGTTCAGCAACGTGATCGGTAACATCATCGAGCCGAACGCGCTCGGTCGCTCCCTCAGCCTGTCGCCGTTGATCGTTCTCGTGTCGATGTTCGTTTGGGGCTGGCTGCTCGGGCCGATCGGAGCACTGCTTTCCGTTCCGCTCACTTTGATCGCCAAGATCGTGCTGTGGAATACCAGTGACCTGCACTGGGTTGCAGTGTTGCTTGGTCCCACCCCACCAACCAACGTCCGCAACTCGGCCGAAGCGAACGCAAATCGTGATTCGTTGCTTCCCCCACCCAAAGGGTCAGCTTGCGTCACCTCCCCGCCTCCAAGAGGCAATGTGTCCCAAGCTAAAGCCTAGTCTGGCTCGAAGTGCCGCCGGGACGCCTGCCAATCAGAGCGAGTGAAGACACCAAGAGTTGGCACGAACCGTGCTCTGCCCGGCGTCTAATCTACAGCCAGCCCCGCAACGAGTCATCGAATGTTACGACGCGCACGCCTTACAGTTCTCG
>DASQCO010000004.1:0-81936 GCA_035634635.1 Polyangiaceae bacterium
CGTTGCTCTGCCGAACCAACGCCGACAGCCCCGCCAAAAGCTCCGAATTCCCCAATCGCCCCAACCGACATTGGTCATTCATCACATCCATCTAACATGCGAAATTTCGAGTCTCGCATTGCCACCCAAACCGTAGTTCGCTCGATAAAATGGCTTCAAAGTCGATCGCCTTCACGAACGCACACCAGGGCGAACCCTCACGCCAACAACACCCCAAATCTAACAAACATCCTTCGTCGACGTCACCGCACGCCAAGAACCCGTCAACTACAATCAACACTCCAACCACCGAGTCCGCAAGGGCGAACCGAACAAGTGGCGCGCGCTCCACCCTCCGCGCTCACCAAGCATCGCACGCATGCGCGCACCACTTGCGAGGCCGCACGACGCTGCCCGAGACATTCCCGTCGAGCCAACGCTCCCGCAGCGGCGCGCCGAAACAACCCACGCACCACGACGATTCCGCGCGCACCGCGACGTTCGCACGGGATCGCGCATTCCGACTTCACCGGTGGAGTCGCGCCGCGCATCTCACCCTTGCCGGCCCCTCGAATCCCGAAGCCTCGTCTTTGTGTGGAATCATAAGCTGCGGCTCGGCGGTTAGTCCCTCTCCCTCTTTCTTCGACGTTGCGCGAGTTTCAGTACGAGGGGCCGCGGGAGGTGGGTTCTTGGCTGCTTGCTCGCTTCAGCAGGTGGCCGTGGGAGAGTTCGACGATTGGGACGGCCATGCGCTCGATCAGCGGGCGGCTGTTGCTGGCTAGGACCATGGTGATCTTTGGGTCGTCTCGGAAGCGCTCGAGCAGTTCGTACACGAGTGTGCGAGTGGGCGCGTCCAAGCCTCCGTCCGGATCGTCGAAGAATACGAAGTTGGGATTCAAGACCAGAGCGCGCGCGAGGCTCACGCGCTTTCGGACGCCGAGTGAAAGATGCGCGGGGAGCGCGTGAAAATCGGACTGCGCCACGCGTAGCTCGCTCAACGCCACGCGGGCGCGACGCGCGATCTCTTGCTCCTCGAGCCCGAACACGTCCGCGTGGTAACGGAGCGCGAGGGTCACGTTGTTCAGCGCAGAGAGGTTCGAGAGCAGTCCACCGCTGTCGAATAGCACTCCGCGCCGCACGCCCCCGCGCACCAAGTCACTGGGAGTCGACACGTGTGGCGCGCGGCCATCCAAGAGCACGCGGCCAGTGGTCGCCGGCAAGAGCCCGGCACACAAGAACAAGAACGTCGACTTGCCGACGCCGTTGTGACCTGTGACGAGCAGGCCTCCGCCGCGCGGGACGTGCAGGTCGGTTTCGCGAATCACCCAGAGTTCGTTGTAGGCAAACGCCGCGCGCTCGAGCAGCAACCCCTGCGCGTGCGAGTCGAGATCTGGGATCGAGAGCGCTACCAATCGCCCGGATTATGCTGCCCGGGCCGCGCCGAGGCTAGTGGATCGGCGGCCCGACGAACCAGTAGAACAGCGCGGTCACGAAAGTGCTGTAAACCACGCCGCAGAGCAGGCTCATCACCACCGCGCGGCTCGCCTGCTGCGGAACTTCCGTCGGCGAGCTCTTGACCTGCAAACCGTAGTGGCACGAAAGCCAACCGACGATCGCGCCGAGGCCTACACCCTTGAGCAGAAAGAGCCCCAAATCGAAGGGCATCACGCCGCGCGAAACACCGGAATAGAGGCTGCCCCAAGTGGCGGCGGCGGTGAGCTGCGCGACCATGAACGCGCCGAAGATCGCGACCACGCTGAAGTAAATCATCAGCACCAGCACGCTCACGATCGCGGCCACCAGTCGTGGCAGCACGATGAAACGCGGCGGGTCGATGCCCAACGACGAGAGCGCGAGGACCTCGGAATTGACCTTCATGTTGCCGAGTTCGGTGGCGATGGCGGTGCCCGAGCGCCCGGCAATCACGATCGCGGTGACGAGCGGCGCGAGCTCACGCAACACGACCGCGACCAGCACCCTGCCGAGTAGCTCGCCATCGGCCGACCCCAACAGGTTCGTTTGAATGATGATGCTGGAGCCGAGCAAGAACGCGATCACGCTCACCAACGACAGCGCTTGCACGCCGGTGTACATGATTTGGGTGGTGATCACCCGGCGCACGGTTTCGCGCGCGGCAATGCCCGGTGTCCAGAGCGAGGCGATCGCGTCGCTGAGGGTGTGTAACAGCTCGTCGCCGGAAATCACCCAGCGAATGGTCGAGCGCCCGACCGCGCCGAGCCAGCTTACGTCGGCGATACGGTCGGTGCGTGGGTCGTAAGGCAGCGTGGAGCGGAGCCGAGCCATAGCGATGCTCGCCCCGCGCCCCGACTATTTGGCTTTCAGCGCAGCCAGTCGATCTTTCGCGGCCTGCAGGCCATCAGTCTGGATTGCGCGTTCGTACATTTGAATCGCTTTGGGCGCCTCGCCCACCTTTTCGTGGACCTCACCCAAACGCAGGAACACTTCCGATTTCTTCATTGGACCGCCATCGTCCAACTTCTGAAGCAGCAGCGCGCGGAACATCTGTTGGGCCTTCTTGTAGTCGCCCGTGTCGAGCGCGACCTGACCGAGCAAGGTGAGCACGTTCACGTTGCCGGGCTCGATGCGGAAAGCTTTATCGAGCTCATCCAGCGCCTTCTGGTTCTCACCTTCCGCCAAGTAGGCCTTGGCCAGGCGCCGGTGGATCTCGCCGAGCTCCTTCGGTCGCTTCGCGCCGTAGCTATCGACGATCTTGAGCAGCACGTCCTGAGCGGCCTTGCCGCGACCGGAAGCGCTGTATTCGTCGCACAGCGCGAGCAAGAGCTCGCGATCGTCCGGGCGCAACTTGCTCGCGCGGTCGAGCGCGTCCGCTGCGCCGCTGTGATCACCGCGTTGCTCGGCGTGAATCGTCGCGGCCTTGCGCAAGAGCGCGACGCTCTCGTCGGGACTCGACGCGAAGTCGGCGTCTCGCGCGAGCAGCGCGGCCAGCTTTTCCCAGGCCTTCATCGATTCATACAGTGCGCGCAGCCGCGAACGAAGCTCCGTGCTGCGCTCGTCTTGAACGAGGCCTCGTTCGAGCGCGAGCGCAGCTTCCTCGGGCGAGCCGAGCTTTTGCTGCACGCTAGCCAGTTCGAGGGCGCGCTGCACCGCGGCTTCACCCGTGCTGGTCGCCAATAGCTGATCGAGGACCTGTGCGGCCTCCGGCAAGCGATTCTCGGATTGCAGCAAGCGCGCCAGCGACTCGAGCGCCCCCGTATGCCGCGCGTCCCGTGCCAGCACGGCGCGATACGTCTCGATTGCGCGTTCGCGATCGCCCAAGCGCGAGTCGTAGACTTCGCCCAAGCGCACTTGGAAGCTCAGCTCACCCGCGACGTCACCGCGATCTTGAGCAGCGCTGATCTGGGCCGAAAGCAACTCAGCCAGGTCCTCGTCGCGTTTGGTCTTCTCGTACAGCTCGCTGAGCGCCACCACCGCGTCCGCGCGACCGGGCTCGTCATCGATCACGGCTCGCAGCAGCTCGATCGCCGTGTCGAGCGCTTGGAAGCGTTCCTCGTTCAGCTTCGCCAGCTCCATGCGCAACACGCTGCGCGCGCCTGGAGACTCGGCCATGTCGATCAACCGCTCGAGCAATCGGCCGAGATCGTCGAAGCGATTGGCCTGCGCATACAACCCGCGCAGCGCATCCGAAGCGTCCGTGTCGTTTGGCTCGTCCTCGAACAGCTGTTCGTACAGGGCAATGGATTTCGCCGGCAGTGACAGCTTGTCGCGCGCGAGTTCGGCCGCCTTTCTGCGCAGTGAGCGCACGGTAGCGGCGTCCGCACCGAGCTCGCTGCGCTTGACCAATAGCTCGAAGGTCTCTTGGTAATTGCCGCGTACCTCACTGACCTTGGTGAGCTCGGCGAGCGCCCACAGGTTGCCGTCGTCTTGGGCGAGCAACTCTCGCAGCACACTTTCGGCCAGCTCGTTGTCGCCAAGGCCGACCGCCAAAGCCTGGGCTTGGCGATACAGCTCCTCGCGCCGTTCTTCGTCCAGTTGCAACTTGGCGCGGCGTCGGAGCGTCGCGCACAGATCACGCTCTCGCCCGGGCGCGCGCTGCAACTCTTCGACCAACGTCAACACGTCGTCGTTGTCGGGCTCGAAGGACAATGCGCGGTTGAGCGCAACCTCCGCTGCACTCGGGCTACCGACGCGGTCCTTCTGCCAATTCGCGAGCCGTACGCACAACGCGACCGCAGCCTCCGCCGAGAGATCGGAGTGCTTGTCGATTGCTTGGCTGAGCGCGTTCGCAGCGCCTTGGAAATCACCGGTGATGCTGGCCAAGCGCTCGAGTTCATCGAGCAACGCGCCGTCGGTAGGCGCCTCGAGTAGCCCCTGCTCGAGCACACGCTGTGCAGCAGGAACGTCCTTGCACTCGTCTTCGAGCACGCGCGACAAGTTGCGCCGCATGTCGACGCGCTCTTCCACCGAGTCGGCGTGGGCAACGCGCTTCTCGTACAGCTTGGCCAGGCGATCCGTGCGGCCACGAGCGCGATACACCGATTCGAGCACCTCTGCCGCCTCTTCGAACAGGTCATGCTGTGCGGTAAGCTTCTCCAACTCGTCGACCGCCCGCTCGTGGTCTTGGACTCGCTCGAGTGCCATGCGCAAAGACGACAACCCACGCGCAGGCTCCCTGAAGCTCTCGATCTGCAGCAGCGCGAGCCGGAAATACAGATCTGCCTGCATGTGGTCTGCGTGCTCGGCGGTCACGCGACGCTCCAAGATCTCCGCGACCTTCTCTTTGTCGTCCAGACGGGTGTAAAGGCGATCCAGAGCCACCAAGAGCTCCGGCTGATCTCCCGTCTGCTCGACAGCACGTGAATAAGCCTCGACCGCGCGCTGGTCGTTCTTCAGCCGTTCTTCGGCCACGCGCCCGAGCCGGACGAACAAGTCCTGCGCGACCTCCGGATCGAAGATCGACTGGGCGCGCTCACCCAGCACGTCTGCGTAGCGCGCCCAGCCACCCGTGGCTTCGGCGAGGCGCTCGATCTCGCCGTGGAGCTCGGGCGCTTCTGGACGCTCGGACAGTGCGCGCAGCAACGCTTCTTCCGCGGCAGACTGCTTGCTGAGCTTCGTTTCGAGCACCTCGGCGATCTCACGCAGCGTCAGCATGCGTTGAGTGGGCTCGGTTTCGACGGTGAGCCGCATCTCCAGGATGCTCACCAGCTCCTGCCAGCCCTCGATGCTGCGCAGCACGGGGACCAAGATCTCTGCCACCGTCTGGCGCAGGTCTTCGTGTGACTCGCCGATCGTTTTTACGGCCGCGATCGACTCTTGATCGCTCGGCACGTCTTGTAGTGCGAGGCGTTGCGCTTCGAGCGCGTCATCGAAGCTGTCGAGCTTGCTCGCCAAGATCGAGCCGATCTCTTTGCGCAACCGCGCGCGCTCCTCGGGAGCCGTGGCGGCGCTCGCCTCGAACCGCAAATTATCCAGCAATTCCGGCCACATCGACTCGATGCGGTAGAGCCGATTGAGGGTCGCGAGCACGCCCGGATCACCGGGACGAACCGCCAACGCTTGGCCAAGTACCTCGATTGCGCGCGAGCGATCCGAGAGATCGCGTTCATACACCGCTGCCGCACTGACGAGCAGCGTGTATTTGAGATCCGCGTCGTCCTCACTCGAGAGCTCGACGCGCTGCACGTACAACTCGACCAGCCGCTTGGCGTCGTGCTTGGCCTCGTACAATTCGGTCAAGCAATCGACCGTAAACGCGCTTTCCGGATCGAGCTCGAGCGCGCGCTCGTAGGCCACGATGGCGCCCTCGGCGTCGTCGAGCATGTCGCGCTTGGCCTCGCCCACGCGACGCCAAACGCTCGCGCGCTCACCGTCGTCCAAGAGCAGATCCGCCTTGTCAGTCAGGACGCGCACCAGGGTCGGCCAGTCACTGAGCAGCGTAGCCAATTGCTCCATCTTCTCGAGCGGTTCCAGATCGGAATTGTCGCTCTCGTGGATCAAGCCATACGCGGCGAGCGCGCGACGGGGATCGTCACGCTTCTCGTTGTGGACGCGAGCCAGCGTGAACAGCAGCTCGCGCTTGCTGTTCAAACTCGGGTTCTCGCGCAGCACCGAGTCATACGTCTCGGCCAACTTGTCCCACTCGGAGGTGGCTTCGGTCAGGCGCTCGTAGTCCGCGCGTGCGTCCGAGTCTTCCGGATCGAGCATGAAAGCCGCTTCATACGCGCGACGCGCCCGTGCGAGGTCGTTACCACGGCGTTCCCAGAGCTCGGCCGTCTCGCGCAGTACGGCTACCTTTTCGCCGGCATCCGCCAGCGCGAAGCGATCCTCGTTGAGGGTGATCTGGCGCCGCCAATCGTCGAGCGACTCGTAGATCGGCCGCAAGATGTCGACCACGCGTTGCCGCTGCTCGTCGCTCTTACGCAGCGCTTCGAGTTCGGCGATCGCCTCGGGGTGCGCCGGCACTTGGCCGACGATCTCCTCGAGTTGATCGACGGCGCGATCCAGCCCACCACGCTTGATGTACAGACGCGCCAAGGCCAAGCGATGCACGGCGCCTTGTGCAGGTGTTTGCGCCGCTTCAGCGCGCCGCAGATACAACTCCGCCAGGTCGTCCCAGCGCTCGCGCTCACGATAAAGCTCGGTCAGCGCGTCGAGCGCGCGAATGTCGGAATCATCGACGTCGAGCACGGAGCGATAGGTCTCGATTGCATCGTCGGGACGTCCGAGTTCGCTCTTCTGCAGCCCGGCCATCGTGTGCAACGCCGCAAGCCGCTCACTCGGTTCGAAGCGATGGTCGAGTGCATCGCGGTACAGCGAGACGCGCTCCTCGTGCCGCGCCGTGCGCAGCAGGATCGCGTCGATCGCCGCAAATAGCTCCTTGCTTTCGGGCTCGAAGGCCAGCGCGCGCCGGTAGAAGACGAGCGCTCGCTCCAGATCGCCGAGCGAGGTGAACAGTTCACCGGTGCGTCGGGCGAGCTTGACCGTGGAGCTGTCGTCGCCCGAGGTCACCTTCTCTAGCTCGGTCGCGTAGATGTCCGCCAAACGCCGCTCGGCGCCGGCAACCTTCGCCAAGCGTTCGAGCTCGGAGATGGTCGCGGCATCGGACAGGTCGTCCTTCAAGAGCTCGGCGATGGTATCGAGCGCTGCGCGATAATCTTCCTTTTGCTCTTCGTACAGCTTGGCCAAGCGCAACAACAGCTCGTGTCGTTCAGCCGGATCGCTCGCGTACGACAAGCGCGCGCGGATGGCGTCCATCACGCGACCGAAGTCGCTCCGCTTTAGATAGACGGGCTCCAGCAGTGCAGCCGCACGAGCGCGGTGCTCGGGCTCCGCAGACTCAGCCAGAATGCGTTCGAGTTCGGCGATCACGCCCGCGTGTTGATGGTCGGCCGAGAGCGCGGTCTCGAGTTCATCGAACGCGCGACCGAGGTCTTTTTGCTGCTGCGCGGCGACCTTGGCGATGCTGACGCGCAGATCGGCTGCGTTACCGAGCTTGGCGTCCAATTGGCGCTCGTACAGCGCGATCAACTCGGGCCACGAGGAGACGGCCGCATACAGCGTCTCGAGTGCGCTGACCGCGGCGGGATCGAGCCCAAACTCCAAGATGCTCTCGTACACCTCGATCGCGCGTTTCTTGTTGTCGAGGACATCGGACAACAACCGCGCGCGCCGGAACAGGAGCTGCTTGCGCTCCGCGTCGTTTTCGGCGACCTCGGCGCGGCGCTCGAGGATTTCGAGTAGGTTCTGCGCGTCGCCGGTTTCTTCGTACAGGGACTCGAGGGCGCCGAGGGCCTTCTTGTCGTCAACCTTCTGTTCGAGCGCCTTCTTGTAGTACTCGCGCGCGAGCTCCCGATCGGCCAGCTGGTGCCGCGCCAGATCGGCGATCTTCAACGTGACCGCGAGCTGCACGTCGCCGTCGAAGATCTCCGGTACGACCTCGCACAACAACTTCACGTACTCGGCCTGCTTGCCGGTGGCAGCCGCGAGACGCTCCAAATGCGCGAACCAGGGCTCGAGTTGGCTGTGACCCACCGACGCTCGCACGGCACGCTCGGCATAGCCAAACGCGCGCTTCGCATCGTTCAGTGAGGTCTCGGCGGTGCGCATCGCGGCTTCCAAACCGCTGATCTTTTCCAGCGGATCTTCGCTGGTCAAAACCTCGATTTCGAGCACGCGCAGCAGCCGTTCGTAGTCTGACTCGGACTCGTAAATCGGATGCAGGATTTGAGCCGCTTCGCGGCGCGGTGCAGGATCCTCCGCGTCGAGCAGACGTTCGAGCGACTGACGGCTGGGCGCGTGCTTGGTATCGAGCGCCAGCGCGCGACGATACACGGCAAGCGCGCCCGAAACGTCATTCAGGTGCACGAGCTTCAGCTCGCCTAGCTTGGCGAACAGAGAGAGCCGCTCCGTGTCGCTTTCGGCGACGTCCAAGTGGCGCTCGAGCGTTTCACTCAGCTCGTCCCAATGCGAGGCATTACCGAACAGCGACTCGAGCGCGCTGAGCGATGACCCGCTCGGGCCGAACTCGCCGATCAAGGCTTGATACGCCTCGATCGCTTCGGGCACTGCTTCGAGCTTCTTCCAAAGCGTTTCGGCGGTGCGCGTCATCAACGTGCGGCGCAGTTCGCCGTCGGTCGAAATCTCACGGCGACGCTCGAGCACCGACACGAGTTCGCGGTGGCGCTCCGTCGCCTCGTACAAACGATCGAGCGCAGCCAGCGCTTGCTCGTCGTCTGCGTTTTCTTCGACGCGCGCCTTCCAAGCGGCGATCGCGCCGTCGTTGTCGCCGAGGACGTTCTGGCACAGCTCGCCGAGCCGGCCGAACAGCTCCGCTCGCAGCGCGCTGCCTTGCTCCAGCTTGACCTGAACGCGCAGCATTTCCGCGAGTTTCGCGTGTTCTGCGTTGGCAATGTAGATGCGTTCGAGCGCCCGCGCCGCGGGCAGCACGAGCTCCGCGTCGCTCTCGTCCAGCACCAAAACGCGGCGGTACACGCGCTCGGCGCGCGGGCGATCGTTCAGCAATTCTTCGCAGATGCTCGCCACCTGCATCAAGATCTCACCGCGCAGCGTTAGCGAGTTGGCTCGTTCGGCAGCCTCGGTCAACACTTCGGCCACGCGCTCGTTCAAGCCCAGGCGGCGCCCGATCTCGAGCAGCCGTTTGCGCGCGTCCACGTCGAGCGGGTCGGCTGGTACGAGCAGCGACAGGGTGCGCAGCGCGCTCTCGTCGTCGTGCAGGCGATCGTCGCGCAGGGTCGCGATGCGGCGGAGTAACTCGCGCCGCTCCTCGTTTGCCGGATCGGTACCGAAGCCCTCCAGACGCACCTCGAGCACGCGCACGAGATCGCGGATCTCGTCGCGCGCGAGATACACGTTCTCGAGCAAGCGAGCCGCGCGTTGACGCAGTCCGCCGATTTCCAACATGCGCTCGGTCAGTTCGCGCGCCTGAAAATCATTGATCCGCTCGCCGAGCACGTCCTCGACCAAGAGCATCGACTTTTCGGGCTCATGCAAATCCAAGGACAGCTTGGCCAGGCGCAGCTTGAGCTCGAAGGCTTCGTCGCCCGCGGCTGATTCCAGCCGTTTTTCCAACAACGCGGCGAGCTTCGTGTCTTTGCCTTGGCGGACGTACAAGCGGTCGAGTGCGCGCACCGACACGTCATGCAAAGGGTCGACCTCGAGGATGCGCTCGTAGTAACGCGTGGCCTTCTCCGGATCTTCGATGATCTCTTCGCAGATCAGCGCGACCTCGACCAACATCTCGGCGCGCCTCGACAGGTCATCGGTGGCGCTCGAAGCGCGATCGTACAACGCCTCGAGTTCGCTCCAGCGCTCGGCAGCGGTGAGGATGTCCTTCAGACGCTGAAAGGCGGCCTCGTTGCTGGGCGAGATCGTGAGCACCCGCTCCAAGTACGGCGTCGCGCCGATCGGGTCGCCCAGGCGATCTTCATGGAGGCGCGCGGCGCGCTCGTTGAGTTCGACTTCGAGCGCCTCCGGCAGGCTGCCGCGCGTCACTTCGCGGTAGGCCTCACCGAGGTCCGTCGGGCGCCCCGCCAATTGCGCGAGTTCGTCCGCGCGATCCCAGAGCGATAGCTCGCTCGGGTACCTGCGCACTGCGTCGAGCACGGTGTCCAGCGCGGCGCCGTACGAGACCAGCTTGTGCTGTTGGGCGTCCGCCAGGCGCAAATACAGGGGCAAACGCAGCGCGGGATCCTGCGTCTCGGTGAGCAGCACGTTGAGCGCGTTCGCTTCACGACGGGCTTCACCCGATGCCGCGTATTGAGCAGCGAGCACCTCGGCAACTCGCGCCCGGACCTCGGGCACTTCGAGCAGTCGTTCGAGCACGGCCATGGCCCGTGCTTTCACGTTCGGCGACTCGACCGCGAACACCGCGTTCTTGAGCGCGTCTTCGGGGCGCCCCAAGCGATTCTGGTAGTGCTCGGCTAGTTCGACTTCGCGCTCTGCGCGCTCTTCACCCGCGAGCTTCTCGCGGTGCTGTTCGATGATCTCGACCGCGCCGGCGGCATTGCCTTGCGCCAAGAGCAACCGAGGCAGCGTGCTCAACGCCGCGGGATCGGAATCATGGACCTGCAGGATTCGGCGATAGATCGCGATCGCGCGTTCTGGCGACTCGAACACGTCTTCTTCGAGCGTGGCCCAATCGCTCAAGATGCGCGCTCGCGCGTCATCGTCCGCCGCGTGTTCGACGCGCAGCTCGAGCAACCAGCGCAAATCATCACGCCGGTCTTCGCGGCGCAGGATCGCTTCCATCGCAGCGGCGACTTCGGCGTCAGCCGGATCGCGCTGCAGCATCTGCTTGTACGTGGCGATGGCTTGCTCGGAACGCCCAAGCTCTTCCGCAAAAACGCGGGCCACGCGCAGCTCCAAAAGCCGACGCTCGACGCCCGGAACCGCGCCAGGCGCGATCGGAGCGGGTGCGGCTTCGGGAGTGGACTCGCCCTTCTTCTTCTTCTTGCCACGACGCCCCTGCTGCGGCGCAGGCTCTGCCGACGCGGCCGTCGGGGGCGTCGCCGTGGTCTCGGTAGCACCGAGGCGTTGCTCGACCGCTTCGACGAAGACCTCCCAAGTCCCCGCGGCGCGCGACGATTCCTCCAACTGATCGAGTGCAGCGGGGCTCTCGGGCGCGAGCTCGTAGGCCCGGCGAGCATACTGCGCGGCGGTCTTGCGATCGTTCAGGCGCTTGCCCGAAACGTCTACCAACTTACCGAGCAGCGACAGCTTCTGGTCCTCGCTTTCGGCGCGCTCCAAGAGCAGCTCGTACAGCGCGGGCAAACGCGCCCACTTCTCGTCCTGCTCGTAGAGCGGGATGAGCGCGCCGGCCGCGCGCGTGTCCGTCGGGTCGGCCGTCAAAATGCGATCGTAAGAACGGAACGCGCGCTCTGGCTGATTCAGCTTCTGCTCGTAGACCGCAGCGGCGCGATAGCTGAGCTCGATGCGTTGCGCGACCTCCTTCGCGCGGTCCGCCGCCGTGCTGAGCACTTCGGCCAAGCCGTCCCAGTCATTCTGAGACGCATAAAGCCGCTCGAGCCCGTCGTAGTCTGCGCCTTGCAGGTACGTCTCGCGCAGCACGCGCAGCGCGCGCGAATGCCCCGGAGACAGCTCGAGCACGCGCTGCCACGCACGCGCCGCCTGTTGGTGATCGGCGATGTGCTCGGCGTACACCGTGCCGAGCTTTTGCAGCGCAGTAAGCTTTGCCGCGTCGTCCTGCAGCGTCGCGACGCGTCGCTCCAAAACTTCCGCCAGTGTCGGCCAATCCTTGGCGCGCTCTGCGTACTTCTCGAGCGCGTCCAACACCTCGCCGCGCGCTGGATCGATTTCCAAGATCCGCTTGTACAGTTCGACCGCTTCGGCGCCGCGATTCAGGCGTTCGGCGGCAAGCTGCGCCAGCTCCTTCAACAACGAAAGCTTCGCGCTGCCCTCCGCCTTTTCGAGGTCGGCCGAGTACAGCTCGAACAGCTTGTCCCAAGCGCGGCGCTTCCGATACAAATCCTCGAGGCGCTCGTGGGCCTCGGCGTCGTCGGGCGCGATCTTGAGCAGGGCCGCGTAGGCGTCGGTGGCGTTCTGGGCGTTGGAGAATTGCTCGAGCCAGCGGCGCGCAGCGGCCCGGTACAGCTCTTTCTTCTCTTCGAGATCGGGCGTGATCTCGGCCAATTTCAGCTGGTGCGTGATCAGATCACGGTGACGCCCGAGTTTGTCGTACAGGCCGACGAGCTCGCGCATTTCGTCGACGTCGTGCTCGTCCAACTTGTCGTCGAGTTGCACGATCTGGTTCAGCACCGAGAGCAGCGCCGTATCACTCCGCACGTATTGGCGATAAACGGTCGCAACCTCGCGCAAGATCCCGAGGCGCTCCTGATATTGCTCCGCTGGGGTGCGCTCGAGCTGTTGGCGCAGGAGCTCGACCAAGGCATTGTAGCCTTGGGTCTGCTTGTACAAGCGCTTGAGCGAGTCACGCGCGTCACTGCTGTCCGGATCTTGACGCAGGATGCTCTTATACTGCTCGATCGCCTTTTGCGCGTTGGCGGTGCCTTCGGCAAGCTTCGCGATCTCGGCGGCCAGCTTCTTACGCTCGCTCGAACCGTCTGGCACCGCGCGTTGCGCGCCTTGCAGCACGTCGATCAGGCGCGTGTCGTCCTGCAGCGAGGCATAGTACTCACGGTAGAAGTTGAGCATGCCCTCGTTGTTCGGCTCGACCTTGCGAATCCGCTCGAACCAGGGCTCGGCGTCCTGCGGCTTGCTCAGCTTGCGCCAGTGCAGCATCGCAATCTGCAGCATGTCACCCAAGCGTTCGGAGTCGTTGATGTCTCGGCCTTTGAGCTCGCGCTCGTACAGCAACACCAAGTCCGCCCAGCGCTCGTCGCTGCCATAGAACTCCGACAAGAACGCTTTGGCCTCGGCCTGCGCCGGGTCAACCCGCAGTACGCGATCGTACGCGCGCGCGGCGCGCTCGTTGTCCGACAAATGCTGCGCGTACAGGCGTGCCAAGCGCACGCCCGCCGCCACGCGCGACGCAGGTTTCTCGCTGCGATCGGCCAAACGCTCGAGCACCCGAGCCAGCTCTTCCCAACGGCTGCTGCCGCGATAAATGTGTTCGAGCAAGCGCCCGGCTCGCTCGTTGGACGCGTCGAGACGCACCGCTTGTTCGAGCCGCTCGACCGCTGTCTCGAGGCTCACGCCCTGCCCGCCGTAGCGCACCTCCATCTCGGCGGCGCGCATCAACATTGAGCTCTTGTACACGTCATCCGAAGCCTGTTCGGCCTCGGCCGCGTACGTCGAGGCGAGCTCCGCATAACGCTGACGCTTGTTTTCGCTCTCCGCGATCGCCGCCTTGGCCACGGAATTGCCTGGATCGATGTCGAGCAAGCGCAGGTAACAGACCGCCGCGCCGTCGTCGTCGAACATCTCGTTGGCCAGGACCTTGGCCTGGGCGGTCAGCGCTTCCGCCTCACGCGGCGTGTTTTCCAAGACCTGCGACGCGACATCGAGAATGCCGGCGACTGCTGCCCACTCGCCGCGGCTTTCGTGTTTGTCGCGCGCGGAGTCGAGCAAGCGCAACAGCTCATCGGTCGACAGGTCGCCGCCACTCGCTTTTGCGGCATTCCGAAGTGCCGTCCACGCCTCGTTCGAATCTGGAATCGCTTGGAGAGTGCCGAGCGCCGTGCGGATCGTCTGGGAGTCCATTCCTCACCCGTTCATTGCCCACTCGATCACCGCGGTTTCGGCGATGAGCGGGGGCTCGACAGTACGCTGCAGAACCGGTCCTTACAAGCGTTGCAAAGCCTCGATTCTGATTGGCTTCCGTGTGTTTTTTTCACCTCGACGCAGGTCTCGTCGGTCCTCGCCGCAGCTCGCCCCACAGCGCGCCGCAGCTCGCCCTTTCCGTGGCGTCGCGATCAGCACCGGCCGATGGACGTGTGCTTTCGGGCCCACGTTGCCCACATTTCAATGCATCGAGCGCAGCTCGGCGAGCGCGCGTCGCTGCGCGCCGAGCGGGCGGGCACTCGCACCCAATTCTTGCGCGCGATCGAGCGCGCGCTGCGCGTCGTCCAGCCGACCGAGCTTCATCAGCGCCCAAGACCGGCCAAGGTGCGCGTCAGCAAAGTTCGGACGCGCTGCTACGAGCGCGTCATATTCCGCGAGTGCAGCCGAGGCATCACCGCGCAGCAGCGCAATCGTCGCCAGGCCGACGCGGTTACCGAGGGCCTGCGGGTCGGCCAGTAGTCCGGACCGATACGCCCCTTGCGCGCCGTCGAGGTTACCGAGGCGCGCACGGGTGAGGCCCAAGGTGTGCCATGCCTCCGCATTGCGTGGATTGCGACGGAGCGCTTCCAGGAGGCGAGGCTCTGCAAGCTCCGCTTCTCCCCAGCGCGCGGCGCGCTGGCCTGCGGTCAATGGGCCCAGCGGATCGCTCGGGGCCACTTCGGCCGCGCGATCGTACTGTTCGAGCGCCTCGTCGTAGCGGTGGTTGAGCTCCAGCGCATAGCCCAGCTCGACCCAGGGCACCGGACTCGCGGGGCCGAGAACCTTAGCCAATTCCTCGGCCTGCTCCTGCGCGCGCCCCAACTGCCCCATGCTGGCGTACACGCGGATCAGCAAACGACGCTCATTCACCGAGTCCGCGCCAGTATGCTTTCGAACGAATGCTTCGAGCTCCTGGGCGGCCTCGGCCGGTCGCCTCTTTTGCACCAGCATGCGCGCCTGGTTCATCGGTTCGGGATGCGAAAACGCGCAACCTTGCGCAGCGGTGCCCAGCGCAAACAGCCCGACCGCCGCGAGCAAGGACCGTGAGCGTGCCCGAACCTGCATCCGTGCCGGCACGCTAGCACTTTTCGCGCGGGATGAGGCTCGACGAGGACCGCGCCCTGGGCAAGGATCCAGCGATGCTCACTTCCGAGATCGGCCTGATCGCCGTGATAGGCGCGGGACAGATGGGCGCGGGGATCGCGCAGGTCTGCGCGCAGCGCGGATACCGCGTGCTGCTCGCGGATGCTGCGCTCGATCGCGCCGAGCGCGCGAAGGCAGGCATCGAGAAGCAGCTCGAGCGTCTGCGCGACAAGGGCAAACTCAGCGCAGAGGCCTGCGCGCAGGTGAGCGCGCGCCTCGAGCCCAGCACGGCAGAGCACGCCTTTCCCGAAGCGGACTTGGTGATCGAAGCGGCCACTGAAAACCGCGAGCTCAAGCTCGCGTTGTTCGAGCAGGCTGATGCCTTGGCCAAGCCCCAGGCAATTTTGGCCTCGAACACCTCGAGCATTTCGATTACGGCCTTGGCTGGGCGGACCAAGCGCGCCGATCGCGTGATCGGCATGCATTTCATGAACCCAGTGCCCGTCATGAAATTGGTCGAGTTGGTGCGCGGCCTGAGCACGAGCGAAGCGACGCTGACGACCGTGCGAGCGCTCTCCGAAGCGCTGGGCAAGACCGTGATCCTCAGTCAGGATCGCCCCGGATTCTTGGTCAATCGCATGCTGATCCCCTTCCTCAACGAGGCTTGCTTTGCACTGCAAGAAGGAACTGGCAGCGCAGAAGACATCGATCAGGGCGCGCGCCTCGGGCTCAATCACCCGCTCGGTCCGCTCGAATTGGCCGATCTGATCGGGCTCGACACGGTGCTGGCCATCGCGCGCGTGCTCGAGCAAGACTTTGGCGACCCCAAGTACCGCGCACCGGTGTTGCTGAAGAACTTGGTCGCGGCCGGCCACTTGGGACGCAAGACGAAGCGCGGCTTCTACGCCTACGACGACCAGGGAAAGAAGCTCGAACCACGACCGTGAGCTCGAAAGGCGCGAACATGTACGAGACAATCTTGCTCGAAGAAAAGGCGCAAGTCGCCACCTTGACCGTCAATCGTCAAGCCAAGTTGAATGCGCTGAACGCGCAAGTACTCTCGGAACTCCTGCACGCGTTTCAGACCTTGGAGGCCGCGCCGCCAGAAACGCGCGTGCGCGCCGCGATCTTGACTGGCGCGGGTGAGAAAGCCTTCGTTGCCGGAGCAGACATCGCCGAGATGGCGGGCCTGAGTGCCGCACAAGCCTACGCCTTCAGCGCAGCCGGGCACCGGCTCGGGCGGTTGATGGAAGACGTATCGTTCCCGATCATCGCCGCGGTCAACGGCTTCGCGCTGGGTGGCGGCTGTGAGCTCGCGCTGTGCGCGGATTACATCTTCGCCGCCGAGCACGCCAAGTTCGGGCAACCCGAAACCAATCTCGGACTTTTGCCGGGCTTCGGCGGCACGCAGCGGCTCTCTCGACGGGTCGGGCTCGGCCGCGCTCGCGAGCTCGTGTACACCGGCAAGTCGATCAGCGCCGGCGACGCGCTCAGCATCGGCCTGGTGAACCGGGTGTTCCCCGCTGCCGAGCTCTTGGCTCGCGCGGAACAGCACGCCCAGCGCATCGCCGGGCAAGCTCCGCTCGCGGTGGCGGCAGCCAAGCGGGTGCTCAATCGCGGCTCTGACGCCAATCTGGCGACCGCTTGCGAACTCGAAGCGACCGCCTTCGGGGCGTTGTTCGCGACCGAAGACGCGCAGAGCGGCCTCGCGGCATTTTTGGCCAAGCAGCGCGCGACGTACAAAGCTCGCTGACTTGCGCTCCCCGAACCATAGAAAAATCTTTGGATAATTCGCTAGTTAGCTCTAGGCGCCTGATTTCGTTCGCGGCGCTCCTCGGCGGCGCCTGGCTGCTCTCCGGCTGCGATAGCTGTGGCTCGAAGAAGCCGTACACGCCGTTCGGCGTCGCCTCGTCACTCCCCAGGGTTGAGCCCCCGCCGCCGAGCGCTGCTCCCGACCCCGGCCCGGCCCCGACCGCAAGCGCAAGCGCGGGTTTCGCGGTGCGAAAGGCCGAGCTCGTTCCCAATACGCCTGCGACCTGGCAGGGCTCCGACTTGAGCCTGAGCGCGCCCGCAGGGCGCCTATTCGCCCAGGTGTTACCGACTGACTTCGACGGTGACCAAAAGCCCGAGGCGCTCGCCTGGCTCGTGCCCGCGCCCAAAGAACAGAACGCGGCCCCCGGAGAGCTCTGGTACTTCCCGAATGGTGCGGCTGCGCGCCTGCTCGCGCCACTGCCCGGCTTCGTGCCGAGTTCTGCGGACTGCGCGCTAACCACGCTGCTGACGCAAACGGGACCACACAGCGCAACGCTGGATGTCACCGCCAACTGCACCCCTCCCCTAGTTGCGCGTTCGCCTTCACGCGCGCTGCTGGTCGTGTCTCCGAACGTCGAGCACCCGGTGTTGCTCACGGTGCGCGCGGCCAGCGCGGCGGCCGAAGAAACCCTCAACTTTTCGGTCGATTCGTCCGACCAAGACAAGGACGGCCGAGACGACGTGCGGCTCTCGGTGAGCCTCGCCAACGCCGGATCGAGCGAGCCCGCTGCGGCCGACTTGGTGTGGTTGGATCGAGCTGCTGGCGCCTCGCGGTCGGCGAGCGAACCCGCGGCTTCACTGATGCGTCTCGCAGGCAAGATCGCGTTTCAAGCGCGCGGCAAGCGCGCAGGTGCCGCGGCCGAGCGCGTTGCAACGACCTTGCGCTTGTTGTCCAGCCTGTGCGCAGAAGGCGGCGTGCCACGAGTCTTCGACGAAGACGGCGTGGCGTTTCGCTGTGGCGCGCTGGGCTCGGTGATCGACTCACTGATGACGAGCGATGCGCTGGCCGCGATTGCGCAGGGTGACGTACAGGGCGCGTTCGCCGTGCTGCAACGTGACGGCTGGTACTTTGCCAAGCTTTCGAGCGCGCAACGCAAGACTCTCGAGCGCGAGCTGCTACGCGCGGTGACGAAGCTCGAAGCGACTGCACCCGTTGTCGCACGCGCGTTGCCGACGACGCCCAAGTCACCGCACTACAGCCCGCTCTGGTTCGAATCCGATGGCGCCCTGCTCATCCAAGGCGCGACCGGCGTGACGCGCCTTGCCGCAGATCGCAGCGCCGAGAACGGCGTTTCGGGCGAAGCGGGCGCGCCCAATTGGCCGCTCGAGCTGGCGTCCGCGAGCGGGGTGCACGTGCTCTCTGCAGTACACGCTTGCGATCGCTCGGAGCTCTTGTTCAACGAAAGCGACGCGACACACCCGCTCTTGCCTTCGCTGACCACGCATCTGCTCGCGGCACGCCCCGCGAGCTGCACCGGCCGCGGCAGCGGTCCCCCGGTGACCATCACGCCACTCAGCTTCGACGACAGCGGCCTCGAAGCTTTGGTCGCCGGGGCTCGGGTCACGATCGCGCCGGCAGGGAAAAAAAAGGCGAGCGCCGGCCTACCGGAGCTCGGCACGCCGCGCTCGCCGGATGGCCGCTACCTGGTCACGCCGACGCCGCTCGGGTTGCTCGTGATCGGCGAGCGCAAAGAGCTTTGGCAAACCGAGAAACTCAGCGAGCACGCCGACGCTTCACGCTTCACGGACTGCGTCGTAGCCAACGACGCGCGCGCGGTAGCGTGCACCGACGCGGGCCGCGCGATCGTTTTCGAGCGGCCCAAAGCCAATCCGAGCGCCACTAAGAAGTAGCGCTCGAGCTCGGCGCTAACTTCACGGGGTCTTGGAGGGCGCTTTCGTGCGCTCGATGTACGCGCGCGTGCGCGTGTCGACGCGAACCCAGTCACCTTCGTTGATGAACAACGGCACGGCCACCGAAGCGCCGGTAGAAATCTTGGCGGGCTTGGTGACGTTGGTGGCGGTGTCGCCCTTCACGCCCGGCTCGGTCTCGGTGATCTGGACGGTGACGTGCGGCGGCAGCGAGATGGACACCGGGTTGCCGTTGTAGATCGTGATCACGACGTCGATGCCGTCGATCAAGAACCCCGAGTCGTCACCGACG
Source organism: Polyangiaceae bacterium (assembly GCA_035634635.1). Taxonomy (GTDB): domain Bacteria; phylum Myxococcota_A; class Polyangia; order Polyangiales; family Polyangiaceae; genus PMG-095. The sequence continues at coordinate 18,773 of DASQCO010000004.1, forward strand.
ACCTCGGCCTGAACGGTGACCTGATCACCGGTCATCGAGTTCATGAACACGTACGCATCGCCCTCGGGGTAGATGAACTGCAGGGTGCGATCTTCGACGTCCGCCGGCTCCATTTTTTCACCCGAACGGAGATTGCGTTCGATGGTGCTGCCGTTCAGCAGGTTGCGCATCTTGGTGCGCGTGAAGGCTTGGCCCTTCCCTGGTTTCACGAACTGGAAATCGACAACGACGTACGGATTCCCGTCCATCATGAACTTCAGGCCCTTGCGGATGTCGCTAGTGTCCATACTTTCCTCGAAGAAATGCCGGGCCCTCTTTGGGCAGCCAGGCAGGAGCTCGCGACCAACTCGGCCACTGAGCCCGCCACGCTCTAGCGAGGGAACGGCTGCCGTTCAAGCCAGAATCGGCTTTTTGGCGTGCTTCGGCCGCTTTTTCGCTGCGCTTCCGCCAGTTTGAACCAGTTCGGCCCTTGCTCGGCCCGCCCCAGAGCGATACTGAAGACCCCCCGCGATGAACGAATACGAGCTCGAAGAGATCAAACGCGAGATCGTGGAGAGCCGGGCGCTCACCATCAAGACCAACAATTTGGTCAACGCGCTGGCCGCTGATCTGAAGAGCATCTCCAAGCGACAGCAGGGCGCCGAACGGAAGGTGGTGATCAACAGCGCGACCGCGTACGTGGTCACGATCGCGATCTTGCTCGTGTTCGTGAAGCTGACCTGGGACATCCGCCTGGAGACGGTGCGAGGCGAAAACAAAGAGACGCGCGATCAGCTCGAGGCGCTACAAAAGGACATCAAGGTCGAGCAGGAGCGCCAAGAGGTGCAAAAGCGCGCCAGCCGCCAAGCGAGCGAATTTTACCAGCTGATCGTGCAGAGCAAGCGACAAGAGCTGATCGCCGCTTACCCAGACGTGATCAAGCTCGACATCTCGCCCACCGAGCGCGCGGTCTTCGACTCGGCGGTCGAGCGCGCCAAGAACGAGCTGTCGTTGATTGCGTACCAAAGCGGCGTCGACCACATCCGCATGGGGCGCTGGCACGAAGCACAGCAGGCGTTCCGCGAGTCACTCAAGTACAAGAGCGATGCTGCGCACAGTCCGCAAGCCAACTTCCAACTGTCACGCGCGCTGATCCAACTCGGCCTGCATCGCGACGCGATTCCGATCTTGATGCAGCTCTCGGAAGCCTCCGCCGACAAGGAAGTGATGGACGAGGCCACGCTGCAGCTTGCAGAAGCCGAGCTCGCCATCCAAGCCTGGAACGACGCCAAGAACACGCTTCGCGCGTTCATTCGTCGCTTCCCGAACAGCCCGCACATCAACGATGCGCGCGGGAAATTGGCCGAAGTTTCGCTCTACCACTGAGCGAGCGGCGTTTCCGCTACTCGGGATCGACCGCGATCGCGGTCAACGTTGGTGCGTTCCACAAGTCCGTCACAGCGGGCAGATCGGCGCGCGGACCACTGAAGATCAAGGCATAGCCTTGGCCATTCTGCAGCTGCGAGAGCCCACCGTTCGAAAGCACGGCGCTCCACGGTTGGTAGAAGAGCACAACGGCCTTCGACTCTACGCTCAGGCGATACTTGCGCGCGCTACCCAGATCGGAAAGCGCGTTTTGAATCGACGCGGGGCGCGGAGCGACCTGCCCCAGTGACACGCTGGTGATCGCGACGCCGCTCTCCAGCGACGGGAACGGCGGTCGCGAGCGCAGATCCACTTGCGCATTGGCGAGCGAAGCGTGCACCGCTTGTAGCGCGACATGATCGTCGGAAACCTGCCGAGACAAGCTCACCAGCACCGCCGATAGTGTGGGTTCGAGCGGGGTGTAACCGGCGCCACAATATGCCTCGGCGTCCTTGCCGCTGTACGTGGCGCCGCCCATGCAGCCATTGGCCGCGAACACCAAGCTCCGCCCCGCATTGAGCGTTCCGGGAGAAATCGCGGGCAAACCGCGCACGCGTAAGGCCGAGCGCACCGCCTTCGGTCCGGGGGACGCTCCGCCGCTCCCACCGGCCTCGGCTGAACTTCCGCCGACCGAGCTGCCGCCATTGCCATCGCTCGGCGGCATGCCCATCCCGGCGCCGTCACCCGCAGCACCACCCTGAGCGGGCTCACTGCCGGCACCACCGAGCGCCTCTTCCGAACGCGCGCGAGCGATCGCTGCCTCGCAGTCGAGCCCCGCAATCCGATCGAGCTCGCCCGCGATCGCGATCGGCTCGAGGCCGTCGACGTCGAAGTCAACGCCGTCCACTTCGTGTAGCACGAGGCTTTGCCCGTACTCGAGAGGTGCGTCGGTGAGCGGTGAACCGAGCGGCGTCACCGTTCCGTCGCTGTCGACCCTGGCCAGACACAGGGCCACGCTCGGCGCATCGACGATGCCGTTGACGATCGTCAGCACGCTATCACCCGGCGGCTCGTCGTCCGCGTGACCGCCGCCAGTCGCGGGTTGCTCACCCGATCCGCCGCGATGACTGGGCGCTCCCCCGCTGGCCAGCGTGCCTCCGCCGCCGCCCGTCGCGCGGCCTGCGGGCTTCTTTTCGAGTGCCTCGTGGTTCGTGACACAGGCCACGAATCCCGCACCGAATAGCAGGGAACCGAGCCAAAGACCGCGCCAAGCCATGCTGCGCTATGACACGCTCACGCGCCCCGGACAAGGCTCGCTCGCCCGCGGGTTCAACGAGCCGCAGACAAGCGACAGTTCAATCCTTGCCGATACTCGAAACCCGAGTCGAACCCGAGCCTGCCAGCGCCCTTTTCGGGCCCAACGAAGCGCGCGCTCACGAACGTTTGATAGGTCGTCTCCATGCGGGTCACTGATGGCGCTGCGAGCTCCACGGCCTCCAAACAGAGCCGCTCGGCGTTTCCCCGCACCATCGCAAACATGCCGCTCGCGAGTAGCTCGTCGGTCACGGGCTCTGCGGCGTCGAGCAGTTGTAGCCACGCACGGCTGGTCTGCAGCACCGCTCGATAGTCGCTCGCAGCTGGCTTGCATTCGGGGGCGTCGGCAAGGAGCATGCGCGACCAGGGCGCCAGCGTGCTGACGTTGCCATCCTCGTGCAGCAAAATAGCAGGGTCCGCGCTGGTTGCTGGTTCACTCCCCGAAGGTGCGCGCAAGATGGCGAGCGCCCCTTGCGCGCCAATCGCCAACGCATCCGGGTTCGAGGGGTAGTGGGCCGTGCCAGGAATCTGGAACAGGCGCCGAGCTCGGCCTTCGCTGAACTCGACGACGTCGAGCGTGCCATCCTGATGTCCACCGAGCATCACGAGCTTGTTCCGGGTACGCTGCGCGGCGCTGATCCAAACGACTGCTTCGTCGCCATTTCCGGCTGACAAGGCCGCGTTCCCGCCAGAGCCGCGAACCCAAATCGGAACGTTTTCCGACAAGACCAGGCCTGCGGTCTCACCGGGATTGAGGCCCAAAACCGGCAGCGCCGGAAAGCCCTCCAGCGCTTCCGGCGTGTATGACGGTCCCTCGACCGCTGCTCGGGTCGCTGCTTCGTTCAAGGTGCGCCAAGTGAGCGCGGCGGTTTGAATGCGCCCATTCGGGTCGAAGGGAGAGACGAAGAACATACGCGCGGGCGTCGAATAGCCGGGCCAGTTCGTCGGTCGCGGTTCAGGCATCGGCGCGATCCACGCTCGAATCGCAAACGATGCGCGTAGGCCGTGCGGTGTCCCCTGCTCTTTGATGGGATGAATGGTGGACCACGAGAACGTTGCCTGATGGTCCGCCTCGGTCGCCAGACTGGCCGGGTTCACGCCGAACAGCAGCCTACTGACTGGCTCGGCCGGCGGCAGTTCCTTGATGCTCGGCGCGCTGACTTGGCTGCAGTTCAAGAGCCGCAGTGGCTCGCGAGGCTGCTTCGTCGGCGGCGTAGCAATATTCTTCGTTCGCACACGCGCCGCGGGCACTTCCGCTTCCCAGCCCACGCGTAGCCACGGCCCGAGCGTGCAGCCAACTTGAGAACAATGAGGAGCAAAGTTCGCCCTACCCCCAAGAGTGAAGCCTGGTGGCGCGAGCGTCTCGACCCAGGTCACGCCCCAGTCCGTGGACTGAAACACGCGTTGGCCTCGATCGAATGCCAGCGCGTGCGCCCCGGCGCTCGAGAAATATTCGAACTCATACACGCTGGGTTCGAGCCGCCCGTCACTGCTGATGGCAACCGCGCCCTTCGAGCCCCAGCCGTGCACGCTGCCATCCGCGAGCGCGATCCAATCGACCCCGAGCCAATCTTCGCGGCCTCGCACGTTCTCTCGCGCGAGCTGGAGTGCCTCGTCCGAGATCGCGACGAAACTGCCACTCTGCGCGTCGAGCAGACCCGGCGTTGAACCGCCAATCAATGCGACGGCGCCACCACCCACCTTGGGCACCCAACGCACGATCGGCGGAGGCTCGACCGGCTCCGGTGCCTGCGTTGGTGATGGCGGCGCGGGTGTCGGCGGCGCGGGGGACGACTGCGCGGGTGTCGGCGGCGCGGAAGCGAGCTTCGTCAAGCGTGCGCCGAGGTCGAAGTCGTGGAAGCGGCCGTCCAGACCGCGCACGCACACCGCACCGGGATGCATCGAGCCATCACAACGTGCCGCGGCAACGAGCACGCCAGCCGCAAAATGGAGCGCCACGTCTTTCGGAAACTTGGCTTGTGTTTGTGGGCGCTCGCCGAACACATCGGACAGCACCACACTGCCGTTGGTCGGCGAGTTGCAAGCGAGCATGAGCGCGCCGTTGGCGTCCAAGGTCTTGCACTTGAGCTCACTGGGCACCAGGGCGCGAGTCACTTGCACGAGTTCTCCCGTGCGCAAATTCACGGTCGCCACGCTGCCGGCTACCGCCACTCCGGCAAACTCCTCGCCGATGGCTACCCCTGCCGACAACGCCCATTCGAGCGGCGGCTCAGCGAGCGGCCAGAGCGAGTCCGTCGGCGGGCGAGTCGGGGTCTCGGGCGATGCAGCCTCGACTTGCACGTTCCCAGCCAAGTCGACCCGAAGCTGTTGTTCCGAAGTGAGGGCAGCGAATAGCTGTCCTGAAGCTTCACGAACGCTCACGGCGCGCGTGCCCTCGGGCAACGAGAGTGGTCGATAGCTCTTGCCGGCATCCTCACTCAGCGAACACGCGCCTCCCTCGAGCAGCGCCAGCGCGCGTCCGCCCGCGGTGACCGCGATGTCAGCCAAGAGCGCAGGCGTGATCGGCACGCGTTGACGGGTACGCACATCGACCGCCAAGCGGTCACCGTTGCTCCCTCGAACCAACGCGAAGGTCGGAGCGAATGACACGCTCGTGGGTTGGAACCCAACGTCGAGCAACGGAGTCAGAGTGCCTAGAAAGGAATCCGCCGTGTACAGGGCCGAGTCGTTCCAAAACAGTAGCCCGCCGCCCAACGCGTCAGGCAGCGGAACGCCGCCTTCCAACGACGGCATCGCGACCGAATCCGCCAAACGCAGTCCGCTCGCGTCAGGACGAACGCGCAGCCCGTTGACCATTGCCCCGACCCGGAGCGGCGCGCCGTCACGAAACGGCCCCTTCGCCACGAAGCTTTCGGCTAGCCGATAGCCGCGCAACGGCTCACGCGGCGCGCTGACGTGCAGCGGCGGTGGCGGGCGAAGCGCGGCCTTAGGTGGCGTGGGAGACGCGGGGCCGCACGAGATCAGAGGCAGCACGAGGACCCCGAGGCGACTAGGACGAATCACGCGAGATACCCTATCACCGCGCGACCGCCAGCGGATTTCATTCATTCACGAATCAATGAGGGCAGGCGTGGCTGCCGTGACGGCAAAGGCGACGCTGGGGAGTTCGCAGGGTCGCGCTGGGCGCGATTGCGCGCCCGTTCCTGCGTGGCCGCCCAATCCTACTAGTTCAAACGGGCGCCGATTACGTGACCGTGATTGAGTGGGCCGTGACCTTTGCCGAGGCCAGGTGCGGTGCGAATGGCTTCGATCACGTAGTCTTCCGCGCGTTCCACCGCATCGCGCAAGGTGAAGCCGTGCGCCACACCGCAGGCAATGGCTGATGCCAACGTGCAACCCGTGCCGTGCGTGGAGCGAGTAACGATGCGGGGGTGCTCGAAGTTCGCGCCGTCGCCGTCGGCGGTGCGCAGCAGATCGACGATCGTGTCGCCGGGGACGTGACCGCCCTTGATCAGCACGGCGCTCGCGCCGAATGCGAGCAAGCGATCCGCGGCGCGCTCCATGTCCGTGAGGGACTCGACCTTGATTCCGGCGAGCGCTGCGGCTTCGGGCGCGTTGGGCGTGATCAGCGCGGCCAGCGGCAATAGACGTTCGACCATGGTGGTGCGCGCGCGCTCCTGCAGGAGTGAAGTTCCGCCTTTGGCGACCATGACCGGGTCGACGATCACCGGCACGCGCCGCGCGCGGATCTCGAGCGTGGAAGCCACCGCGGAGATGATCTCTTCGGAGAACAGCATTCCGGTCTTCACCGCGTCAGCGCCAATGTCGGTGAGCACTACGGACATCTGTTCGGCGACGAACTCGGGATCGATCGGCAAAACGCCGAACACGCCCAGGGTATTTTGTGCGGTGAGCGCGGTCAGCGCGGTCGCAGCGTAGCCGCCCAAAACGGTGATGGTCTTGATGTCGGCCTGAATGCCGGCTCCGCCCCCAGAGTCGGAACCTGCGACCACCAAGACACGACCACGCGGTTCGTATGCTTCAGCCATGGCCGCCATCCTAACTCGCCTGTGTATGAAGCCGCGAAAAATCCGGGCCTTGGACACCGCGATCGCAACGGCCGAAAAACCGGCCCAGTAGTGCTAGGCGGCCCCTCGCGGCGTCGCTATGCTCCGGCTCACCATCGTGGGCCTGCCCAATTTCGAAGATCGCGCCAAGAGCTACGTCGGTAAGCTCGTTGCAGGCCGCTATCGCCTAGACTCGGTGCTCGGCCTCGGCGGAATGAGCGCCGTGTTTCGCGCGAGCGATGTCGACGGCAAGTCGTGCACGGTCAAGATCTTGTATCCCGAGCTGCTGGACAGCGAAGCGGGCCAGCGTTTCGAGCGCGAGTCGAAGGTGATCGCGGGCCTCTCTCATCCGCACGTGGTGCCCATGATTGCCGCGGGACACGACGAGGCGCTCGGCCACTACTTCGTCATGCCGCTGCTGAGCGGTCGAGATCTGGATGGCGTGCTCGAGGCACACGGAGCGCTCGCTCCGGAGAGCGCGGTGCGCGTCGCACTGCAGGCCGCGCGGGGTTTGTCTGCGGCGCATCGCGTGGGCATCGTGCACCGCGACGTGAAGCCCGGCAATCTGCTGCTCGATCGCGATGGTCCGGAAGTGATCGTCAAGGTGGGCGACTTCGGCATCGCCAAGCGCCTCGACGGCGAATACGACGGCGCCGGTTCACTGACCGAGACCGGCGCCCAGCTCGGCTCTCCCGACTACGCCGCGCCCGAGCAACTGAAGAACGCGAAGGAAGCCGACGAGCGCGCGGATATCTGGGGCCTCGGCGCAACGCTCTATCAAATGCTGTGCGGCGTCGCCCCATTCTCGCACGTCGAGTCGCTCGCCGAGTTGGTCGTCGCGATCTGCAACGAGGATGTGCCACACCTGCAAGATCGCGCGCCGTGGGTGGAAGCGGGCCTCGCGCGCGCAGTGCATCGCGCGCTGATGCGCGATCCGAACTTGCGTCCACCCACCGTCGAAGATTTCGCCGATCGTCTGCGGCGCTTCTCGGGCGGGGACGAATTGCTGGATGAAACGCGCATCACGCGCGTCTCCACCGAAATGCGTCAGCGCGTCGAAGGCCGCGCTGATTTGGCGGTGACCGCCGCGCCCATGTCGCGGCCTGGAGCGACTGAAACGGATCCGCTCGGCCTCACCGGAAAGCGCCTCAACGATCGCTACCTCGTGCTGCGCTCGATCGGCAAAGGCGGTATGGGCTCGGTGTACGAAGTCGAAGACACCAACGGCCAACACTTCGCGGCCAAGGTGGTCTCGGCGGGCATGGTCAATGCGTCACCCACCGCGCTCGAGCGCTTCGCGCGTGAGGCGCGCACCGCGAGCGACATCACCAGCCCGAACGTGGCCCGCACCGTCGATGCCGGCTCGGACGAAGCGCTCGGGATGCCGTACATCATCATGGAGCTCTTGCACGGCCAGGAGCTCTCCGCGCTGCTCAAGAAAGAGGGCGCACTCGAGCCGCAGGTCGCCGTGCGACTCGTGCTGCAGGGCGCGAGCGGCGTCGCCGCCGCGCACGAGCGCGGCATCGTTCATCGCGACATCAAGCCGGCGAACTTGTTTCTGCAAATCGACGACCAGACCGAGGAAGTGACGGTCAAGGTGTGCGACTTCGGAGTCGCCAAGCGCACGCGCGTGGCCGAAGCCAACAACGCCGCAAGCCAGCTGAGTCTGACGCGCACGGGAGGCATGCTCGGCTCGCCAATGTACATGTCGCCCGAACAAGCCAAGAACGCCAAAGCGGTCGATGAGCGCACGGATGTGTGGAGTCTCTCGGTCGTGCTGTGGGAGGCGCTCAGCGGTCAACGCTTGTGGGGCGGACAAACCTCGCTCGGCGAGCTAATCGTCGCGATTTGCACCGAACCAATCCCCCAGCTGGACGTGGTGGCGTCGTGGGTGCCTCGCGACCTCGCGCGCGTGGTGCATCGGGGTCTCGAGCGTGATCCAAACTTGCGCCCGAGCTCCGTGCGCGCCTTCATCGAATCCCTATCTGTGTTCAGCGGAGGCACGGATCGCGTGCAAAAGTCGCAGCTCGTGGCCATGACGGTCGCCGAGCGCGGTGCCCTGCAGATGAAGGTCAACATCAGCGCATCCGCCGCGGCCGGCATGGCCAACTTGGCCCGAGGCGGACGCGGCGGCACTTCGCTCCCGCCCGAGCGCGTGGGCGGCGCACGCCGTTCCGGCAAGCCCGAGCCGCGCGGCGCCTCTTGGCCCATGGCGGTGCTGTTGGTGCTCGTGGTCGGCGGCTTGTCTCTGGTGCTCGGCTACCTGATGCGCAGCCACTAAGATTTCAAGAGCGGGTTGTTACGTAGCTCTGCAACCGCGAAATCGACGAATGCGCGCACCCGTGCCGCCGCGCGCTTACCCTCGCGGTGAATGACGTGAATGGGAATGGGTTCCTGCTCGAACTCACGCAAGATCACGCGCAGACGCCCCGCCTTCACATCCGAGGCCGCCTGATACGAGAGCACTCGGGTCACCCCCTCCCCCGCGACCGCGCCCTGCATGGCGATCTCAGGACTATTGGCGACCAAGCGCGCACTCGGGCGCACCGAGAGCGTCTGCTTGCCGACTTGAAACGACCAAGCGGGCGCCGTGCGATCTGCCGAGAAGCAGAACGCGGGCAACTCCTTCAAATCATCCGGCTTGCGCGGAACACCAAAGCGCTTCAGAAACGCAGGTGACGCGCACACCACGTTGCGCACCGCCCCGACGCGAATCGCCGTGAACGACGCATCCGAGAGATGAGCGATGCGCACCGCGACATCCAACCCCTCTTCGATCAAGTCGACCACGCGATCGACGAACAGCGCGCGCAGGTTGATCTTTTCGTGTCGTTTCAGGAACGCATGTAACAGCGGCGCGACGAATGCTCGCCCGAACAACACCGACGCCGTGATCGCGAGCGAGCCGCGTACCTCCGCTTGTGCACCGGACGCGACCTGATCCGCATCCTCGAGATCACTCAAGATCCTTTTGCAATCGAGCAAGTAGCGGGAGCCTGTCTCGGTCAAGCGCACGATACGCGTCGTGCGTTGTAGGAGCTTGACGCCGAGTGCCTGCTCGAGCGCACCGACGGCACGCGTTACCGCGGGCGGCGAGAGCGCCAAACGCCGCGCTGCGGCCGCAAAGCTCTGCTCCTCACCCACCGCGACGAAGATCTTCAAGCTCGCGAAACGGTCCACGAACTATTCCTATTTTTGAAATAATCACTTGTCAATCACGGCTATTGTTTCCAGCGGTCAACAGCCTCAAGTTCCCGCCATGCCCGAAGCCAATTCTCTTCGACTGCACCGGTTTTCACTCTCTGGCCATTCGCACCGCGCTGAGTTGATGTTGTCGCTGCTCGGCCTCCCCGCCGAATTGGTCAACGTGGATTTGCGCAACGGCGAACACAAACGTCCGCCATTTTTGGCAAAAAACAGCTTCGGCCAAGTGCCGGTGCTGGAGGACGGCGCGCTGACCCTGAGCGACAGCAACGCCATCCTCGTCTACCTCGCCGAACGCTACGACCAGCCTGGCCGCTATTGGCCGACCGATCCGGGCCGCCGCGCGCAGGTACAACGCTGGCTCTCCGTGGCAGCCGGGCAACTATCGGCAGGACCTGCCGCCGCGCGCCTGGTGCGCGTATTCAACGCACCGCTCGACCACACCCTCGCCGTCCGAAAGGCCCATGACCTATTCACGGTGCTCGAAAAAGAGCTGACCGAGCGCCCGTTCCTAGTCGGCGAAACCCCGACCTTGGCCGACGTCGCGCTGTACACCTACACCGCCCATGCGCCCGAGGGCGACGTCTCGCTGGAAGCGTACCCCGCGATACGAAAGTGGCTGACCCGCATCGAAGCACTGCCTGGCTTCGTCCCGATGGTGCGCACCCCGGCGAAATCATGACGGAGAAAGCTCGTCGCGCAGCGCGCGTCATCGATCGCGGTTGGACGCACGAGAGCTCGCCGTTCCACGCCGGCGAGCAAGAGGTCCAACGACGGCTCGGCGTGCGCGACCAAATCGAACGCGCCGGGCGCAACATGCTGCGCGACCACATGCCCGACCAACACCGTGAACTATTCGTGTCGCTGCCGATGCTCGTCGTCGGCAGCGTGAACGCGAATGGACGGCTCTGGGCCTCAATCCTGGGCGGAAAGCCTGGATTCGTGGATTCCCCATCACCCAAGCTTTTGAAGGTCACGACACAGCCTGTCCCCGGCGACCCGCTCAGCGAGCAGCTTGCCGTCGGCAATCCCCTCGGGTTACTCGGCATCCAACTCGAGACCCGCCGTCGCAACCGCGCCAACGGGCGCATCGTCGCGCGCGACGAGCGCTCGTTCACGGTCGAAGTCGAACAGAGCTTCGGCAACTGCAAACAGTACATCCAAGCGCGCGAGCCGACCTTCGATGCCCGCTTACTGGGAAGCGCGGGTGCGGTGGTCGCAGAGAGCGAACGACTATCCGCCAAGGCGAGCGAGCTATTGGCGCGCGCCGACACCTTCTTCATCGCAACTGCATCTGCGTCAGCCGCCAGCGGCAAAGACGGCGAAGGCGTCGACGTATCTCACCGCGGCGGTCGCCCCGGCTTCGTCCGCGTTGGCGAAGGCTCACACGGCACCCGGCTCACCGTCCCAGATTTCCGGGGCAATTTCATCTTCAACACCTTCGGCAACCTCGAAGTCAACCCACGCGCCGGCATCGTCTGCCCCGACTTCCGCACGGGTGACGTCCTGTCACTCACCGGCACCGCGCGCGTGATTTGGGAGGGCGAGGAGCTCGACGCTTTCGAAGGCGCGCATCGGCTATTGAGCTTTGACGTGGAGTCCGGCGTGTTGTTAGAGCGCGCGTTACCGCTGCGCTTCGACGGACTCGAACCCTCGCCGGATTTGGCCGACACCGGGATTTGGGCCGAAAACGAATTTGGTTCCGAGGCCCCGCACATTGATGCTATCCCCAGGCCGTAACTCCTCGGCGATTGCCGAGCACAGTGGCCCCTTGGCGGAATGGCAGACGCAGGGGACTTAAAATCCTTCGCCCGCGAGGGCATTCCGGTTCGAGTCCGGAAGGGGCCACCATGCCGTTCATCGAACCGGCACGAGGTCGAGTCCTAGAATTCGATGCCCCGTGGTGTGAGCCGGGCAGCGCCAATCTGAACCACCGGAACGCCCCCGCTCGAGGGCATGCCGTTGGAGATGCGAGTCACGTTGACGCTGGTACGCTGCGTTGTCAGAAGCGCGATGCCAGTCACCAGCACCGCGGCGCCGGCGGCCATCACGATCCCCGCACTAAGTTGCTCTGCGTCGAGCGAGTCACAAGAGTGACGCTCGTCGTTGAGAGCGCACAGGCCAGCCATGCCATAGGCGACGAATCCGCCCGTTAGCGCAACTCCTCCAAGCACGGTTGCTACAACGCCCAGCGGAAGCGTCCATGCCGCGCCGGTGCTTGCTTCCAAGTGTAACGGGGCTGCGCCTGGAAGTAGCGTGAGCTCGCGCGACGTGCGAACGCCAAAACCCGAGACGCGGTAGCGACGGTCGGGAGGTATCCACACGACGCACGGGCCAGCGCACACAGGCACCCAGTCCTCGGTCCAAACGCCGTCGACCGTTGTCTCGTGCCACATCTCGAGTGTCGCTGACGGTCGATCCGGCTGAAAGACGATCGGGCGCTGAAAGATGCGCGCGTTGGTCGCGACGGGCCGCGGAGCAGGAACGGACGCGGGGGCAGGCACGGGCACGGGAACAGGAACGCGCGACTCGTCCTGCGCGGACGCAAGCCGCGCGCACGCCAAAATCGCAAGCGACACTAAGCATTTACGAAGATATTGACGGTTCAAGAGACGATTCCTTCGCGCGAGCGAAATATCACCGAACAGGGGTCCGATGGACAAGACATCTCGCGGAGCTCAGTCTTGCTTCATTCGCGCCCAATCTTGATCTCGAAACACTTGGAAGACCTATGGTGACCCTGCGCGACTCGACGCCGATCCGTCGGTACACCACAGCCCCAGTCAATTCGGCGAGTTGCGCAGCGAACCAGGTGAGCGGTTTGCTCACTCAGACACTAGCTGCACTTGCGGCGAGCGCGATCTGCCTCGCCTGCGGGGGCAGCGTTCGCACTTCGGTCGGCGCCGGCGGGACGGGGCCAGACGACGCGGCCAGCGGCGCGGACGGCGGCGCCCTGCCCACCAACGCACGCCGTTCGCACTTGGCCTGCGGCGCAACCAGCACCTGCTTGTTGACCGCGCAGACTGGCGTTCGCTGTTGGGGCATCGGAGCCGACGGCCAACTCGGCAACGGTTTGGCCAACCTTGCCATCGAGGGTCCAACGCCCGTCGAGCCGCTGTCACCCGCCGTCGGTTTGATCGGGGGGCCTTTGCAAACTTGCGCGTTCGCGGCGAGCGATGCGGCTGAATGTTGGGGCCTGCTGCCTTCGCTGGCCACGAACCCTACCACGACCCCAACACAGCTTGCGCTCGCAGCGGTGGCGACCATCGCGTTCAGCGGTCACGCCTGCGCGGTCACTCGCGCGGGCGACGTTTATTGTTGGGGGCCGGACGAATTCTTGGGCAACGGTAGCGGGCCGTCGGAATCGCCGCAGCTAGTTGCTGGAATTCACGACGCGATCGACGTGGCCGTAGCCACCGACTCGGATTTGGGCAGTGGAATCGCGACACTCGTCGTGCGTGCAGACGGCACCGTATTGGGCTGGGGCCACGCGAATGGCCCGGGTCTGACGAGCGAAAGCCGCGTCGACCAATTAACCCCAATCCCAATGCCAGGCTTGAGCTCAGTGAAACAGCTCACACTCGGTTTGAGTCACGCTTGCGCGCTGCTCGAGGACGCACACGTCGCTTGCTGGGGCTCGAACTTCGGCGGTCGCCTCGGCTCGTCGTCATCGAACACGCTCGTTCCGCAGCTAGTGACCGGCCTGACCGATGTTGTCGAGGTACGCGCCGGAGAGACGTTCACTTGCGCGCGCCGCACGAACGGTGAAGTCCGCTGCTGGGGAGAAAATACCTTCCATGCGCTGGCTCAGCCCCAAGAAAGGGTCTTTTCGCGCGTGCCCGTTCATATCGACGTGCCGCCGGTCAGCGAGATGGCCGTAGGTCAGGGGCATGTGTGCGTGCTCACCGGCGAAGGCGACGTGTGGTGTTGGGGCAACAACTATTCTGGCCAAATCACGAACTCTGATCAGGTGACGTTCGACACGCCCGTGCTCGTGTCGCCCTGATCTTCCTCTGTCTGCAATCGAACAGGGAGCTACGCGACGGAGTGCGCGCGCTCGGTCCGCTAACCCAAACCTCAGGGTGTTGAGATTTTGGTTTAGCGGGCGCGGATGTCGCGGTGCGGCGTGTAGCTCACTCAACGTCTCGAGCTGAATTCAGTCAAAAGGCGTCCCGCGTAGTCGTGCGTGCACGGTGCCTGTGAATCGAGGCCCCTCGCCGTTGAAAGATGGTTCGACTTCGAAGTACTTTTTTTGGGCGCGACAACGGTCTTTTCGTTTTGACGGTCACGCTGCGCGTCCTCAGGATTGACGACCCGGTGCATCCTCACCAAGCTCGCGGCTGATGGCATTCAGCGTCGCGCGGTATTTTTCAGGCTTCGTTTCATTGCTGAGTGCGTTGAGCTGCACGCACCCGTTGCCAGCGCCCGCGAGTCACCCAACGCCGCAAGGCGCGGCCTCGGCTGCACCGTTAACGGCGTCGTCAGCGCCCGCGCGACCACACCTGCGCGTAGGAACGAGCGGCGACTACGCACCGTTCTCCACTCGCGATGCGGGGGGCACCCTCCACGGCTTCGATGCAGAGATCGCCGATGCCTTGGCGCGCGACTTGGGCTTCGAGCTCGAGTGGGTCAGCTTTCGCTGGCCAACGCTGCAGAGTCAGCTTCAAAACGGTGAGTTCGACATTGCGATGGGCGGCGTTACCTGGCAACCGGGGCGCGCCGTGCTGGGCTACCTCACGCGCGCGGTAGCGCGGGGCGGCCCATGCGTGCTGGGCGACGAGCAGGGCAAGCGTATCGCGGTCAATCATGGCGGCGTGCTCGAAGCGTGGACGCGCAGCCATTTCGCGGATCGCGAGCTCGTGATCGTGGAACAGAACCAGACCTTGCCCGAGCTCCTGGCCAGCGGTCGTGCCAGCGCCATCGTGACGGATAGCTTCGAACGCAAAGCGTTCGAGCGCCCGGGCTGGAAGGTACGCTGCGAACCCGCGTTGGCTCGGAAAGTATATTGGCTCGCGCCCAATCACGCCGAGCTCGCGGCGCGGATCGATGATTGGTTGCGCGGCCACAGCGAGCGCATCGAAGGCGCTCAACAACGCTGGTTCGGTGAACGCCAACCGCTGGATGCGCTCACGAATCTCGCGGACCTGCTCGCACGGCGCATGGCATTCATGCCGCTCGTCGCCGGCGCCAAAGCCAAGCTTGCCCTGCCAATCGAAGATCTGCCGCGCGAAAGGGTCGTGCTCGACTCCGCCGCAACCAGCGCGCGCAAGGCGGGTCTGCCAGAAGCTCGAGCTCGTGAGTTCTTTGCCCTGCAGATCGAGCTGAGCAAAGCCGTGCAGCGACGCATGAGCGAAGCGACGACGCTGGACCTCAATCAGCAGATCCGCCCTGCCCTCAATGAACTCGGCGAGCGCATCCTCACGGCCGTCGTCGAGGCGCGCAGTGCGGGGCTGCTCGCGCCAAGCTCGCCAGCCGATCTGGAAGTGCTATCACCCTGGCTGAACGACGATGAGCGTCGGCAATTGCTCGACACGCTAAAGGCACTGGGGCAATAACGGCACTAACGCGAGCGAGCGCCCGCGAGGCCCCGATTTCGTCGGCTTTTCGAGCAAAGTCTGCCAGCCGCGGCGAATGGAGCTATGGCTGTCCATCGTGCTTCACCCCACGACCAAAGCGAAGATTGACGCCTGGATCGAGCAAGCGCCCGAATTCCGGCGGGTCGAGACCGAGCCGCTCGCGAATGATGCGTGGGAATCTCGCGCGCTGGAAGACGGGCAGATCGTCTTCGAAGAGGTCGACGTTGATTCGGACGAGCCGGTGCTGCGCCGGCTCGCTGAGTGGTGCGCCCGACAAACCAAGCTCGCACCGCGCCCGCCGGTGAAGGCGAGCGCAGTCGCGGACGAGCCCGCAAAGCGCACCGGCTGACGTCGGCCGTCCGGCGCGGCGTCGGGAAATGAGCCGCTAATTCCGTCGATCCGTATAGCCCGGCGGCAATTCGTACGACGGCCGATCGATCACGTCACTGCGGTCAGGACCGCAGTCCTCCAGGAACGTGATCTGCGCCGCCTCGTCGATGACGAGCTTTGGATAGGTGGGCCCAGTGTCGCGATAAGAGCGCATTCGATCCAAATGCTGGTTCTGATAACAGATGGTCTTCTTTGGATCGTCTTCGATCCACTTCGGGAAGAAGATCGTGCCGTATAGCCTTCTACGGCTCAGATTGATGGCAATGCTGACGGTGGTGCCCGTCGGCTCGTCCCACGAGATCTTGTAGACGTTGTCGCCGATGTCGAGAATGTGGGCTTCTTGATCGGTCACCCAGCGACCGCCGACGATGCCGCTGTGAATGCGGTAACTGAAGTGAGTCGCGTTCTTGACGTAGATTTCGTACTGCCAGCCGTTCGCGTACGTGTAAATCAGGTGCTTACCGATGAGGCCGGTGAGGTTCTTGGTTTCATTCATGGTCGCGGTTCACTTTCGCGAGCTAAAAGCCGCTTCTTCGAGCGGAATTGCGTCCGGTGCGATTGGGTCAGCCTTCAAGAAGATGGCGGAGGTGCGGCGCTCGGGCTCTTGTTGAGCAGGCGCCGGCGCGTGAGCGCCTAGGGTGACCATGCGCCGCATGATCTCGGCGGTGGCCGTCAGATCGTTGTGAACGAGTCGATCCTCGCGAAGGTAGGGCACGGTTTCCCGGTACTCCTCGACGATCGCCCGGCTCTTGTCGCTCGCCTTGTCGAGCCCGCGCAGTTCGAGTGCCTGCGCGGAAGCCATCAGCACGATGCCCGTGAGCTCATTCAAATGCTGGACGGAAGCGCGCAGATCGAACGCCGCGTGGGTGCCGAGGCTATTGACGTCTTGATTGTCGCCCTCGGTCGGGAGCACGAACGAGGCATGAGACTGCGCGAGCTTACGGCATTGCACGGTGAGCGATGCCGCGAGGATTTGAATCGGGCGGAAGCCGCTGTAGTTGATCGGATCTTCGACCAAGTTCACCGGCAAACCGCGGTTCTTCCGTGGGTGCACCAAGTTGGCGACCAGTGCGTGCAGCCAAGTGGCCGCCTGGGCGATGTCAGCGCGCAGCATGTCGCACGCCGAACTCACGTAGTAGCCCATGAAATTCGCCGTGTGATAAACCTGCTCGTGCTCCGGCACGACGATCGGGTTGTCGTTGACCGAGTTCATCTCCGACTCGACCCAGCGCTTGGCGCGCGCCAAATTCTCGTGAAATACGCCAAACCCTTGGGCAACCGAGCGCAGCGAGTAGTAGTCCTGCACGCCGATTTCTGCGGTGCCCTCGGTGCGCGCTTTCTCCAAATCGCGAATCAAACGACTCCCGGCCCACGAAGAGCGAATTCGCTCGGCAACCGCGAGCTCCCCCGCGTGCCCCTTCAGCTCGTGCACGATCGGGCTGTAGCCATCTTCGATCACGAGCAATGACTCGAGCGCCATCGCGATGATGGACAGCATCGAGTCGAATAAATTCGTCAGGTCGTGCAATGCGAGACCTGCGATGCTGCTCATGAACGAGGTGCCGTTGATCAGCGCCAACCCTTCGCGCCCGCGAATTTGCAGCGGCGATATGCCGAGCTGACGCATCAGCGTGCGGACCGGGAAGGTACTACCGTCGAAACGCACGTCCACGTCCTCACCGACGACGGCAGCGGCGATGGTGGCGAGCGGGACCAGATCACCGCTCGCGCCAATCGAACCGTAGCGGAAACAATCGGGCGTGATGCCACGGTTCAAGAACTCGAAATAGGCATCCACCACTTCTGGGCGTACACCGGAGTAGGCGCGCGACAGGCAACGCGACCTCAGCAACATCGCGCCGCGCACGACGTCTGTTGGCGCGAGCTCACCCATGCCGCAGTTGTGCGACTTGATCAGGCTATTCTGGCGGTTTTTGAGCGAATTTTGATAGGACTCACCCTCGTAATCATCGAGGTGCTTGTCGAGCAACACCACCTGATCGCCGAATTGCGTATTGAGACCATAAATCGGCACACGACTGTCGACCTTGGTCGAGAAGAACGACTGGCATGCTTTCATGCTAGCGCGACTGCCCGCATCCAACGAGACCGTCGCTCCGTAGCGCGCGACCGCGACCAGCGATTCGAGATCAACGTTCGCAGTGCCGCCGACAACCACCCTGTGACTCAATACGCCATCCATAGGATTTCCCTTCTCGTTAAAGAATCAAGTCGCAAGCCTATGCACCGACGCGTCGATACGTGTTTCATGGCCGCGTCGACGAATGTCGATCTTCAATGAGCTGCCCCACACACCCGCAAACATGAGCGTTTCCGCACAAAAATGCGGACGACCTTACCTCCACTGCACCTCGCCCGCACAGCAGATCTCCACGCGCACAAGCGCGCGTGAGTCCTCGATGCTCCACTCCTAACACCTCACTCTTACAACGTCCACCCAGAAGAGTGATCTTCAATCATCGCACTCGATCGCAAGATCACTCGATGCACTGATGAGCGCCTCTCGCAATCCGCACGACACACGCGCTCTCGCCACTTGAGCCATTCAGCCGCGATATTCACCCAAAAGAGTGGATACCGACGGTCATCGGCCGACCGGTCACCGTTTCTGATGTTTCCACAGCAGCAAGTCGAGCGTGACTCGCCATGTCGGAATCCAACACCTGCTGGATACTAAGGCACGTTGTCGTTCAGGCCTGAATCGCGCCTTCGCCGCGTGCGTGCAAGCGCTCTGCATTGCTTCGGCGCGCAAAGACACGACCATCGCCGCGAAGTGCCTGCGCTGGCGAAAGCCGCCAGAACCCGACAAGCCGACCAAATGAGTCATGCGTCGAGATACACCCTCGATACCGGCGCACACACCAACGCTCGCTGCGCGAATCCACGATGCCAATGCGCGACTCGTCGATATGGCATGCTGTCGAGTGCATCGCGAGTTAGCTTCTTCGACGGTGAGTGTCGAGCTCGGATGTCAGTACGAGACGGTTCTCGAGCAGAAACACCCCGTGTGCTCTGTCGGCCGGTCAGCCTTCAGGGTGCAACGAGCCCGAGTCGTGCAGCTGGGGGCTCGGTTCAACCCGAGCCCCCAACCGCCCCCCGACGTTGCTGTTTCCACTGCCGGCATTTGCTCTGCCGGCGCACCGAGGACGGTTGGGAGCCACCATTTCGGCCGCAAAAACGTCGCTCGCAAAAAAACGCTGCCGCGCTGCCGAGGGTTGGCCGGATTATCGCGCGCCGTTCGTCCTCGATCACGTCTCAGCCCGCCATGCCTTCCCTCGACGGCGCCACTTTCGAAGCTTCTTATCGCCGCATCTACCCCTTGGTCTTGGCCAAGTGTCGGCGAATGCTGCGTGGGCACGCGGATGCCGCGGACGTTAGCCAAGAGGTTTTCCTTCGCTTGTGGAAGCAACGCGAGTTGATTCAAGACACACAGGCGCTCACGGCTTGGCTGTATCAGACCTCGACTCGGCTGGTCATCGATCGAGCCCGACGCAGCACGCTGAGCCGCGAGAGCTTGCTCTACTTGCAAACGGTCACCCTCGGCGAAGACGAGCAACGCTATGAAGAACAGCTCGTCAGTCGGCAAGACCTGCGCCTCGTACTGAATGGCTTTCCAGAGAAAGAGTTGGAGGCCGCCATCTTGAACCGGCTCGATCGCCTCACTCATCCGGAGGTCGCCGAAGTGATGGGGATCGGCGAGCGGACCGTTCGACGGCTTCTCGGTCGGTTCGACGAGCGCGCGAGCAAATTCAAAGGAAACGCCTGATGAAACCGAATCAGCCCGGCAGTGAGACGAATCACCCGTCGTTTCTCGCGCTCGATCGAGCGCATTTGGGCGCGGCCGCGCCGGACGTCACCGCACACCTCGAGCATTGTGAAGCCTGCCGGCAACACGTGGAATCGCTCGCAGCGCCCGTGCACGTACCGAGTTTCACGCCCGCCACTCGATCACTCGAACTCGAGCGCACAGGCTTTCGCTGGAGCCGCCTATTGGCCGCAGCGTCGCTGGTCGCCGCCGCTTGTGGCGTCTTCCTCTTCGTCCAGTACGGCAGAGAAGGCGCTCCGCGCGAGCACGAAACGTACATTGGCGAGAAGGGCTTTCGATCGGTTTGGATCTACGTGCGACGTGGCAGTGAAACGCTGCTCTGGGACGGCAAACAGCCGCTAATCGCCGGGGATCGCCTGCGGCTCAAGATCGACGCGGGCAGCTTTCACCGAGTTGAAGTGTATTCGCTGAGCGATCCGCAGCACCCGCTCCGACTCTACGAGGGTGCGATTTCGCCGGGCCAGACCATGACTCTGCCCGACGCCTGGGAAATCGATGACTCATCGGCCGCGGAGCACTTGTTCGTCGTCTTCAGTGACGCTCTGGTCGCTCCGAACTGGGACCAATGGCAGCAGGGGAACGTTCCAGCGGGGATCGCGGTCTTGCCCTTCGTTCTGCCAAAAGCCGACGCGCCGGCCGCCGACGCGGGGCAGCATCGCCCTTGAACCGATTGCTGTGCGTGCTCGCGCTGCTTTTCTGCCTAACCCTCGGCCGCTTCGCGCGAGCGACTGAAGTCCGTAGGATCGGAGTCGTCGTTGGCGCGAACCTCGCACCGCCCGGTCGCGTGCCGCTGCGCTACGCGCATGACGACGCGCGCCGCGTCGCGGAGGTCCTGACCTCGGTTGGCGGCTTCAACGCTCGCGACGTCCAACAGCTCCTCGATCCTTCACCCGAGCAGTTACTGAGCGCGCTCGACCGCGAGCTCGCAGCCGCCGCGCAACGCTCAGAAGAGACGCTGCTCTTCTTCTATTACTCGGGACACGCGGACGATCAGGCGATTTTCCCGAACGGTGAGTCTCTGCCGTTCGCTCAACTCAAAGCACGCCTCGATGATCCACGCGCGAAACTGCGCATCGGAGTGCTGGACTCTTGTCGCGGTGGCAGCTGGACTGGCTCGAAAGGCCTGAAGAAGGCCGAACCGTTCGAGATCGACTCTGCACCCAAGCTTGCCGAAGAAGGCAGCGTGCTAATCGCGTCGAGTTCTGGCCAAGAGAGCGCGCACGAAACCGAGGCGCTCCAAGGCTCTTTCTTCACCCATCATTGGAACGCGGGTCTACGCGGTGCCGCCGATCGCAGCGGCGACGGCCAAGTCAGCCTGGGTGAAGCCTTCGAGTACGCGCGGCGATTGACGATTCGCGACACCGCGATGATCGGTCAAGAACCGCAGCATCCGAGCTTTCAAATGAAGCTCACCGGTCGGCAAGACTTCCCACTCGCCACGCTGGTCAACCAACGCACGACCCTACTCTACGACCAAGCAACCGGCCCCACCGAGATCGTGCGCTTGAATGACGGCTTGGTGATCGTCGAAACCCCTGCAGGGACGCGTCGTGTGCGCCTAGGGCTGCCCGCGGGCAGCTATCTCATTCGTCGTCGCGCGGCAGAGGGTGTGTTCGTGCGCATCGTGACGCTTTCTGCCGGAAGCCCGACAGCACTCGCAGAAGCGGATCTGACACGCTCGACACTCGCTGCCGGTCGCATCAAAGGCCTCGAACGCGACGAAGCGAGCGGCGTTTCCTGGGCGAACCAGTTCTTCTTCAGCGCACTCGGCGCGGGCGTCCGTCACGCACCCGTAATCGATCCTGGGCTGCGACTGGGTGCGGCGGACGGAAACGGAGTGTTCATGCTCCGGCTGTCGGCGCGCTTGATGCGAAAGCTATGGTGGACAGCGCCTCTCGCGCTGGTGTTCGATGCTGAACGTCCACAGGCGTTCAATTGGCTGGCATGGGGCGGCGTCCCGGTATTATCGGGCGTCCACCTCGACGACCGTTATTCCGTGACCGGTTTTTTTGGCGCCGGAGTCGATGCGCGTTATCGCCAAGGCGAGCGTCACACGTTCAATGCGAGCCTCTCGGAGCTGAGCGCATTCGAGTGGGCGCACCCTTGGCCTCGGACGTTCACTACGCAGCTCACCTTGGGGATCTCCGAAACCATTCCGGACGCAGTCACTTTCAATTTTGGTGCCGGCTTCTCGATCAACGCGCTCGTCGACGGCCATTTCTCGTCCGCAGCCATCGATGCGAATGAACGCGGCACCGTGGTCGCGTTTGGCTCGGTGCAACGCGCAGGCCTCCGACCGCTGCCATTGATTCACGTGCCCCTCGGCAGCGGCTTCGGCGTGGACGCGCACGCCGTGGGCGCATATCTGCCCGCAAAGCACGGCTGGGTCGAGACCTACCTCTTGGGATTCAGCTACGTGCACTGAGAGTCGCCTTTCCACTCTTGGACATCATTCGACCGAGTCGTAGAGCACGCCGCTACTACCAAGGGCATAGCGCGCGCGGTCGGGGTGCGGCGAGAGCTCAAAGTCGCCGAAGTGCGGCGGCATTTCCGCGAGCGCTTGCCAAGTGTCGCCCTGATCGTCAGAGCGTAAAAGCTGCTGCCCGAACGCGTACATCGCGTGCGGCGGCAGCGGGTCGATCCGGAATCCCGCGCTCCACACATTCGGCGTGGGCAAACGCAACCAGCTCATTCCGCCGTCCGTCGTGCGCAGCAGTCCGTTCTCGCCACACGCGAAAGCGACTTCGGGCTGTGCAGGATGCGCGAACAGACAACTGATGTACGTGTCCGAAGTTCGAGCGTCCAGATCATCCCTGTTCCATGTTGCCCCGCCGTCGAACGACGACCATGCCTCGTTGCGCACTCCGCTTTCCAATCCGTATGCGATTAGGTAGATCGCAGCCGGCTCGCCCGCGCCGATCGCTGCCTGAAGGATGATGCGTTGGCCCGACAATTCCGGCGAAAAATCAGATCCTCCCGCTTCGCGACGATAGACGCCTGCTTCCGTGACGACCGTCACACTGCCCGAGGCGGACACGGAAACCGCTAATAGCCGTTCGGGGCGCTCTCGAGAAGGTACCGGCCAATCTTGGAACGAGTCTCCACCGTCCGTCGATCGCACGCTCCACGGCGACTGAGAAGTTCCAGCATAGAGCACGTTCGCGTCTGAAGGATCCGGGTAAAGGCCGATCGCGCGCCCCAGGCCCGCGGCGGACTGCCAACTCCTCCCCGCGTCGCGCGAACGATACACACCATGTTCCGCCGCCACGAACACCAATCCCGGCTGAGCCGAACTCAGCACCAAATCAGGCGTCGGCAAATCGGAGTACGCCAAAGAGACTCCCACCGGCCACCATGTCCGTCCATCGTCGTCCGATCGCAGCTTCGGACCGAAACCCAATCGTGGCCGCACACCTTGAGCAATCGGTTGGTCTGGGTTTGGAACCAAGAGCAGCCGGTGCTCGCCGAGCTCCCAGAGCTCGCCGTTGTCCGACAAATCCTGCGCAGTGAGGCCACCCGCGGCGTCGATCGTCAATAGCTGCGGCACACCAGACGCTGCGAGTGCCGACGCATGGATGCTATCGCCGCAGTGAGCCACCGCGCTCCTAACGACGCGAAAATCCAGCGTGCCTTGCTCCACACTCACGAGGCTATCCCACGTGGTCCCCGCGTCGCTCGAGCGGTAAACGACGTCGTTCGCCAAAACATAAAGGCGGCCCAGACAGTCCAAAGACAGCGTCGGAGCCCTGAGGCCAAGGACACCGTCGGGCAGCGCTTTGCTCGCGAACGAAGCGCCGCCGTCACTGGAGACGAGCATGAATCGCCCAGCATTCTGGCTCGAATCAGAGCCAACCACGAATACCGGTGCAGATCCGCCCTGCCCGGCAAGCGCGTACGCAGGAGCCCAAGTCATGCTTCCAGCGCTGAACTCGCTGGGCAGCTCGGAGTCTTGCCAGCTCTGGCCGTCGTCAACGCTTCGAGAGATGCGCCCGCCGACTTGCAGCAGCGCCGGGCCGTCGCTCTGCTCCAGCAACAGCACGTTCACTCCGCGGCCAACCGAGGACCAAGACTTTCCCTCGTCGAGCGACTTGAAAACGGCGAACGACCTTTGGCCCAATGGCAATGCAGTTGACGACCCGCCCGAGTCCGACGCATCGTCCACTTCCAAATACAATGCGCGCTTCGGTGCGTGCGCGAAGTGCAAGGCACGCGCACCCCCTGGCCAGTTCAACTCGGCCCAGGTACGGCCGCCATCGCGGGAACGCATACTGCGCCATCCGATCGCGTAGAGCGTCAGTGGATCGCTGGGGTCCACGACCCAAGCCCCAGATTCGGTCGGCTGCAGCGTCGCCACGGGACGAAAGTCGTGATGGCTCGCGCTTACCGGCGCGGCGTCCCGATGGTCTCCGCAGCCGAAGATCACGAGCGCGATGACGCCTCCCAAAACACCAATCCGAAGCTGTCCCATTCTCAAAGAAGGACGAACGAACGTGGCCGATCCGGCCACACGTCAGCAAGCGCGATTCGTCTTCGTTCACAACGAACGAAGCGTCAGGCGGAGCGGCTGAGGTACGTCGTTGTCGGTCGTTCCTCCGACGAAGTCGGTGCCCTGAGGAATCCCCACCTCCTCTCACTCAGATCTCTGCGGCCTCTGCGGCTCGGCGGTTGGTCCTCTCTTGTCGTCCGCGACGCCGAAGGCTGTGACGGTTGGGACGTATTCGGTGACCATCAACCCCATCTCTCCCTCAGCTCCGAGCGAGCTCGTCCGCGATGTCACGGACTCTGACGACGGCTCGCGCGTACGGCATCAGTTCGCCACTGATCGTTTGCTCGCTGCCGATCAGAATCAATCGCACACCTTCGTTCTCGACTAGGTGTTGCACGACTTCGTGAAAGTCACTGTCGCCCGCGGCGAGGAACAGCGTCCGCCATTTGCGGTGGCCATGGGAGCGCATGAGGTGGAAGGCGAGACCTACGTCCACGGCCTTTTGCTGGATGAGTTCGAAGTGACGCCCGCTCTCCGGATGAAGCACCGGACCGCCGCCCCAGCTCGTTGGCCAAGAGAGTGGCCTTTTCTGAAGCCAGTAAAGTTTTACGCGAATACCTGGACCATCCGGCGGGCGGTACGCGAGTGCGCTGTGAAAAGCATTTTGCTTCGCGCTCGAGACGTCGGGATCGGAGTTGAAGTAGTAGGCATCGTCGATCGCTGTGGCAAATGTGCGCTCGAGGTATTCGCGAAGCTTCAGGTAGTCGAGCCGATCGGCACGTTTGAGGCTCTGCCACACCTTGTACAGGTAGGCGCCATCGATGAACCACGCGGCGTCCTCGCTCATGAGCGCACTCGTCGGCACATTGGAGGTATGTCGAAATCCATCATTTGCGCCAAGTTAGCTCTTTTCGCAGTGC
This sequence comes from Polyangiaceae bacterium, assembly GCA_035634635.1. GTDB lineage: Bacteria > Myxococcota_A > Polyangia > Polyangiales > Polyangiaceae > PMG-095. The sequence goes on from DASQCO010000004.1 coordinate 43,882, forward strand.
TGTGCGCGAGCTGCCGCTCGGGAGGCGTTTTCCGCGCGAAAGGTCGAGGCATCATTTAGTATCGAGAACGGACACGCATGCGCGAACGGGACGCGATGACGGCAGATTCGACAATCAGTGATGGACGGCTGCGCGGCCTGTCCGACACGATGCGTGCGTTCGCCGAAGCGACCATCGACTATCAGCGCTTGCTCCGCACCGTTGCCGAGCGCATGGCGAAGCTCGTGGGGCACGGCTGCATCGTGGCGCTATTGTCCGAGGACGAACAGCAGATCATCCCCGGCGCGGTATTCTTCGAAGATCCGAACTTGATGCAAGGCGCACGACGCGTGCTTGCGAATGGCCCGGTTCCGATTGGCACTTCGAAGCTCAGCAAGCGCCTGATCGAGCAGCGCAAGTGCGTGCTGATCCCCTATTGCGATCAGGACACGCTGAGCTTAGAGCTATCGCCGGACAACGCGCGCGCGATGCGCCATGTCGGAGTCCGCAGTCTGCTCGCGCTGCCGCTCGAAATGCGCGGCGGGCTGCTGGGTGTAATCGCGCTACTGCGCGTTGGGCGTGACGCGCAGCCGTTCGACGCCGACGACGAAGCAGTAGCCAAGAATTTGAGCGAGCACGCGGCGCTCGCCATTTCGAACGCGCAGCTGCTCGAATCGCGGCAACGCGAGATCGACGAGCGCAAGCGCGCCGAAGAGCAGGCCACCCAGTTCGAAGCCTTGATTCAACACAGCGGTGAGTTCATCGCCATGGCGTCGCTGGACAACCGCGTGCTGTTCATCAACCAGGCCGGTCGGAAGCTGGTCGGAATCGAACCCGACGCAGATGTGACGCGGCTCGAATTGCCCTCGTTTCACACGTCGGATGGCTTGAAGCGCGCGGACGTGATCCGCGCGCACGGTCGCTACCAAGGGCCAGGCCAGCTCCGTCACCTGCTGACGGGCGAGCTGATCGACACGCAGGTGAGCTCATTTTTGGTGCGCAATGCGCAAGGTGAACCGTTCGCGTTTGCGACCGTGCAGCACGACATGCGCGAAATGAAGAACTTGGAGGCGCACATCCGCCAAACGCAGCGGCTGGAGGCGCTCGGTCGCCTCGCCGGCGGAATCGCTCACGACTTCAACAACATCTTGTCGGTGATCCTCAGTTACAGCACGATCTTGCTCTCCGAGCTGGAAGCGGGGACCTCCGCGAGCGATGACGTGCGCGAGATCCACGCGGCCGGCGAGCGCGCCGCGCGTTTGACGCGACAGCTCTTGGCCTTCAGCCGTCGGCAATTGCTCGAACCGCGCATCGTGGATCTGAATGAAGTCGTGACCGGGATGGACCGGATGACGCGCCGTCTGCTGGGCGAAGACATCGTGCTCAAGGTGGCGCTGTGCCCGACGCTCGGCCCAGTCAGAGTCGACGTCGGGCAAATCGAGCAAGTGCTGCTCAACCTCGCGCTCAACGCCCGCGACGCGATGCAGAACGGCGGCGTTTTGACGGTCACTACCGACAACGTGACCGCGCCCGTCAAAGCCGGCACGGACGACGCAGTGCCCGCAGTCACGCTCTCGGTGACTGATACGGGTTCAGGCATGGACGAAGCCACGCGACAGCGCGCCTTCGAGCCCTTCTTCACGACCAAAGCCAAAGGTAAGGGCACTGGTTTGGGCCTGGCCACGGTGTTCGGCGTCGTCGAACAGAGCGGCGGGCGGGTTTCGGTGACCAGCGAAGTCGGACGCGGAACGACGTTCGTCATCCATTTGCCGCGTTGCGATGAACCGGTACCCCCACCTCGCACGAGCCTGCGACCCAAGCAGGCGCCGGTTCGCGGCAACGCAACGATTTTGCTCGTCGAAGACGAAGCCCAAGTGCGAAAGTTGCTCCGCGCCGTGTTGATCGCCGCGGGCTACCGCGTGCTGGACGCCGCAGGCCCCCTGGAAGCGCTCCGTCAGTGCGAGCACTTCAGCGAGGAGATCCACTTGCTCGTGACCGACGTGGTCATGCCCACGATGAACGGCCGCGAGCTCGCCGCGTTGCTCAAGCGCACCCGGCAACAGACCAAGGTGCTTTACCTCTCGGGCTACAGCGAGGACGCGATCGCGCAGCACGGCGTGCTCGATTCGAGCATGGTGTTGCTCCAAAAGCCGGTCACGCCAGATTTACTGCTCGAGCGCATCCGCGAAATGTTGGATGCGCCCCTTTCGAGCCGACCTTGAACGCTCAGTTGAACACCACGCTGACGCCCAGGTCGAACGAGCTGGCAAACGCGGAGATGTCCGAACCGGAGTGCGTGCCGCTAGTGCTCATGCCCATGGCCCGAAACTGAGGACCCGCGGCCCACTCGGGCGCGACCCAAAAATCATAACCGAACCAAGCAGCACCACCGAAGCCGATCGCGCGCTCGCGACTCCCCTCGCAACAGGCGCCCGCATTGAGATTCTGGAAGCTCATGCCGGCGAAGCCGATCAGGCCGCCCAAATGCCAGCCCTTGGTGGCATCCGGAAACGCGTCGATGAACGGGCCGATCAGCGTGCTGACGCCGCCGTGTGTCCCCACTTCGCGACCGTTGCGCTGATACGAGGCGCCGAACAAAGGATCGACGAGTAGGCCGCCGCCGATCGACACACCAGGACTCGGTGAGCCGCCGATCAAGAGATCCGCCGACATCGTGCCGCCGTGTTCGCTGAAGTCCGAGTGCTTCGAGTCGTTGAAAGCGCCGTAGTAGTAACCGAAGCCAACGCTCGCGCGCAGGTAGAAGCCCTCGTGAAAGTGATATGTGCGCTGTACGGGCTTTTCCGGCGCCGGGGTGCTGAGATCGATCTTTGGTGGAGGCGCAGGCGCAGGTTCTTGGGGTTTGACGAGCTGAATCGTGGGCGGAGCTTCTGGCGGCGGAGCCGCGGGTGGCGGAGCCGCGGGTGGCGGTGCCGCGGGTGGCGGTGCCTGCTGCGCAAACGCGGTTGCCGAGTGACCAACGAAGCAAAGGAGTGGAAGGATCAAAAGGTGAGATTTCATTGCTTTCTCGTGCCGAGTGCCGTGCCCCCGTACTTGGCTCATCCCGTATATGGCGTCCAAGACTGGGACGGGTAGGAGGCAGGATTCATTCAGTGCTCCGAGCGAGCCCACTCGCCCCGAAAACCCGCACATAAGGCCTGGTGATCATTAACCTTATTGGTGCAAACCGGCGATGCTTAAAAAGTCACCTGAGGCGCCGTTTCAGGCACAGGGCCCCTGTAAATGTCGGACGATCGCTTGCACTGGACGTTCAATGGCGATCCCAATCAATTGGGCGCGCCGACCGGGGTTCGCGCGATCACGAGCAACGACATCCACATGGTGTTCCAGCCCATCGTCGAGGTCGAAACGGGCGCGTTGTTCGCGCACGAAGCGCTCGTGCGCTGCAAGTTGCCGCAATACTCGACGCCACAGCTGCTGTTTTTGGCGGCCGAGAAGGAACGCGCCTGCGGTCCCCTCGGGCACATCATCCGCCAACAGACCTTTGAGCGCTGCCAAGACACGGCGCTGTTCATCAACGTGCATCCTGAGGAGCTGGCTCAACGCTGGCTGGTACGGCCCGACGATCCGCTCAACTTTCACGAGCGCGAAGTGTATTTGGAAGTGACGGAGTCGGCTGCGTTCACCCACTACGACTTGTGTATGAGCGTGCTGAAGGACGTGTGTGCACGCGCCGGCGTTCACCTCGTGGTCGACGACTATGGCGCGGGCTACTCCAACCTGGCTCGTATCCTCGATCTCAATCCGAAGATCGTGAAGCTCGACGGAGCGCTGATCCGCGGCATCGACAAAGATCCGCGACGCCAGGCGATGGTCCGGCACATGGTCGCGTTGTGCATCGATCTTGGCGCTAGAGTCGTTGCCGAGTGCATCGAGACAGTGGAGGAGCTCAAAGCCGTTGCCGATCAGGGCGTGCACTTCGCGCAAGGGTTCGTGATCGCGCGCCCGGCATTCCCGCCGCCCGAGGTCAATTTTCCGCTCGGGCGTCGCACCCTGCCCTCGCCCTCCGCGAGGCATCGTCCGCCTCCGAAGCCCCTCGGCAGGCTCACGGTACAAGACGGCACGAATGCATCCTCGCCGCCCAGCAAGCCGCTACCGTCGATCCCTCGCCCCAATCCCGCATCGCCCTCAGTGCCGCCTCCGCCGAACGCGCCTCGGCCGAGCACCAAGCCGAGCTCGAAGCCAAGCAAGGGGCCGTCCAAGCGCCCACCCCGGCGAGTGACGCCCCCCGCCTTGCCCACACTGCCCAAGCGCCCGCCACCGCTGCCTGGCTCACGCTGAGCGGCTCTCTCTAGACCGAAAACGAAAACGACGCAGATTCGCCGCGGTTCTCGCAATAGAACTGCGTATTTTGCACGTCAATCGTCGTCCCATTCAGCTCGACGTGGTCGCCCGTGAAGCCGTCGAGCACGATTCGGAATTGGGTCCGGCGAAATTCGGGGAAGCCGTCGCCCGAGGTTCGTACGGTCACGATCACGCGCGCCCCGCGGCGTGAGACGAGGAACGTCGTTCTCAGGAACGCTCCCGAGCTGTAGTCATGACTCACGCCGTCGTCCTCTTGCAGTACCGATTCGGTGTCGCCATCCTCGTCCGGGACAATCAAGCGTAGCTCGAGCAAGTCGGGGTAGTGGCCCATGGTCGACATCGGCGCTCGCTCGTACATCGGGATCACATAGCCACCGCGCGCGAAGAGCGGAATGCGATCGGCCGGCGCGAGCGCGGTGATGAGCTGTCCCCCTGCGTGGCGCTGCCCGGTGTAGAAATCGACCCAGCTGCCCGCCGGCAGGTACACGTGGCGCGCTGTACAACCCGGAGACGTCACCGGAGCGACCAACAGCGCTTCACCGAACAAGTAAGCGTCCTCGGTTTCCCAGGCTTGGCGATCGTGCTGAAAGTCGAACACGAGCGGCCGCTGCACGGGCGCGCCGGTTTCGCTCGCGTTGACGAACGCGCTGTAAATGTAGGGCAAAAGTCGATAGCGCAGCTCGATCGCGGCGCGTGCGAGCTTCTCCGTACCAGGACCGAAGCTCCAGGGATACTTATCGGGCTCGCTGCGCTCGCTGTGGTAGCGGCAGAAAGGCGTCAGTGCGCCGTATTGAGTCCAGCGTGCGGCCAGCTCTGTGCTCGGGCTGGACATGAAGCCGGGGATGTCTCCACCGATGAAGGCCTGACCGGACACGCCCATACCCGCCGTCATGGGAATGCTGAGCGCCAAGTGCGACCACTCCGCGCAGTTATCACCCAACCACTGTGCCGCGTAGCGCTGGATCCCGGAGAACCCCGCGCGGCTCAAGATGAACGTTCGCTGCGACGGCTCTGCTGCGAGCAGGCCCTCGTGCGTGGCCATCGCCATCAATAGCCCATACTGATTGTGAAAGCGCTCGTGCGGATGATTTTCACCGTCGCGATCGAAGCGCATTTGAAATGGCGGCACTTGCCCGGTCGCGGGCTCGTTCATGTCATTCCAAATCCCGGCGATGCCGCTCGCCACGTGGCGCGCGTTGAGTTCCCCCCACCAAGCCCGCGCCTCTGCTTTGGAAAAATCGGGGAACGCCGTTCTTCCAGGCCACACTTGGCCAACGTAGATGTTGCCCGCGTCGGTCTTGCAGAACAAATTCTTGCGCCGGCCCTCGTCGAACACGGCGTAGCCCGGCTCGAACTTCACGCCTGGGTCCACGATCGTGACCACGCGCAGTTGGCTTTCTTCGAGCTTGCCCAGCATCGCCGGCAAGTCCGGGAATTTGTCGGTATTCCAGGTAAATACGCGGTAGCCGTCCATGTACTCGATGTCGAGCCAGAGCACGTCACAGGGGATCCGACGCTCGCGGTATTGGCGCGCGATGCGCAAAACGTCGGCCTCGGAATAGTCGTACCAGCGACATTGGTGGTGGCCGAGCGCCCACATCGGGGGGAGCGAGACGCGCCCGGTGATGAAGGTGTACGCCTCGAGGATGTCTTTCATGCTCGGCCCAGCGAACACGTATTCGGTGTACTGCCCGCCGTGGAACTCGATGCGATAGGTGTCACTCGCCTCGAACTCGAAATTGGCCTTGTAGCCATTGTCGATGAACGAGCCTGAGAGCGCAGCCGCGCGAGCGCTCGTGCGCGAATGATAAAAGAATGGAATGGATGTGTAATAGGGGTCGAACTGCGTGCTCGACCCTGGCAACACTTCCGCTTCGCTCAAGCGGCTTTGCGCGAGCACGCCGGGCTGAAGCACATCCGTGTTCCAGAGAATGAAATTTCGCCCGCGACGGTCGAAGCGCCCGGTCTTCTCACCCAGGCCGTAAATAGCATCGTGCCGCGCGATTCGGCGCGTGAGGATGAACGAATCGTTCAGGTGCACGTAACCGTGTGAGCGACCGTCCAGCGCTGCCGCATCCTCGAACACCGCCGAGCCATCCGTTCGATACGCGGCCAAGCCGAACGCTGCGCGCCAGATCACGAGCTCGAGGGACGCGGTCACCAGCGTGATGACCTCCTCGCTCTCGCGGACCTGAAACGGCACAGACACGGGCATCCTGAAGGCGGCCGCGAAGGTCGGCGCTTCGTCGAACTTGCCGCCGCGCGAGATCTTGAGCCGCAGCAGATCCGCGCGAATCACGTCCACTCGGAATTTCTCTTCTCCAACCGTCAGCAATAGGCCGCGCTCGCTCTGTTCGAGTGCGGTCACTGCTCCGAGTCCGACGTGATACTTGGGGTCGATGCTTCGGGTCGTCACGGCGGGCAGCCTAACATTATCGGAAAAGTTCGACTGCCCCGGTGGGATTCGAGTAAAACGCGGGCTCGGCGATGAAAGGACGGCTTCGAGCTCGGTATCGGCGAACCGGCGCCGCGTTGCTCGCGCTCGTCGCGTCGACCGCGCTTGCCACCACGGCCTGTTCGACGAACAGCGACAAGCAAGCCCCGAGGCGCATCACCTATTGGGAAAAGTGGAACGGCTTCGAGGGCGAAGCCATGGACGCCGTCGTTGCCGATTTCAACGCGCTGGAAGTGGCTCACGCCAAGCGCGACCCGCACTACGCGCCAATCGAAGTCGAGAAGGTCACAGTCACGAAGCTCGAACAAAAGCTATTGATCGCCATCGCTGGCGGCAATCCGCCGGATCTCGCGGGGAACTATAGCTTTACGGTTGCGGCTTACGCCGAGCATGGCGCGCTCACCGAGCTCGGCCCGCTGCTGGCGAAAACCAGCTTCGATCGCGAACGGTACATTGAGCACTACCTGCGGCTCGGTGAATACCGCGGCAAAACGTGGGCTCTACCGATCGCGCCGGTATCTACGGCGCTCGTGCTCAACAAGCGGCTATTCGAAGAGGCAGGACTCGATCCCGAAAAACCACCGACCACGATCGAAGAGCTGGACGCCTACGCCGAAAAGCTCACCAAATGGGAAGTGACCTCGCCCAGCGGCGAGAAGTACGTCGCTTCGGGCTACCTGCCCGAGGTCCCTGCCGCGCAGAAGCGCTTGCTGCAGGTCGGCTTCTTGCCCAATGAGCCCCTCTGGTGGCTGTTCGGCTGGGGTGACTTCTTTGGCGGCCGACTGCTCGAGGGTTCGGACAAGGTCAGCACGGCTAGCCCCGCGAACATCCGCGGCTTCGACTGGGTCGCGTCGTATTCGCAAAAGCTCGGCGTGGGCGTGATCAAGCGGTTCCGCTCGGGCTTTGGCAATTCTTCGAGCCCGCAAAGCGCGTTCTTGTCCGGCAAAGTCGCGATGGTGATGCAGGGCGTCTGGATCCACAACTTCATCGAGAAGTACGCGCCCGGGCTTTCGTGGTCGGCGGCTCCCTTCCCTTACCCCGCGGGCCACCCCGAGCTGGCTCAGACCACCCGCGCCGACGCGGACATGCTGATGATCCCGAAGGGCTCGCCTCATCTGCAAGAAGCGCTGCAATTCATGGACTATGCGAGCACGCAAGCTGCGCTCGAAAAGCTCTGCCTCGGCCAGCAAAAGTTCACGCCTTTGAAGCACGTGAGTGACGACTTCTGGCGCGCGCATCCCAATCCGTACATTCGCTTGTTCCGCGAGCTCGCGCTGAGCAAAAACGCGGTAGCCATCCCTCAAACCGCGATCTGGAACGAGTACAATCGCGAGCTCTCGAACGCGACGGATCGGATTCAAAACTTGAAAGAGCCGCCCGCGCAGGCGCTCGCGGAAGTGCAAACCAAGATGCAAGCCGCGCTCGACCGGGATCGCGCGATCCTCGCGCGAAGAGAGCAACAGTGAGCGACGCTAGCTCTTTGTCGCGAATCAACCGCAGAAATGGCCTGCTTTTCTGCCTCCCGTGGTTGATCGGCCTGAGCGTGTTCTTGATCTACCCGCTGGCTGCGGCGCTCTACTATTCGCTGTGCGACTACTCCGTACTCTTGCCACCGGTGTTCATCGGCTTCGATAACTACGTCGATCTGGTGAAGGACCCGTTATTTTGGAAGAGCTTGGGCAATACGGCCTATTTTGCCTTCGGCTCCGTTTCACTCGGCCTATTCGTTTCGCTCAGTTTGGCCTTGCTGCTCAACTCGCGGGTGAAGGCGCTCGGCTTGTATCGAACCATCTTCTTCCTGCCCTCGCTGATGCCAGCAGTCGCGACCAGCATTTTGTGGATGTGGATGTACAACGGACACAGCGGCCTCATCAACACCGCGCTCCACGCGGTTGGTGTCGAAGGGCCAGCGTGGCTCGCGGATCCCACCTGGGCAAAACCGGCGATCGTGATCATGGCAGTGTGGGGCGCGGGCAACGCCATGGTCGTTTATCTTGCGGGCCTGCAAGACGTGCCTACCTCCCTGTACGAGGCTGCGATCATCGACGGCGCGGGCTTCTTTCGACGCCTATTCCACATCACCATTCCGATGATCTCGCCGGTCATCTACTTCAACGTAATTTTGAGCGTGATCTCGGGTTTTCAAGCGTTTACCCAAGCGTTCATCATGACTGGGGCGACCGGCGCGCCCGAACGCTCGACCTTGTTCTACGTACTCAACCTGTACAACGTCGGCTTTCAGGATCTTCGCATGGGCTATGCCTCGGCAATGGCCTGGGTGTTGTTCGTGATCATCTTGCTGCTCACATGGGCGGCCACGAAGCTGTCTCGGCGCTTCGTCACGTACGATCGCTGAGCTCGGACCATGGCTAGCCCGAATCCGCTCACGCGCACGACTCCGCTGGTTCATCTGCCGCTGATCGTGCTGTCTACGCTGTTCGCGCTGCCACTCTTGTGGTTGCTGCTCACCGCGGTGCAGCCACGCGAACAAGTCGGCAAGATCCCGCCCGAGTGGCTACCACGCCAGTACTACGCCAAGGTCGGGGGCGAGAGCGTCGTCGTCACGCCGCCAGTGCCCGCGGGTCCGGGCAAGGTAATGGTCAAGGAGTGGTTCTTGTCGAAATACGCGGGCCGCGAGCCGCGCGTGTTCTATCTCGATCCGAGCGCCGTCGAGCGCAAAATTTCGCCGGTTTTGGGCAACTATCCCGAGGCGATCCGCGCACTGACGGCGAGCGAGAAAGACAAAGCGCGCCCCATCGCCGAGCTCCTGGGCCATTCGGCTTTGCCTTGGACTCCCAAGAGCGATCGCGACAAAACCATCACCTTCGTCACCTACCTGAGCAACACGCTACTCGTCGCGTTGCTGTCGGTGATCGGGACGCTCAGCTCGAGCTCACTCGTGGCTTATGGCCTCTCGCGCATTCAATGGCGAGGGCGAGCCACGCTGTTCAGCGTCACGCTCGCGACGATGATGGTGCCATTCCCGGTACTCATGGTGCCGCTGTACGGCGTATTCCGCAGTTTGGGTTGGATTGGCACACTACTACCACTCTGGGTGCCAAGCTTCTTCGGTAGCGCCTTCAACATCTTCCTGCTGCGCCAGTTCTTCCTGACCATTCCCAGCGAACTCTCCGATGCCGCGCGCATCGATGGTTGCAGCGAATTTGCCATCTTTTGGCGCGTGATTTTGCCCCTCTCGCGCCCGGCGCTCTCGGTCGTCGCGCTGTTCACGTTCCTCAACGCTTGGAACGAGTTCCTCGCTCCGCTCATCTTCCTGACCGAACCACAGACGTTCACGATGGCGCTCGGCCTGCAGCAGTATCAATCGGGGTTCGGCGGCAGTGAATGGCATCTACTAATGGCCGCCTCTGCCCTACTTGTCCTGCCCATCGTTGCGCTGTTCTTCTTCGCGCAAAAGACCTTCATTCAGGGCATCAGCACCACCGGCATGGGCGGTCGCTAGTCTTCGGCCGTGCTTGCACGACACACGACGAACCAATCGTCACCACCGAAGTCTTCAACCCCGCCAGCTCCGGCTCCAGCAACATCACAGTCTGGTAAACCCCGGCTTCTCGAGAGTGGGGGCTCGCAACCCAGCCACGCACCTCACAGCGCGCCTTGTTCCTGACTCATCGAGAAGGGACTAACCGCCGAGCCGCAGAGGCCGCAGAGATCAGAAGGGAGGTTGGGGGCGTGCCGTGCGTCGCGCCTTCATATTGTTCACGACATAGACACGCGCGCCCAGCTCGTATCGACACCGAGCTACGAACTCAATGCGACGCGAATTACTGAACCTCGGGAACCCCAATCTTCTCTCCCTCAGATCTCTGCGGCCTCTGCGGCTCGGCGGTTCAAACTCCGGGAGCCCTCTCGCGACGGGAACAACGCGCCCTTTGAGGTGCGTTGCTGGAGCGCGGGCGCCCCATTCTCCTTACGTTACTCGTGGCTTCCTTGCGTCGCGCCGGGGGCTAGGCCGAAGTCGCTCGTACCGTCGATGTGTTTGCCGGCGATGAAGCCCTCGACGACGGGTGTGAGCTCTTTTTCGTACACTTCGCCGGCCCAGAAGTAGCGCAATTTGCCGGTTCCATCGAACAGGAACGAGACGGGGATCATGCCGGGCCACTTGGGCGTCATGGCGAGTTTGAAGGCTTGGAGTGGTGGCGCTGCGGCGAAGGCGGGCAGATCGATGTGCAGCGATTCGAGCACACCCTTGGCCGCTGCATAGCTCTCGGGATCGTCGACCGACACGAGCCAGATCGGCACGCCTTGGGCCGCGAATTTCGGCGCCACGCGCGCGAGCATCGGCAGCTCTTCGCGGCACGGATCGCACCAGCTGGCCCATGCGTTGACGACCACGCCTTTGTGCCCGCTTTGACGGATCTTCTCGATCAGCGCGGGGCCGTCTACCACAGGTAGCGCGGTATTCTGCGCCAAGTCCGCGCGTGGACCAAAGGCGGCCACGCTGTCAGCAGGCGCGCTCGGCGTCTTTCGTTCACTCTTGCTGCGCGAACAACCGGCAACCGAGAAAGCGCTCAGCCACAGACTTGAGAGCAGTAAACAGCGCGGAACGCGCGACGATCGAAACTTCACAGCCAGAGAATATCAGGCACCGTGGCTTCGGCATCATCGATGATGCGTTCCATGGTGCGTTCACTCAGGTTGAGCTCCGATTTGCTGACCTCGAGATCGAAATCGTCTACCGCGTCGCCCGGCAAGAGCACGCCCTGGTCGTCCACGGGGCCGACCACGCTCGCACCAAAGCGTTCACTCAAGCGGTCGGCGATGTGAATCGCGGCGGTCACGCGAGAGGTTTCACCCGTGTGCAGGTGGTGGTGATGTCCGACCATTTCTTGCAACTCGACCGGCAGATTCCAGAGCTTGGTGACCAAGCGCGACGCTTGCTCGTGCAACTCGTCAATCTCCCCCCACAACTGAATCAAGGGCGGGCTTGCCTCGGCTTCGATGTTGGAGACCGCGAACAGTAACCCGGCAAATCCGATGTCGTGGAGCAGCCCGCACAGGAACGCATGCTCTTCATCGATCTTGGCGTGTTTGCACACGATGCGCGCGATGTACGCGGTGACGGTACTGTGGCGCCGGATCTGCTCGATGGTTTCGCCGTATTCGGCGAGCTTGAACACGCCTTGATGGAGCGCAGTCTCGAACACCAGATCGCGCACCGTCCGCACGCCGAGCCGCACCACTGCCTCTTTCAGCGAGCGAATGCGGCTCCGGCCGGCGTACAACGGCGAGCCGATCAGGCGCATGACACCGCCGGCGAGCATTTCGTCCTGCTCGAGCAGGCGCACGACGCGATCGATGGTCGCATCACTGCGGTTAGACAGACTGAGCAACTCGAGTGCCACGCCGGGCAACGGCGGCGGGCGATATTCGGGGTTGTCGAAGGTGGCGATCAGCTGGGCGCCAAGCGTGGCGGCGATCAGTGACTCAGCCATGATTGCCTCGCGTCATTCACGGAACCTCGTACAGCTCGACGCCCTCCACCGAGGGCGTTTTGGACCCATCCTTCAAGTATGCCGGATTGTCGAAGGCCACGCCGCCTGCCTTTGCACGAAGCCCACACACCCAAACGTGTTCGAGCCCGTCCGAACTCGCGTTGCAGAACGGCGCGCCACGCCACTCCGCGCTCACCCGATGTGGGCTGGGCAGCGTAATTTTGAGCTCGTATTTGGCTGGTTCGAGTGAAAAATACAGTTTCTTGTTCTGCTCGATGGGCAGCGCCTCGACGACCACCTTGCGCACTACGTCCACCTTGAACTCAGCTGAAGCGCCACCGGCACGCGCCACCAAATTGGCGGTTCCCACCGATTTGGGCACCAACTGGCCGTCCTTCGGAAACGCCACGCCGGAGTTCTTGGAGAAAAATGTCACATCTACATCGCTGAGTTCCGCGCCGGATTTGTCGAGCGCTCTGACCTTTGGAGTGAACGGCCCAGCAGCAAACTCCACGCGACCGACATTCGGCGCCTCGATGCGATCGACGATTCGACAGCGAACAGGCGCCGAGCGGCTCACTCCGGCAATCGACACGCTCACCTTGCCATCACCGGAGCGCTCGCACTTCAGCATTCCTGCTTTGCTCAGTGAACCGAGATCGGCCGGCTCGAGCGCGTAGTCGGCGCCCTCCGTCACGATCTTGCGCACGCCTTGGGCGTTGCTGGCTTGCACCGAGACCGCAACCGGATCCTTCGACGCGATCACGCTCGGCACTTCCACGCGCAGTTCGCTCGGGGCTTCACGCTGCTCGCAGCCCAGCACGCCGCCTGTCACAAGTAAGCCGAAGCCCAATCGCAGCGCGTCGCGCCGTGCGCCCTGGTGCCAGAGAAACGACATGGTTCTGAGCACTCTTACTATGGCGGTGCACCCAGACGCTAGAGCGCCGAAAGGTGGACCCATTAGCCCACAGCGGTCGATACGGGGCGAACTCCGCGTGCCGCAAACGCGGCCTTCGCGCGCAAGATCCAGTACAGACTCACCGGCAGGACCAGCAGCGTCAAAATAGCCGCGGAAATCGTGCCGCCCACGACCACCACCGCAATCGGGCGCTGGGTCTCGCTACCGATCGCATGTGAGAGCGCGGCAGGCACGAGTCCGAGACTGGCCAAGAGCGCGGTCATGAGCACGGCGCGAAGCCGCTCGATAGTGCCACCAGTCACGGCTCGGTAGGGGCTCTCTCCGAGCGCCAGGCGAGCGCGGACGGCCGAGACGACTAGCACGCCGTTCAACACCGCCTGCCCGAGCAGCGCGATGAAGCCGACCGCAGCGGACACGGACAGCGTCATCCCCGCGACGCCCAGTGCCGCCACACCGCCGACCAGCGCGAGCGGCGTATGAAGCAAGATCAAGAGCGCATCTTCGATGCTCTTGAATGCCGAAAACAACAAGAAGAACGTGAGCACGAGCGCCAGGGGAATCACCACACCCAGGCGCTTGATCGCGCGCTGCTGGTTCTCGAATTCACCACCCCAGGTCATCTCGTAGCCGGGAGGCATGATCACTTTGGCCGCCACTCGCTGCCGCGCTTCGAGCACGAATGAGCCCATGTCGCGAGCGCGCACGTTCATGCGCACGCCGATGTAGCGCCGGCCATTTTCGCGCGTGATGGCCGCCCGTCCCGTGCCGACGGTGACGTCTGCAACTGCGGAAAGCGGCACGACCAAGCCGGTCTTCAAGGGCAAGCGGATGTTGCGAATCGAATCCAGATCCTCACGCGTGGCGCGCGGCAAGCGCACCGTTACATCGACGCGTTTTTCGCCGTCCCACAGCTCGCTGGCGACGTGACCCGCCATCGCGGTTTCGATGTAGTCCTGCACGTCGTTCAGATCGAGATCGAAGCGACCGAGGGCCTCGCGGTCGAGTCTGACGGCAATCTGCGGACTTTCGGATGCTTTGACGATGCCTAAGTCGGCGACACCGGGTACTCCAGCTAGGACGTCCTTCGCGTGCTCGGCGGCGCGCTGCAACTCCCCCAAGTCTTCACCATAGATCTTCAACGCGATCTGCCCAAATTGGCCGGAGATATTTTCGGCCACGTTGTCGCGAATGGGTTGGGAGAAATTGGCCTCCAACCCCGGAACTTGGCTCAGGTTGTGCGCCATCTCGGCGATCAGGTCGTTCAATACCGGCTTGGTTTTGCGCCACTCTTCAGGCGGCGCGAGCTTCACGAACGCCTCCAAGTTGTTCGGCAACGAGGGATCGGTGCCATCTTCCGGGCGACCCAGTTGCGTGAGCACGGCTTTCGCCTCGGGCGTACGGAGGATGAGCTTCTTCAATTTCGGCGTGAGCTTCTGCGCCTCCGCCAGCGACAGATTACCCGGCAGAGTGAAGGTCACGTACAAGGCGCCCTCGTTCAGCTCGGGTAGGAACTCCGAACCCAACCGCGGTACCAGCACAGCCGCCGAGAACAACATGCCCAGAGCAACGATGAACACCGGCACCGGACGGCTGAGCACGAAATCGAGCGCCGGAACGTAAGCCTTGCGCGCCCAGCGCGTGAGTGGGGACTCGCGTTCGAGCCCCGCACCACGCAGGCCGAAAAATGCCAGCGCCGGGATCAGCGTGAAGCTCACCATCAATGCGCCCACCAGTGCGCTGACCACCGTGTTGGCCATGGGCGAGAAAATGCGGCCCTCCACCCGCTGCATCGAGAAGATCGGAATGTACGCGGCGATGATGATCAAGAGCGAATACAAGGTAGGACGCGCCACCTCGTGCATCGCTTGAGCGATGTGCTCCATCAATGACTCTGCCGAATCGGAACGCCGCTGGGGCACTTCGTGAAATAGATGTTCGACCAAGATCACCGCGCCGTCCACGATGATGCCGAAATCGATCGCCCCCATGGACAGCAAGTTCGCGCTCATGCCGCGCGCCCGCAGGTACGCAAACGACGCCGCGAGTGAAAGCGGAATCACGGTGGCTACGATCAGCGAGGCCCGCCAAGAAAGCGTGAACGCAAA
The DNA here is from genome assembly GCA_035634635.1 of Polyangiaceae bacterium. Lineage (GTDB taxonomy): Bacteria > Myxococcota_A > Polyangia > Polyangiales > Polyangiaceae > PMG-095. The sequence goes on from DASQCO010000004.1 coordinate 59,119, forward strand.
CAGCACCAGTACGACCAGCAGCGCGCCCTCGAGCAGGTTGTGGAAGACGGTGTGTAACGTGGTGTGGACGAGCTCAGTGCGGTCGTAAAAGGGAGTGATTTTGATCTTGTTCGGTAAAATTCGCTCGATGTCGGCCATCCGCGCGCGGAGGCCCTCGAGCACCACGGACGGGTTTTCGCCGCGGCGCATCAGCACGATGCCCTCGACGGCTTCTTCGTTCTCGCCGCGCGTCACCACGCCTTGCCGCGGCGCGTACCCCTCGCTCACGTGAGCGACGTCGCTGATGCGCACTGGTACGCCGTTGTGCGTCGCCACGCGCGTTCTTTCGATGTCCCGCAGATCGGCGAAGATGCCCAAGCTGCGGATCACGAACATCTCGGAGCCACGCTCGACGTAGCCACCGCTGGCGTTGCTACTCGCTTTACTCAACGCCTGAAACACGTCGTTCAGCCCGACCCCCAATGAGGCCATGCGCGATGGATCGGGTTCCACATGCACCTCGCGCACTAGGCCGCCATAGGAGACGACATCGGCCACGCCGGGAGAGCGCAGGATCCCCGGTCTGACGACCCAATCCTGCAGCGTGCGGAGCTCCATCGGATCGGCCCCCGGTCCCTCCAAGGTGTAGCGATACACTTCGCCAATCGGTGTCGCCATGGGGCCCAAGTCCGGCTGGATCCCCTCGGGCAGCTCCGCTTCGCGCAAACGCTCGAGCACGCGCTGACGCGCTTGCAACAACTCCACGCCGTCTTCGAAGGTGAGCGTGACGAAGGACAAGCCGAACAGCGAGATACTGCGCAGACGAAACAACCCGGGCGTTCCGTTCAGCGCACGTTCGAGCGGAATCGAAAGCCGACGCTCCACCTCCTCCGTCGGTTGCCCGGGTAGCAAGGTGATGACCTGTACTTGCGTGTCGGTCGGGTCCGGAAATGCCTCGACCGTCAAGTCGCTAAAGGCCAGGTAGCCGGCAATCGCGAGCGTGATCGCAAATAAGAACGCGGCGATCCGATTATTCAGCGCATAGCGAACCAGGGAATCGAGCATCAGCCACCACCGCGGGTGACTGTATTCGAGGTCTTGGCCTCAAGCGAGCAGCGCTAGCAAGTCCTCGCGGGTGATTCCGGCTGCGTCCCCCGCGCCTTCGAGCGCGGCGTCTGCCAAGGCTCGCTTTTTGGCCTGGAGCGCCAAAATGCCCTCTTCAACCGTATCCTTCGCGATCAGGCGATAGACCAGCACGGGGCGATTCTGCCCAATACGGTGCGCGCGATCCGCAGCTTGATCTTCCGCGGCGGGGTTCCACCACGGGTCCATCAAAAACACGTGATCCGCCGCCGTCAGGTTGAGCCCGGTGCCACCCGCCTTGAGCGACGTGAGCAGGACCGGCGGTCCGTCCTCGGCTTGAAACTCGTTCACCACCCCAGCCCGATCGCGGGTTCGACCGTCCAAGCGCACGAAGCGCATGCCCGCGCGGGTCAGGTGGGGTTCCACCAAATCCAAGAGGCCGGTCCACTGCGAGAACACGAGCGCCTTGTGCCCTTCAGCCTGCACCTGCTCGAGGCTCTCGAGCAATGCTTCGATCTTGCTCGAGGTCTCCGCTTGCTGCCCGGGGACGAGCGCTGGGTGACACGCAGCTTGGCGCAAGCGCAGGAGCGCCTCGAGCGCCTGCAGCACGTTGCCGCCCTTCTGCAGCTTCTCCAGTAGATCGCGCTGAGTGGCGGCGCGTACGGCGTTGTACAAATCTCGCTCGCTCGCCTCGAGCTCGATCTCGAGCACCATGTCCGTGCGCGGCGGAAGCTCGGGCGCCACTTCACGCTTGAGGCGACGCAGGATGAACGGCTTGGTCTTCTCGCGCAGCTCAGCGAGCTTCTTCTTATTTCCCTGCTCGATCGGCAAGCTGTAGCGATCGCGAAACTGCGAGCGTCCGGAGAGCAGCCCGCGATGCGAGAAGTGGAACATGCTCCACAGCTCTTCCAGGCGATTTTCCAGCGGAGTACCGCTGAGCGCGACGGGGAAATTGGCTTTCAGCGAGTACGCCGCGCGCGACACTTGGCTGTCCGGGTTCTTGATCGCCTGCGCTTCGTCCAGCACGACGGTGTCCCAGGTTTCAGCGGCGAGCCGCTCCGCGTCGAGCCGCAAGATCGCGTAGGTGGTGATGGTCAGCTCCGCGCGCTTGTCGAGCTCACGGCGCGGGCCCTGATAAATCGCAATCTTGAGGCCGGGACGAAAGCGGCGCGCTTCCGCCTCCCAATTGTGGAGCACGCTCTTCGGACAGACGATCAAGCTGCGACCGCTGACGGCACACAGCGTTTGCAGCGTCTTGCCGAGACCCATGTCGTCGGCGAGGACCGCGCCGAGCCCCGCGTCACGCAAGAAGCACAGCCAATCAACGCCCACCTTTTGATAGGAGCGCAGCGTCGCAGTCAAATCCTTCGGCAGTTCGACCGCGGGCAAGCTTTCGAAGCCGTGGATCAACGGCGCGAGCTTGTCGAACGAGGGCGGGCGCGGCTGATCGAGATCGTCACACAGCGCGGTCAGCGCGGGGATCGAAACGCGCGACACTCGTCCCTCGGCGTCACGCGCAGCGAGCAAGTCCGCCACGCGGTCGCCGAACTTTTCGAGCCAGTCGCTGGGTAGCGGCGCCCAACCGCCACCTTCGAGCGGCACCAGAGACAGGCCATCTTGCCAAGCGCGCAACACGGCTTCCGCGCTAGCTTTCCCGCGACGCGGCTCAGTGCCCTTGTTGGCGTCGTCGTCCGCGGGCACCTCGAACTCGATGTTCAGCGTATCGCCATTGATGCGGATCTTGGCTTCGACGGCCGCGGTGCGCACCAAGGTCGCGCCTGGATCTCCGCCCGAACGACCTTGAAATTCACGCAACTTCGCGGCGAATTTGTTGGCTTCTTGGCCGTCGTAGCCGACTCGTCGCCCGGGCACCAAGAACAACTCGTCACGCAGGCGGCCAACTAAGCGTCGCTCAGCGACCTCATCTCGTTCCGGCACGTCACCTTGCACGTGCACGAGACGGCCCGCCTCGACGCGCACGCAAATGGGATCGCCGTACACGATCATCGGCACGACGCTGAGCGTGTGATCGGCGTGGCTCAGATCGAAGAAGATACGCGGCGCCATGCGTGTCTTTCCACGACGCGGCATGCGGGTCGACTGGATCACGACTTTGATCTTCGACTCGATCTCCGGCATCACCTTGGTCGCCATCTCGCCGACCTCGCTCTGCGGAAAGCGACGGCGCAGCGGCAAGCGCTCCAATTTCAAGCCGGTGAGATCGGTCAAGCCGAGCGGGCGCAGCGTGTTCTGGACTCGGCCGAGGCCAAGCTCTTCGACCGCGCTGAGCTCCGGGTTTTGCTCGACGGCCAGCACGATGTCGTCCCCTTCGTCGTACACGCGGCCGACGGGCAGCAGCGGTTCGGCAGAAATGGAAATCGGCTTGCCGTTGAACTCGACGGTGGCGCCGCTCAACGCCTCGAGCAGGCTCTGCCACACTCCTGGACGGAGCACTCCGCGCGAAGCAGCGGTCAGAATGCGGTCGACCACCAGATCGCCCGGACCTGGTGAGAGCGCGAATTTCCCTTGCACGGAGGCCAGCGTGCCGTCGAGCTTGGTCCGCTGCTCTCCCACCAAAATGAAGCGGTCGAGCGTCAACCCCGACATCGGCAAGCGGCGAAACGCGTACAACAACTGCGCGCCGGATTTCCGGGCGTCCGGTAGCTTTTGACCCGCTTGCGCCACTTTTTGCGCCGCAATGCACGCGGTAACCACATGCACACACGGGTCCGCGGGCCCCGGGCAGTCACACGTCCACTCCAAGTCACGAGTGAACAACGAAACCGTCAAATAGGACGCCCGCGCAGGAACCCGAACCCGTAGGTCGAGCCGACCTTCGCTCTCTTTTTCCAGCGAGACCGAATCCTCGCGGGCCAGCTTGACTGCTTGGGCCCAGATTGCGGGCAGTGCCTGCTTCTTCAGCGTGTCGAGAAGTTCTTTCAAGGACCGACGAAGATACTACCGACCGCTGAGGAGGCAAGGTCGATCCCGTTTTCTTTTTGGTGCTTTGATGTCACGCCTCCCGACGTCTGTCCTCGACGCTCGCTCGACGCTCGACGTCCCGCTCATGGTAAACCCGCGCGGATGGCCTTGCGCTCGCGATTGATTGTGTCCGCCTCTGCCCCGCTCCTGGTGAGCGCGTGCGCGACCCTCGCAGCCGTGCTCACGTCCTGCTCGGCCGATAGCTCGGACGGCGGGTCGAGCCCGGGAGGGAGCGGACCAACAGCAAGCAGCGCGGGCGGCTCAACGGTAGCTCAGGAAGAGTCGAGCGGGAGCGCAGGAGTCTCAAAGGAAGACGGCGGGAGCGCGGCGCTCCACGGTCACAGTGCCGGCACGAGTGCGAACGGTGGCTCGAACGCGAACGGTGGCTCGAACGCAAACGGTGGCTCGAACGCGAACGGCGGCTCGGGTGGCTCAGCGCCGGTCACACACGGTTGCGGCACTAGCGACGCGAGCTGTGGTGGCGACCCTGCCGGCACTTGGCAGACCACTGCCTATTGCGTCTTCATCCCGACGACTTCACTGACCGACGACCCCGCGAGCATCGTCTACCAGTGTGACGGGGTGACGATCGATACCAGCGGCACGAACGCGCAGGTCACCTATGAAGTCGCTCACGACGGCAGCTACACCACCACCGGCACTGCGACTTCCGTGATCACCGTCACGGTACCCAAAGCTTGCCTGGGCACCCAGCCGTGTTCCGCCTTGACCGATAGCCCGACCGCCATCGTTACGGAGGCGGGCAGCTCCTGCATCGTGTCGAAAACCTCCACCAGCGAGATCCAAGGCTCGGGCACGCTCAAAAATGCGCAGCAAAATCTGCACACGACGAAATATCAATACTGCGTCGACGGCGATTCGCTAGTGGAGCAGACGATTCAAACCGACGGTTCCAAGACGCGAATCGAGTTCAAGCGGCTGTAGCTCAATGGTCTTCATTTTGCGTCGGGCATCAAATCGAGCACGACGGACCGAGCTTTTCCCGCTCCGGGCGCAGCTTGTAGCCGACGCCATCAATCCGGGTTACACGGCGAACTGTTTGAAGCGAGGCATATCTTGAGCTTATTGGTTGCAATCCTGCTGGGCATCGTCGAAGGGCTAACGGAGTACCTGCCGGTATCGTCGACCGGGCACCTGATTTTAGTCAGTCAGTTCTTGGGTGAGACGAGTGAGGGCGCGAAGGCGTTCGACATCGTAATTCAGCTCGGCGCGATCCTGGCGGTGGTCGTGCACTATCACCGCTTGCTGGGAGCGCGGGTCGCGGGCCTCTTGCGCCGTGACGTCGCCTCCGTGCGACTGGCCGCGGCGTTGTTGGTCGCGTTCGCCCCAGCCGCCGCGATTGGCTTTTTGCTCCACAAGACGATCAAGGCACACCTGTTCGGGCCTTTGCCGGTGGCGTTCGCGCTGTTCGCGGGCGGCGTATTGATGATCGTCGTCGAGCGAGTGCGCGCCAAGCGCAACGAGCGCGGCCTTGTCGGGCTCGAGCACGTCACACCAGGGCGTGCACTCGTCATCGGGCTCGGTCAATGTTTCTCACTCTGGCCCGGCTCGTCGCGCTCGATGTGCACGATTGTCGCCGGCCAAGCGACGGGCCTATCTACCGCCACTTCCGCCGAGTTTTCGTTCTTGCTCGCGCTCCCCACGCTCGGGGCCGCGACGGTGTACGAGGGCCTCAAAGCGCGCGAAGAGCTCGCCTCTTCCGTGGGCGGAGCGCAGCTCTGGGTCGGGATGTTGGTGTCGTTCTTCGTGGCGTGGGGCGTGATCGCGGTATTCATTCGCTATCTACAGCGGCGCGGCCTCGAGCCCTTTGGCTACTATCGCATCGCGCTGTCTGCGCTGGTCTTCTGGCTCGCGCTCAAGGGCTGAGCTCAGCGTCAGCGATAGAAGTTCTGCACGATCCAGAGCTTGCCGTCGGCAGCGGTGGCAAAGCCGCACGCGACGCCGGTGTATTGGGCTGCGGTCATGTTCAAATAATGCCCGTGGCCGTCAAAGGGTCCCGGCCCTTCGGCGAACATTTGCGCCAAACACTTGTCGACCACTTGTTCGGCTGAGCCCGGCCACCCCGGGCACTCGTTTTGCGCGCCCTCTTGGCAACGCCCGAACGCACCGTGCGCGGCGCCACTCGCGCCGTCGTTCCGCGCCGCTCCATCCGCGCAAGCTTCGCGATCCAGACGGCGTGCAACCGGCGCTGCCGAGACGCTCGCTCGATACTCATTGGTGCGTTGCACGCAGCGCGCGCGCAGAGCATCCAGCGGATCTGCGCCGTTCGTCGGTGTTGCCGGCACCGCCACTGCGACGGGTGCCGAAATCGGCGTCTGAGCCGGAGTCGAACCGGGCTGAGGAGCGACCGGAAAACAAGCGTAGCCAAACAAGCTCTGCATACACTGCGAGCCCGGTTTGCAGTCTGCGTTGCTTCGACAACCACCACAGCGCCCGCTGATGCAATGCGCGAACGCGCACTGCAGATCTTGCTCACTTGCGCAGGGCAAACCAACCGCCGGCGCGCCAGGCACCGAGGTCGGTGCCGCAGTTGGGGTCGCCGCCGGTGTGGTGGCCGTGGGCACCGCGTTCGGATACGTGCCCACGACCTGAGGTTGAGGGTAGCTCGCGGGCTCTTCCTTCTTGCACGCGAGCAGCGCGCAGGAGACCACCAGCGAAACCCCGAACCAAGCCGATTTGCCCACTAAACCCTAAGCCTATTGCGGGGTGTTCCAACCGCCGACGTCAGCCACCAAGCGATCGGCTTGCGGTGGACCCCAGCTACCAGGTTCGTATTCGAACATCGCGCTTGGGCCGTGAATGAGCGGATCGACGATCGCCCACGCGGCCTCGACCACGTCTTGGCGCGCGAAGAGCGTCGCGTCACCGGCCATCGCGTCACCGAGCAAGCGCTCGTACGGACCCAAGCGCCCATCCGCGCCCTGTTCGTGAGCCTCCACGATCGAGAGCTCGAGCGGACGACCACGCATTCCCTCACCAGGTCGCTTGGCGCGCGCGCCGAGTGCGATCGCCACCTCGGGGTTCAGGCGAAAGCGCACGTAGTTGCCCATCGACGGCGCAGGCTCCTTGAACACCACCTGTGGCGGGTTGTTGAACTCGACCGTGACCTCGGTCACGGTCTTGGCCAGCGTCTTCCCCGCTCGCACGTAGAACGGCACGCCTTCCCAGCGCCATGAATCCACATACATGCGCAGCGCCGCATAGGTGGCCATATACGAATCACTGTTCACACCCGGCTCATCGCGGTAGCCGCGGAATTGCCCGCGCACCATGTTTTCGGGGCTGATCGGGCGGATGGTGCGCAAGACCTTGGCTTGCTCGTCACGCACGGCTTCGGGGATGGTGCTGGAAGGCGCTTCCATCGCCAGGTAGCTGACGATCTGCAGCAAGTGATTCTGGATCACGTTGCGGATGACGCCCGTCTCTTCGTAGAACTTGCCGCGACCCTTGACGCCGAAGTCTTCGGCCATGGTGATCTGCACGTTCTCGACGTAGCGACGGTTCCAAATCGGCTCCAAGAACGCATTCGCGAACCGGAAATACAGAATATTTTGCACCGCTTCCTTACCCAGGAAATGGTCGATGCGAAAGATCGATTCCTCGGGGAAGACCTCGTGCAGCGTCGCGTTCAGTGCCTTGGCTGAAGCCAAATCGCGCCCGAACGGCTTTTCCAAAACGACGCGAGCGGGATTCGTGCAGCCCCCGCGCTGCAGCTGCTGCACCACGGTTCCAAACATCGAGGGTGGGATCGCCAAGTAGTGCGTTGGCAGCTGAGCGCCACCGAGCGCCGCCTTCAACTGCGAGAACGTGTTCAGGTCCGAATAGTCGCCGTCGACGTAGCGCAATTGCTTGGCGAGGATCTCGAACGCGTCCGCATCGAGTCCGCCGTATTCCGTACAGCTCGCCTTCGCGCGCGCGATCAATTGCTCGAGCGTCGCGTTCGACTTGGCCACGCCGACGATCGGAAAGTTCAGTACGCCGCGCTTGGCCATGCTCTGCAGCGCAGGAAAGATCTTCTTGTAGGCGAGGTCCCCGGTCGCACCGAAAAAGACCAGCGCGTCAGATCGCGGTTTGGTGTCGCTCATGCCCGCCAGGGTAGTCGAAAACCCATGGCCACCGACCGCGCCGGACACACCCGAACACCAAAGTCTATTTACCCATGAATACAGGCACTTACATGAACAGCTGTTCTTGCGTTCAGTATCCTGCTAGAGGGCCAAAGAGAGGACAACGCCATGGACGCCACCCGCCCCGTTTTGAAAAGCATCGAAAGCAGCCCCGATCGACCCATCCAAGCCCTGGATCATTTCGTGACCTCGGGCGGCATGCGCGTGAGTTACTACGCGCTCGCGCTCGACCAAGTGCCGGCTGATTTTTTCGCCGATCCGGACGGCCAGTGGAGCTACGAACTCTTGTCGCGCGCCGCCGGCTTCACCTCACACAGCGGCGTCGCCATCGGAGCGCTATGGACCGATTTCAACGGACACCCAGAGGGCGCCGCGGTGGTGACGCTGAACGCCCTCACGCGCCCCTACGTCGCCATCATCGAGTGCCCGATTGCGTACGAATACGTCGAGTCGTCCGAAGGTTCGGCGAGTTCGGCGGCGTGAAGCTAGGCCGAGAGTTGGGCGCTCGAGTTCCAGCAACGCACCTCATAGCGCGCGCGGTTCCCTACCCAGCGCGTCAGCCGCCGCCCTGAATCAGGCGGAACTGCGCGCGCGCACCCAGCACCGCTTGAATGCGCAGGCTCGCCTGGGCATCACGCATGAAGCTACCGGGAAAACGCAGGCGTTGTTCCATCTCGCACACGCACTCGGCGAACTCGAAATCAGCCACTTCCAGGGCGCGTTCGCGGGCGACCGAGAGCTCCGCCGCGAGCCACGCCTGCACCAGCTCGAGCGCCGGGGCCGGCACCTCGCTCAGGCGCTGACGCGCCGGTTCAGCGGCGTCTTCTAGCTGGATCAGCCGCTCGGGGGAGAGCAGGTGATCGGGGTCGCGGTCGGGATCTCGCAAATCACTCACTTTTTCAGTCTGCCCCAAGTTCCTCGGGATGGAAATAGCCGAGTTGGGTTTTGTGCCATGCTTCCGCCGTCTCGATGACTTCAGTGGATCGTTCGGCACCGCCCCCTCTCTCCTCTCTGCCCAAAGCGCTGCTCGTCGGCGTGCGCCTTCCCGGCGTTTCCGAGTCCGAGTTCGAGTCGAGCCTCGACGAGCTCGAGCGCTTGGTGAAGACCCTCGGCTACCGCGTGGTCGCGCGGGTCACGCAAACACGCGCAACGCTGGCTACGACGGCGGTCCTGGGCGAGGGGAAACTGCTCGAACTCGCCGCGCTCACCGGCGGCTCCGGCCACGCAGGCGTGGAAGTCGATCGCGTAAAAGACAAAGCGCGCCGACGTCGTGAAGCCATCGCAGCCGGCGAGACCGGTGCCGACGTCGATCGAGATGACGACGACGATTCCGACGGCGAAGCCGTACACATCTCGTCCACCGATATCGAGGATCTGCAGCTAATCGCCGTGGACCACGAGATTAGCCCGAGTCAGCTGCGCAACTTGGAGCGCGCGACCGGGATCTCGGTTTTGGACCGCACGGGCGTCATCATCGAGATCTTTCATCGTCATGCGCACAGCCGCGAGGCGCGCATGCAGGTCGAGATCGCGCGTTTGCGCTATGAGTCGCCGCGCGTGCGCGAGTCACCGCGTGGCCGCGAGCGGCAAGCCGGCCGCGGCGCAGGTGAGGCCGGACTCGAGCTCGATCGGCGCAAAATTCGCGATCGCATCGCGGAGCTGAAAGAGCAGCTCGAAGCGCTGCAAAAGGAATACAGCGTGCGCCGCGCACAACGCCGAGAAGCGCGTCGCGTCGCGCTCGTCGGCTACACGAACGCCGGCAAATCTTCGCTGATGCGCGCTTTGACGGGCAGCGACGTGTACGTCGAAAACAAGCTCTTCGCCACGCTCGACACGACCGTGCGCGCTCTCGCTCCCGAGGTCGAGCCGCGCATCTTGATCAGTGACACCGTGGGTTTCATCAAGAAGCTGCCGCACGACTTGGTGGCAAGCTTCAAGTCGACCTTGGACGAAGCCAGCGAGGCCTCGCTGCTGCTGCACGTCGTGGACGCGTCCGACCCGAGCTGGCACGCACAGCTCGGCGTGACGCGCGATGTCCTAGCTGAAATCGGCGCGGACGCGGTGCCGAGCCGGCTGGTGATGAACAAGGTCGACTGCTTGTCGGCCGAAGCGCTGCAAGTGCTCCGCCAGGAACAGCCCGAGGCTTGGTTCCTCTCCGCCAAGCGGCCTGAGGATGTTGCTGAGCTCCGTGAAAAGATCATCGCCTTCTTCGAGTCGAGCTACGTGCACGCCGAAGTGCTCGTCCCTTTCAGCGAGCAACGGCTGCTCGCCGAGATGCACGCCACCATGAACGTGCTCGGCACTCGCTACGAAGAAGCCGGGGTATACGTCGACGTGCGCTGCGAAGCCGCCGCCTTGGATCGCTTGGGCGCGCGTTTGCCGGAAGGTGCGGTCTCGCTGATTCCGGACGCCTGAGCAGCTCGTGCGGTCATAGCGACGCCGACCCTTCGGCGGTGAATTGCCGGATTGGGCAACCGTGTGAGCCGGTGCGCTCGGCATATTGCTGGTGATAGTCCTCGGCGCGGTAAAAAGGCTGAAGCGGGCTAATCGCCGTCACGATCTTGTCCGACTGCTTTTTCTGCGCGCGCGTCAGCGCTGCTTTAGCCGCTCGTTCTTGCTCGGCGGACTGCGTGAAAATCGCGCTGCGATATTGATCGCCGTAGTCTGGCCCCTGGCGATTGAGCGTCGTCGCGTCGTGGATCTCGAAGAAGATATCGAGCAAGCGACTGTAGCTCACGCGCTTGGGGTCGAACTCGACCAGTACCGTTTCAGCGTGACCCGTGTCGTGCTCGCACACGCGCTCGTAAGTCGGATTCTGGGTATTGCCCCCCGTGTAGCCCACCGCGGTCGCGGTAACGCCGGGCACGTGTCGGAACGCATCTTCGACGCCCCAAAAGCAGCCTGCGGCGAAGGCCGAAAGCTCATGGCCGGCTGCCGCGGTGAGTGGCGTGCCACGCCCGACTTGTCCGGGGTCAGTACCAACGTGCGCCGAAGTGGGTGCGGCGTTGGGCGGAGTCGCGGCAGTGCGGCTCACGCCTGGGTCAGTCGTCGCGCTTTCGTGACAGCCGGTGAGACTCCAAAGCAGCAGGGCAACAGTACCGAGGTGTCGCATGAATCGAGTACGGGCCTCTTCGAGAACGGTTTCAAGCCGTCCGTCAAAGGCCTGGCGCGCGTCAACGCCGTGACACGCGCCAGGCCTGCAATTCGCGCCCAAATCTAGCAATTTCGAGGAGTTCGAAGCGAGAGACATGAGTCGCGAGGCAGCCATCGCTGGCCTGAACTTTGCTCGAGGCGGGCGTGACCAATTTCCTCCCCGAAGCGACCGAAGTTCCTCTGTGTCCCGTGTGCGGCGTGAGCTCGGGCGGCATCGAGGTCGGGACGCGCGGGCGTTTCGATCTGAGCGTGCGCAACATTGCCTGCGACCACTGCGCGCTAGTGTATCAATCACCGCGGCCCACGCAGCAAGCCATGGCCGAGTACTACGCGAATCAGTACCGCGACCACTACAGTGACATCGCGTACGGCGCGCCCGGTGGCGGGTTTGCGGTTCCCGGCGACGCGCAGTTCGAGGCCGCCAAGGACTCGTGGCACCAATCACAAGCCAACAACGCACGCGCGCTGGGCGAAACCAAGCCGGGTGACCGCGTGCTCGAAATCGGCTGTCGTCACGGCCGCACGCTCGCACTCATGCGCGAAGCCGTCGGCATCGAGCCGTTCGGCATCGAACCTGGCCTGGACGAAGCAAAAAAAGCCCTAGAAGCCGGCATTTCTTGCTTTGCCGGCACGATCGAAGCCTACGACCCGGGCGAGCTACGCTTCGATCAGATTCAGAGCTTTCACGTGCTCGAGCATTTGCACGACCCGCTCTCGGCGTTGATCCGCATGCGCAATTGGCTCAAGCCCGGCGGCCGCATGGTGATCGAGGTCCCGAACGTGTATCAACCGTATGGGTTACTCGAGGAAAACTTCTTCCAGAACGCCCACTTGACCAACTTTAGCGCCGCCACGCTGCGGGTGTTGCTCGTGCGCGCCGGCTACACCGTGCTGCGCACCGTCGATCAAGGTGTGCTGTTCGCGGTCGCCGTGCCGGATGAGCAAGCGACAGAGTTGCCGCTACCGTTTCTACCGCGCCTCCTGCCGAACGCTGACGAATCGGCGATCTGGGTCGCAGATCGCTTGAAGACTTACGAAATCTTGGAGCGCCTGCGCGTGCTCTTGCTCGCCACTGGTCCGACGATGGAGCTCTTGAACGAGCTAGCCGGGACCCTCAAGCGCCCCGGCTTCATTCCGCACACCGTTCGCACCGTGACCGAGATGGCCGAGTATTTCGTGGCGCAAGATGCACCGCGAGCGGCAATATTCGTCGCCGTGGCCGCCTCAGTGGGACCCTACCCCGCTGAGATTTGCAGCCGCTTTCAGGCCTTGGCCCTGCGGCTCCAAGCCATCGCCGCTTGAGACCGGAAGGGCCGCCGGCACGGGAGCGGCCGGCAATGCGGCCTCTTCCGTGAGCGGCAAACTGCGCTCGGGAGCGCCCGCTTCCAGCCGATGCCCGGTGATCAGGCGCGAGCCGCGTTGGTACGTGAAATACGACCACGCCCAATCGAACAGCACCACGACTTTGCTGCGAAAGTCGATCAGGTAGAAAATGTGTACGGTGAGCCAAGCGAGCCAGGCAATGAAGCCGCTCAGCTTGAGTGAGCCCACCGCGGCGACGGCCCGTCGACGACCAATCGTCGCCATCGAGCCTTTGTCGACGTAGCGGAATTCGCCGCGCGAACGCTTGTCGATCGACGACTCGATCGCGCGCGCCACGAATCGACCTTGTTGCATGGCAACTGGGCTGACCCCCGGCAGCGGCTGAGTATCACCTGAAGGGGTTAGGCTCGCCGCATCACCAATCACGAACACTTCAGGATGGCCAGGCAGTGAACAATCCGGCTCGACCTGCACGCGCCCCGAGCGATCCACGGGTAAACCCAGGCGCTCACACAACGGCGAAGCGCGCACGCCAGCCGCCCAAAGAACGGTGGATGCCTCGATGCGCGTCGAACCAATCGCCACGCCTTGTTCGTCGATCGCGGTGACGCGCGCGTTGGGCAGCACTTCCACCCCCATTTCGTGCAGGCTCTGGGTCGCGCGCCCCGAGAGCTCGGGATCGAACGCCGCGAGCACCCTCGGGCCGCCCTCCACGAGCACCACGCGCGTGGCGTCCGGCTTGATGGCTCGAAAATCACGCGCCAAAACAAACGTCGCAAGCTCGGCGATGGCGCCCGCCAATTCCACGCCCGTCGGACCGCCGCCGATCACCACGAACGTCAAATGGCGACGCTGCTCGACCGGATCGGACTCACGCTCCGCCGCTTCAAAGGCGAGCAGGACGCGCCGCCGAATCTCCACGGCGTCGTCCAAATCTTTCAAACCAGGAGCAACGTGAGCCCACTCCGTATGGCCGAAGTAGGAGTTCACCGCGCCGGGTGCGAGCACCAGGTAGTCGTATTCCAGCTCGCCGGATTCGCGCGTGTGCACGCGACGCGCAGCGAGGTCGACCTCAGTGACTTCAGCGAGCAGCACGCGCGAGTTATCGATGTGACGCAGCACGCTGCGGATCGGCGAAGCAATTTCGTTCGGAGCAAGGCCTGCCATTGCCACCTGATAGAGCAACGGCTGAAACAGGTAGTGGTTCGAACGGTCGACCAATGTGATGTGGACGGGCGTATGAGCGAGCGCTTTGACCGCTGCAATGCCACCAAAGCCGCCACCGACCACGACTACACGCTTGCGTAGCTTGGACGCTTGCACGCTCACAATCTAGTGCCTAAACGTGCCGCCGCAATGGCTCGTTTTGACCGCAATCGAGGCTATTTCGCGCTCCGCTGACAGCGGACTTCCACTCGGCACCATCGAGAGTGTAGGACCGACTCAGCTTTGAGATGCCGCGTTCGCTGCTCAACCTGAGTCCCCGCCTGCGCCCCGTATTTTTCTGCGCGTATTTGGCTACGCAGTGCGTGCTGCTGTTCCGGGCGCAGAAGAGCCCCGATCTGGTGTTCGGCTTTCAGATGTTCAACGCGACGTCTGACTTCAAGATTTCGCTGTTCCGAAAGGTCAAACACCGCGGACGCGCGCGCATCGTACCGGTTCAAGACGGCGCTTGGGAAACCAACGACCCGAGCGGTACGCGACACACTTACCGCTGGCAAGATCGCGTTCACTACACCCGGCTCGCGACTCTGAATCGATTCGGACACGCCGCTTACGGCCTCGATGCGCAGCTGTTCCGATTGCAAGCCGCGCTGGACGATTTCGTCCGGCATCTGGCTGGAGACGAAGAAACGCTCGCCCTGATCGCAGAGGTCGACACGCTGAAAAATGGCCGCGAAGCTGGGCATGTGCGCTTGCAGGCGGACCGCCCATGAGCGGGCTCGGCGGGACCTACCAGCGCTTGTTCGGTGAGGAGCGCGACGCGCTGGTGCTCGGTGTATTGCGCGTGTCGATTGGCGCGTTGTTGTTCTTGAACGGCATGCGGCTCGTGCTCGAGTTCATGCACTCGGGCTACTTCGGCGACTATTTCCACATGCCGCTGATCCCGGAGCCTTGGCTGCCAGGGCCCACCGGGTACGCGCTATTGCTGGGACTCCAGGCGATCGCCGCGCTGTGCGCGTTCGTCGGTATTTGGCCGCGTGAGGGGCTGCTCACCGCGTCGAGCCTGGGGTTGTATTTTTTGCTCTGCGATCGGCTGCAGTACCATAACAACCGCTACGCGTTGCTCTTGCTCGCATTCTTACTCGCGTTCACCCCTTGCGATCGCTCGTTGCTCCTCGTGCGCGGACGGCAGCACACGCTGCCTCGCGAACAGCGCATCGCGCCCACGTTCGCGCGCCGCTTGTTTCAGATCCAGGTATCGCTGATTTATTTGGGTTCTACGGGCGGCAAGCTGCTCGACGCGGATTGGCGAAGTGGCCAGGTTTTGTTCATGCGCTACGCGCGCGCAGCCGAACAGTTCACGAACCAAGGGCATCAGCTTCCAGCGTGGGTGCTCGCGATCTTCACGAGCGTCTTGTTTGCGAGCATAGCGGCGAAGGCCGCGATCTGCAGTGAGCTGTTCATTGCGCTCGGGATCTGGGTGCCGCGCGTACGCCGTCTAGCGTTATGGCTCGGGGTCGTGTTTCACATCTCGATCGAGCTCACAGCCAACGTCGAATTGTTCAGCTGGGTGATGCTCGCCGCGTACTTCGCGTTCGTGGTCCCGGAAGTCCGTGAGCGCCGCTTCGAATTCGCGCGCGGGAACGCACGCGCGGAACGGCTCGCGCGATTCGTCGCGCTGCTCGACTGGTGCGCGCGCTTCGAACGGCACCCGCAATCTTCGACCGACGCCGCGGCATTCTATGTGACCAATCGCGAAGGCAGGCGCGCGTCCGGCGCGCTCGGGATGGCTCAATTGGCCGAAGCCATCCCGTTGCTCTTCCCGCTCTGGCTGCCGCTCGCGCTATACGCCAAGCTCACCAGCAAGCGGGTTTTGACGGCTAGCTCCGCCTGATGCCGGAGTCGCGCATTTGCTGCTCGAGCGCTCGGAAGCGGTGTGCCAGAGCGCGCACCAGCGCGCCCGTCCAACCGTCGAAACCGAGCCCTGCGGTCATGGTTGCTTGATCGAGAACCAACACGGTCACGTGATCTACGGCGACCACGCTGGCCGCACGCGGTTCCGCGAGCAGCAGCGCCATTTCGCCGAAGACGTCACCCACCGTCATCGTGCCCAAGGTCTCCTGTTGACCGTCGCGGTTGCGCTGCGCCCGGCAAGTGCCGCTCACGATCATGTACGCCTCCTCGCCGACCTCACCCTCACGGATGATGACCGAGCCAGCACCAAAGCTCTTTCGCGGCAAGTGCAGGCCTCCCTGCAAGAACGCGCGCACGTCACTCTGCAGCTCGACGACGGTCTGATAGCGATCGTCGGGTTTGACCGCGACCGCCTTGGCCACGATGCTGCGGATGCGTTTGGATACGCCGATGCCGATCGTCGCTTCATCGATGGGCACGGTCATGTTTTCGACCGCGCGCGCCAAAACATAGTCCGCGTTCATCGACTGGCCGTACACCATCTTGCCGCTGATGATTTCGTACAAGATCGCGCCCAAGCCGAAGATGTCGCTGCGCTCGTCCATGTCCTCGGGATTTCCGCGGGCCTGTTCGGGCGCCATGAATGTGGGAGTGCCGACCGCGCCGGGCGCTTCCATCTGCGCGCGCGACCCGGAAGCTGGGCGAGTCTTGGTGAGCCGCGCGAGCCCCCAATCCATCAGGTACACTTGGCCGAAGCCAGCGACCATGATGTTTTCAGGCTTCAAATCCCGGTGAATCACGCCGCGGTGGTGGGCATACGCCACGGCGTCGCACACCTTGAGGAAGATCTCGAGCCCCTCTTGCAAGCGCTCGGTCGAGCCGACGGCGTGTGCGGGATCGCGTAGCCAAGTGTCGAAGTTGATGCCTTGCACCAGCTTCATCGTGAAGTAGGGCACGCCTTCGTCGGACACCGCGAGCTCGTGCACGGGCACGATGTTCGGGTGCTCGAGCTGCCCGGTCATCTGCGCTTCAGCGATGAAGCCGTCCTTGTACATCGGCACTTTGGCGAGCTCGCGATCCAAACGCTTCAGCGCCACGTGCCGCAGCAGATTGCGATCGGTAGCCGGATGGATCCGCCCCATGCCGCCGCGCCCCAGCTCAGGAAAAATGCGCAGGTGCGGCGGAGTCGGGATCCCCTCGGCGGCGATCTCCGCGGCGCTGACCTTGTTGTCGGCACGCACCGGGATGGTTTCGATCACCTGCACTGGCTGAGCGGGGACCTCAGCAACGTCTCGATTGCTCTTCACGCGCGACGCTCCTCGAAATCTGGATGTTTCCAGCGTCGGGCACGGTAACACCCCCTGCGAGGGGTGGCGAGAGCCGCCAAGAGCCGCGAATAGCGCAATAATGTTCAAGTTTTCCGCGCGGTCCGCGCTCCGACACGCACACGAAACAGAGCCGCGGGGATGCTCCGCTCATGCCCCCGGGTGCACGAGAACTCCGCCTCGATTTTCCCAGCCTCAGCGCGCGCTATGCGACGGGCTCTTTGACTCCTACGGGGCTCGTCGAACAACTCGCGGACTCGTGGCAAGCAAGCCTCGCCAAGCACGTTTGGATCCACCTCGAGTCCAAGGCGAATCTGCTCGCTGCAGCGCGCGTCATCGAACAGCGCAAGGCTGCGGGTGAAGCGCTCCCGCTCTATGGCCTGCCCTTCGCCGTGAAAGACAACATCGACGTCGCGGGCATGCCGACCACCGCTGCGTGCCCCGGCTTTGCTTACATTCCGCCGCAAAGCGCGTTCGTCGTCGAGCGCTTGGTCGCGGCAGGCGCACTCGTGGTCGGCAAGGCCAACCTCGATCAGTTGGCAACCGGGCTCGTCGGTGTACGCTCACCCTACGGAGTTGCCGAGAATCCGTTCGACGCCGAACGCATCCCCGGCGGTTCGAGCTCGGGTTCTGCGGTCGCCGTGTCATCGGGGTTGGTCAGCTTCGCGCTCGGCACCGACACGGCGGGCTCAGGACGCATCCCCGCGTCGTTCAACAACCTAGTCGGACTCAAGCCCACGCGCGGCGTACTCAGCACCAGCGGTGTAGTACCCGCGTGTCGCAGTCTCGATTGTGTCTCGGTGTTCGCGCTCACCGTGCACGACGCGAGCCTGATCGCAGAAATCGCAGCCGGACCGGACAAAAACGATGCTTATTCGCGCACCGACGCGGATTGCGTGCGCTTTCTGCCGGGCGATGCGCCCGCGTCGTTCCGCTTCGGTGTCCCGAGCGCGCCATTCCTGGCTGAGCTCGATTTCGGTGGGACCCGCGCGGACTTCGAACGCGCCGTCGAACGCTTGAAGCGCCTCGGCGGCATCGCCGTCGAAATCGATTTCGAACCGTTCCATGCCACCGGACAGATGCTCTACGAAGGCGCCTTCGTGGCCGAGCGCGCCGCGTCGGTGAAAAGCATCCTGAGCAAAAACCCAGCGGGCGTGTTGCCCGTAATCACCAAGGTACTCAGCCGCGCCGAGGGCTTCACCGCCACGGACGCTTTCCTCGGCATGCAAACGCTCGCCGAGCATGCGCGACGCACGCGTTTGGTCTGGCCGAACATCGACTTGTTCATCGTCCCCACGACGCCCTTCTTCCCCAAAGTCACTGAAGTCGAAGCCGATCCGATCGGCCTCAACTCACGCCTCGGCGCGTTGATGAACTTCGCCAACCTACTCGACTTGTCGGCGCTCGCCGTGCCCTCGGACTTGCGCACAGATGGCTTGCCCTTCGGCATCACACTCTTCGGCAAACGCGACGCGGATGCGTACCTCGCCGCGATCGGCAACGCTTTTCAACGGGACGTCGCCGGAACCATGGGAAAAATCGGCGCACCGTTGCCACCCGCCCCAGAGACTCGTGCGCCGCGCCCAGGCAACCTCTTGCTCTCCGTAGTCGGCGCACACCTGAGCGGTCAGCCACTAAACAAGCAGCTCACCGATCTCTCTGCCACGCTCGTGCGCGCCTGCAAAACCGCCGCCGAATATCGCCTTTACGCGCTGCCCAACACGGTGCCCCCCAAACCCGGACTGGTGCGCGTGAATACCGGTGGCAGCGCAATCGAAGTCGAAGTCTGGGAACTCACTCCCGAAGCCTTCGGTCAATTCATGAAAGGCGTCCCCGCCCCCATGACCATCGGCACCTGCGTCCTAGAAGACGACACCAAAGTCCACGGCTTCACCTGCGAACCCCTCGCCCTCGAAGGCGCCACCGACATCACCGAATTCGGCGGCTGGCGAGCCTACCTACGCAGCAAGTAACGTAGCGCGCAACCAGAGGAGAGAGGGACTAACCGCAGAGCCGCAGAGGCCACAGAGCTCAGAGGGGAGTTGGGGGCCGTTGTGCGTCCAAGCTTCACCTTGTTCACGACATCGACGCGCACTTCGAAGCTCATCGGCACGCCGAACTCCCAAATACCTGCGGCTCGAATCGACGAACCGCGAAAACCCAATCCCCTCTCTCTCCCTCAGGTCTCTGCGGCCTCTACGGCTCGGCGGTTCAAACTCCGGGAGCCGAGCAGAGTCGCCTTCGGGTGCGACATTGAGTTCGAGCGCGTTGGATCGCCGGTGTGCTGCGCTGGGAACTGCGCCGTGGTTTGAGGTGCGTAGCTGGGTCTTGAGCGCCCACTCTTCAAAGAAAAACGCCCCGAGTTTGGGCTCGGGGCGTTTTTTGGGGTGCTCCTGTGCGGCGGAGCTACACGAGGGTTAGGTCGTGGTTCACTTGGCCATTTCGAGGGCTTGTTCGATCCAGAACACGCCTGCCTTGGGGCCGCCGTTGCACTCGCCGTCGGACTCACCCGGGCGCTTGAGCCACAGGTAACCGTCGATGAGCGGATCGTTGGTCTCGGTGGTCGGCGGCTTGCCGATCTTGCGACCTGGCGGGTTGCACCAAGCGTTGTCGGCGGCAGCGCCCGCGCCGTTGCGGCTGGTGTCGATGATGAAGTGCGAGCCGCCCACGAGCGCGGAGATCTTCTTGCCGAAGGCAGTATTCTCTTCGGTCGTGACGTAGTTGGAGACGTTGAGGGCGAAGCCGTTCGCGTCCTCGATACCCGCGGGCTTCAAGCGCTCGGCGAACACGTTGGCCGGCTCCCAGTGCGCGTGACCGCTGTCGAGGTAGACGATCGCGTTCGGATTCTTGCGCAACACCCAAACGGCGTCCTTGATCAGCGCGAGGCGCTCGGTCTGCTCGGCTTCCGAGAGGCAATTGTCCTTCTTCAGCAGGCCCAGCGCGTCGGGCTCGAGAATGAAGATGACCTTGTCGTTGTGGGTCGCGGCCGCGATGCGGCGGATCCAGTGCTTGTAGTGATCCGCGGTCTTGAGACCACCGGCAGACTCCTGGCCGCAGTCGCGGTGCGGCAGGTTGTAGGCGATGAACGCGGCGGTCGCGCCCTCGGCCTTCGCCTGCTCGATGTTGTACTCGACCGTGCGGTAGATGTTGCTGTTCCACTCGCCGAGCCAGAGCGCCTGCGGCTGCTTGGCGATCTTGTCGAGGATGGCGGCCTTCTCCGGCTCCTTGGCGCGGATGCTGTTGGCGCGGAGCATCGCGTTCGAGTTCGGATCGACCCACAGCTTCACGCCTTGCAGCGGATTGCCGGTCGCCTTCGGCGGCTGGGTGGCGGGCGTGATCGGACCGTCATCACCCGGATCGTCACTCTTGTGCTTGGGGCCGCTCGAACCCGACGGATTGTTGGCAGCGGAGCCGCCCTCGGAGGGCGTGCAAGCAAAGAGCGACGCTGCAACCATCAGGCACGACGCAGCGAGCCCGAGGCGCTTCAGCGACGCACCTGGAACCGGTAACAGGTGGTGAGAAATCTTCATGGGAATGTCTATCTACGGATTGCGGCGAAGAAGGCAAGTGTTGGCACTTTCCGGCAGAAATCCTGCGGGGTCAGCGCGTCGTAAGCCGCCTTAACCCCAAAACCTGGAACCGGTTCTACATGGCCAGCAAGGCGGCGACTGCGGCCGTGTGCGAGAAATCCGCGAATACGTAATGAGCGCCGCTGTGCTGCAGATCCGCAACGGAATAACGCCCCGTCGCCACTCCGATGCACTCCGCGCCGATCGCGCGCGCGGCGTCCACGTCGCGCGGCGTATCTCCAATCACGACCACGCGACAACTCGCGAGTGGCACACCGAGTTGCTCTGCGCCGCGCTCCGCCCCCAAGCGAATCACCTCGGGTCGCGCCTCCGCATCGCAACCAAAGCCGCCGAAGCGAAAGTGATGATGCACGCCGACGCGCTCGAGCTTGATACGTGCGCCTTCACGCACGTTGCCCGTGCCGAGCCCGACGGCCATCTGGGCGGATTGCGCCGCCGCGATCGCTTCTTGCATTCCGGGCAATAGACGGAACGCTGCGCCGTCGGCTTTCGCGACTTCGTCTTCGAGCGCGATCAGGTACTCCGCGAGCCACGCATCGATTGCTTCTTCGGTCGCTTCGACGCCGATCGCTTCGAGCCCCATGCGCGCAATCAAACGATCGGTCATGCCGTCGAAGCCGAACGAGTCACACGCGTCCGCGCGGCCGTACATCTTGAGGAACGCGCGGTTCACGGAGCGCCGCCCCGTACCTCCAGTAACGATGAGAGTGCCATCGATGTCGAAGAGCGCGATTGTGGGACTGGGCATGACTCGGTGTCGGGAGAGTGCGTACAAAACGCGGCCGGAGTCACGCATTTGCCGGCAATTGTCGAGAAATCGGCGAAAGGTGGGAGCCGTCTCGGGCTGAGATCAGCCCTTGCTGCACCGAGCGCTGCGAGGCTCCCTCAGCATGGTAGGCTTCGGCTCGCATGGAGCTCCCGAATAGCGAAGTCAGGCAGGGCTTGGTGGCGGCGTATGCCGAGGTGGTCTCGCGCCTCGACTTGTTGTCGACCGAGCGCGCACTCGTGTTGCCCAATGGCGAGTTTTTTCCCGACGTGTTCACGGGTGATGAGGCGAGCGTGCAACGCATGCTCGACCGTTTGCTCGAGCACGCGGGCATCCCGGACATGGCGCTCGTTGCGCGCTTCTGGGGCGAGTCCGCCGCAGGGTGCGGGACGGGCGCATGTGGGAGCTGCGGCCCCGCGCAACCAGAGCCAGACTCCGAACGAGTCGAGCGCTTGATTGACGCGGGTGAGCTTTGGCAGGTCAACGTGCTGCCGACTGAGGTCGCCTCCCCCGTGGCGCTAGGCTCCGGCCTCTGCCAAGCGATTGCGCTCGCCGTGCTGCGCGAAGCGGACGCGCCGCCGCGCTTGCCGCTGAGTCTAGCTGTAGATTTGACGGCGATCGCGCTGGGCTACGGCGTGCTCATGCTCGAGGGCTCGCACATCTATCGGAAATCATGCGGCGGTCCGTCGATCGCGCGCACGACGGCGCTCGGGCCGACCGAGGTGGCATTGATGCTCGCGCTCTCTGCTGCAGTGAGCGAGCAACCGCTACGCAAAGTCAGCAAGCACTTGTCTGCGACACAACAAGAAGCCTTCGGCGAAGCTACGGCGTGGGCTGACTCGAACGCGAGCTTGATCCAGGTGCTGCGCTCGGATCCGACGCGCATCGCGCGCGGTGAATTCCAATTGCGAGAAACGAGCTCATGGCTCGGTCGCTGGCTCGGCGGCAAGTTGCGTCGCTCGCCCAGCGCGGAATCAGCGACGACGATCGAGGAGCTCGAAGCCGCATTGGGCGCTGAAAATGCCCCGCGCCGCGCGCTCAAAGCCAAAGATCCGAAGCTCGATGAGATTCGGCGTTTGGTCGACGAAGCCCTCAGCGAATAGGGTTTCTCGAGCGGCGTTACACGGATCTTGATTCCGCCTTCGATATAAAGCAGTATCAAAAGTGCGGCTGCGGGGGTGGCATTTTTGCGGCCGAAAGGCGTACTTGTAGGTAAAAAAGCGTGAAACTAAGGGGATCCAAAACCCGCGCTTTCGTATAAGAGTACTGCACCCAGAGGTTTGTCTCTGAGTGCTTATTGGCCGCAGCTACTTTGGTTCCGGGGAAAATCGGTCGCGCCTGACCCCGAGGAGGATTTATTCGATGAACAGCAAGCGTTCGATGTGGAAGCT
>DASQCO010000005.1:0-23795 GCA_035634635.1 Polyangiaceae bacterium
CCGCGCGCTCACCCATGCTGATTTGCGCGCCTCGCGCCGCGCAGCGCAGCGCGCGGTCGCCGCAAATCTCGCCAGCGAAGATCTGGTGTACGTCGCGCTCTGGCTACAGCTCGTGGAAAAGAAGCTCAACGTGCCGAGCGATGGCACGGTCGAGGAAGCCTATGCCGGCGTGGATGAGAACTCCGGTTGGCCAGCACGCCTACGCGCTTGGGCGCGCGGCAAGATCAGCGATCAAGAGCTGGCCAGCGCCGCCCGCACGGCCTCCGAGAAAACCGAAGCCACCTTCTACGCGGCGATGCGCACACTTCAAACCGGCGCCGACTCCTCGAAGGACCTCGAACGAGTCGCCCAGAGCCCGGCGATTGATTTGGTCGAGGTCACCATCGCCCGCGATCTCCTCGCCATGCGCAACAAACCCGCCGCCGACTACAAGCTCCCCGCGGGCGTCAAGCTCCCCTAATCCACCGCGATCACGCTCCAAAAATTGGGGGCGCCCCCAATCCAGCATCGCACCTCACGCCGCGTCGATCTGCCCACCCACGACGGCAAAGCGGTGTTTCGCTCATGCACACAGAACAACATCCTTAGCGTCCAAGACGTTGGAGAGGAGACTAACCGCTGAGCCGCAGAGGCCGCAGAGCCCAGAAAACATCCAAAGCGCACTGATTCACCGCAGAACCAATTGCAAAATTTGGGGTTCGCGAAATTCGCTCGATGAGCTCGATAAGCTCGATAAGAGCAAAGCGAGTTTTGCGCCTTCCGCAATCGGCAAAGTCGCGCCGGGCAAAACCCCAAATCTCCTTCTGATCTCTGCGGCCTCTGCGACTTTGCGGTTCAAAAACTCAGGCAGCCGTACTCGGTCGCGTCGAGTCTTGAACACGCGCTCGCTCGTGTGTTCGCGCGCCGCCGTCACGCGTCGGGAACAACGTGCGCTGCGAGGTGCGTTGCTGGAGCGCGAGCGCCCACTCTTGAGGCGGTCGCGCGCGAGTGGCTCAGCCTTGCGGTTTGCGACCGAGGAGCTTCTCGGCCAGGTGATCGCCGAGTTCGAGGCTCATCAGTCGTTCGACCGCGGCTTCTTTCTCTTCACGCTCGCCGGGCGAGTATTGAAACTCGATGCCCATTCCGCACGGGTTGGCCTTGGTGGCTTCTTCGGCGGGGGTCGTCCAGATCACTCGACCGCGTAGGCGCACGGGTTCGGGCATGTTGGGCACGCCGAGGGCAAACACGAAGTCCGTACCAATCGGCAACGGTTTGTCGGTTGCGATGAACGTGCCGCCCCGCGAGATGTTCTTGGTGTAGTCCGCGAAAAAGGTGTTGAGCCGTTTGTATTCGACCTTCAGCTCGATGGGCGCTCGGTAGCCGGCGCGCCGTTCGTCCTTTTCGCTTGCGCTCATTCTCGGATGGACAGGTTAGTATATTCTACGCCTGCCGGGCCAAGTGCGTAGCCTTCGGGGGAAAACTGCGGGCGAAAATGCTACACCCGGCGGGTGCGAGACCCTTATGAAGTGCTCGGCATTGGCCGAGGGGCTTCCGAAGCCGAGATCAAGACGGCCTTTCGTCGGCTGGCTGCCATCCATCATCCGGACAAGAACCCGGGCGATCCGGAGGCCAGTGTACGTTTCAAGGAGGCGAACCTCGCACATCAGATCCTGAGCGATAAGGACAAGCGAGCCGCCTACGACCGTTATGGCGAAGCTGCGTTCCGTCCCGGCGGAGGCGCGCCGGGCGGGATCGACTTCAGTGATATGGCCGGCTTCGAGGATCTGTTCGGCGATCTGCTCGGCGCATTCGGCATTCGCACCGGTGACCGCGGCGACATTCGCAGGAATCTAGAGCTGAGCTTCGAAGAAGCGGCGCTCGGCTGTGAGCGCGAGGTGAGCTACGAGCGGCTCGACACTTGTGAAGGCTGCGCCGGGCGCGGCGCGGAGCCGGGCACGCGGGTAGAGACTTGTTCGGCGTGTGGGGGACGCGGCAAAGTTCGCTTTCAGCAAGCGCTGTTTCCGATCGCGGTCGAGCGACCTTGCTCGCGCTGCCGCGGCACCGGACAAATGGTGCTGACGCCTTGCCGCGTGTGCGGCGGCAAGGGGCTTTCCAAGAACGAGCGCACGCTCGCCGTGGAGATCCCCGCAGGCATCGAGGACGGCGCGACGCGCACGGTGAGCCAAGCCGGCAATCGCGTACGCGTCGATAAGCCGCCGGGTAATTTGGAGCTCGTGATCCAAGTCGCGAGTCACCCGTTCTTTCGCCGTGTGGGTGAGGACGTGGTGTGCAAGGTGCCCATCAGCTTCGCGCAAGCCGCGTTGGGCGGGGAAATCGACGTGCCCAGCCTGGCCGGGAAGCTCAAAGTGCGCGTGCCACCGTCCACTCAATCCGGCGCGGTGCTGCGCGTGCGCGGCAAGGGTTTTCCCTATCGAATGCGCACCGGGCGCGGCGATCAATTGGTGGAAGTGACGGTCGAGGTGCCCTCGCAATTGAGCGATCGCGCGCGTGCGTTGATCGAAGAGCTGGGCCGCGAACTCGGCGAAGACGTGCAGCCGCAGCAACACAGCTTCCTCGAGAAGCTGCGAGGACTCTTTGACTGATCATGACCGAGGACCGATGCGTGCAGTGACGTTCGATTTCGGACAAACCCTGGCCGAGCTCGATCATGATTTCTTGTTGAAGCGCGTGCACACGTTTGGTGCCGAGCTCGATCCCGTGGCGTCGCGCGCGGCGACCGTCAGCGCCTGGCACGCCTACGGCGCCGCCAAGTCGCTCGGCCACGCGCGCGCCTGGCAAGCGATGATGCTCGAGATTCTGCGCGGCGGCGGCGTGCGCAAAATCCGCGCAGATGTCGCCGATCCCGAGTACGCCGAGAAGATCGCGCAGCTGCTGTGGGATGCGCAGCCCACGCACAACCTATGGCGCAGGCCGATCGCCGGCATGTTCGAGTTGGTCGCCGAGCTCGGCGCGCGAGGCGTGCCCGTCGGAATCATCTCGAACTCGGAAGGTCACTTAGCGGAGCTGGTCGAGGAGCTCGGGCACCACGCGCTGTTCGCCATGGTGATCGACTCCGGTCGCGTCGGTGTCGACAAACCCAACCCGCGCATCTTCGAGTTGGCAGCGGAAGCGCTCGATGTGAAGCTCTCCGAGATCGTGCACGTGGGCGACGCGTGGGAAGCAGATGTTTTGGGCGCGCGTGCCGTCGGCGCGCAAGCCGTTTGGTACGCACCGACGGATGATCGACAATTGCCAGAAGGCGTCGTGGCGTGCCGCAATGCCGATGAGCTACGACGCGCACTGCAAGGCTTTGGAGTCGTGTGACGCGCTCGGGAGAACCGATGGAAAATCGCAAAATTGGGCTATTGGGCGCCGGCAACATGGCGGGCGCGCTGCTCCGAGGTCTGCTCGGCGGAAAGACACTGCGCCCGGAACAAATCCGCGCCAGCGATTTGCGCGCCGAGCATTTGGCTCAGCTCGAACAGAGCTATGGCATTCAGACTCACACGAACAACACCGAGCTCTTGGCTTGGGCAAACGTGATCGTGCTGGCAGTAAAGCCACAGGTGATCGCGCAAGTGCTCGAGCAAATGGCGAGCGTGGTCAAATCGGACACACTCGTGATCTCGATCGCTGCAGGCGTGCCGCTCTCCGCGATTGAGGCTCGCTTGCCCGGCGTGCGCGTACTCCGAGCGATGCCCAACACCGCCGCCATCGCGCTTGCCGGAGCGACTGGCATCGCCGCGGGCGCGCACGCTAGCGCCGAAGACTTGCAGTTCGCGCGAACCCTATTCGACGCCGTCGGTCGCTCCGCGCTGCTCGACGAGTCCGCGCTGGACGCAGTGACGGGCCTGTCCGGGAGCGGCCCCGCCTACGTCATGTTGATGATCGAAGCCCTCGCCGACGGCGGGGTGAAGGTCGGGTTGAGCCGCGAGACCGCGCTGATGCTCGCCGCCCAAACCGTTTACGGATCAGCGAAATTGCTGCTGGAAACGGGCGAGCACCCCGCCAAGCTCAAAGACATGGTGACGAGCCCCGGCGGCACCACCATCGCCGGCTTGCATGCCATCGAGGCAGGCGGCGTGCGTCACGCGCTGATGAACGCCGTCGAGGCGGCGACACGCCGCGCGACCGAGCTTGGTCAGGCGATGGCAGCAAAGCTCATCAAGCGCTGACAAAAAATAGTGTCCGCGCAAAGGGGCCGGGGGGGGACAGCCTCGCTCTACGCGGACGAGTGGTTTGTAGCAGCCAGCAACTGGAAACGCAAACCTACTTCGCGAAAAACTCATACGCTTTCACGCGATTGACGTCGCAGAACGCAACATTTCGAAATTGATACGCGACTGATGTGCTGCAGCAAGATCCGGCACACGGCTTCGCGTACATCAAGGGGCGCATACGTAGCCCCAACGCCGTCCCAACGGGCGACGATCAGTGACCGTGAGTGGGACGGTTGCGCCAGCTAAGGTAGAGCCTTTACCGAGCGCACGCCCTTGCGGGCCGTCACTCTCGGCTGCCAGCGCGCGCGTGCACAAACCACGCGCTGACCACAGGAATTGAGCCTCGACACGCCGTGCACTGAGCCCGTCGCTCGCCGGCAGGAAACGTAAATTCGGTTCCAGCGAGGGAGCTCCAGTGAGTAAGAAACCGTCTGCATCCGAGACACAGGGCGGCGGCATCACCGATAGCTCTGCTGGGCTTGCGTAGAGGGGCGCTTGCAGCACGCGGCTCGCCGGATCGATCGGATACAGGTACCAGCCGCGACCCTGAACCCAGATCCCAAGCTCCTCACCGCGCACGCCACGAACCAAGGAGGCCGTGCCAATGTCGTGGCCGGGATCTGGATACTCAGCCAGGCGATCCACGCGCCCACCTGACATCTTGGACAGGATCAGACTGTGATTTTCGTTGAAGGAGGCCAGGTACCAAGCGTCCGCCAGCTTTGCCACGCTGCCCAGCATCCCGAAGTTGAAGCCGAGGCGACCAGCGTTCGCGAGCCGGACCACTGTTTTCCCCTCCTCGAACAATAGCAGCTCGAGCATTCCGCGAGAGCTCACCAGAACGGTGGCCGCGCGCTGGTTCGGATCCAACACCGCCCGCCACGACGCTGGGTTGCCCGAAGCGTCGAAGCCCAATGCTTCGGCGGCCCCGGCGGCGTCCGCCCAGGGACTGCGCGTGACCGCGCTTTGAAACACGCCCCGCCGGACCTGGAAGCGATCGAACAGGCGCAGCTGTAGGTGACCAACGCGTGCCCAATCCGCGCCTCGTTCACCCCAGACATAAGCGCGAAAGGCCGCACCTTCACTATCGGTCGGACCCACGTCGTAGCCGGTCTCTCCCGCGCTCAGCGTGGGCGGGGGGGCCTCGAGGAACGGCGCCCAGGGCGGCGCAGCGGAGTCGTCCGAGTGAGTACTGACGCGGGCGCGAGAGACCGGCGGCTGGGCAGGCTCGCTACTCTCGCCGTTCGCTTCGCAGCGCAACACCCAGCGACTGCCTCCCGGTTGCAACAGACGCGTCGTGTCAGGCAAGGTGGCAACACGCAACCGGGGGGCGGCGTCGCGCGTGCGAAAACCCACGCGCACGAAGCCGGCAAAGGCGCAACCGAGCTCGGAACAGCCCTGTAAGCGCGCATCATCGCGCAGCTCGCGCGCTGGGTCGAATTCGGTGGGCAGGTCCACGTCCGTCCATTCGAAGCCGCCGTCGGTGCTCTCTCGAGTGCGACCAGTACGCCCCACTAGCAGCGCGCGGCTCGCGGACAGCAGCGCGCGATCGATCCCCGATTCGGGGTGGCCCATGGTGACTTTGCCATCGAGTGCCACGCGCACCCCGGCAAACGGCTCGCTCCCCACCACCCAGCCCGCGAGAACGCTGGTGTTCTTCGCACTGGTCGACACGGTCTTCTCCGGCAACTCCACGAAGCCGTCGAGCCAGAGACCCTTTTCCAACAGCTTGGCTGGGCTGGACGTCGGCAGTTCGAGCGCCACGCGTTGCTCTTTGCCGCCCGCATCTATCAACGACAAGAAGCCGGCCGCGCCGAGCCGCGGCGGAACGATCACCGCAACGCGGCCGTCCGTGAGTGCCACCACGCGTTCGACGCCCAGATCGCCACGCACGTTGATCTCGCTGAATTCGCCAGACTTTCGCGCGATACAATAGCGCCCGGCCGACGCCGTTTCCCGCGCCGCGCAGGAACCGCGAATCACTAGTGAGCCGTTGCCGCTCGCAGCCACGTAGCGGGCGCCGTTGAAGGTGCGCACACGTCGCATGCGAAACGGCGGCTCGAATGCGTAGAGCGCCGTTTGATTCGGCCCGTCATTGCACACGAAGCCCGAGTTCTGGCCATAGTTCAACGCCGTGCACTCGCCGCCACCCGGATACGCGTGCTCGTCGCTCTCCAGCAATTTCCCATCGCTACCGCGCAGGCGCAATAACTGCCCGGAGTTAGCAACGATCAGCGAGCCGTCATCGCCGCGAAAACCGCGCAAGACCGCGAGCTTCAGCGCATCACGACCGAGCCGTTCACGCGCGCGCGAATCGCTCGGTCCGCCGTCACCGCGCAACGCTTCGGCGACCGCGTTCTCGCGTGGCGCGGAGCTTGGTTGATTGCGGCGCGTGAAGGTGCCCGTGCGGTCCAAATCGAGCACGCCTTCAGGACCAGTCAGCCGCAAGGCGCCGTCTTGAACGTCGATACTCGTCGGCGCCATGCCCAGCGAGTGCCACGAGACTCCGGCGTCGAAGCTGACCAGCGCGCCGCGTAGAGGCAGCGAAAGCGCACCGAACCAGGCGTCGACGAAGGCCATCTTCCCGTAGCTGGGCGAGGGCGGCAAACTGCCGAGGCTTTGCGCCGTTCCGTGCTCGGCGTCCAAAGCGACGATGCGATCCGGATGATGCGCAACCACGTACAGCCGATCGAAACCGGCGATCACCTGCTCGGCCTCGAAGTCCAAGCGCGCAAATGGCTCGAGATCGCCGGTGAACGTGCGCGATCGAAAAAACAGCGTCGCGTTCGACGACTGCACGTAAAACAAGAATCCAGCGCCGAGCCGCGCCGGCAGCTCGATCGCGCGAACCGTGCGCGCAGCCGGCAGGTACTCGCGCGAGAGCTCGATCGCGCCATCCGGACGGGCGAGCACGCGCAAGCCGTAGCTGACAATGCGCCGACTGCCGTCTTTGTCTTCACCGACCACGCTGACAGCTGAGCCCTCGAGCGGCGGAAAGAGGCGCGGGCCTTGCTCATTGATCAGCGCTGCATCCGATGCGAGCGCCGGTACCGGCGAAAGCTGCGTGCTCGGCGTGCTGACCTTTGCGGCCGTGGGCGCTTGCGCCGGCGCGGGCGAACGCAGCCCGCCACCCGTGCACGCCAGCGCGGACCATGCGACGAAAGTGCTGGCCGAAAGCCAGAAATACCGCGCGCGCCGTGCCATTGCTTTTAGCGTAGCGCCTCGGCGGTCGCCCGCGTAGTGGTATCCCCAAATGAGCGAAACGCGGCGCCCCACCTCGCCCTTGGCCGAAGAGATCCTCGGCCTGTACTTCCCAGTTCTGGACCACGGCTTCGTGTCGCTGGTCGACTACATGGGCACCGATGAGTGCATCGAACGCGCGGCCCGCGTGAGCTACGGCTACGGCACGCGCCAGACCAGCCAAACGCGCGGACTGCTCCGCTACCTACGTCGGCATTTGCACACCACGCCGACCGAAATGGTCGAGTTCAAATTCCACTGCTCGATGCCAATGTTCATCGCTCGCCAGTGGATTCGTCATCGCACCGCGAACCTCAACGAGTACAGCGGCCGCTACTCGTTGATGCCCATGCTCTTCTACACGCCGAGCGAAGAGCAGCTACAAACCCAGAGCCGAAAGAACAATCAAGGCCGCAGCGGCACCCCTGTCGAGAGCGCCAAATACGCGGAAGCCGTGCAGCGCTGGAACGAGATTCGCCAGAAGAGCCGCGACGCCTACGAGTGGATGACCCTCGAAGACATGGCCCGCGAACTCGCGCGCATCGACTTGCCCCTCTCCACCTACACCCAGTGGTACTGGAAGATCGATCTGCACAACCTGCTCCACTTCTTGAAACTGCGCGTCGACAGCCACGCGCAGTGGGAAATCCAAGAATACGGTCGCGTGATGGCCGGCATGCTCAAACGCGTCGCACCGCTCAGCTACGAAGCCTGGATCGACTACGACGTGTGCGGCGATCGCATGAGCCGCATGGAACTCGAAGCGCTGCGCAAGCTCGTCACTCCCGAGGGTGAATCAGTGCGCGCACGCGACGGCGCCAGCTTGGACGCCGCGGCGCTCGCCGACGGAGGCCTTGCGAAACGCGAAGCCGCGGAGTTGCTCGCCAAACTACAGCCCAAGGACGTGCCGGATTTCGAGCTCGATCTGTCCAAGGCGAGCTCGGCCGAGGTGTACGCGGAGCGCTTCGCTCAGGCCGTGCCCAAGGTCGATCGCTCGAAGCCGACCGTCTGAGAATTTTGGGGGGCACTCGCGGGCACGGGCGCGCTTCGACGCCAGACGCGCCCGTGTGGCCCCGCGCCCGGCGCCGCACGTCACAGCGGCCACGCCTGCCCGTCGCAATAACGAGCACCTTGGTCTGACGGAATCCGCTGGTCCGCTCCAGAAAACGGCGGTTGCACGAATCCGACCGAACCTTCCGTGAGGCTCGGGCATTGTAATGCTCGTACCCGGGTGAGCTCTTCGATCACAGAAAATGGTGCTGAAGCTCGATACTCGCGCGACTTGCGCGAGCCGGCGGTGGCGCGCCCAGAGCTCGAGAATTCGCCCCAATCAGCGCGACAGGCGCACCAAGACGAATCGCCGTTCAAAGGTCAGAGCGACGATGATTTGATGAAGCTCGCGCGTTCGGGCGTCGACAGCGCGTTCGACGAGCTCGTCCGCCGTTATCAGGTCGAGCTGCTGCGCGTGGCCGCGCGACATCTCGGTAGCAGCGCCTTGGCACCCGATTTGACGCAGAACACGTTCTTGCAGGTGTACGGCGCGCTCGACCGCTACCAGGCTCGCGGCGCGTTCCGAGCCTACCTGCATCGCGTGCTGCTCAACCAATGCCGGATGGCCCATCGCTCGGCTCGAGTCTCCCTCAAGGCATTGGAGCAATCCGAGTTCGAACCGAACGCCGATGACTCGCAGTTCAGTGAACGCGACAAACGTCGTGATTTGGAACGCGCACTCAACCGTCTGAGTGACAAGCTGCGAGACGTGGTCGTGTTGCGCTATTGCGGTGACCTCGACTACGAAGAGATCGCGGAAGCACTGGCGGTGCCCATCGGCACCGTCAAGCGTCGACTCTTCGACGCCATGGCAAAATTGCGGGAGATCGTGGAGCCGCGATGAAACCTAGTCATTCGAGTATGCCGCCAGCGCGGCCAATGGCCGCGTATCTCGAGGGAGATCTGGGCGCGTTGGACGCGCAATTGTTCGAGTTGCTGAACACGGATCACCAATTCGATGACGTCGACTTGGTGCCATCGATCCGAGCGCGTATCCGCGAACGCAGGGCGGCCCAGGTACGTCCGTGTGAGAGCGTCATCGAACGCTGGATGCGCCGCCCCGTAGCCGCGCTGTTCGCGACGGGCTTGGTCGCCGCGGCCGTGTGTTTAGGGATTGCGCTCAAGCCGCGCGGCCACGCTGCGGACGAGTATCGAAGCAAGTCTGCCGGCGAAACGTTGAACCCAGCGCGCTGGGCCGGGGTGCATGCCTATCGCGTCCACGCGGGCAAGTCAGAGCCACTCGCGGAAAGCCTGGCGCGCGGCGACGGACTGCTCTTTTCGTACACGAACCTGGGCGGCGCTCCATTGCAAAACCTGATGATCTTCGCGGTCGACTCGAACCATGAAGTCCATTGGTTTCACCCAGCGTACGAGCGCGAAGGCGAAAACCCGAGTTCGATTGTCATCGATCGCGACGCCGCCCAGACTCCGCTCGCCGAATTAATCCAAGACGAGTACCCGACCGGTGCGCTCAGCATCCATGCGCTGTTCAGCAATCGCCCACTGCACGTGCTCGAGGTGGAAGCCTGGCTGAAAGACGACCCTCGAGTTCGGTTGGAAGAGAAAGAACCGGGCAGCGTCGAACAAGTGCTCACGACGCGAGTGGAACGATGAGCATTGCTCGATGCCTCGTCGTGTTGCTCTTGCTCGGACTTTCATCGCGCATCGCGAGTGCGCGCCCCGCAACGTCCATAGCGCGCTTCGCGATCGTGATTGGCAACAACGAACCTGACGGCAATGGTGCGGAGCGCTTACGCTTTGCAGACGATGACGCCGTCGCCACGCACCAGCTGCTCCTGGATGCCGGAGTCGAGAGTCACCTGCTCGTGACTCTCGACTCCAGTACTCGCCAATTGCACCCCTCGCTGCGGCGCGACGGGACCCCGAGTCTGCGCGACCTGGAGCGGGTGTTTCTGGCGATTTCAGCCGAAATGCGCGCTCATACCAAACGCGGCGAGAGCACCGAGCTGCTGCTGTTTTATAGCGGTCACGGGGACGCCGAACACGGCGAGGGCTACGTGGTACTCGAAGACCAACACCTCACTCGCGGCCGCTTGTTCGGGCTACTGAGCCGCTCGCCGGCCACGCGCAATCACGTCTTCGTCGATGCCTGCAAGTCGTACTTCTTGGTCTACGCCAAAGGTCCAGGCGGTCACCGCACGGCGTACAACCCCGACTTCGTCGAGAACGCGATCCCGGGACGACTCGCCAATACCGGCTTCGTGCTCTCTACCTCGTCGGATCGCGAGAGCCATGAATGGACCCATTACAACGCCGGCATCTTCAGCTATGAGCTGCGCTCCGCGCTGCGCGGCGCCGCGGACGCCAATCAGGATGGCCGAATCAGCTACGCGGAGCTCGGTGCTTTCCTCACAGTCGCCAATGGCGACATCAAGAATCCAAACCTCAAACCCGACTTCATCGTCCGCCCTCCGAGCTCCGGTCCGGAGCGGGAGATCTTGGGCTGGGACACAAGAACGGCTGCGCTCCGTTTGAATGGCTCAGAAATCGGCCATTTCTACGTCGAGACCGAGGATGAACGGTTGCTCGACGCGCACCCGACCGCCGGAGAGATGGTCACTCTGCACCTTCCGGACGCGCGTCCCCTGTACGTGCGCAAGGACGATGGCAGCGCAGAATACCTGCTGACCACGCAGCGGCCGGAAGGTGACGCGCTCGCACAGCTGACTCCGGTCGAACCGCAGGTCGGAGACAAAGGCAGGGTGGATCTGGCCCTATTGCACCTGTTCGCCAATCCCTTCGGCCCAGCGAATGTTCGCGCATTCGAGGCCAGCATGATCACTCGGCCCACGTACGCCGATCAACCGCACACGCCAGCAGCCAGCTCTCTTGGTACCGTCGCCGGCTGGACCGCGATCGGCGCGGGCGGCGCGGCGCTAACGTTGAGCACCGCTTCGCTCGTCACGTCACTCAGCAACAAAGGAGGATCTCAGGTCGAAATCGAGCAAGCCAACCAGCGCGTTCGAACGTTGAATATTGCTTCCGCCGTGGGCTACGCAATCGCGGGAGTCGCGGGCGTCACTTGGGGCTTGTGCCGGCTTCAGGTTGGCGCGGCATCGACTGCGCAGGGTTCGCAACGCTCGCTCGACGCGCGCAGCCTCGGCCTGCAACTCGAAGGTCGCTTCTGAGCGGAGTGGGCAGCGATGCGAGTGATTCTTGCGGAGCTCGTGTTGGCCGTCCTGCCTGCGCTCTCTGGCTGCACGCGCGAGCTCGAGGGCGCCCCTTGTCCGTGCACCGACGGCTTCGTGTGCTGCGCCACGGAAAACGTCTGCATCCGCGACGAAGCCATGTGTCCTGCGCTGGTCACCTCGGCTCCGGGCGCCTACTGGAAGACGGACAGCACGCTGGTCGAAGGGGCGACGGTAAGCCCAGACGTAGTTGTGACCGACGCCGAGGCCCAAACTTGGGTGGGATTTGGCGGCGCCTTCAACGAGCTCGGTTGGCAGTATCTCTCTGCGCTCAGCTCCGCGGAGCGCGAACGCGCGCTCGAGCTCCTCTTCGGAGACGACGGAGCGCGCTTCAGCATGGGGCGCATCCCGATCGGCGCAAACGACTACGCCATTAGCCGCTACTCGCTGGACGAGACCGCGAACGATTTCGCGATGGCCGAGTTCTCGATCAGTCGCGACATGGAAAACTTGGTGCCGTACGTGCAAGCGGCATTGAAGATTCGTCCAGATATTCGCTTCTGGGCCAGCCCGTGGACTCCGCCGACTTGGATGAAAAAGGGCCCTTTCCCGGAGCAGGAGATGACCAGCCCCGCGGCTTCGCCGTTCGACGGTGGGGCCATGACGAACGACCCCGAAATGCTGCGCGCATACGCACAGTATTTCGTGAAGTTCGTGCAACAGTACGCGCAGCTCGGCATCGCGATCGATACCGTTGCCCCACAAAACGAGCCGCAAACCTTGGGCGGCTATCCGTCGTGTAGCTGGGACCCGGCGACTTACGCGACCTTCATCGGTCAGCATCTGGGCCCAGCGTTGAAAGCAGCCCAACTCGAAACCCACGTCATGCTCGGCACCCTGTCCGATGCCAACGACAAGAATTTCATCGACGCCGTTTTGGCCGATACCGACGCCACGAGCTACGTCGCAGTGGTCGGTGCCCAGTGGAACATGTTGGAGTCGGTGATCACTCCACGAGATGCGGGGGTGCAGCTTTGGCAGACCGAACACATCTGCGGCAACTGCCCAGCTTCTCGACCGGGTGGAGGGTGTCAGTCAATCACTCCCAAGGATGATGCAACGCCAGCCCCCAACGATCACGATTATGCGATCGAGAGCTGGCACAATCTTCACGACTGGATCAACGAGGCCCGCGTCAGCTCATACAGCGCCTGGAACATGGTGCTCGACCCGCTTGGGCTCGGTAACAGCAGCAGCCTCAAATGGCACCAGAACGCCCTGCTCGTGGCGGACACGTCCCAGTTGACCATCACGCCAGCCTATTATGTTTTCAAACACCTCTCGCGGTACGTCCAACCGGGAGCCAAGGTCCTGCTCACCACGAGCGACAGTGCCCTTTCTTTCAAAAATCCGAACGGCGAGCTCGTAACCGTGTTGTTCAACGAGGGGCGAGCAAGAAACATGACCGTGGACGTCGGCCGCAAACGGTTTTCGTTCGACATGCCGCAGAGCGGCTGGGCCACGCTCGTCTCGCACTGACGACCGCGTGACCGCCGATTTCGGTGAAGACCCACGAGCAATTCGAGTATCAGCGCCCCTGACGCGGCCGCGGCTGGCGAAGGCGCTGCTTGCGACTTATAACGGTGACAACCATGGCCTCGCCTGCCCAGAGCCTCACGCCGGACCTCTCCACGCTCGACCTCGACGATGAAATTCGGCGGCTGAAGCGAGAGCGGAACGCCGTCATCCTCGCTCACTACTACCAAGAGAGCGAGATTCAGGATCTAGCGGACGTCATTGGCGATTCGCTGCAGCTAGCGCAAGCCGCGCAGAAGACGACTGCTGACGTGATCTTGTTCGCCGGGGTGCACTTCATGGCCGAGACAGCCAAGATCTTGAACCCCGAGCGCATCGTGCTCGTGCCGGACATGAAGGCGGGTTGCTCGCTCTCGGACGGCTGCCCCGTGGATCGCTTCAAGGCTTGGAAGGCGCGGCATCCGGGCTCGGTGGTGGTGAGCTACATCAATTGCTCCGCTGCCGTAAAAGCGGAGAGTGACTACATCGTCACCTCCAGCAACGCGGTCAAAATTGTCAACTCGCTGCCACGCGACCAAAAGATCCTATTCGCGCCCGATAAGAACCTGGGCCGCTGGGTCGCCAAG
The DNA here is from genome assembly GCA_035634635.1 of Polyangiaceae bacterium. Lineage (GTDB taxonomy): Bacteria > Myxococcota_A > Polyangia > Polyangiales > Polyangiaceae > PMG-095. The sequence goes on from DASQCO010000005.1 coordinate 13,801, forward strand.
CAGACGGGTCGTGACGACCTCGTGCTCTGGCAGGGCAGCTGTATCGTGCATGAAACCTTCAGCTTGCGAAAGCTCGAGGACATTCGCGTCGCGCATCCTGAGGCCAAGGTGATCGCGCACCCGGAGTGTGAAGAGCCGCTGCTCGATCGCGCGGACTTCATCGGCTCCACCGCTGCACTGCTGCGCTACGTCGAAAACGACAACGCCCGCGAGTTCATCGTCGTGACCGAGTCGGGCATTTTGCATCAAATGCAAAAGCGCGCACCGGGCAAGACCCTGATCCCCGCGCCGCCGCTGGCCAACTGCGCGTGCAACGAGTGCCCATTCATGCGCCTCAACACGCCTGAAAAGGTGTACCTCGCGCTGCGCGATCTCGAACCGCGCTTGGAAATGCCGGAAGAGCTGCGCGCTCGCGCGCAAGTGCCGATCGATCGCATGCTCGCGCTGAGCTGAGTCGGCACTGCGCGGCTCGCTTAGAGCGTCACAAGCTGCCGCAGTTGGGGCTGCGCGCCCACTCTTTGCCCCAGTGGAATTGGCCGTCGTTGGTGGCGTACATCAACCAGTAGAGGTTGGTCGCGCCGGAGACAGGGCCGCCGAGTGAGGCGACGTTGGTGGCGCCATAGTTACCGGCGGCTGCATTGAAGTAGCTGCCCCAGCACCATGCCGTCTTGTTCGCGGCGAGCGCGCAGAAGTTCCCGGTGATGCCTACGAGGTCCACCGGGGCGGGCAAAGCAGTCGTGCCGTCTTGAATGACGACTGTCGTTGGCGTCGTGACGTCTCCGCCGCTCACCCCGGTTCCGGTTTGACCCGATCCGTTCGCCCCCCAACACAGGAGTTTCCCGCCGTCGACAGCGCAAGCCGTTCCACCAAAAGACAATGCGTAGCTGTAGTCGACGACCGCGACCATGCTGGGCGCGCTGAGGCTTGCGACCTTGGTCGGGTATTGACGGCTCTGTTGGTCGCCGTTGCCGAGGTTGTGATAGTCGTTGCGGCCCCAGCAAAGCAGCTCGTTCGTGGCCGTGCGTTTGATGACCGCGCAGGCCATGTTCGCGGCGGTGCTCGCCTGCTGAACGCCCGTCAATGGTTCGATGCCGTTGGTCGTGATGGCTTGCGCGTACGGCGAGCTGAGCGCCGTGCCGTTGTTGATCAGCCACGCCACGTCGCCCCAACAGTAAAGCTTTTGATCAGTGGTGATCGCGCAGGTCGATTGCAAGTTCGGGCCGCCGCGCGTGAGTGAGGCCACGCCGGTGAGTGGCGTACCGACGTCGACCAAGACTTGCGACGCGCGTTGCAACTTCGAGCTCGCATCTTGGTCTACGACGCCGTTCCCGAGCTGTCCCGCCCAATTTCCGCGCGTGGTGTTCTCGCGCCAGCACCAGACCGTGCCGTTCGAGAGCAGCGTGCAGCCATGGTAGGTGCCCACTGCCACGTCGATTGCACCGCTCAACGGGTGCGCGTCCGCGTCCATGATCACGGCTTCTTTCGTGGTGTCGCGTTGTTCGACGAGGACCTTGCCGTCGGTGCGCACGACGTACCAATCGTTGACCTCTTTGATGCACGAGGCGCTCGTCGAACCAGCGCCGCCCGCTGTACCACCGGCATTCGATGTTCCACCGTTGCTCGAGGCACCGCCGCTGTCCGAGGTTCCACCGTTGCTCGAGGCGCCGCCGCTGTCCGAGGTTCCACCGTTGCCCGCTTGGCTCGCCCCCGCGTTGCCACTCGAACCGCCGCCGGCAACCGAGGATGTGCCGGCCCCCTCTCCTTCGCCCACCTCACCTCCCGACCCAGCACTTCCGGCATCTCCGCCTTCGCCGGCCGCGCTCATCTCGTGAGAGCCAGCCGAAGACATCGGCGATTCGCCAGCGCGACCGGCAGCGGACGAACCGCCGCTGCCGCCATGATTCCCGGCCCCGCCCGCCGCAGTGCACGGAGCCGCCCCTCCGCCATCCGACTTACTCGAGCAGGCAGCGGCGGCCGATAACACGACAGAAGGTGCCACAATCCAGGCGATTGTGCGGAAGCGACGAACAGACATCGAGCTGATTCCTTTCGAGCAACAATGAGTCGCAAAGCGAACGACTCTCGTACCGCGCCGTCAATCGCTCCCTTCCTCGGCGCCCCAGTTAGTGACAAGAACGTTCAAGCTCGCAAACTCGATATCGTGAAGTGCTCGGAACAACGCGGCCTGAGAGGTGCGTGGCTGGATCGAGAGCGCCCACTCATGCGATCGCAGAACAGCCGATCACGAGCGCGGTTGGATCGACCACGCTGCCTTGCTGATGCGCGCGGAGATTGTCGACGATGCGCTGGATTAATGCGCGTTGCTTTTCGGGTTCGAGACTCGCAACAGCCTGCCGCAGACTGGGGCCGGCTAGCTCGCTGAACATCTCCCAGAATTGCTCGGCCGAACCACGAAAAGGCCAAGGCAGCACGCGCTGCTCTTCTTGCACCGCAGCAAAGCCGACAGCTTGAAGTTCGGACGATAAACTGCCCGGAACTTCGAATTGGAACGGACCCGGACCGTCTGTTTGGTGCGGCGGCGCTGCGGCTTCGGGCGAGAAGTACTCGCCAATGACGGAGAGTGTGCTCGAGAACGCCGGTTGGCGATGTGAACCCCAAGCGATCAGCGCCGCTCGCCCACCGGGTTTCAGCACGCGCTGGATTTCGCGCAGCACTCGCGCGGGCTCAGCGCTAAACATGATTCCGAGGCGGCAAGTGACGGCGTCGAAAGTCGCGTCGTCGAACGGCAAGCACTCCATGTCTGCGGACTGCGTCGTCAGCCACGTGAGCCCTTCGGTGCGCGCAGCTTGCTCGACGAACGCGAGCGGACCCGCGACGAGATCTGTCGCGGTCACGCGCCCCGTCGGTCCCACTCGACGCGCCAGCTCGAGCGCCGGATCACCGACGCCGCTCGCCAAGTCCAACACAAGCATTCCCGCGCGTATTTGCGCAAGCTCGCAGATCCATTCAGTGGCGGCCGCGCTCTGTACACGGACTTCATCGCCCCATTTTCGCCAGGCGTCCGCGACGCCCGCCCACTCTCGCTGGAAGAAGTCTTTGATGCTCATCTAGCGAGAACGCGCGACGAGCGAGCGTGTGACACTCAGAGGACGCGCTATTTTTTCGGAATTCCCTGCCCGGGCAAGCGTCCGTACGCCTCGTCCGCGAGCCTCACCAGATCACCGCATTCGCTCAGGTCGAGGTTCTTCAGTTCCAGGGGATCTTTGGCGACGTCGTGGCAGCGCCAGCCGCTGTCCCAAGCGCGCGATTCGAGCTTCATGTTCTTTTGCATGATGCCCCAATTTTCGAAGGCGCAGCTCCACACTCCGGTGCAGTTGCTCATCAAGAGCGGCTGAGTGCTGAGCGCCGGGCGGAGCAGGCTGTGGCCAGGCATGCGCTTTTGGTACTGCGCGATGGCCGGGTCTTGATTGACGCCCATCAAGTCCAAGAGGGTCGGCGCGACGTCGACGTGAAAGACGTACTCGTGCTGCTTTTGCTGCAGCGCGCGCGTTTCGTCGGGCGTGAGCGTGCCGGGGGGTGCGTCAATCCAGGCGGGGACGTGTATTTCCTCGTCGAAGAGGCTGAAGGTGTGGCCCATCTGATTGTGTTCGCGGAAGGCCTCGGCGTGATCACTGGTGTAGACGATCACGGTGTGTTTGCCGGCTTCGGTCGAACGGACGTAGCTGAGCATCTTCGCCAGGTGCTGGTCTTGTTGGTAGACCGCGTTCTGGTAGAAGTTCTTGAAGTACGGATTGTCCTCGGGCGCTTTGCTCGTGGTCGACGGTTGAAACGGCTGAGGACCACTCGGCTCGAGGTAATACGGGTAGTGCACGTTCGAGAGCTGCACGACGGCCATGAATGGCTCGCGCAGCGTGTCGAACTCGGCGATGACGCGATCGGCGAGCAACCCTTCGGGCGCCCCCATGTCCAGATCCGCGGTGGGCTCGAGGTCCGTCGCGCTGAAGAACTTGCTCACGCCCAGGTTTTTCACCCACAGCCGCGCGTTACCGAAGAGCATGTTTTGGCTGGTCCAAAACGCAGTATCGAAGCCGGCAGCGTGCGCGTAGTCGAAGATCAGCGGCCAAGTGTGCAGATTGTCGCGTGACTCGACCGGGCTGAGGCCCGACCAGAGCACGGCGAGGGAGACCGCGGTCGTCGAGTCCATCGAGCGCATTTGCGGGAACGCGAAGCGATTGGGGAAGAGCTGATTGGTGGCCTCGGTTCGGCGGCAGCCGGACTCGTATTCGACGCAAGTGGCGTCAGCGCGCACACTCTCGAGGATGACGAACAGCACGTTGCGTTGCGGGGTCGGCGCGGGATGCAGTGGAGGCACGGGCAGCGATTCTCTCGCGCGCGGCCGCGTTTGGTTCGATTGGTCGCTCAGACCCAATTGAGTCGCGAGCAAACCGCCGACCGCGTTGAGGTACAGCACGTCTGGCGGCGCAGCCTGCAAATGCCGGTGCTGCGCGGGAATGGCAAAGCTGGCGAGCACCAACGCGGGGGCAACGAAGCCTGTGATGCGCGCGCGCAGGCGCGGTGCGCGCAAGAAGCGACGCGCGAGCCACAAGAGCGCAAGCGCGATGCACAGCGGAGGGAGCTTGGCGCGCAGGTAATTGCCGAAGTCAGCCAGCAGCTGATTGACGACACTATCCTTGAAGTTCGACGCGAATAGCGAGACGTCGAGGTTCAAGTAAGCGTTGTACTGGCTGTAGAAATAGGTTTGGCCGCCGACGGCGAACGTGAAACCGACCACGAACAGCACCGCGGCCACCCAGCGCAGCGCGCCTCGGCGACGCGACGCCGCGTGCAAGAGCACTGCCCAAACCAACGTGCCCTCGATGAGGGAAGCGACGTAGTAGCCCTTGTGCCAAGCGTCGAGGCTCTCGAGCCGTGCGCTGCGACGCGACAGATCCATGCCCAGCACGACCAGGGTGGGCACGAGTAGCAGAAGCGGCGCCAACAAGCGGCGCGAGCGCGTGAGGCGCTGCAAGCGCACGAAACGACTGGAAGCGACCAACGGCACGGTCAGCGCTGCTGGATCACGCTCGATTTTGGGGTCTTCGGGCACGGCGAGGGCGCGCAGTGTAGCCGAATCGTCACCAAACGCTCACTTCTTTGCTCCCTGGCAGCGCTTGGTCGGTCGTCGACCGAGCGAGGAGCGTTGCGTGACGGCTCAAGTCTTTGACCCAGCGTCCGTTCTGTCCCGGCATGGGACCGCTGCGCCTGCTGAAAATATCCGCGACTCTGCTGCTTTTGGCTTCGGCCTGTAAGCAGCCAGCGGCGACCGTCACTCCTGAGAAGGAACCTCGTCCGCACAAGGCAAAAGAGGGCAAGGGGCGCGCGGAGGCAAAGGCGAGCAGCGAGGACGCCAAGGGCGAGGAAAAGGCGGACGAGCCACCCCAAAAGTACACCGTGCCGTTTGCGTGGGAGGCCTCGAAGAACGAACCGCTCGCGTTGACGCGTTCGTTCCTCAAAGAATCCTTCGAGGACAACAAGACTTACATGGAGCACGGGCCGAAGTTTTTCTCGGCCTTTGCCGACGCGGAGCTGCCGCGCGCGACCGTCATTACCTGCTCCGATTCACGCGTGCAGCCGCAGGCCTGGGACGAGACCAGCGAGAACGACGACTACACGGTGCGCAACTTCGGCAACACCCTCGCGGGTGACGAAGGCTCGGTCGAATACGGCGTGGAGCACTTGCAGACTCCGCTGCTCTTGATCGTGGGACACACGGGCTGCGGCGCGGTCAAGGCCGCGAGCGGCGACACGTCCAAGCTGAGCAAGTCGATGCAAGCGCGGCTCAAGAATCTGCAGATCCCTCGGCCGAGTGCGGGCAAGAACGACAATCAGATCTGGGCCGAAGCGGTGACCGCGAACGTGCACAATCAGGTCAACCTTGCGCTCAAGAAGTACGGCAAGCGCGTGCAGGGCGGCGCGCTGACCGTGGTCGGCGCGGTGTTCGACTTTCGCAACGACCTGGGCCAAGGCGCGGGCAAGTTCATGATCGTGGACGTGAACGGCAACGGCGAACCCGAGCGCATGGAAGCCTTCATGGCGGCCATCAACGAGGGGCCGCAAGGCAAGAACGGCAAGAAACACTCACGCGACACGTTGGCGCCCGATGAAGCCATGCACTCGCTGGAACAGGTGAAGGGCATCATCACCCGCGAAGTCGCCGCGGCTTCGAACGATTCCCCGAACGCCGCTCACGTGGACTGAGCGAAACGTCGTTCAGCCGTCGTTGCCCAAGAGCAGCGAGGTGAGCAGGTAGTTCGAGATCAGGATCGACACAGCGCTGTGCACCACCGCTTGCGTGGTGGCTTTGCCGACGCCTTTCGCGCCGTCCGAAGCATAAAAACCGCGGGTGCAGGAGATGGCGGCAATCAAGAAGCCGAACACAGTGGACTTGATGATGCCCATGAAGAAGTCGCTCGGCACCATGTGCCGCTCGATGTTGGACACGAAAATGCCCGGGTCGACGCCGAGCCAACGCACCGCAACCAACCAAGCGCCGGCCATGCCCACGCAGCTATACAGGATGCACAGCAGCGGTACCGTCAAGACCGCAGCCAACAAGCGCGGCGAAAGCAGGTACTGCACGGGGCTGACGGCCATGGTGACGAGCGCGTCGATCTGCTCCGTGATGCGCATGTTTCCGAGCTCGGCGGCCATCGCGCTACCGGCGCGCGCAGCCACCATCAGCGCAGCAAACACCGGCGCGATCTCGCGCGTGAGCGAAACCGCGACGACCTGACCGACCACGCCCTCCGCGCCAAAAGCGCGCAAGCTGTAGGTGGTTTGTAAGGCGAGCACCATGCCGCTGAATACGCCGGTCAGCGCGACGATGAACACCGAGCCCACACCGATGAATTCCATCGCCAAGAGCAGCTGGCCCACGCGATAGGGCGGTCGGATCAGCCAAACCAACATTTCCGTAGTCAGCGCGATCACCGAGCCGACCATCTCCAAGACCGAGATGACCGGCTGACTCAGGACGAACCACAGGCTCTTCCGGGGCTCGTCGTTCAGCTCGGCGGGGTCGGCCACGGTCAACCCTTGGCGCTCAACTCGGCGACGATCGCGCGCGAGCGACGACCAGTCGCAGAAATGACGACGCGCCGCGGATCGAGCGCAAAGGTCATCAACAGCGCGTCACCACCGAGTTGATCGACGTACGGCTCGCCCCATTCCACGAGCAGTAGCCGTCCGTCATCACGCTGCGCGTCGAGACCAAGTTCCCGCAATTGCCCGGGCGACGTCAAGCGGTACAGATCGGCGTGGGCGAGCGGCGGCACGGTCTCGTACTCTTGCACGAGCGTGAAGGTCGGGCTGGTCACGCGCAGGGTCGTGGGCAGGCCGAGCGCGCGGCACAGAGCGCGCACGAAGAACGTCTTTCCCGAGCCGAGCGGCCCCGTCAGGATCACGAGGTCGCTCTCGGCGAAGGACGGCGCGATCAGCTGCGCGAGCTTTTGCGTCGAGCGACGCGTGGGCAGGTCGTATTTCAGTTCCGATGCGGTCACGGCGAATGCTTGGTTGAGGAAGGAGACACTATCGTAAGCGTGCGGCTCAGCGTTTGTCCCTGGGAAAAACCGCGCGCCTCGCTGGTCCAAAGCGGCACCTGGACGCTGGCCAGGGCGCGCCGCGCCCGCGCATGTAGCTCGTGGACCGCGTGTTCTTCGTCGACCCGGCCGTCGGGGAAGCCCTCGAGGGCGCCTTTGGCGAGCAGGGCCGCGTCGTGGCCGAGCGCTTCGTACCAATCGATTGGCGGCAAAGCGGGGTTGTCTTCCGAGCCGAAGCGGGTGGAGCTTGGAAAGCTACCCGCGCCGAGCGCAAAGCGCCCACGCGGGGCGTCGCTTTGGTACACGAACTCGGCGGCTTCGAGCCCCAGGGCGAGCTCTGGAGCGAACCCGCTTTTGCCACGCAGATCACGCACGACGTCGCTCGCGCATGCAGCCGAGCCCAACACCAGCACGGCAGAGACGCGATTTCTGCGCCATTGCTGAACCGCGAAGCGTGCGCCACCCGCGGTCTCGGCCACACCTTCGCAGGAGTCACCCATGCGACCGACGCGCGCAATGCGCTGCAGGCCGCGACGCGACAGTTCGGCGTCAATCGCGGCTTGCTCGCGACTCGAGCTCTCGCCGAGCACGAAAGCGCTCGAGAGCGGCCCAGCCCAAGTTTCGGGAGGTTGTACGAGGAGCACCGGAATGGCGTTTTCTTCCGCGAAATTCACCGCGACGTCCGCGGACACGCCGTCGAGCCCTGCGACCAAGATCGCGGCTCCCTCCGCGGCGAGCTCACGCAGCGCTTCGACCGTGCCGGTGCTATTGCCGCCGTCGTCTTGGGTGATCAATTGCACTTTGCCCGACGCCCCTTGCGCGGGCGAGCTGCGCAGACCGCGCGCGAGGCCTGCCGCGAGACTCGCCGAACGCCGACGCACGTCCGCGTTGCCGAGCGAGAGCGCGACGCCAACGGCGCGCCCGGAGATCAGCGGGTGCGTCTGGATGCCACTGGCAATACCGACCAAGGCAGATCCGGTGGCGCCCGTGCGCAACGCGGCGGGCGCAGTATCGAGCAGGGTGCGGGCGAGCGCTGCGTCCTTTTCGCGCACTGCGATCGCGACCAGGCGCTCGCGCAGCAATTTTCGCAGCCATTCGCGAGCCGGCGTATTTTGGCTTTCGTCTTCCTTGTGGGCCTCGAGGCTGTCCAGAGCTTCGACGAGATCCGACTTGCCCGCGCCTTGAAATTGCTCGCGCACGAGATCTTCGAGCGCCGCGCGTCCATCACTCGGCGCTTCGCGGAGCAGCTCTTCTGCAGCCTTCACGGCGTGTGTGTAACGACGAGCAGAAGCCGCTGCCCGCACACGCAACTCACTGAACACGAGGCGCTCATCGCTATCCACGATCTTGCCCGCGAGCGGCTCGAGTACGCCCAACGCGGCGTCGGGTTTGCTTTCACGGAGCAACGCGTAGGCCTCTGCGACGCGTGAAAAATCGTGCACCGCGCCCACCGCGACACGCACTTGCGCAATCAGCACGCGCGCTTCCTGAAGTGAGCCGCGGCTCACGCAGTCGAACGCGAGCAGTACGCGCACCATGTCGCTCGGCTCATCGTTTGGGAAGTGCTGCAAAAATCGCCGCAAATCCGGCTCGAGCTTGCGTCGTTCGCTGGTGCTGCCAGAAAACCAGGCGGCGCGTAAGTGACGAAAGCTGGTTTGCGCGTCGGCATCGGCCGAAAGGCTCGCCTCGGGGCGCCCCACCTGGCTTTGCGAGCGCCGACAGCCGACCGTCGGCTCGAACGCGAGGGCCCCCAGCGCAAGCAACACGAGACGGAGCACGACGCGCAGCGCTGGCCGCCGCGCGCTGGTCGAATCTCGGAAGGTGTCGGGGGCCTTTGGCATATGCTGGGTTCGTGTCAGGCGTCTCAGCAGAGCGTGATGCGCGCTCCGAGCACCAGTCAAGCTCGCCGAGGTCGCTGCGCGATGCCCCCAAAGGGTTAGCAAGGCTTTCCCGCCCTCTGCTGCTGAGCTTTGCGGCCTTTGTGTTGCTGCACTTTTCCGAGCAAGCGTATCGCGCAACCACGGACGGCGCGTTGCCCGAAGCGGGCTTCGAGCGGTCGCCTTGGCTCGTGGCCGGTGTGTCGTTCCTGCTGTGGCTGCCGTTCAGCGTGTTCGGAATACCACAGCTGCGCCGTTGGTCCTCGCCCACCCGCCTGAAACAGCTTTCCGGACAAGCGCGAGCGCTCGGGGTCATCGAACCTCTCGCTCTCGCGATCGTGCTGCTGTTCGGCTGGATGCACTGGGCGCGGCTGGGCTGGCCGCTGATCACGGGCGCGCTGGACGAAATCGACGTCCGGGCGGAGCTCATTGCGAGCCTGTCGAGCACGTGGCGTGGCTTGCCGATACAAGGCATTGCCTACCTGTGCGCGGTCGGAGCAGCTGCGTTTTGTGCGGCGCGGCTGACGCTCGCGCTGCTTCCCGCGGGTCGACCTGGCCT
>DASQCO010000006.1:0-64571 GCA_035634635.1 Polyangiaceae bacterium
CAAAATTCGCCAGCCAGAAATTCTAGAAGAAGCGAACCTCGCGTCGCGCGCGCGGTCTTCGTTCCAGTTGAAGGATGTTAGTTCGTTGACGAAAATCACAGCACTCGTTGCCCCGCTCGCAATCTTGGTTTCGACTCACGTCGCTCACGCTCAAGAGCAGCGCCGGATTGAAGTCGTCGGCTTTGGCGGTGTCGGGTTCACCGGAGACCTCGGGGTCACGTCCGGCGACCAGAAGGGCAATGTCAGTTTTGATTCCGCACCCGTCTACGGCGGTATGCTTGGCTTTCGCGCGCAGCCCAACGGCTTTGCCTATCTGAGCTACAGCCGCATGGAAACCACGGCGTACTTTCGACCTGAGGGCGGCTTCGACACGACTGCTCAGAGGAAGCTCAGCTTCGACTATTTTCAGATCGGCGGAAACCTGGAGGGCCCGAGTGGCCGCGTCGTGCCCTATCTAGGCTTGAGCCTCGGAGCCACGCGCCTCGCCCCGGTTGACGGCTCAGGTAACGACTTCAGCTTTTCTGCCGTGCTCGACGGCGGCATCAAAATCATCCTGGCGGACGTCTTGGACGTGCGCCTGATCGGCAGAATGCCGGTCAATTTCATCAGCGGCGAGGCCGCGGCGTTGTGTGTCGGTGGCGCCTGCGCAGTTCGTTACTCCGGGCAGCCGCTGATCCAAGGGCAAGCGCTGCTAGGCGTCGGGCTTCATTTCTGAAGCGCCGACGCCAGCGAACGTTTGAACGCTCAGACGCTCAGAGCGACACGCCAATAGTGATTTCGGGGTACCACTCGTCGCAGTCGATGTAGCCGCCCGAGGTGCAATCGAGCGTCTTTTCGTAGACTGCAGCGGCGCCCACGAACATGCGATTGGACTTCGGAATGAAGTAGGCGCCGAGCCGCGTGCCGATCTGATTGTAGTCGTCGTAATCAGTGACGAAGTTGCGACGGTAGAACACGCCGGCAAACGGCTTGACCACTGGCACCATGTGAAACACGTAGCGGGCCTCGGGGCTCAAGCGTTGCATCACCGGCTTCGCGAACAACCAGGCCTCGTAGTCGAGACCCACTTCGAGCCCGTTGACGATGTAGTAACCAAGCCCAGCGCCGATGATGAAGTAATTGTCGTTGGTCGTCGACGCGGTGCCGAGCACCACCGTCAATCGAACTGAGCCCTTCGAAAACGGACCGCGCGGTGCTGGCGCTTCTGGCGCCTCTTGCTGAAGCGGCGCCGCGGGCTCGGTCGAGTTGTACTCGGTGCTGGCCGGCGCGGGACCTTCTGCGTCCGTAGGCGTCGGATAATCCGTGACTGGCGGCGGCGCTGCGTCGGTGGTCGCAGGCGGCGTGGCCGGCGCGGTTGCTCCTGGAGCCGTTGCTGCCGGGGCCGTTGCTGGCGCGGGTGCGGCTGCAGGCGCCGGTGCTGGTCCAGGCGTCGTGTGCAACGTCGGCGCCGTCGATTGGGCCGACGCGAGCGACGCGAACGACACCAATGATCCGAAACTCGCGACTGTGACTACAGCCCGCGCGAGCCGCGGCGCGCGCTTCGAAGACAATTTCATATTCGCTGGGTAATAGTGGGTCAGCGCAGCGTCAATTGGATTGAAGTGAGTCCGAGTGACGATCTAGCAACCCTCGTTTCGAAGATCGGTTTGAGACGCTCGCCAGTGATCACAGACGGAGTTGCTCGGTAGGTTGAGTCGCTGATCGCTCGCTTGCGGCACCGTCGGGCGGTGAAGCCGCGTTGCAGATCTCCGCGCCACGCTCGGAAGCCCCCAGCTAGCCTCGTGCGCAAACTTCTTCGCGTTGCGCACCCGAGTGGGGCTCGCTTGCCCTTGAGCCCTACCGAAACGACTTCCCGAACCGCGTTATCTGGGGCTCTTTGTGCCAGAGCGGAAGCCCCAAAACGGATCCACCTCGCAATCACTGCTCTCTCACCGCGTAAGGAGCTCCGCAGTTGGCAAAACGGCCGAGAAACGTGGATTTTCGGTCACCGAGTCAGGGCGATTTCCCGACTTGCCCAGCGGCCGACGTGGTAAAAGCCGAGCCGGTGGGTCGCGCAGGTCGCACCCGCGAAACTGCCGTTCGAGTGCAGGAAGAAACAAAAAGAGCGAGTGAAGGCGATGGCTGTGCGTGGCGAATCCTCTCAATCCCCGCGGATGTTCGAGAGTGACTTTATCGACTTTTTCTCGCGTTGTCCGTACTGGATCGTGCCGATCCTGTACGTGCCTGCAACGCTCGCAATGGTCGGTGCGAGTCACCTTCATGCCGCGCTCAGCTGGACCACGACCGCTTGGCTCGCCGTGGGCGGGTTCGCGTTCTGGACGTTCGCCGAGTATTGGCTGCACCGCACCGTATTCCATTTTCAGGGGTCGAGCGCGTTCGCGAAGCGCGCGCACTTCTTGATCCACGGCGTCCATCATCAGTGGCCGCACGACAAGCTGCGCTTGGTCTTTCCGCCCGGTGCGAGCCTGCCGCTGTACTTCTCGTTCATGGCGCTGTTCGTGCTGGTGCTCGGTCAATATGGCTGGGGCTTCCACGCCGGCTTCACCGCGGGCTACATGTTTTACGATCTGTCGCACTACTGGCTCCATCACGGTAAGCCTCGTAGTGATTACGGCCGTCGCCTGCGCCGGAACCATTACTTGCATCACTTCAAAGAGACCCACGCGCGCTTTGGCGTCTCGATGGTGATCTGGGACCGCGTGTTCGGAACTACCGGTTCTGGCAACGCGATCGAAGAGCGTCAGCGCAAAGCTGACGCCTCCGTCTGAGTCGCCAGCGCTCTCAGTCAGCAATTGGTCCGCAGACGGGAACCGCCGTCTTCGCGCGCCGAGCTAACGGCGGTCAATAGGTCTCGAGCTCTGAACTCGGCCTCGCGACACGTCCGCGAAACATGAACCGGGCCAAGCTATTTCTTGGATGCTTCATGCGCCACCACGCGGGAGACCAGGATGCCGAAACAGCGCTTGGTAGTCATTGGCAACGGGATGGCGAGTGCTCGACTCGTGGAGGAAATCCTCGCACGCGGCGGCGCCGATCAATTCGAGATCAGCATCTTCAGCGATGAAGCGAATGGCAGCTACGACCGCATGCGACTCGCGGACGTGCTGAATGGCTCACGAAATGAGCGCGACATCGTTGCGCGCGATTTCGCCTGGTACCACGACAACGGGATTGCTCTGTACGCCGGGCAGCGCGCGCTGATCGTTAGTCGACAAGCTCGCATCGTTTACGGATCAGCAGGACTGGCAGTCCCGTACGACCAGTTGGTGTTTGCGACCGGAAGTAGCCCCTATTTCCCCGCGCTCAAAGATCTCTTCGACGCGGACGGGCTTCGCCTCGCGGGGGTCACGGGGTTTCGCACACTGGCTGATTGCACCACGATCTCCATGCTGGCGGCGGAGTCGCGTCGAGTTGCCGTGATTGGCGGCGGGCTACTCGCTCTCGAAGCCGCGCGCGGCCTGATCGGGAGCGATCGCGAGGTGCACTTGATCCACAACGGCCCTAGGCTCATGAGCCCGCAACTCGACGACTATGCGGCGGAGGTCCTGCGCCGTCTGGTCGAGAACGCGGGCATCCGCGTGCACTTGAATCGAGCCGCGCGCGCGCTCACGGGGCAGCGCCGCGTGAACGGGCTGGTCTTTTCTGACGGTGAGGTCATGAACTGTGAGTTGGTCGTCGTGTCGCTCGGGCTGATCCCGAACACCTGGCTCGCGTATCAGTGTGGCCTCACCGTCGAACGAGGGATTGCAGTGGATAGTCGACTCCGCTCGCTCGACGATGCCAGAGTGTTCGCGCTAGGTGAGTGCGCTCAGCTGCGCGATCGCATCCACGGTTCCGAAGGCGCGATTGTCGAGCAGGCCCGAGTTATCGCTTCTCAGCTATTGGAGCGTGATTCGAGCGCGCGTTACCGCGGTCAAAGCGGAGTGTGCATGACGGTGATGGGCATGAACGTAGCCGTCGTCGGCAACATTCACGCGGCCGAGCCTCGAGATGCGTGCTTCGAGTACCACGAGTCTACACGCGGCCAGTACCAGAAGGTCGTCCTGCGCGACGGCCGCTTGGTCGGCGCAATTCTACTCGGCGATCTCAGCGCGTTTGCAGCCCTGAGTGTCGCATTCGAATCAAACGCCAGGCTATCCGAGGCCGAGCTGACCGAGCTGCTTGCTCCGAGCCCGATCCACGCCAAGCCCTGGCCGCGCGTCGCCTAAGAGCCTATCCCAATCGGTCTGGTCGTCGGCAGCCGATCTCTCGTGTCTGTGGCGAACTCGAGCATTGGTTTTTGGGTAAGCGGGCCGAGCGCCCTCGGCTCGTCGCGTAGCTCGATATCCGACCGTCGCTCATCGGTGTGAGCGGACTAGGGGCCAGAGCCCCGAGCAGCGCTCGTATTGAGACGATCGCGGGACATCGAGTTGCGTAAGATCGATTACGAGCCAATGCACTAGACAGTCGAGTCCCGAGTCGATTAGGTTCGCGCCAAACTCGGATGGGAAGACGACTATTTCGGCACGTTTTCGTGCTGGGTATGGGTGTTGTGGCGTGTGCTTCGTCCATGGAGCCGGATGCGGGAATGCAGCAACACGAAGTGTTCGCGCCCGGAACGGGCGTATTGACGCAACACAACGATCGCGCGCGTACCGGCGCGAACCTGAACGAGACGCAGCTCACCGTCAGCAACGTGAAAACGAGCTTCGGTAAGCTGGCAGCGTTGCCCGTGTTTGGGCAGGTTTACGCCCAGCCGCTGTACGTCGCCGGCGCGATCGGCGGCAAAAACGCAGTGTTCATCGCGACCGAGCAAAACAAGGTTTACGCTTTCGCCGCGGATCCGCCATTCAACGCACTCTGGCCGGGCGGCGTGCGCTCGCTCGAGTCGCCGTGGAATCCGTCGTCTTTCAACTGCTTCAACACAACGGCTCCGTTCGGCGTCAACAGCACGCCGGTGATCGACACGAGCACGACGCCGCCGACGATGTACGTGGTCGCGAAAGCCAACACCTCGCCACCCAAGTACTGGCTTCACGCCCTCGACATCACGACCGGCCTCGATCGCGCGCAGAGCCCGATCGACATGGGCCTCGATGCGAGCAATAATCCCGTTTCCGCGTCGGGCCTCGTGTTCGATCCTGCGATTCACCAAAACCGCGTCGGGCTCACGCTGTCGCCCGACGGCGTGTTGTCAGTCGGTTTCGGGAGCTATTGCGACCACGACACCTACCACGGTTGGATTCTGCGGTTTAACACCAAAACCGCAAAAGTAACCCCACTCACCGCGTTCGTGACCACGCCGACTACGTCGCGCGGTGCATTGTGGATGGGCGGCGCCGCGTTCCCCGTGGACGAAAATGGCGCGCTCTATTTCACGAGCGGAAACGGTCCGGCGAGTAGCGGGCCCGCAAATGGTATTTCGCTCGGCAACGCCTTCGCCAAGTTGACGGGCAGCGCCACGCAAGCACCCGCTGTCGCCAGTTGGTTCATGCCGTCCGACTACGCGAATCTGGACGCGAAGGACTGGGACGTCGGCAGCTCGGGTCCGCTGCTCATTCCGGGCAGCGATCGCATCGTGGGTGGAGGCAAGAACGGCACCTTCTACGTGCTCAAGCGCGACACCATGGGCGGCTTCCAATCGTCGCCCAGCAATGGCCAGATCGTGCAGAGCTTTTCGGTACCCGGCTCGACCGCCACCGCGCCACGTTACATCGTCGGTAGCCCGGTTTTTTGGAACGGGCCCCAAGGGCCGACCATGTACGCCTGGCCCGGCAATGGGCCGCTCGTGCAGTATCCGTTCAACGCAACCAGCGGCACTTTTACTACGGCATCGCTCAAGCAAGCGAGCGTCAACCCCTCGGGTGATTCGCTGGGCGGATTCTTGTCGTTGTCTGCCAACGGCAGCGGTGCCGCGAGCGCTGGTACAGGCATCGTTTGGGCGACGTTTGGCACGGTTTCGGCGGGTGGCGGAGGCCCGGTTCCCGGCATTCTGTATGCGTTCAACGCAGAGGACGTGAGCGTCAAGCTCTGGGACTCGAACCAAAAGGCTGCGGACAAGCTAGCGGGTTGGTCGAAGTATGCACCGCCGACGGTCGCCGACGGCAAAGTGTTCGTGCCCACGTTCAACGGTGAAGTGGACGTCTACGGCATCACCTCGGGGTCCGGTGGCAGCGGTGGCAGCGGTGGCAGCGGTGGCATGAGCGGCGCGGGAGGTAGCGGCGGATCGGGCGGCAGCGGCACCCCCGCGGTGCTCGATTGCAACAACGTCGTCGCCGTCGATCCTGGGCCCGCTCAACCCACGACTTGGAGCTACCTCTACGACACGTACTTTGCCTCGGGAACCGTGGGGCACTGCGGAAACGCGGGGTGTCACCAGACGGGCGCTCTCGGCAGCTTCTTGTGCGGCACCAACAAGGACACTTGCTACTCGGGTCTCGTCGCATCGGGGCAGGTGACACCGAACGCCGGTGCAAGCTCACCCATCGCCAACCCCGCGCAAGGCGCTTCGGCGCTGGCGTGGTTTGGCGCGCGCGCCGCTGGCGGCAGCATCGTCGAGTTCATGCCGCGTGACCAACAGCTCCAAAATGTGCGAGCGGTCGCCGCCCTTTGCGGCTGGGTCAAGGCGGGCGCGGCGGGCGTGACCTGCACTGGCACGCAAACCGCTTGTGGCGCTGCTTGCTACGATTTGAGTTCGGACTCGGCGCATTGCGGCAGTTGCGGCACCGTCTGCGCGGCGGGCTCGTCGTGCTGTGGCGGCAGCTGCACCGATCTGAGCAGCAATCCGAATTGCGGAGCATGCGGCGTTTCGTGCGGCGCTGGCAAAGTTTGCTCCAACAAAGCCTGCGTGTCGGACCTGGGCCAGGCTTGTACGACGAGCGCAAACTGCGCTTCCGGTTCGTGCGTCGACGGCGTGTGTTGCAACGGCACCTGCGGCACCTGCATGGCGTGCAGCAACGCCATGACAGGCCAAGCGAGCGGCACCTGTGCGCCGATCAAGAGCGGCGTGGCCGACAATCGTTGTACGCTGGCGGCTCCTTGTGGAAACGATGGCACATGCAACGGGGCTGGTGCCTGCCGCAAGACGCTTGCCGGCACCAGTTGCGGCAGTGCTTCGTGCACCAGCGGCACGCTGACTCCCGCGCCCGCCTGTGACGGAAGCGGCAGCTGCGTCGCCGCCACGACGAAGCCGTGCACCCCGTTCATCTGCGGCAGCAACGCCTGCACCACGAGCTGTACCACGAGCGCCAATTGCGCGGCGGGTGCGCAGTGTTCCGGCGGTCTGTGTGTGGCCTGCGCGGGCGGCGTGTGCTGCGCTGCCGGCCAATCGAATTGCAGCGGCGCTTGCGTCAACACGAGTACTGACCCCGCCAATTGCGGGGCGTGCGGCCGTGCCTGCGCAGCGGGCGCGGTTTGCTCGAACGGCGCTTGTATGGCCGCGGTTGGGCAGGCCTGCTCCGCCGCGACGCAATGCGCTTCTGGTTCGTGTGTGGACGGCTTCTGCTGCAGCTCGGCGTGTTCCGGCACTTGCACCGCGTGCAGCAACGCGCGCACTGGCGCCGCCAATGGCACGTGCGCCGCGATCAATGTCGGTGGGGCTGACGCGCGCTGCGTTGCGGCGCCGCCCTGCGGCAACACCGGGCTTTGCGCGGCGGGTAGCGTCTGCCAACTCGCGCCCAACACGACCTCTTGCCGCAATGCGAGCTGCACGAGCGGCGTCGCTACCGCGGCGGCCACTTGCAACGGCAGCGGCGCTTGCCCGGCTCCGAGCACGGCGAATTGCGATCCGTATGTGTGCGGTCCAACTGCCTGCAAGACGACCTGCACGGTCGCGTCGGACTGCGCGAGCGGTGCGACCTGTACCAACGGCGTGTGCAGCGTGTCGTCCGCGTGTTCGGCTACCAACGCGCTGATCGACAACTTCGACGACGGCAATAACCTGGTCAGTGTGCTCGAAGGCCGCTCCGGCGGGCTCTATACGTACGTTGACACCACGGGCTCGACCATTTCACCCGCGACAGGCACCACCTTCGTGCCCGCGCTTGGCGGCAACGCGGGCTCTGCGCGCGCAGCACACTTCACGGGTCACCTCTCGGGCGCCAGCACGGTGTGGGCCGGCTTTGGCGCGGACTTCCTGACGCCCAAAGCGCTCTACAACGCCTCCAAATACAAGAGCATCACGTTCTGGGCGAAGAAGGGCGTGTCGACCGCGCTCAGCAACGTTCGAGTCAAAGTCCCCGATCGCAACACGGACTCCGTGGCTGGTATCTGCACGGCTTGCTCCAATGACTTCGGAACCGACATCACGCTGGCGACTGCTTGGACCAAGTACACCTTGCCATTCAGCGCCATGACTCAGCTCGCCGGCTGGGGCGCGCCGCGTCCGCAACACGTCGATCCGACTGGCATCGTCGCGGTGCAGTTCCAAGTGACCTCGGCGAACGCCAACTACGATATCTGGGTGGATGACCTGAGCTTCGACTGCAATTGACACCTGCGCGAAGAACACGAGGCTGCACGCGGCGTGAGCTAGCGCGTTGCTGCGAGGAGCGGGAGCCGCACTTGCAGCTCGTGTAGAGCAACTCCGAGGCGAGGTCGAAAGACATACCCGGCGATCCCGAGCATCCAACCAAAACCGAACACGAACAATCCCCAGGCGATCGTCGCACGGGCGCTGCCACGCCGACGAGGCGGTGGTTCGATGGTGATTACCGCGGGCGACGGCGGGCGCGGGATCGGCATCAACGCAATCGGGGGCTCCACCTGGCTTTCGCGCACGACCTTGGCCGTGTCAGGTGGCGCTGCCGAGGCCGTGTAGGGAAGCGAGGGCAGTTCGTTCGGCACGACCGTTGGGCGTGACGACGGCGTGGAGGGAACACCGCCGTTGCTCGGCTGCGTGCCGAGCCGCTCGCTGCCAAAGTCGCGGAGTTCATCGCTCGGGGGTGGACGGAGCGGCGTTGGCCGCGAGCAGTAGGAGGGCGCTTCGTCTTTCGAAAATGGGGACTCTGTATGCTCTTCTCGTTTTCGATCAGACGAACCATCACTCATCGACAGCCTCCAAAAATCAGCTCTCGGTGCGTGGCAATCTGTCGCGCGATATTATGAGCAGGTACACTTTCTCTCTCTTCGAGCAGCACGTGCACGATTGAAACTGCGGGCAACAGACCCTAGGCGCTCGCCCTGATGTCTCATTCTGTGCATACGGGCATTGTGCAGAGGCGTAGGACAAGCGCGTTCAACCTGCGCGCTGCACCCTGCAATTTGCGGTGACGCACCGCGCTTCAGGTTCCGCGACGCGGTTCGCTCGTGCACACTGGCGAGATGCATGCACTGCTCGGGCATAGGTGCAGCGCTCTGGTGTTCGCTTGTGCGGTGTCGTTTACGATGGCCGCCTGTGCGGGCGGCGCAGCGTCGGATTCTGCGCATGGAGCCGGGAGCGCGAGCTCGCAAGGTGGCAGCTCGCAAGCGGGCGGCGGCATCGCCGAGACCGGCGGCGCTAGCGTCGGTCCGGGCAAACTGTCGACGGCTTCGGCCAGCGTGGCGCGGCGGCTGTCGCGGGCAGAGCTTTCGAACCTAGTGCGCGACGCGCTGGGAGACGACAGCTCCGCTGCCGCCAAGTTCTTGAGTGAAGATCAATATCGCCCATTCGACAACGACTACACGGTGCAGAGCGCCTCGAGCGCGTTGATTGAATCTTTGGAAGCTACCGCCAACGATATCGCGGCGCGTGCCGTGCTCCCCGCGAATCGCAGCAAGATCGTGCTGTGTTTACCGACCGGACCGGGCGACGCCGCATGCTTCCGCAGCACGATCGAGCAGGTCGGGCGGCGGTTGTATCGCAGACCGCTGAGCGAGGAACAGGTGCAGGCGTATTTAACCCTGCAGAGTTATGCGACCGAGGACAACCCGGGCGTGCCGCACGATTTCTACACCGCCGTGAGCTTAGTGCTGCGCAGCATGCTGCAAGATCCCGAAGTGCTGTATCGCATCGAGGTTGGCGCACCGACGGGCGAGCCGGGGATCTTCGCCCTCGACGATTACGAGGTCGCCTCGCGGCTCTCGTTCTTGCTGTGGGGCAGCGGCCCCGACGACGCGCTGCTCGACCAAGCCGGAGCCGGCAAGCTGACCGAGACCGGCTTGCGCATGCAGGCCGCGGCGCGCTTGCTGAGCGACCCGCGGGCTCGCGCACAAATCGAGCGTTTTCACGCGATGTGGCTGGGTTACCGAGCGATTCCGGCCAGTGCCGAGCTAGCGGCGGCCTTCAGCTTGGAGACCAATAAGCTGATCGAAAAGGTCGTGTTCGAGCAGCCGTCGAGCTACCTCGACCTGTTCACCTCGTCGCAAACCTACGTGAGCGGCCCGCTGCCGGCTCAGTACGGAGTTCCTGCACCCGCGGGCGGTCAGGGCTGGGTGACCTACGCGGACGACAAACGTGCGGGCATTCTTTCGCACGGCAGCGTGCTCGCGGCTTTCAGTAAGTTCTCGGACACGAGCCCCACGCAGCGCGGCATCTTCGTGCAGACACGGCTCTTGTGCAACAAGGTCGGGTCGCCACCGGCGAACGTCAACGTCGACCAGCCGCCGGGCGATGGTGACAAGGTATGCAAGATTGACCGTTACGATGAGCACCGCAAGCTCGCGAGCTGCAAAGGCTGTCACGCGCAGCTCGATCCCATCGGCTACGGGCTCGAAAACTACGACATCGCGGGCCGTTACCGAACACACGATGATGCGCACGAAGACTGCATTTTACCGGACAAAGGTGAGCTTCCCGGCGTCGGTGAGTTCAGCGGCCCGGGACAACTGGCGCAGCTCTTGGTGAGCAACGGCGAGCTCGAGTCATGCTTCGTGCAGCACTTCATGAGCTATGCGGTGGGGCGCGAGCTCCGCCCGGAGGAAGCTGCCGCCAAAGATGCGGTTTTAGCCGGCTTCAAGGGCAGTGGCTACGATCTGAAACAGATGCTCTCGAACTACGTCGGCGACGAGCGCTTCGCGCTTCGACAAGAGGAGGCGGCACCGTGAAGAAGTTCGTTCTGTCCAGGCGCACCCTGCTGCGCGGGCTCGGTGGTGTGGGCGTCAGTTTACCGGTGCTCGAATGCATGCTCAACAGCAACGGCGACGCTTACGCTCAAGCCGCGCAGCTCCCGAAGCGCTACGCGATCGTCTTCGCGGGTCAAACCATCGGCGGAGACGGCTGGGAAGAGAACAAGTCGCAGGTCGCCGGCACGCGCAAGACCGAAGGCGGCCACTTCATCGCCGACACCGCCGCGGGCGCGGGCTACGCGGTCACTACGCCGCTCAAACCGCTGGAAAAGCTGGGCTTGATGGGCGATTTCAGTTTGGTCTCCAACCTCAAAATCCCCTGGAATTCGAACTCGGTCGAAGGCGCAGACGTGCCCGCGGGCGGCGCTTTCCGCGACTTTCACGGCGGCGGGGCGAGCCCTCTACTCTGTGGTACGCGCTCGCAGAGCGCGAGTTTCCGCGCCGCCAGCATCACCAGCGATCAGATCGTCGCGGGCTTGAACAAGACCACGCGCAGCTCGCTCGTGCTCCGCGCACAGCCCAACTGGTACCTCTCGGGCTCCGAGTTCGCCGGTCGCCAGTACATCTCCTATGCCGCTGGCGGCAAGGCCATCGAAGCGCAAATCAACCCGAGCATCGTGTACGGCTCGCTGTTCGACAGCTTCGTGCCCAAAGACGATGGTCAGCAAGCCGCGCACGACTTCGAGCTACGCGCGCGCAAGAGCGTACTGTCGCTGATCAGCGACAAGCGTGAACGCATCTTGAGCAAAGTCGGCGCCGCCGACAAAGCGCGCTTGGAAGCGCACTTCGACGAGATCCGCGCGCTCGAAATGCGCATCGCGGCCGCGCCGCCCACCACCGGCGCTCAGTGCCAAAAACCTGCAGCGCCGAGCAACGATCTCCCGCTCGGCGGAGACAACGCGGGCTCCGATTCATCGAGCATTGGCACCAATACCGGTTACAGCGACGAAGACTCGCGCGCGCGCCTGCTCGCCGATCTGATCCACATGGCCTTCGTGTGCGACATCACCCGCGTTGCCACGTTACAAATCACGGTCTTTCAGTCGCACATGAACGTGTTTCAGATCTCGAGCGACTTCGGCATGCCGATCCGTGCCGACCTGCACGAATGCGGGCACAACGGCGACGAGACCACGCGCGGCCAAGAGCCGGTCAGCAGATGCCTCGGCTGGCACATCGGCCACTATGCGTACCTGATGGACAAGCTCAAGCGCACACCAGAGGGCGCGGGCAATGTGCTCGACAACACGGTCATGATCTTCATGCCAGAAGCCGGCCACGGCATTCAGCTGAACGACGCGACCAGCAACTTCCAGACTCATTCGGTCGATCGCATGGTCCTGTTGGTCGGCGGTCGCGCCGGCGGCCTCGCGCCAGGCCGGCACATCGTCGCCCCACAAGGCACGCATCCCGGCCAAGTCTTGATCAGCGCCATGCAGGCCGCGGGCTACACTGACGATAAGTTCGGCGAAGTCAGCGGCAAATTCGCGGACGTGTTCGGCTGAGAATTTGGGCTAGCGGGCGTGGAGCGGCAGTGAGCGTCGCGTAGCTCGGGGCTGCAATCTGGCTCGCGAGAAGCTAGAAGTGCGGCATGGGGTCCAAACAGCAGATCGTCGATTTCATTCTCGAGCAAATGTCGGGCGTGCGCGACGTGACCGCGCGTAAAATGTTCGGCGAATACGCGCTCTACTCGACCGAAAAGGTGGTCGCGCTGGTGTGCGACGATCAACTGTTCGTCAAACCACCGACGCAGGCAAGAAGTTCATCGGGACGGTGACCGAGGGGCGGCCCTATCCGGGGGCCAAGCCTTGGTTCGTCGTCGGGGGCGACCAATGGGAAGACAATGACTGGCTGTCCGAATTGATTCGCCTGACCGCAAAGGCGCTGCCGACACCCAAGCCGAAGTCTGCATCGACTCGCGCTGCGAAAGCCAAGGCCAAAACCAAGACAAAAGGCGCCGCCAAACCTAAAGCCGCCGCCAAACCCAAAGCCCTGGCCAGACCGAAAGTGAAGCCTCGGCGGACGGCAAAGTCAAAAGCCCGAGCGCGATAGAGCCAGCCGCTTCACGGCCCCCACCAGCCCCTCGGTGACCTTCGCGAATCGTTCGAAGTCGAGTGTGTCCGCCGTGTCGCTGGCCTGATGATAGTGCGGATTTCGCATGAACGCGGTGTCGGTCACCATCAAGCCTGGATAGCCTTGCTTCCAGAAGGAGCTGTGGTCGCTCAAGCCAACGACGACGGTCCATTCGGGAGCTGCCAAGCTCTCACAAGGAAAGTCGCTGCTCGCGATGAAGGCGTCCTTGAGCTCGCGAAGGCGCTTGCGCGAGTCCAAATTGCTCACGAAGCCGATGAAGTTACCCCGGTCTGGATAAAAGAGCGAAAGCCCTGGTGGGTAGCGCTGACTCTTGGGGTGATCGCTGTAATACCCGAGCATTTCCAGGGAAATCATCGTGTGCACGTCGACTTCGGCGCGCCGCAGCTCTGCTGCATACGCGGCGCTTCCCATGCCTGCATCGGGAAAGAACGGAGGCTCCTCGTTTGGGAAGAACACCAGGCGCAAGCTGCGTTCGAGGCGCTCGTGCGCGAGTTGTCGGGCGAGCTCGAGCAACGCCGCTACGCCGGTCGCGTTGTCGTCGGCGCCTGGGGTGCCGGGAACCGTGTCGTAGTGAGCTCCGACGACGATACACCCGCGTGCGCTCGCGCCGGGTCGGGACGGAACGAGCACCTCGACGTTGGTGAACTGGCGCCCCGACA
This sequence comes from Polyangiaceae bacterium, assembly GCA_035634635.1. GTDB lineage: Bacteria > Myxococcota_A > Polyangia > Polyangiales > Polyangiaceae > PMG-095. The sequence continues at coordinate 13,776 of DASQCO010000006.1, forward strand.
CTTCAAAGGAATGGTCGGTCGCCGTCACGTGCGAGCGACCCAGCTCTTCACGGATGAAATTCAGCGCTTCGTCCAGCGCGTGCGCGCGACGGAAATGGCGTTCCCCAATTTCACCGGACAACCGGCGAACGGTGGCTTCCAACCGCGCCGCGAGCGACTCTGACATGAGGGCGTAATAACATGAACGCGGGAACAGGCCTGCTATGCGTTCGCCTGCGCCTTGCGCAGGCGTTGAATCTGGCTGACGACGGCCAAGATCAGCGAGCCTGCGATGACGCCGAGTATCAGGTCGAACAAAGACGGTAGCAGGGCAGACAATGGCGCGCCGACGACGGGCATGTTTGCTGCTGAGTCGACGAGGTGATGAATCGAGTCGTGGGCGAACGGCAAGCCATGCGCGAGGATGCCTCCGCCCACCAGGAACATCGCAATCGTGCCCGCCGTGGACAGGGCCTTCATCAGCCAAGGCGCCGCGCGCACGATGGCGACGCCGAGGTTGCGCTGCGCCGTTCGGGCGAAGCCGTGAGCGAGAGCGCTGCGCGCCGTGAGCAGCGCGCCCAGATCGTCGATCTTGACGATTCCGGCGACCAAGCCATACACCCCGACCGTCATCAGCAGCGAGAGCCCGACGAGCACGCTCAGTTGCGTAGCAAACGGAGCGGCTTGGACCGTACCCAGCGCAATCGTGACGATCTCTGCCGAAAGCACGAAATCAGTGCGCACCGCGCCCTTCACCTTCGCCTTCTCGAGTGCGACGAGATCGACCGTGGCGTTGCCCGCCGTGACATGGCCGGCTTTCTCTTCGCTCTGAGCGGAAGGGCCGTGAAGCAGGCGATGTGCCAGCTTTTCGCAGCCCTCGAAACACAAGAACGCGCCGCCCACCATCAACAACGGAGTGACTGCCCAAGGCGCGAACGCGCTAATTGCGAGCGCGCACGGCACCAAAATGGCCTTATTGACCAGCGAGCCCTTGGCCACTGCCCAGACCACCGGTAGCTCTCGCTCGGCGCGCACCCCCGCGACTTGCTGTGCGTTGAGCGCGAGATCATCACCCAGCACGCCCGCGGTTTTCTTAGTGGCAACCTTAGTCAGCACCGCCACGTCGTCGAGAACGGACGCGATGTCGTCGAGGAGCGCAATCAAGCTACCGCCGGGCATCTGTCCACTCGTGGCCCGCGTGGCGTCGCACGTCAACGCTGCTTTGCGGAGCGAGTCATTATGACAGAATCGTCAGCCTTCGAGTTACACGTCGGTGTCGCGTTCGAATGGCGTGATAAGCTCCAGTCAATGCCGCGTTTCTGCGCTCATCCGGCACTTCGAAGTCGCGTCGTCAGTATCGACGTCGTCGAGGCGGATGGTGGCACTTCGTTTGTTCTGCCCTCGACGAGCATCGTTCTCGGCTTCCAATTTCGCGGTCGTGTACGGGCGGGCGAGGACTACCTGGCGTTGGCGGGCGTCACCGGCATCCAAGCAAGCGCGAAGACCTACTCGTATGAGGCGAACACCGGGTCGGTGCTCGTACGCTTCACGCCCGCAGGAGCCGCGTGTCTGGGCCTTCCTGCCGCTGAGCTCACGGGCCGCAGCGTCGCGTTGGACGCAATCCTTCCGCGCGCGCGGGTCGCGCAGGTACATGAGGAGCTCGGCGCAGCCGGTGATACCGCCGCACGCATCGCAGTCGTCGCGCGCTGGTTGACTGAGTTCCCCTTCGAAGACGATGCTCTGGTAACGCGCGCGACCACGTTGCTATCGACTACTCACGACGAACCCAGTGTGTCTGCCGTTGCGATGGCTCTCGGCGTGAGCGAGCGACAGTTGGAGCGGCGCTTTACCGCGCGCGTCGGCGTGAGCCCAAAGCGCTTTGTCACGCTGCGTCGCTTCGAGCTCGCGATAGCTGGAGCCACTAGCGCACCTTCGTTGACGGTGGCGGCGCTCGACGCCGGTTACTACGATCAATCCCACTTCATTCGAGATTTTCGGCGCTTCGCAGGCACGTCGCCCCGTAAATACCTCATGCGCTCCCGCTGAGGAATGTCGGTTTTGTCCAATTCCGAAGAACGGCTCGGGCCCATGTTTGGGGCATGACTAGCCCAACCAAACCCGATCTATTCAGCAACGTTCACAAAGGGATCCGTCGTGCGCTTTTTGCCGCCTGCGTAGATCTCGGTCGCGCCGATGGTGACCCTGCGCGCGAGGTTGCGGCTCGCGCCACGCTCAGCGAGGCATTGCACTTCGTTGCCCACCACGGAGAAAACGAGGATTTACTGCTCTTACCAAGCCTGCGCGATCGAACCCCGCAAATCTTCGCGCGCATGCAGAGTGCGCATGAGGCACTCGACGAAGAGCGCGCCGCATTAACGACTCATCAGCCAATCGCGGCCTTGTATCTGGCAGCCTGCGCCTTCACGGCGAGGTATCTGGCCCATCTGGACGAGGAGGAACGCTTGTTCGAGCCAGACATTCGCGCGGTTCTTTCGGCCGACGAAGCCATCGCCTTCGGGCGCCGCTCGGTCGAACGGACCGCTCCTCCTGACCAATGGATGATGCTGGGGTGGATGCTCCCAGCAATGACCAGCGTCGATTCGGAGGCATTCCTCGATCGCGTGCCGCCAGCGCTGGCAGCGGAGCTGCGCGTGAGAATCGATTTGTTGACTACTCGATGAGGCAAGCGCGGATGCCCCGACGTTGGCGAAGAGTCTTTGTTAACCGTCCTAGGTAACCTCTAGGCGCGCTTCTCGGTCGAACAAAAAAATCGACATCGTGAGCGAAGGTCGACGCGGCTCGTTCCTCTAATGCGTTTGTGGGGTCGCGTTGGCTGCCACGAAAAAGGGGTTTTTGAGATGTCGATCTTACGTGCGTTCAATTTCCGATCGCAGTTGGCGGGGCTGTTGGCCGTTACTGGCCTCGCGGCAGGCTGCGCCCAATTACCAGACGAGTCCGAAGTCGAGGACTCGGCCGCCGCATTGACCAGCACCATCAGACTCGCCGGACACGTCGGGTTTGGACGCATCGGCGTTCCGGGCGTTACCGTGTCCCTCAGCGGTGGTTCTCAAGCCACGGTCATCACCGATGCAGACGGGAACTTCAAGTTCGACGTCGTGCCTGGGTCTTACACGCTCAACTATAGCAAGGCCGGAGCGTCCTTCTCGCCGAGTCCGGAGAACATCAACGGCGCTACTGCGTCGAGCTTTCGCCCAGTGACTTGCTCCGGAAGCTGCCTAGCGACGGGCATTTTCGGCGATCGCGAGCTGGTCATGTCCCACCCGAGCACGATTCAAGACGCGCGCGCGAACAGCGCCACGAATGGGCCGTGGAGCTTCCGCTTCCTGATGGGCCAAATGGCGCCCGCGGGCATGTCCGACTCGCAATTCACCAAGGCGTGGCTGCAACAAATCGCGCAAGCTGGCAACATCAACAGCTTCGCGGACGATGCGCGCAACATCGGCGCACTCAACTGGCCGACCGCCACGGACGGCACCAACGGCGCCATCGATTGGGCCACGACGCCATTCAAGCTGCTCGCGATCGTGAACCGCACGGATCTCCACGCGACGGGCTCGGGTGAAGGTCGCTTCGTCTTCGGCATTCCCAACTCGGCGATCACGGTGATTTTCGAGTTCGGTCTGCCCACCTCGCTCACCCGCAAGGCTTGGGTGCAGAAGTTCCACCAGCTGAACACGCTCACCCCGGGCAGCGCAGCATTCAACACGACCCTGCAGAGCATCACCGATCTGTTCGTCAAAGCGAACACCAGCCCGGGCCGCCCCAATGGCTCGTCCATCAACCAAGTGCGCCTCAACGAAATCGCGCTGAATACGGCCGCGTCGCCGCTCTGGCAGCTGCGCGAGTTCCACCTTCAGAACGGCGGCACGCTGCAACAAGCAGGTACGGCGCAGACACCGGCCGACATCGCGATGACGCCTGGCGGCGCCACGAACGTCGATCTGGCGTCGTTCCTCAACGGCAACTCGGTCGACGTTCAAACGACGTTTGCTGTGATTCCCAACGGCTTGATTGGCCCGCAATCATCCGAGGACCCGACACCGAAGACCTGGCAATTCTCGTCGTTCAGCAACGTGAGTGAGCCCGTTCGTCACGCCTTCGCGGGTCAGACCTGCAACGGATGCCACCAGAACGAGGTCAACACGAACCTCCCGGCTGGCGCGACTTTTCCACAAAATCTGCAAACGTTTTATCACATCTCGCCACTTGCTCCGACGAACGCCGACGGCCAAGGCCATCTCTCGGCATTCCTGAAAGAGGTCGAAATCCCGCGCCGCGCGATCTTCGTGCAAAACCTGCTCAATTGCTCGGGCTCGAATTGCGCGACTGGCGCCGAGCCCGCGCTCCCGTAACGACACTTCGCGCTACGTCTTCGCACGCCCCGTCGGTCGCTGTTTTTTTGTCCCGAGACAGCGACCGACCGAATTGCCGGTGTGATCGCGGCGTCGCTGTCCCTCCATTCATGGGCCTCCATTTGGTAGTAGGATTCGCAGCGGATCCGGACCGGTGCCGGCGAGGTCAGCATGAATCTACGACGAGCGTTTGGGTTTGGCGCATTGTCGCTTCTGGGCTGCGGTGGGCGTTCCGGGTTGCTCGAGTTCGCGGAGTTCGGCGCTGGGGGCGCGCCCGTTATTGCAGGTGGTGGTGCGACCGCGCCGGTTATCGCCAGTGGCGGCGCGACCGCGGTGAGCGGTGCGTCGAACGGCGGTACTCGCGCGGCGATCGGCGGCTCGGCAGGTACCCTTGCAGTGGATCTGCCGCTGGGCGGCAATGCCTCGGGCGGCGTCTCGAGTGGCGGCAGCGCTGCGATCGGACCGTGGGCAACGTTGAGCCACCAGGATCCGCCAGCACCACACGACAACCCGTTCGACTTCGTGGGCTACGTGTCGACGTACACCGACGTATGGTCCGACGACGCCGACAGCGCGTTGATTGCGACAGCGACTCCCGGCTACAAGGCGCCCTCGAGCGGGGGCGTGGGGCGTTTCAAGGATGGTGCGTGGCTGCCCTTCACGGCTGGCCCAGAGCACCTCTACCAACCTCCGCGGCTCGCTGGCCTCTCGATGTCCGATCTTTGGTTGGCCGAGGACTACTGGGGCCTCGAACACAGCGACGGGAGCTCGTGGTCCCTTCACGAGCAAAAGGCGCAAATCGTCTGGGAGAATGCCGCCAACGATGTTTGGGCGTGTACCTTGCCCACGTCAGCCGACAACACGAAGAGCTATCGCCTTTCCCATTGGGATGGCAGCGCTTGGCATGAGCTCGCGCTACCGTTCATCGACGGCTTCGTCCCGCACGGGCTCTGGAGTAGTTCAGCGACGGAAGTGTTCGTCGTCGGCAGCGCCGGTCCTTTGCTGCATTGGAATGGGACGGAGTTCGAAGTTCACGAATGCCCCGGCATTGGCGGTTGGAATGCGGTGTGGGGTGTATCCGATGCGATTTGGACCGTTGGTGAGGGCGGCGCGGTCGCGCGCTGGCAAGGGGGCACCTGCACGCTGCTGCCGACCGATGGCCTGCTCGGCGGCAAACGCTTTCTGACCGACATCTGGGGAAGTGGACCAAATAATCTCTGGATCGTGGGCGAGGCAGGCACCATCCTGCGCTGGCGAGGCTCAGCGCTCGAGGTCGAGCCAGCCGGGGTGAGGGAGGGATTGAACGCCGTATGGGGCAACGCTTCAGGCGTCGTGTGGGCCGTGGGCAACGGGGAGACGATTTTGCGTCGAACGTTCTGAGTGTGTGATCGCAAAGCCGACCTTGGCCCACTCAGTGCGATCCCGATTGGCTCGAAACCCGAACAAGCAGTGCGCATGAAATCCGGAATCAGTTTCCTCTTGCTTGCGATCGCTTCGCCGTGTTCCGCGGTCGGCTGCGGGGCTACTGTCGTGGGCACAACGGACGGAGCTCACGCCGGTTCCGGCGGCGTGGTTGGAACGTTTGGCAGCAAGGACGGAGGCGGCAATACCGGGACCAACCGCGGAGGCAGGTCCGGTGCTCAAAGCGCTGGCTCCGCGAGCGGCGGCGCTGCCTCGGGAAGCGGCGGGAACGGCTTTGGGCAATCCCTTGCCGGTGGCGTGAGCCTCGCTGACGGGGCGTCCGGCAATACCGCCTCGGGTGGTGGAGGCGGCAGCGCGGCGGTCACGCCTGCCAGTGGCGGAGCCGGTGGTCGAGGGGGCAGCACGGCAGTCCCGCCTGCCAGTGGCGGAGCAGGGACTAATAGCTCCGCCCCGCCGCTCGTCGGCGGCCCATGCACGGCGCTCGACGCCACAACCACTACGTACGCCGCCCGTAAGACTCGCACGCTCGTCTCGCCGGTTCCGAACGTCGTTGGCGTGGCCGCTGACTCGACGAGCGTTTGGCTGCTCAGCGCCACCCACGGCAACGCGCTAGCCACCATCACGCGCTATGCACTGCCCACGCAAAAGATCCTGGTTCAGTTTCAGACTCGAGGCTGGGTCCTCCCGTCAGGGTCGGACTTTTACGGGATCGAAGTGTCATCCGACACCATCTACATTTCGGTTGCAGGCACCGGCCCTACCGACGTCAGCACACTCGACGCCAAGACAGGCGAAGGAACAGGCGACTTCGAGTCCCCGTTCGGCTGGGTCCCGACCGGTATCGGCCCGAGCGATCTCGCGTTTCTCGACGGCAAACTGCTCGTCGGCATGGGCAGCGGCACACTCGACTTGATCCAATTCCCTCCCGGCTTCACGCGCGAATCCTTCACGGACTACGCCCCCGATTCGGAACGTGACAGTGGAGTTGCCACCTGCAACGGATTCGTCCTGTGGGGTGGTCTATTCGAGGGGATTACGCTGCTCGACCGCACGGGCAGAGCCATTGGCAGCGTCGTTCACGACGACGGGCAACCGTTCCGTCAACCGGACCTCGGTGCACTCGCCTTCTTCGGCAATCAACTCGTGATTGCAGCGCCGAACGCGCTCGCGTTCTACAGTCTCGAAGCGATGCCGTGACGCGGACTGGGGGAACTCGACGTCACGCGTAGCTGATGATATTGACGCCAGCCATCAGCGTCGCAATGCCCGCGATCAGCCACAGCGCGATCCGCCCAGCGCGTGCATTCGGGTTCATGGGCACGGCCTGCTGAGCCGTCAGGTGGCGGCCCAGCGCATAGCTGGCGCCCGCAAAAGCCCACAGCAGGAGTGCGACCAGCTCGGCCTCCTTACGCCCGCCCGTGCTGAACGCTGCGCTGCTGATGAGCAGCGTGAACACCCATGAAAAGAAGGCAACGATGCCCGGGAGAAGCCAGCGCCAGCGAGGGGCTTGTGGCAACTGGCTGGTCGCGCGGTGCCAGGCCAGACCGAACGCGATGAGCACCGCGAGGATACCCAACGCTTCCGGGAACGCGGTCCAAACGACGATCTCGCCCACGACTAGGTAGGCCCAGAACAACGCACCAAAGCACCAAAGCGTTGCGCCGATCATCGGGCGCTGAACGCGCGGCGGCCTGACCCAACCATCGAACGGTGCACCTTGGGGCAGCGTCGGTGGCTCGACCAGTCGGGATATGGACTCGATCTCCGGGGCGGCGGGCTCGATCGTCGGGACCGTCGGCTCCGACGGGGGTACAGATTCGCGATCATCCTCTTCGGTCATAGAAAGGCTTCTCCGTCGAACTCGAGCACTACCGACTTGCCATCCGCGGATACCTCGACCTCTTTGGTCACGAGCCGCGGCTCGTTGCTCTCGCGATTCAGAATCAGCGCCGCAACCTTCGCGCGCGCGGGGCGCGACGGACCAAGCTCTAACGTGCGCTTGAGTGAGATGCGCGCGGTGCCGTCGCCGCGTTCGATGCGGATCGCGGCAACGCCGAGTTCGCGCGCATCGAGGTCGGCCGATTGCGCCACCTTTTCCCCCTTTGCGCGCACGACGCTGACTTGGATTGGATCATCCGAGGGCGGCGATTGAACCATGACGATGCTTTGCACGTCCGGCAGCGCTGTGCGTAGCAAGCGCCGATCGAGTTCAGCATCGATCTCCGCGTCCGTTCCGCCGCGCGCGCCCGCGAGCAGCACGGCTTGCGTGATCGAAGCGAGCTCACCCAGGCGGCCGTCGTCGCCGCGCCCGCCTGTCTGAGCGATGCGATCCAAGAGGCGCGTCGAGACGTCGAGCCGACCTGCGCCGGCGTGCGACAAGGCGAGCCTCAAGGCTACCGCCGCGTCGTTCGGCAGCGCGCGCGCCAAGCTGTCGTACGCGGCTCCGGCCTCGTCGAACATGCCCTCGGCGCGCAAGCGGTCGCCGACATACGCAAGGGTCCAGGGATCCCGCGGTGCGCGCTCAATCAGTTCGCCGAAAGCGCGACGGCCTTCGGCGTCTTGCCCGATCCGTCGCAGAGCCGATGCGCCTTGTGCCAACAGGCCTGCGTCCGCGACGGGTTCACCGCGTAGGTTTTCGATCTCGGCGATCAGCGCCTCTTTTTGGCCGAGCGCCTCGAGGAGCGAAAGCAGTCGGCGGCGGGCCAGACCGTTGTGCGGGGCGAGCCGTAAAAAGCGGCGCGTGACCGCCAGCCGTTCCGTGTCGGATTCAGCCTGTTTGTAGGCTTTGTTGAGCTCGTCGTCGATCTTGGGCTCGTCCCGCGTGAGTAAGCTGCTGAGCCGCTGCAGCTGCTCGAAACTCGTGACGCGGCGCAGGGTTTCGCGCCTCAAGAAGGCGGCCGCATCGGTCTCTCCTGCTTGCTCGAGGGCCGTCGCCATTTGCAGCCAGGCTTCGAGGTCAGGGTTACCCTCTAGATAGAGCAGAAGCAGGGCGCGTCGGTCAGTCCAGGTGGGGAGCTCACAGGCGCGCGCTGCAGCAATGTACGCGTCCGAGAAGCGTTCGCGGCTGACGGAGCTACGCGCACGCCAGATACTCTTGCGCAGCGGTAGCGAGACCTTCGACGCTGCCGAGCATTGAGTGCGACGCGACGAGCGACCCTCGGGAACCGTGAGCTCTTGCCTAACGTTCACGACCGCGCCTGCGGCGAAGAACGGGAGGCTCTTGACCACGCCCTCGATACAGCGTTCGAGCACGCGATCTCCGCCCCGGTTGCCCACTAGCTCCACGTGCACCCGAGTGGCGTGACCGTCGCCGTTGATTGACAGATCCAGGCTGAATTCTCGGCTGATTTCCGGGCGCGTGGCGGCCCGCGCGTCGCGGCAGGCACGCACGGCTCCCGCGGCGCTCATCAGCACTCGCCGTACGGCTGCTTCGGCAGCCTCACGCAGCGAGACGCCACCACCGAAAGTGCGCGGCGGTTCGAGCAGCGTCGAACCGGTCACGACCGTATCGTCGGCTTGCGTCGCGAAAGGGGTGTCATACAGCGGTGAAAGGTCCAAGAGCCGATGCGCGAGCGACTCGGAGCCGGTTTCTTGCGGGAAGAACCAGCTCGTCCACGGGGTGAGTAGCTGGTTTTCGACCGCGAGCACGATCGCTGGCTCGACACCCTCGCCGCGCGTGGCGACGTCCTCGATGCGCGCGGTTACCCAGCGCTTGAGGATGTCTTGTCCATGCGGTGCCACGGTGCGATAGACCGGCCGCGATTCTTGGACGAGCTTGCTGCCGTCGCGGAAACGGAAACCGACGTGCGTCGGCAACTTGCCGCGCAGTCGACCCAGCACGGTGACGGTCGAGCCCGCGAGCACCGCGCGACCCTCGCGTGGATAAATGCGATCGACGGTCGAGCCAAGATCGAGCTCCACGTCACGGAGCGTCGGTTGCAGCGCGTCGGCGAGCAATTTCGCGCCGGCTCGTGCGGCATCGGCGCGGTCGCCCACCTCGTAGACGGCGCCGACACCTGTTACCAGTTTTGCCAGCATCCAGCGATCGGCGCTCGCACCGACAGCCACCGCGCCTAGCCGCGGCAGACCGCCCACGCGCCGCCCGATTAGCCGCCGGATGTGCTCGGCGTCGGGCTCTCCCACCGAGGGCCGGCCATCGCCGATGTACACGACCATTCCCGAGCCGGCCAACTCACCACGGCTCGGTGAGTCGAGGATATCGGCCGCCTGTTGGAGCGCGCTGCCGACATTCGACGCGCCACCGGCGCGCAGCGAGCCGAGCGCGGCCCGCACTTGGCCGCGCACGGCAGGGGATACGGCGGTTGGAGTGGTTGGCCCCATGGCACGCACGGTCTGGTCCGCCGCCAAAACCACCAGAGAATCACGCGGACCGAGGCCTTCCACGATGGCGTCGACGACGGCGCGTTCGGTTTCCAACGCCGCACTGCCCACGCTCATCGAGGAATCAATGACGACCGCGAGCGTCACCCCCGCTTCGCTGCGTTCCGGCACCTCGGTGCGGATCATCACGAATGGATCCTCGTTCGCGCGCGGAGCGCTCACGACGTAGGCGCGAGCTGTGTTGCGCCGCACCACGTTGGGCGACAGCTCGACCACCAGATCGCCCGTGGGTCGAAGGTCGGCTTGCCGGTAGTGAACGACGCCGTCTTTGACGGTCGAACTGGCGCTCGCGGTCAAGAACGGACTTTTGCTGCGGCTCACGTCGACATCGACCGAGAGCTCGCCGACGATGCCCTTACTTTCGCTGGCCGCCATTGGGAAGCGGTACGCCGCGCGATCGCCTCGCGTGGGCAGCCACTCGGCGTACTCGAGTTCGAAGTCGAGCGTTTGTCCCGCTGGAACGCTACCCAAGTCACCGCTCAGCCAGCCGCCGCCCGCGAACTCCAGCGCAGCGCCGGTTGCACCGGATTCGCGAGCGGCCTGTAAAGTGGCAGAGCTCGTGTTTCCGCCGATCGTGCGCGTCACGCCGCGCACGATCGCACCGCTCGGCAAGGAGAGCTGGAGCTTGGCGTGTTGCGACGAGCTGCCGCCATTGAAGTACGTGGTGCGCGTCTTGGTGACGGCCAGCTCTCCGTCGATGTCGACGGCCACCTTCTGCGCGCGGATCACGAGGTCCGTGCCAGGATCCGAGCGATCGTTGATCGCGCGAGCGCTCGGGATCGCGCTGCGTTCGCCGAGCGGGCTCGTCCACGGCACTGCCAAGCCACCGGTCCAATCTTCGAAGGCCTTTTCGGGAGCGACGCGGTTGTCCTTGCCGTCGAGTGTGGCCGTCTCGCCGCTGCTGACGCGCAGTTGGCTGCCGGCCGCGTTCAGCATCAACTCGCCCTGAGCGCAATACACCTTGGCCTGTGGGCTCTGACTATCGAACGCTGCGGCGCTCGAAGCCACCGTGGTCGATGCACCTCGCAGCGTCACTTCGGTGCGAGCCGCGGCGCCGCCTTGCACGAACACGCGACCACTCTCGAGCTCGAGCTTGCTACCGTGAAGCGTGAAGCGCGTCGCAGCGTCGACGGCCACGATGGTGCCGTCATCCAGGCGCAAACGAGCGCGTCCGTCAGGACCGGTCGCGACGCTGTCGCCATCGGAGAGACGCTGCTCGCCTTGCACCGGGCGCTTGCTGACCGTCACTTCCGTGTGCACCGCTTGGATATCGCCGACCGTAAAGACCAGTGGCGCTTGCGAGCGCCCATGACACGACACGAGCGGCCAGCTCAGCAGCGACAGCAATAGCGAGCCGAGCAGTGCCCGCTGCTGGATGCCGAACGTGCTCATTGGATCTCCTTGAGCGCGCCGTCTTCGAAGCGCAGCTTGACTCTATCGAGTGGTCTGCCCGCTTGGTTCTTGAACGCGACGTCCAAGCGCGCCAGGCGTTCTTGGGGAGTTCCCTCTGCGACTAGCACGGTGAGCGTTGCTTTGAGTTCTAACCGAGCGGCGCGCGCGGCGTCCTCGGGATCCAAATGCAGTTCGATCTCTGGCGTGGGTGTGCTGGGTACGAACACCTGAGCCACGCCGAGCAGCGGTAGGTTGTCCGGCGCTGGCATCATCGAGCCAAGCGCGTTGCTCCAGAGCGCGGGCCGTAACTCCGGGTGCGCCCAGCTGAGGATGACGCGCACGCCCTGACCTTGTTCCGACGCGGCCAGTCGCGCGGCACGGCCGCGCAGGCGCTCGACCTCGAGGGTGTTACCGTCGCGCGCCGAGTCTTGTCGAGCCCAGCACAAGAACGCGCTGGCCAAGGCACGCGCCGCCAGGGCCATCTGACTTTCGCCGTCGGGTGAACCGGTCGCTGCTGCCTTTTCGGCCCAACGCACGGCTTCTTCGACTTTGCCGGTGCCTTGGTTGGCGGCCGCCAGCAAGAGCGGCACGCTCGCATCATCGGGCGTCAGTGCAGCCAGCGTTTCGTACTGCCTCCGCGCCTCTTCGTACCAACCGTGCGCGCGCAGCAGATCGCCCAGGCGGCGACGCGACAACGGATCTTCCGGCGCGAACTCGACGAGCTCACCGAAGGTGCGCCGCGCCTCCTCGGTGTCGCGCTCGGACTGTGCGCCCTTGGCGCGACCGGAGAGCCGCAAGTAGTACTCACCGACGTTGGTGCGCACGTGGCTCGAAGCGTCGGCGCGACGCCGTAGCTTGCGCGCCCAAGCGCGACCGCCCGCCTCGTCTCCGGCGTCTTCGTAGGCGTCGAGCACCAAGAGCGAAAGTTCCGTGTCGTTCGCAAACTTTTCGGCGGCTCCGCGCAGCAGCGCCAGGCGCTCGGCCGGGTCTTTGGCCTTTTTCAGCAGCGCGTCGAGCAGCTGCGGTTCGATTTGTGTCAGGCCGAGTGCCTCGTGCAACTCTTTCAGATCTTGCGAGGTTTGCACGCGCAGCAGCATGAACCGATACACCGCGTCCGCGGCGGTCGGGCTCATCGTGAGCAGCGCGCGCCAGAGCGCGACGCGATCACGGATCGAGCCCATACTGTCGACAATCTGCACCAAAAGGGCGGAGCGCTCACGCCAGTCACTCGCTTCGCAGTCGGCGAGCGCCGCTCGATAAACGCGCAGCGCCAGGTCGATGCTCACGCTGCTGCCGAGCCGTTCGCGCCACAGCACGAGCCGCTCGCTGAGCGGCAGATCGGCGCCTTTGCCGCACGGCGCGCGCTCGTGGGTGATGACGCCGATGCTCCTGCTCGTTACTGACACCTTTACCTTCGTCGAGAAGATGCCGTCGCCATCATCCGGCGGCGGGGGCCGGTACTCGGTGTCGAACGTGACGGGAACATTGATGATCACGCTTCCGTTGTCGGGCCTTTCGAACTGAGAGGCGCGAGCGCGCGCGACCACGCACGAGATCACTGCAGGCGGCAGGTCTCCCGTTACAGACGGCGTGACCTCCGCGACTTCACCCTCTACGCCGACGCGGACAGCCAGTTGAATTCGGCCCGACACGTCGGGGTTTTCGACCAGTCCGCGGTGATAGCAAGCACGGAAGCCGGCACGCATCCCCGCGACGACGCGAGTCGCATTGCCGATGCTACCGCCCGAGAGGGCTAGCTCGCCGATAGAAGCAACGCCCTTCGGCGTCGGCATCTTGGGCGAGCTATCCCCTATAGGGCCCGCGCCGATGCCGGACAAGCCAAGGCCGCCGCCTGTCGCGCTCTTGACCGCTGCACCAGCGCTGGCCACGTCGAGGCTCCTTGCTGCCATGTGGCGGATCGCCGGGCGAGGGCTGGCCATCGGGGGACTCGCTGCGGCGGCGGGCTTTGCTGCGGGGCTCGGGCTCACCGTCGCAGCAGGCGCCTCTGGGTAGAGGGAACCTGACAGCTCGTCACCGTCGTGGCGGAGGTCGATCATGCCAAACTCTTTGGCTTCCTCCAGCATTTCTCTGCGTGACGATTGAGGCGCGTCTTTGGGCGCCCCGTCAGCTCTGGGCGCCGCAGACGCTTGTTTCTCGTTGGGCTTGTCTTCGAGCAGCGAGAGCGAGAGAGGGACAGGACTGCCCATCGAGCCCTCTTCACCTTTGGCGCGAGTGCCGGTGCCGCCCTCTTTGTTGTCCGCGATCGCGCTCATCGCGATGGCGGCAGTTGGCTCTCCTTTGCCGTTCCACCACGGTCGCCAACGCCGAGCGCGCTCTTCTCTGCGTTCTTCGCTCGAGACCAAGTCGGGCTTGTCTTCGTGCTCTTGCTCGCGCTCGCGGCGCGTGGGCACGTACAGTGACGTGAACGGGGTCACGAGACCAAAGCGCCGCCCAATGTCGACCAATGACGCGCGCCCAGCGCCGCTCTCGCGCAATTCATCGAAGCGCTCTTCGGCCCAGCGGCGCCGCAGATCGCCGTAGTCACGCAGGTGGCGCACGGCCAGGCGCTGCTTCACGGAGCCTTCACTGCTCGAAAGCTCGAGCGAGCTAGGCACAGCTGCGCCGTTGACGCGCCCCACGATCATCGTCGTTTCGTCGGCGGTGATCGGGGGCAAGACGCGCGGCAAAACACGCTCCACGCTCGGCCCTAGATCAACCTTGGCTCCGAGCCACGACGAGCGCCCCGCAGCTTCCAACAAGCGCAGCGCCGAACGCGCGGCGCCGTAAGCGTCAGACACTTGCTCCACCGGAGCACCACGCACGATGCTGGCCAGCAGCGGAAGGTTGGGCTGACTGCCGACCGCGGCTGCCAACAGACGTGTTCCGGTCGGTAGACGCGCTAGGCGTTCGCTCAGGACTTTGGGAGCGAGCTCGCCCACCGAGGGAACACCGTCCCCCACGTAGAGCACGGCTCCGTGCCGCTTGGGGTCGAGCTTGCTTGCCGCTTGCGTCAAGAGCGCGCCGATATCCGTCGCTCCGCCGCGTTCGACCGCCGAAAGGCCAGCCAGCCATTGCTTTCGCTTGTCGGCGTCGAGCTTGGTCAGCGAGCCCGAGCCCTCGGCGACGGGGCGCAACGTCGCGTCACCGGCCCAGAGCGCGGCGCGATCGTCCGAGCCCAAGTGCGCTAGCAGTGAGGAGGCGATGGTGCGCGAGATCGCCAGCGCCGACGGCTCGGTCGCCGCGGAGGTATCGATGACCAGCGCCAGATCGAGCCCGGTACTTTCGCCCGCGGGCGGCGCCGGAGCGCGGAGCGGAATGGCGATGTAATCGGCTTCCTCACGCGAGACGTCGCGAGCAAAGCCTTTGCCGCCGCTTTCAGGAGCTTCTTCGGGCGGTAAGTCATGAGGCGCGCGGTAGGCGACCGCGCCGGATTGACCGTTGTCGAACAGCTCGACCGACAGATCGGCGCGCGGCGTGAAGTCGAATGCCTTGACCACGAGCTCGTTGCCGTTGCGCGTGCCACCCATCCCCGCGCGGACGGAGCTGGCTGCTGCTTGGCTCAGGTCGAACTTGACGGTCAGCTCTTCGATGCGCGGTAGTGAGCCCTTGGCGCCCTCTGCAGCCATCGGATACACGTACAGTCGTCGCTCCCCGTGCTGGCCCTGACGGGAGAGCCATTCGGCGTAGCGTGTGACTACGCGCCGCGTCGTTCCGCCTTTGATCGGGTAGAGCCGCGCGTCGTACACACCCGGCGACCGCCACTGCAGCAACGCCGGATCCTCTTGAGAGCCTTGATACACGTTGCTCTCGTACTGCCGCACGGCTTCTTGGCTCTCTTTGACGCGGCCCCACACGAGCTCGCCATCGCGGTCCACGCCGAAGCGTTGCAGCGTGCCGCCGATCGGTGTGCGAAAGCTGAAGATGCCTTCCACCGTGTCGACGCTGGGATTGACGAAGGTTTGATCCACCTCCGTCACCGCGAAATCGTGGTCGATCGTCACTTTTACGTCGAGCCGCTGAATGACCAGCGAGAAGCGAGGCTGGCCTTGGTCGCCGGGCTTGCGCGCACCCACCGTGCCGATGCCGAACGGCGCTGGATCCGCCGAGGCGTCCGCCGTGCCGAGGCCGCCCGTCCAGTCTTGCCACGACAGCATGGGGCTGCGCGTGACCTTTCCATCACCCAAAAGGGTGAGTAGCTCGCCGGCGCTCGCCCGCTCTGCGTCGCCCGAGCGAGCGGTGCCGCGCAGCACGTACGCCGTCACCTGCTTGCCGACCTCGACGCTGGCACGCGCGTCAGAAAGCTCGAGCGCTCCCTTCGGTGTAACGACGCTGACCGGTTCCCCCTGTTCACCATCGACGAAAGCGCGCCCGGCTCGTAGCTCCACGGCGTTGCTCTTGACCACGAGTTGAGCGGGGCCGGAGATCAGCCAGGTCGCGCCGCCGTCGCGCCGCATCCAGGCGAGCCCTCCTTCCGGCACATCGACCGCTTCGCCTTCGACGATGCGCTCGCGCCGATACGGTGTTCTGCCCGGCTCGCCGGGCGCCGACACGCGAAGCGCGCCCTTGATGGTGCGCAGCTCCGCAAACGTTTGCTTGGGCGATACGCCGCCCGAAGCGCCGCGCCGCTGACAGCCCGCGCCGACGAGCGCAACCACTAGGCCCAACCCGACAATGGTTCGCTTCATGTATGTACCTGGACAACGAAAACCGCCCACGGTTCCGTGCCCCCGAAGATCGACTACACCGTCGAACAGGGCGCATCAAGATCGACGGCTCGGCGCGCGCTTGGCGCGGTTGTCGCCTAGGCACCCACCGGGCATCTCCACCCCGCATAGACACCCGGCGAGCGGGTTGCTTTGGCTGATGCAGCACAATTTGAGCAGCGGGGCTAAAATAGGCCTCCCCGTGAGCCGTTTCAGGCCTACATGTACGGTGCCGGGATCGAGGTCAGCAAAGGACTAGCTCAAACGACCGGAGAGGCGGCGCGCCGGATCTTCGTCGTTGAAGACGAAGCCATCGTTTGTGAGGACATTTCGCGCACGCTGAAGCGCCTGGGCTACGACGTTGCCGGGATCGCGCGTGCGGGCGTCGAGGCCCTGCTCGGTGTCGAATCGACTCAGCCTGATTTGGTCTTGATGGACATCAAGCTTGCTGGGCGCTTGGACGGGATCCAGACGACCGCGGCGATCCGCAAACGTTGGAGCATCCCGGTGATTTATCTGACCTCGCACTCGGACGAGGCCACGCTATCGCGTGCCAAAGAGACGAGCCCACACGGGTACATCCTCAAACCATTCAACGAGCGCGATCTGCGCAGCTCGATCGAAGTGGCGCTGCGCAAACACGAGCTCGAGCAGTCGCTCGATCGTCGCGAGCGCTGGTTTTCCACGACGCTCGACTCGGTCGGAGACG
Source organism: Polyangiaceae bacterium (assembly GCA_035634635.1). Classification (GTDB taxonomy): domain Bacteria; phylum Myxococcota_A; class Polyangia; order Polyangiales; family Polyangiaceae; genus PMG-095. The sequence continues at coordinate 30,755 of DASQCO010000006.1, forward strand.
CCGTGATCGCAACCGACGCCCAGGAGCGCGTCACGTTCATGAACCCGGTCGCTGAAAAGGTGACCGGGTGGACGCGGGAAGAGGCTCACCTCAAGCCGATTCACGAAGTGTTCCGGGTGGTCACCGCCAAAGGGGAGCGCATCGAAACCACCATTTCGACAGCGATTCGCGGTGGATTCCGCGCCGAGCTGCCACTCGGCGCCCGCATTCTGGATCGCATCGGCGAAAGTAAAGAGGTAGACGACTCGATTGCGCCGATCGTCGATGCGCACGGCAATGTCTTGGGCAGCGTGGTCGTCTTTCGCGATATCACGGACAAGCGTCGACTCGAGGAACGCTTGGCGCTTTCCGAACGCCTTGCTTCGATTGCAACGATGGCCGCTGGGGTGGCGCACGAACTCAACAATCCGCTCGCTGCCGCCTCCGCAAACGTCGAGTTCGCTTCACATCGCGTGACCGAGCTACAGGCCGATGTCGAGCTGCTCGATGTGCCAGAGTGGCTGACGCAAAAGCTCGTCGCGACGCAGCAGGCCTTGACTGACGCGGCCAAGGCGGCCTCGCACCTGCGAAAGATCATCGCTGACCTGAAGAAGTTCTCGCGCGCAGGGGAGGCTCGGCGTGAATTTTTGGATTTGCCTCAAGTTCTCGACTCCGCGCTGAAGATGTCGCGTCATCTCGCCGGCCCCGATACCTCGATTTCGCTCACGCTCGGTACCACGCCGCTCGTCGATGCCAATGAGGGACGATTGGTGCAAGTGTTTGCCAATCTAATCGCCAACGCGATCGAAGCCCGAAGTCCGAAAGTTGGTTCACTCGGGTTGGTGCATCGGGTGGAAATTACGACGAGTGTGGATGACGAAGGCAGAGCCATCGTCGACGTCCGAGATTCCGGGAACGGCATGTCATCGGAGACGCAGCGACGCATCTTCGAGCCCTTCTTTTCGACGAAGGGAACGGGAGCAGGGCTCGGTCTCGGCCTCTCGATCAGCATGAACACGATCGAAGAACTGGGCGGACGAATTGCCGTGCAGAGCGAGGTCGGCCGGGGAACGACCTTCCGCGTTTGCCTGCCTCAGGCGATGGGAAGTGCCAAGAAGCGCCCGCTGCCCAGCACAGCGCCACCGCCGGGTCGACGAGGCCGCGTGCTCGTCATCGACGACGAGGAGACCGTTCGACACAGCATCGTTCGACTCCTCAATGACCGCCACGACGTGGTCGAAGAGCGCGATCCCCATCTCGCGCTGTTTCGCCTCGCCAACGGTGAACGCTTCGACGTGATCCTGTGCGACATGAGTATGCCCACGCTGACGGGGCTCGAAGTGCTCGATGCAATCGAGAAAATTGACGAGAAGCTCTCGCTTCGCGTCGTATTTCTGACCGGTGGCTTGAAACCCGAGCAGGCTGAGGTGCTGCTGCGCAAGACCAATGCGGTGCTCGAGAAGCCCTTCAGCATGAATGCGTTGCTGGCCGCGGTCGCTCGACATGTTGCACGCGATGGATCGAGCAACTGAAGAGACTCATCCTCACGAGGTCGCTCAGGGCGGACTGAGCGGGCTCGCGGAATTGGCCGCGCACGCGCTGGGGGCGCCCGTTGGCCTGCTATTTCTCGTTGCTGGTTCGTCGCTGCAACTCGTGGCGTGGTTCGGAGCCGAAGGTCGCCTGGTGCAGCAAGCAGCGACCTGTTGTCGACATGTTCTGGACGCACGCCATTTGTCGGGACCCTCGGAGCTGGAGTCCCCGGAGTTGGCCTTCTGTGCCGCCGCGCCGATACTTTCGGAATCTCAGCGGCCGATCGGTGTGATTTGCGTCGCGGATGAGCAACCCCGGCCTGGCTTGGAAGCGTCGGCTCGACGCAGCTTGGCGTTATGCGCCAGGCAGGCGGCAGCGTTGCTGCCCGCCAATTGGACGGCGCGCGAACCCCATGACGCGAACGAACTGCGCTTGCGCACGCTGTTCGACGCAATGGCAGAAGGCGTCGTGCTGCAGGACGAATCCGGGGCCGTCGTCGCCAGCAACGCAGCTGCCGAGCGAATCCTGAGCGCGACTCGCGAAACGCTCACTCGGCAGAACGCCAACGGGCCGCCCCTCGCGCCGCTGATCCGGCGCGATGGCACACGCATGCCGGACGAAGAGCGACCGGCCGTGCGCGTCTTGCGCTCGGGCGGAATGGTCAACGACTGCGTCATGGGATTGCAGGCCCCGGGCCGGCAAACGCAGTGGATCAGCGCAAACGCCGCCGCCATCCAGGGGCCCCGTGATGAACGTCCAACGGGGGCTGTCGTTACGTTTCGGGACATCACCGAACACGTGCGCATGTCGGAGAAGGTTGCGGAATCGGAGGCAAGCTTTCGCGCTTTATTCAACTCGGTGCCCGTCGGCATTTGTGTGAGTCACGGGCGCACGATGCGCTACGTGAACCGGGCACTGGTCCAAATGCTCGGCTATGACAGCGAGGCGGAGCTCGTCGGCCACGAAACGTTGATGGTGGTTCATCCCAACTCGATGACCGCCATCGAGGAGCGCTACGCGCGCATGGCGACTGGTGTTTACCCAGAACCGGGCCTAATCGAATGTCGTCAACGCGACGGCCAGTCGATTACCGTCAAGGTTTCGAGCATGGCCGCGACGTTCGAGGGCAAGCCCGCGACGATTGCGATCATCCAAGACGTCTCGGAGCAATACGCGACTGAGCAGGCATTGCTGAAATCCGAGGCCAACTTTCGCACGCTTTCGCAACGCGCGTCGGTCGGGATCGGCGTGCGAGTGGGTCGGATCATCGTGTATGCCAACCCGGCGCTCGTTCGCCTGTACGGTTTCGACTTCGAACACGAGCTGGTCGGACGCGACGCCGCTGACTTCGTCACTCCGGAGTCGCGCCAGGTCCTCGTCGATCGCGTGCGAATGCTCGAACGAGAGGAGAGCATCGCGCCGCAGATCATGCGGTTTGCGCGGCGAGACGGCGTTCAAGTCGATCTGGAGGTGGACTCGGTGAACATCGAGTTCGGTGGTCGGCGCGCCACCATGTCGCTGATTCGGGACGTTACCGAGCTGCGTCGGGCCCATGACGAGCGCGATCAAGCTCACCGAGCGCTGCTCGAGTCCTTCACTCAAAAGGTGACTCTGCTCAAGGAGGTTCATCATCGGGTCAAAAACAACCTGCAGGTGATCGCCAGCGTGCTGCGGCTGGGGCGTGAATACGTCAATGATCCCAAGTCGCTGGACGTGTTCAATGACTCGATCGCTCGCGTGCACTCGATCGCGTTGATCCACGAACGCCTCTATCAGTCGGAGGACCTGGATCGCGTCGATTTGGCCACGTACCTGCGCGGGCTGGTCGCGGAACTGAGGCGCGCGAACGCTAGCCCATTCTTCGTCGATACCGTCGTCACGGTCGACCAGGTCTTTCTCGATCTCGATCGGTGTGTCCCAGTAGGCCTGATCGTCAATGAGCTGGTGACGAACGCCTTCAAGCACGCGTTCGTCGGCAACCGAGGTGACTCGCGCTGTGTGACGGTGTCATTCGTCGCGAGCGGCGCAGACTACGAACTGCGCGTGAGTGACAACGGAGTCGGCTTGCCCGCTGGGCAAAATTCGCACGAATCATTGGGGCTTTTGCTGGTCAGCAACCTCGTGCGCCAGCTGCGCGGTTCGCATTCGCTCATCGCGGCGAACGGAACGTCCTGGGCGATCGTCTTCCCGATCCACGCTCACGAAGACTCCGAGTTCCCGCCGAGCAGCTAGGGCCCTTAGGACGCGCTCGGCGTCGGGGCGCAAAGGGCGGCGGCGACCGTCGCTTGCAGCTCGTGCTCGTGGAATGGTTTCAATAGATAACCTTGCGGATTCGTGGCGCGAGCACGTTCGAACGTTGCAGCGTCCGAATGAGACGTCAAATAGACGACCGGGAGGCTCGAATGAGCTCTGAGCAGCGCCACGGTTTGCACCCCGTCCGCGGCGCCTTTGAGTTTGATGTCCATCAGCACCAAGTCCGGTTTGGTGGACGCAACCGCGTCGAGCGCAGCACCGCTCGAGCGTGCGATCCCCGCCACCACGTAGCCGAGTCGAATCAGCGTTCGCCGCAGGTCCTCGGCGATGATCGCGTCGTCTTCGACAATCAGTATTGCGGCCAAGTCAGGCGGCGCTTTCTGCAACCAATTGCTGGAGGCGTTGGCTTTGACTCGGTTCGACCTGGAAATCGAGCCGGAATTCCGTCCCGGGATCGCGCTTCACGGCGAGCTCGGCATCGAGCTGTGATGCGAGGGCAGTAACCAGGCTCAGTCCGACCGACGCAGGAGCTTTCGTGTCGACCTCATGCGGCAATCCAACGCCGTCATCCCGAACCGAAAGCGCGATGGTGTTTGGGGCAGTCTGGCGGATCTCGACGACGATCGCCCCACGACGGCCTTCTGGAAAAGCGTATTTGAGCGCGTTGGTGACCAATTCATTGAGGATCAACCCGCAGGTGATGGCAACGTCCGTGTTCAGCTCGACCGCGTCCCCTCGCAGCTCGAGCGCGATACCGCGGGTCGAACCCGCCTGCGCGTGATTCAGCGCGTTCAGCAATTCGCTGGTGTAGTCGGTGAACGATACGTGAGAGAGGTTGGGGGATTGGTACAGCTTTTCGTGCACCAGCGCGATCGATTGAATGCGACTGCGCGCCTCCGCGAATGCTCGGCGAGCCTGCGGTTGCTCGAGATTGCTGCCCTGCAAGTTGAGCAAGCTCGAGACAATTTGCAGATTGTTCTTCACGCGATGGTGTACTTCGCTGAGCAGCACGTTCTTTTCGCGCAGTGACTCACGCAGGCGGTGCTCGCTTTCCTTGTACGCCGTCAAGTCGAAGAGCGAGACGGCCACGCGCGCCCAGCTCTTTTCGTAGCCTGGAATGACGTGGAGCCGCACGCCCACGGCGTTCCTTCGGCCCGAGGCAGCGATCGTCACGGTTTCTGCCTCGAAGTGCGTCTTGCCATCGGCGAGAGCGCAAAGCTCCTGCGCGAACGTCGCGAGTGCCTCCGGGCCGAACGTCGCTGGCAGCGTCTTGAGGAACTCTGCTTCGTTTGCGGCCCCATACAGATCTAGGGTGGCTTGATTGACCGCCAGCACTCGGACCCGCTTTGCCGCCTCCACGACCGCCTCGGGATGCAGACGGAAATACCCCTCCAGTTGGCCAGCGCCTACCGCACCCAGGTCGTTCACGTACTCGCGGACGCTCGAGAAGTCCTCTTCCCACAATGAAAGCGGGGAGCCATCGAACAACGTGCGAAAGCGGGCGTCACTTGCTGCGCGGAGCGCCGTTTCGGCAGCCGAACGCTCTGCGGTGACTGCTGCGATCGTCAGCCCGGTGATGGTCACCACCGCCATGAACATCTCGAGCAGTGCCAGTCGTTCGTCGAGCTGCAAGGTGCGGGCGCCGAATGGACCGCGATCGTGGACGGTTGCCTCGATTGCTACACACGATACCAGTAGAACGACTTGCGATGTCTCACGCGGCCCGAAGCGCAGCGCCGCCCAAATGATGAACGGAAAGACTGCGTATTGAAGGTGGTAGTTACTGGTGGTGTACGAAAATACGCCATCCGCCGAAAACGCAATCGAGGCTGCGGCAAAGCTGCCCGCGATCAGGAGCGCTCGCTCGAGCCAACGCCCGTAGGGGCTGTGTCGAGCCAACAGGGTGAGGAAGAACGGGGCGAACAGCAGCACCCCCATTGCGTCGCCAACCCACCACAGCCCCCAAACCGAGCCATAGCTGGACCAAGGCACAATTCCGGCAAGCGCGAGCTGGGCAACGCCGTTGGTCGCCGTGACCGTCATGCTGAGCGCCGCCCCCAACACGACCAGCGAAAAGACATCGCGAACCGTAGCAAGGTCGGCCTGAAAGCGAGCGAAGCGCCGCAATAACCAGACCGCCAAGAGCGGCCCAGCCGTGTTGCCCAACGCGATGCCGAACGCCGTCAGCAGGGTCTCACCCACGACGGCGTTTGCGGCAAACGCTCCGAAGAAGAGCGCTGGCCAAACTCGAGCTCCAAATAGCGTTAGCGATGCGATCGCAATTCCGGTGGGTGGCCACACCGCGGTGACCTGCTGTGTCGCAAAGGCAAGCGAGAGACCGAATCTGGCGGCGAGTAGGTACGCGAGCGCGACGAGGGCGAGGGGCAAGAGCCTGCGCCTTTGGAGGACGCTCGTCAGCGGGTGCGCATTCATCCGACCTTCGAGCACTATGGACGACCAGTCAGCAGTCTTCTTAAGACAATACCGATGCTCCCGCGCTCTTGGCGGCTGCACTCAAGACGTTCCGCACGGTAGAACGCAGATTTTCGACGTCGAACGGCTTGTCGAGCACGAGCACGTCGGGCCGTGAAATGAAGTCTCGTCCTTCCTGGGTGGACGGGCCGCCAGTAATGAAGATCATGCGCGAAAGCAGCTGCGGCCACTCCGCGGCGATTCGCGCGCGAACCTGCATCCCCGTCATTTGCGGCATCATCAGATCGCAACAACACACGTCGAACGTCTCGCCGGCTTCCAAACGCGCAAATAGTTCGCGTGGCTCGCGCGCCACCCAGACTTCGCAGCTCACCTGTAACGACCGGGAGATGATTTGGCCGACCATGGGCTCGTCATCCAAAACCCAGACGCGCGGACGGACGCTGTTCGCGGCTGTAGGCAGCACGGCGGAGGCTGGAGGCGGCGCACTCGACGCCGCTCGGCGTTCCGCTTCACCTTTGTTCGGAAGCGGAAGGAACACGCGAAACACGCTGCCGCGCTCAGGCACTGATTGGACTTCGATGCGGCCGCCGTGCGCCGCGACGATGTCTCGGGAAATCGAAAGACCGAGGCCCGTCCCGCCTTCGGCGCCTTTGGTCGTGAAGAACGGCTCGTAGATTCGGCTCTGAAGCGTCTGCGACATGCCGCGACCCGTGTCGCGGATCTCGACTACCGCAAAGGTTCCTTCGATCCGCGTGCTGACGTCGATGCGATTGCTCTCGAAGCGGCCAGCAGGCATCGACTGAGCGGCGTTGACCAGGAGATTCAGGAAAACCTGGCACAGGCGTCCCTCATCTCCGAAGACCCGTGGCGAAGCGCCGTAGTCGCGGGCCAGGGTCGCGCGATACTTGATCTGACCCGAAGCCATCGAGACGCTCGCGTCGACGACCTTCGGCAAATCGAGCAGCTCACGCCGCTCGGTAGGGCGCGCCGATAAGCTGCGCAGGTTGCGCACCAGCATGCGCACCCGTCCAACGCCGGCTCGACTGTCTGCTAGCAAACCGCGCACCTCATCGAACCGGCGCAACACGCGTTCGAGTGATTCGCGTTGTTCGACGGTCGCGTTCGTGCCCACGAGACCGGTCACCTCGGTTCGTAACGCAGGCATCGCCTCGTCGACTATTTCGAGGTTCCCGATGGCGAATGACAAGGGGTTGTTGATCTCGTGACCCACACCAGCCGCCACCGTGCCGAGCAGCGCGAGTCGGTCAGTCTCTTCGAGACGCGCGGCCTGCTCGTGTCGCTCGCGCTCCAAAAACACGCGCTCGATCTCGCGTAGCAGCTCATGCCAATCAAAAGGCTTCCGAACGTAGGCATCCGCGTGAATCGCCGTCGCTTGCGGACTGGTCTCTGACGTCATGACCACGACGGGCACATCGGCGATCGATTGATCGGCTCGTTGCGCAGTTCGAAATTGCCAACCATCCATCACGGGCATCACCAGGTCGAGGAGCACGAGATCGGCCGGCTTTGCCAAAAGACGTTCCAACGCCTCTTGCCCATTGGGACAGCTGTCGACTTCGTACCCGGCGCGGACAAGGACCGTCGCAATCAGCTCGCGAAAGTCCTCATTGTCCTCCGCCACCACGACGCGACGTCGAAGGTTTGGCATTCGGTCTTGCTCGCTTGGCAACGGGTGCGCATTGCTCGTACTCGGGGGCATAATTCCGCGCGTACTCTTGCAACAATCACACCTGATACAGACCCTCGAAATTGGAGTACTTAGAGGGGTTATCGCCACGATCGTGGCGACATAATGCCCCCAGTGAGCCTTTCGACCGCAGTGCGACATCGGCGCCGGCGATTGCCGTCATGTCAGCGCATCGACAATGGCCGCCTTTTTCTCGACGAATATGCGAGGAGGCGTTGACGGTTACATCTCGTTACCCAGGCCCCCCTTGCAGTCGCCCCATCCCACTCTAAAGTACGCCGTGCCGCGTTTCCAGAATGCCTTGCTTGGAGCCCTTGCCCTGCATGGCTGTTTTTTGCTGATTCATGCGCGGCACAACGCGGCTACCCCGTTGCGTTCGTCGGAACGAGTCGCGGAACAGTCCATCGATATCGAAGAGATTCCGCTCGCTGACGCGCCGCTTGATGACGTGCCCGCAGCAAACGAACCTACGTCGGCACCGTCCGTTGGCGCAGCCGTCGCCGAATCGGCGAGCACAGTCTCTTCGGCGCACGCGCGCACCAACCCGCACCTCGCTCCCCACTCAGATCTACCCGCGCTCGCCGACGCTCCGTCGTCCGATGACGCACTCGCGGCGGGTGTCGCGCAAGCAGCTCCGGGCGAGCCCGCACCGACCGAACCGGCGCGCAAGATCGACCTCGGTTTGGACGGGCACTTCTTCCTCGGTCAACCGAGTGACCCGTTGCCCAGCGTTCGTAAGCCCGACACCAAGCCCAAGCCCGATCCGCAGAAGCGGCTCGAAAATGCGTTGGCGGCGGACGACGTGCAGCGTGGTTTGGCGCGCGGGGGTGCGCTCGTCGGTACGCTGAGCGCTGCAGTTCGTGAAGCGGGGCCCGTGCGTGGTGAGGCAATGTTTGCCGTCACCGTCGGCGCTGATGGCGGCGTACTCAGCGCCGAGCTGGTGAGGGGAGCGGGTTCCGAGTGGGCGGCGGCACTCGGTTCGTTTCGAGCGCTGGCGGTCAAGAAGCGCCTGCGCGTGCCGCCTGGCGCGCGCGGTCTGCGCGTGACGTTCAGCGTGAAGGCAAAGGTTCAACGCCCGAGCGGCAAAGAGGTCGGGGACTCCGCGATCAGCGCGGCGCGCCCGTCCCTCGACCCCAACGGCCTCGTGCCCCACGGCGATTTCGATTTGGCCGATCTCGCCGGAGGCGGTCAACGCCTGGTGTACGCGCGAGTGGTGTCGGAAGAAGTGCTCTAGCTCGGGCGTTCGAGTTCGTTCAGAGATTTTGCGGGAACAGCGCGCGGCGCGTCTGTTCGTCGAAATCGGTCTTGAGTTTGAGGGGCTTGGCTAGCTCGGCGGCTTTCTGTGCGGCTGGGCGCTGAGTCAGGGTTTGCACGAGCTGTTGGACCTTGGGGTAAGCGGTCAGAGCCTTGTCGCCGAAAATGTACGCCGCGCCGCGAGCCCAGCCCCAGAGTGCCATGTCTGCGATGCTGTATTCGTCGCCACCCAGAAAGCGGGCTTCGCTGAGTCGCGTTTCGAGCACTTGGTAGTGGCGTTCGACTTCTTTGAGATAACGGTTCTTCGCGTAGGGTAGGGGTTCAGGCGCGTAGTGCAAGAAGTGCACGGCTTGCCCGGAGAACGGCGACAGACCGGTGGCCACGAATTGCAACCAGGACAGCGTTGCGGCTCGTGCGCGAGGATTTGAGGGCAGGAAGCGCTGATGCTTCTCGGCCAAGTACAGCAAAATGGCGTGCGAGTCGAAGACAGTGACTCCATCGTCGACGATGACCGGCACTTTCCCGTTCGGATTGAGTCGACGGAATCCAGGCTCGTGTTGCTCACCCTTGAAGATGTCGACCGCGACGGTCTCGAAGGGGAGCCCGAGCTCGCCGAGCATGAGCGCCACCTTCATGGGGTTGGGGGACGGATGAAAATAGAACTGCAACATGTGTTTTCCTCGTCGTTTGGGCTTCGAACTGTTCGTTGCCTGTGTTGCACCCTACGTCCCATGAGATAGACTATCAATGACACCGAGTATCAATTAATAAACCATTCGTCTAACCGCCGGATCAGGACATGGATTCGCTTAGCCATCTCATCGGCTCGCTTCGCCTACAAAATGCGTTCTACACACGGTTCGAAGCGAGCGCGCCGTGGGGACATCGGGTCATGCACCGCGGGCAAATCAAGTTCGTGCTCGTCGCTGGCGGAACGTGCTGGCTGCGCACTGCAGCGCTGCCCGAGCCGCTCGAGCTTCAAACCGGTGATTTGTTCCTCGTACTCGACGGCGCCGCTTATTCCGTGTCGGATCGCCGCAACTCGCGTTGTATCGATTGCCGGGAGCTCGAGTCGCTGCGAAAGTCGTTCCTCATCCGTTATGGCGGTGGAGGCTCGACCAGCACGCTCGTGAGCGTGGCCTTACAGCTCGCGGAGGACGACGCGGGCACGCTGGTCGGCGCATTGCCACCGTTCATTCACTTGCGTATCGAGGCCAATCGCAGCAGCTCGTTGCATGCGCTGGCCGAGCTGCTGCGGGGTGAGATCCAGGAAGAGCTCGGCTCGCTGCCGATCGTGCGCCGTCTCGCGGAGGCGCTGTTCATTTCGGCAGTGCGATTCTACGTGCAACGAAGCGAGCTACCCAAAGAGGGGCTACTCGCGGCGATCGCCGATCCGCAGTTGCGCCGGGCGCTGCGCGACATGCACGACGATCTCGCGCACCCTTGGACGGTCGAAACACTGGCGGCGCGTTCCGGCATGTCACGGGCCTCGTTTGCAGCCAAATTTCGCGGCAAAACGGGTAGTACCCCGCTCGACTACCTGACCAAGCAGCGCATCGTCGCCGCGCGGTCGTTGCTGCGTGAGGAGCTGACCATCGCGGAAATAGCGAGCCGCGTCGGCTACGAGTCGGCGATCTCGTTCACTCGCGCGTTCACCCGCGTCACCAGAACGACGCCGGGCGCGTACCGGCGGCAAGTGAAACAGTCTCCCGCGGCCCCGTCGGCGAGCGAGACCTAACACTACTCAGTCAGTCTTGGCACGATCAAGTAGTACTAAGCGCGCGCGTGAAGGCTGGTTGCGTTGGGTCTCGAATCCAACTAAACGGTCACTCGCCTTTTGGAGGTCCGATGAAATCGTTCGTGCGACTTGCTTTGTTGGGAGTGCTGCTTACCGCCTGCGAACCCTCCAACCTGGAGAAACAATCGAACACGGCGGCCGACGCGAAAGCTGCGACGTTCGTCTACGCGCCGACCCTCGATCGCCCCCATCAAGAGCGAATGCGCCGTTCGGAGGAGTTTTCGATCCCCGGTTCGTCCCTACGCAACAGCGAAGAATGGGTGATGGAATGGTCCGTGGTAGTGCACCGCGAGACCAACCTCTTCAAACGCTCGTTGACGCTCCTCGGTTTGAAGATCAACGTGAACGGAGCGGAGACCCTGCGCGGTGACGAGGTCAAAGCGAGCAACGTGACGATCGACGTGCTCACCGACAAAGACAGCAACGTGGTCGACGTGCGTGGCACCGAGCAGTTCTCGAACGCGCTCGTCGCGCTCGGCTCACCCGAGGCTCAGCCCTTCATCCGCCGTGTGTTTTCACCGGAGCGCCTCAAGGCACTGGCCATCGAACGCAGCGTCGAGCTCCATTCGGATTTCGTGGGGCGTCCGGCTCAGCCGGGCAGCACGTGGATGGCCAATGACGCAAGCATGGGCACCACGCGCCAGATCCGCGTGCTCGCGGAAGCCCCGTGCGGCGCCCAGCGCTGCGTTCAAGCGCGTCGCGAATACGAAGTCGATCGCTCGGCGATCTACGCGGAAGTGGCGCAGCGAGTGGGCGCCTTCGTCAAGTCACAGGGTGGCGATCCGAGCCAGGTGTCCGTGACCGGCATGGACTTGAAGCTCGAAGACACGCTCGTGATCGACCCGGCGACCACGGAGTACTACGCCGCTCAGTTCCTCGAAGACATGGCGATCCATGTCAAAGGCCCGAACGGCGAGCTACCCGTGAAGTACACGATCAAACGCCAGATCGAATATCGCTACTGATTGGCAGCGCCGGTGAGGCAGTTCCAACCCCCGCAGGTGTTGGTACCCGCGCAAGTGTGCTCCGAGATTGCACTGGTCCCGACGTCGTAAGAGAAGCCGGGGCCCGTAGCAAACCCATTGCAGTGAGGCATGACCTCGACGGTGCCGCTGCGCGCGTCACATAGAGCCTTGAAGCCATCCGCGTCGAGCGGATCGACCACCTTGGATGATGTGATCCCCGCCGCCGGCTTGGGGTCGTCGCCTCCGCATCCGGTCACGGAAAGCGCGAGAATGCCGGCGAGGGCGGCGTGCAGCAGTTTCGAGCTCGGTGCGGGACTGCTGACGGCAAAGCTATCGCGAAGGTCGGATTCCATTGTGAGCACAGGCTAGCGCGGCCTCGCTCGTTCGACCAGACGCGGGGCAGCTTGTCACCAGTGCGCCACGTAAAAATCCATTCCGGTTTTAGAGCTCTTAGGCCCCGTTCCTATTTTCGCGCTTCGGCAAAGCCTACCCACACGCCCACCCGCACACTTCGGGCGAGCCAACCCTGAGTTTGCTCGGGCAGTCGCTCCCGTTCGGCGGGAGCCGCGGCGGCTTCGAGTCGACCCAAGGCTTGCTCGAGCGGCAGTCGTTGCAGCAAATCGAGCAGCTCGGCTTCGCGCGGCTCCAGCGCGAGCAGACCGAGCTTGGTCTCGTGACGCAAGAGCAGCCAGTGGCGCGTTGTTGGCAAACGTTCGGCGAGTTTGATTTGCGGTTCGTCTTGTCGATCCAGCAAGCGCGCGCGCAGTTCGGACAACGGCCAGCTCTCTTGCACGAGCGCGGCCGCGGGCGACAGGCGCAAGCAGCTGTCGCCGAAGTGAGCAGCGTCGGTGGGCCCGGGGCGAAAGGGGGCGCTGTGTGGCGCGCGCGTGACGCGATAGAACGCCGCATCCACGCGCGCTGCCTCGAGCACCGCTGCGGGGTCGATCGGCCAGTCGCTGTCGCCCTCTTCTTCCGATAGCCGAGCGGCGACGCTGAGTTCGAAATCGTCACCGATGGCGTCGAGCTCGTAGCCACGTGGCGGGCGCTCGAGCAGATGATGCGCCGCAAGCTCGTTGAAGCGCCAATAGCCGAGCAGGCGCGACGTGAGCGGATACAGCTCTTGCAGGACCGTGAACAGGCGAAACCAATACTGGCGCTGGTAGATGGCGAGACGTTCGGCGCTGCCGAGCGTTGGACTGGGCAACGCGGCTTCGACCAGCTCGGGATCGTACGTCGAGCTAATCGCGCGCAAGCTACCCGTCGAGCGATCCAGCGGCGTGCGCAATAGCTCGCTGAAGCGCCCTTGGAGCTCGCGCAACCACTCCGGTGAGTTGGGCCAGCTCACGCCCGCTCCGCCTTGGCTCGCCAGAGCTCGGACAGTGCGTCGGCGAGCGGTGGGATCTGTGCATCCCACTCGAGCAAGGTCGGAAATGGTTGTTTGCGGAATGCGTCCGCGTAGAGCTTCCAGACCGCGTCAGCCACCGGTTGATCGTGGGTGTCGATAATGGTGCCGTTGGGCTCGCGAGTGTGCCCCGCGATGTGGACCTGCAGCACGCGCGAGAAATCGACCCGAGCCAGATAGTCGGACGCTGAAAATCGATGGTTCTGGCTCGAAACATAGATGTTGTTGATGTCGAGCATGAACCAGCAATCGGCACGCTCCACGACTCCGGCGTAGAAGTCCCACTCGGTCATGGAAGAAGCCGCGAACTCGACATAGCTCGATAGGTTCTCCAGCCCAAACGGCCTACCTAGGTGCTGCTGCACCTGGCGTGCGCGCTCTGCGGCGAGCTCGACCAGCTCGGGCAGATACGGCACTGGCAACAAATCATGGTGCGAGAGCCCATGCGAACCCGTCCAACACAGGTGGTCAGTCACGAACGGCGCGTCGACCAACTCAGCCAATGCGGCCACCCGATCGAGGTAGTGATTGGATGGCGGCTCCGAACCCAGCAGGTTCAGCCCCACGCCGTGCAGCACAATCGGGTAACGCTCGCGTACCCGATCCAGGTGGTACCGAGGTCCCTCGGCGTCACTCAGAAAATTCTCGCTGATGATTTCGAAATATTGGAGTTCCGGCCACGGCTCATGCAACTCACGATAGTGGCGGGTTCTGAGTCCGAGCCCGAGGGCATCTCGAGCGAGCGGCCTTGGCATACTTGGAGGTTAGGCGGATTCGTTCATTCGATGCGCATGAAGAAACGAACGCGTCGCGAGATCGTTTCGATCTGAAGTTGGATTGCGATTGCTGCATCGGAGGCAGCGAGTTGGAATACTGAATTTGTTTCAGGGTGGCTGGAACCTAAGCGACGGGGGAGCGGTACAATCGGCCTAGTGGTGAGTCGCCGGAACGTTGCGCCAAAAACGATCGTCCCGGCATTGGAATTGACTTCGGTGCCTGGACGCGCGACGACTGCGCACGCTTTCGGTGCAAATCAGCAGGGGTTCTTACGTAAGGGCCTTGGCTCCGCGCCCAAAAAACGTTGATGAAATGAACCTGCCAGCCATATGCGCGCCGCGTGCCGTCCTAGTCCTTTCACTCCTCGCATTCATCGGTTGCGACAAGGCGGACCCAAAGGCGGCTGCGCCTCCTCCGCCGCCCGTAGTCAAGATCGCCGAAGCCGTCTCTCGTGATGTGCCGATCACGGTCGACGCGGTGGGCCAAACGCGCGGCAATGCAGAGATCGACATCTCGGCTCGCGTCGAGGGGTTTCTCGAGACCGTCAACTTCAAGGACGGCACCTTCGTGAAGAAGGGCCAGAAGCTGTACACCATCGACAGCCGACCGTTCGTCGCGACGCTGGCCGAAGCGAAGGCCAAGGTGGCGCAGGCCCAAGCAGAGGCGCTGCGCGTCCACCAAGACGTCGTGCGCTACGAGCCCCTAGTCGCCAAGAACGCGGTCTCCGTTCAAGATTTGGAGACAGCAAAAGCCAACGAGCGCGCGCAGCAGTCAGCTGTCGCCGCAGCACAAGCGCAGGTGCAAAAGGCTCAGATCGATCTCGGGTACACCACGGTACTCGCGCCCGATGACGGCCTGATCGGTGTCACTGAAGTCTTCCCAGGCACCTTGGTAGGCAAAGGCAGCACCACGCTGCTCACCAAGATGTCGAAGATCGATCCGATCAAGGTGCGTTTCAGTGTCTCGGAGCGTGACTACCTGTTTTACGCAAAAAGGCGTGAAGCCAGGCTCGTCGCCGCTGGTGGCACGGGTGCCGCAGGCGCTGCAGTCAATGCCGCGGGTGATGAAGGTCCGCCGCTGCAATTCCAGATGGTCCTGGCGGACGGCTCGACGCATCCGTACCCCGGCACCTTGTCCTTCGTGGATCGCAACGTCGACGACAAGACCGGAACGATTCGCCTCGAAGCGTCGTTTCCCAATCCTGGGAACATCGTGCGGCCGGGACAATTCGCGCGTGTTCGCGCCGCGGTCTCGATCAAGAAGAACGCGGTGCTCGTGACTCAGGGCGCGGTGGTGGAAGCGCAGGGCATCAACAGCGTTGCCGTCGTCAAGGCGGACGACACAGTGGAGATGCGCGTGGTCAAGCCCGCAGAACGCATCGGCAACCTGGTGATCTTGGATTCAGGGCTCAACCCGGGTGAGCGGGTCGTGGTTGAAGGGATCCAAAAGGTGCGCGGCGGGGTCAAGGTCAAGCCGACGCTCGTCCCACTCGAAGAGAAGCCTGCGGCGGACTTGAACGCAGCAAAGCCTGCCCCCACCCCGGCCCCATCGGCTTCCACGACCGCATCCGGAGGCTGAACCATGGCGGGCTTCTTCATCCGACGTCCGATCGTCGCGATCGTGATCGCGATTCTGATCGTCATGCTCGGCGTCTTTTCGCTCAAGGGCCTCTCGGTCGAGCAGTATCCGTTCCTCGCGCCACCGAACATCCGTGTGACCGCGAACTATCCGGGCGCATCGGCGATCAGCGTCGAGCAATCCGTCGCTACGCCGATCGAGCAAGAGGTCAACGGCGTCGAGAACATGATCTACATGAAGTCGTCGAACACCAGCGACGGCCGCATGCAGCTCGACGTGAACTTCGGCGTCGGCGTGAACCAGGACATGGCCAACGTCCTCACGCAAAATCGCGTGTCTGCGGCGCAAGCGCGCTTGCCGCAAGACGTGGTGGCCCAAGGTGTCACGGTCAAGAAGATGAGCCCCAGCATCTTGATGCTGATCGGCCTCTATTCACCCAAGGGGACGTACGACGCGCCCTTCCTCGTCAACTATTGCGGCATCAACCTGCGCGATCAGTTGCTGCGTATTCCCGGTATCGCGCAGGTCGACCTGTTCGGTGGCACCGACTACGGCATGCGCATCTGGTTTCGCCCGGACCGCATGGCCCAGCTCGGTCTCACGCCGAATGACGTGATTCAGGCGATCAAGGAGCAAAACCTGCAAGCGCCGACGGGGCGCGTGGGCGCCTCGCCGTCACCCGCGGATCAGAAGTTTACGTACACCGTGAGCGCTCCCGGCCGCTTGATTCAGCCGGAAGAGTTCGAAAACATCATCGTGCGCGAGACCAAAGATGGCTCGCAGATCCGCATCAAGGACATCGGTCGCGCCGAGCTCGGCTCGCAGGGTTACGACGCCTTCGGTCGCTTGAACGGCAAGGCCTCCGGCGCGATGGCGCTCTACCTCTTGCCCGGCGCCAACCAGCTCGAAGCCGCCAAGGAGATCTACGCGACGATGGAACGCGCCAAGGCGCAGTTCCCGACCGACCTCGACTACAAGATCGTTTACGACACGACGCCCGCGGTGAACGCCTCGATCGAATCGATCGTCCACACCTTCGTGGAAGCGGTGATCTTGGTCACCTTGGTCGTGTTCATCTTCTTGCAGAACTTGCGTGCGACGTTGATCCCGTTGCTCACGGTGCCCGTGTCGCTGGTTGGCACGTTCATCTTCTTCCCGTTGCTCGGCTTCTCGATCAACACGCTATCGATGTTCGGCTTGGTGCTGGCGATCGGCATCGTGGTCGACGACGCCATCGTCGTGGTCGAGGCCGTCATGCATCACCTCGAGCATGGCTTGAATCCGCGCGAAGCGACGATTCAAGCCATGAAGGAGGTGTCCGCGCCGGTGATCGGCATCGCGCTGATCCTGTCCGCGGTGTTCTTACCGGTGGCGTTCATTCCGGGCCTGACCGGCCGCATGTACCAGCAGTTCGCGCTGACGATTGCCATCTCCGTGATCTTGTCCGCGTTCAGCGCGCTCTCGCTCTCGCCGGCGCTCAGCTGCATGCTGCTCAAGGCGCCGTCGCACGGAGGCAAGGTCGGCCTCTTGGGTAAGTTCTTCAAGGGCTTCAACACCGGCTTCGACAAGGTGACCAACGGCTATGTCGGCACCGCGAAGTTGCTGGTCCGCCGCTCGTTCCTGACCATCATCTTGGTTGGTGTCGTCGGCGTTGGTGCTGGTTTCTTCGGCAGCTTGATTCCGGCCGGCTTCGTTCCTGAAGAGGATCAGGGGCTGATCGGCGTGAACTTGCAGCTACCGCCCGGCGCGTCGCTGGTGCGCACGAGCGCCGTGCTCAAGCAGGTCGAAGACATCCTGGCCAAGACCGAAGGCATCGATTCGTTCCAGACGATCGGTGGCTACGGCGCCGTGACCAGCACCTATCAGCCGAATTTCGGCTCGATCTTCGTGCGCCTGCACCCCTGGGAGGAGCGAAAGAACCCGGAGCTCAAGGCTCAGGCCATCATGGCCAAGCTCAAGCGTGAGTTCGCGGGCATTCCGGAAGCGATCATCTTCCCGTTCAACATCCCGACCATCTCCGGCTTCGGGTCCTCGTCCGGCTTCAATTTCCTGATTCAAGATCGCAGCGGCTCGCTGAGCGTGGATCAGCTGGGCGCACAGACCACCACTTTCCTCACCGCGGCTCGTCAGAGACCGGAGCTCGCCAACCTCTTCACGTCGTTCAACCCGAACTACCCGCAGCTCGGCGTGGAGCTCGACCGCGAAAAGGCGCGCAAGCTGGGGGTGCCGGTCAATGAGGCGTTTCAAGCGCTGAGCTCCTCGCTCGGTGGCAGCTACGTCAACGACTTCAACCGCTTCGGTCGCTTGTTCCGCGTGTACGTGCAGGCAGAAGCCGCGAATCGGCAAAAGCCCGAGGACATCGGCGAGATCTACGTCCGTAGCAAAACGACCGACACGATGATCCCGCTGTCCACGTTGATGAACGTGAACCGCCAACCCGGCACCGAGATCACGAACCGCTTCAATCTGTTCCGTTCCGTCGAAATCAGCGGCATTCCCGGGCAGGGCTACACCTCCGGCCAGGCACTCGCCGCGCTCGAAGACGTGTTCAAGCAGACGATGCCGGCCGAGCTCGGCTTCGCGTACTCCTCGATGTCGTATCAGGAGAAGGTCGCGCCGCCTGCTGCGCCCACGTTGGCCATGGCGATCATCTTCGTGTTCTTGTTGCTCGCCGCGCTGTACGAGAATTGGCGCTTGCCGTGGGCTGTGCTCTTGGGCTCTCCGTTGGTCGTGCTCGGCTCGTTCTTCGGCGTTTGGCTGATGGGCTACGACAACAACGTGTACGTCCAGATCGGCAACATCATGCTGATCGGCCTTGCCGCGAAGAACGCGATCTTGATCGTCGAATTCGCGAAAGCCAAACAGGACGAAGGTATGGATCCGCAGTCTGCCGCGTTGGAGTCGGCACGTCTCCGCTTCCGCCCCATTCTGATGACCGCGTTCGCCTTCATCTTGGGCGTGATTCCGCTGATGCGTGCCCAAGGCGCAGGCGCTGGGTCGCAGAACGTGATGGGCTGCGCGGTGTTCTTCGGCATGCTCGTCGCAACCTTCTTCGGCGTGTTCTTGATCCCGGGAAATTACGCATTCGTTCAGGGCTTGGGCCGCAAAAAACAGGCGTCCGCGACTCCGCCCGCGACCTCGCCCCTAGCTCCGGCGCCCAGCGCCAGCGAGGCACACTGAGATGGCTCTGCGATTTGGTTGGGCTTCGTGCCTGGTGTGCGGTGTCGTCGCGATCGGTTGCAAAGTGGGGCCGAACTACGAGCGGCCGCCCGTTGTTACCCCGGCGAACTTTCGGGGTGCTCAGCCGAACGCGGCTGCGCAAGAGTCGATCGCGAACGTGCCTTGGTGGGAGCAGTTCAAGGACCCGCAGCTTCGCGATTTGATCACGGTCGCACTGAAGGAAAATAGCGATCTCAAGATCGCAATCGAGCGCATCGAAGAGGCTCGGGCCACCTACGGCATCAGCAAAGCCGATCTGTACCCGCACGTGAACGTGCAAGCGCTCGGCGGTGGCATCAATCCGAGCGACGGTAGCCTCACCCACGTGCCCGAGGGCGGCGGGAGTAACGCCACAGGGCTCTATAACGTGGGCGTCGGCTTCTCGTGGGAGCTCGACTTTTTCGGGCGAATTCGCCGCGCCGGCGAAGCTGCCAAAGCCTCGATGCTCGCGACCGAAGAGGCCCGCCGCGCGGTCGCCGTCTCGTTGGTCTCGGACGTCGCCATGGCCTACGTCGACCTGCGCGGGCTCGATCGTCGCTTGGCCATCACGCAAGAGACGTTGAAGTCGCGACAAGAGCACGTCGAATACGCGCGCCTGCGCTTCGAAGGCCAAGTCACGCACGAGGTCGATCTGCGCCAGGCAGAGGCAGAATTTCACCGCGTGCAGGCGTTGGTCTACAACCTGGAAAAGCTCGTCTCTCAGAAAGAGCACGAGATCTCGTTCCTAGTGGGTCGACCGCCGGGCGAGATCCTGCGTAATCGCTCCCCGGAAGAGCAACCGGTTCCGCCGGAGGTTCCCGTCGGTTTGCCCGCGCAGCTGCTCGAGCAGCGCCCGGACGTGCGCAAGGCGGAGATGGAATTGATGTCCGCCACGGCGCGCATTGGTGAGGCCAAAGCCGCTCTCTATCCGACCATCAAACTTACTGGTTCCTACGGCCTAGCGAGTACTGATTTGACGGAGCTCGTAGATCCCGCGAGCCAGAGCTGGCACCTCTTCGCCAACCTATTGCAGCCGATTTTTGCCGGTGGCGCCCTGCGCGGCAAGGTGGAAGTACGCCAATCGCAACAGCGTCAGGCCGTCTACGCCTACGAAAAGACGCTGCTGCAAGCCTTCCGTGAAGTGGAAGACGCGCTGGTCAACCTGCGCAAGCTCGGTCAACAACGCACCGAACAACAAGAGCGAACCAAGGCCGAGAGCCAAGTCGTGGAACTAGCCGAACTCCGCTACAAGGGCGGCGTCAGCAATTACCTCGATGTGCTCGACGCGCAGCGTTCGTTCTTCAACGCCCAGATCGACGACGCGACCACCATCAGCGAACACACCCGCTCGCTGATCCAACTCTACAAGGCGCTCGGTGCGGGGTGGCCCGTACCGCAAAAGGACAAAAATGGCGCCACTTCGCAGCCGGCGCAGCCGGCGCCTGCCGCGAAGAGTCCTGGCTAATGCACGAGTAACCGAGTTTGCGAGGCGCGTCCTGGGCGAAACAACAAGTTTCCGCACTTTCGGACGGCGCGTCACTTTCACGACATGCAACTTGAGCTAAGGTTCTGGCGCGTGAAACCTTCTTTGCTTATTGGTTGTTTGGCCGCGCTGAGCGCCGTTGCCTGCGGTGGCGCGGCTGATATTCCCGACACGCCTGATCTGCGCGGGCTGATTCGGGACTACGAGGCCCCGACCGCGTCACTCGACGCGACGAGCGCAGCCCAAACGTTACATGGCGCGCCCGCGCTGGACGAGCTCTCGACCGGCTTCCTCGCCGCCCAGAACGTGTTGGATAGTGATGTCAACCAAGCGAGCAAAACCTCGTCGGGCAGTACCGGTTCGCGAATTCGCCTGCAGGGCTCGATTGGCCTGCAGATCCGCTGCCCCGGAGAGGCGAGCCAACCCAATCTCGACGAGAGCGTGAACGGGTCTATCTCAATCACGCTCGCAATCGCGGATACCAAGATTCGCCGAAGTTTCGGCGGCGACGCAAAGCACTGTGCCCTGCAGGGTACGCGAGCCGGTCGCACTGTTCGGGTCGAACTCGACGGGCAGGTGGCCTTCGATCTCGGTAACGACATCGGGATTGGCCAACGTTGGTCGGGCAAGCTTTTGGCCTCATTGCCCGGAACGCTCACGGTCGACGGACACGAGTTTCGCAGCATCAGCGGGTTACTCTCGGATGGTGTCTTTCAGTATCTCGTCAACGTCGATAGTGGAACGGTAGTGCTTCAGCTTGGCGGTGACGACGTGATCACGGTGCGTGATGGCAATGGGACGTGGTTTTGCCGTGAGGGTGAGCCTTGCGCAATGCAGTAAGCCTAGCCGCCTGCGCGCTACTCCTCGCTTGGGGAGCAACAGCTCGCGCTCAGCAGCTCGAAAACCCGCGCACCGACTACACCGCGTACACGCGCCAGAAGGGTAAGCTCACGGTCGGCCTGTTGAAGACCGACCTCGGCATCATCGACGAGATCACGATTGGAACGTACCCGCTGCCGTGGTTCGCGTTCCCGGTCCTCAAATCGACGATTCCGAACGTGTACGCGAAAGCGCGCACTCCGTGGAAGGGCCCGTTCACGGCCGCAGTCGGCGGCAGCTTCATGTTCATCGACGGCAAGGCCATCGCCCAGCTCGCGAACAAGAGCGCAAGCGCCAGCGCCGTCTCGACGACCGCCGAATTCGACGCGAGCTACCGCTTCGACTTCCCACTCACGCTGAGCCTAGGCTTCGACTACGCGCACCTGCGCGCGGTCGGCTCTAAGAACGACGAAGCCACCTCAATCGAGGGCGCATCCTCGGGCCACACGTATAGCGTGCGTGCACTCGGCGAGTGGCGGCTCAGTCGTGTATTCGCGCTGAGCTTGCTCTTCCGTTACCTGATCTATCAAAGCCCCATCGAAATCGACAGCTCGTCAACTGATGGCGCACTCACGGTCACGAGCAATCTCAGCGCCGAGAGCACGATCCAAAAGCACTTTACGCTGGTGCCCGGCGTCTCCTTCGAATGGGAACGCTGGGAGCTGAACGCCGGCGTCGGCTACGGCGTTTTCTATCTACCCGCACTCGGCCTCGCCAGCGCCAAGTCCTGGCCCGTCGCCGACCTAGCCTTCGGCTACCGCTTCGACGTCTACCACTGAGCACGCTGAGGATCAGCGCAACGGATACGCCCGTGCCGCGCCGTGTTCCTACGATAGAATTCGCTCGATGAGCGTGGCGATTGCCGGCGTCTCGATCGTCCAATAGCGAACACTATTGGCATCGGGGAACGCCGCAAGAGCGAGGCCAAAGCGGTCTCGATGTGCCCAGCCAAGCAGCTCTCGCGGGGCAAGCCAGGCGATCGCTGTTTGGGATAAATCGGGCGTGAGGTCGCGGATTGCTCGCTCGGCCCACTCCAGATCGGCAAAGACGGGCAGGAACGGTCCCGAGCGCTGTGGCCATCGCATCATGCCGGCTTGTCCGGACGTCGTGCAGAGGAATGGAAGCATGTGCTTGCGACGCGCGAGCTCATCGTACAGCTCGATGCCCGTGTCGCGCGCTGTTGCGTCGAGCAGCAGGCGCCGCAGTCGCGGCGCGCGAAGGAGCTGTGCCGCACTGGTCTCGGCTGACGCCAGCGACGCCCGCTCAAGGACCATTCCTCGAAATGCGCTGAGCCAGCGGTGATCGGGACGGCGCACTTCGAGCAGAAAAGGCCCACTCGGTTCAGTTAGGAATACTTTGATGCCACGGGCTCGCCATTGCTGAAGCGAGCTCTCCACAATGGCCGAGCAGCTTTCCAGAAACAGCCACTGGGGAAAGCGTGAGAACGCCAAGAAACGGTTCAGCAGCCTGTCGCGTTCAATCGCGTCCGCGAGGATGGCGTCGAGTCCGTTCTGGCTGACGGTCCAGAGGATGCCACCGTGGAATGCGCGCGTTTCCGGCTCGTTTGGCGCAAATAAACGGCTGAGGGACCCAACGCCGTCCGCGACCAGGACGCACGGCGGGTCAGACTGCCAGCGCGTGGTCTCGATCTGGACTCGCGCGAAGACGTCATCCACCGCATCGTAGTCGTCACCGACATATCCGAATTGCGCAATCAGTAGACCGCCGGAGCTCAGGGCAACGCTGGGCTCCGACGTGAGCGGATAGGTAGTAACCGCGTGGCCAGCAGGGATGACAACCGTAGAAAGCTCTTGTCCTCTCATGAGTTCGAATCAAGCTCCTGCTTTTCGAAGACGCGAACAGCCCCAAAGTGGAAACCTAATCCCTCGTCTTCAGATCTCTGCGACCTCTGCGGCTCGGCGGTCTCCCCCTCTCCCTCGTCCGCGACGCCGAAGGCTGGGACGGTCTGGGTTGTGTTGAGTGACCATCAACAAAACCCAGGCCCGTTGTGCGGCAAGGGACGAGCGGTTAGCGGCTGCCGTAGGTTGCGATGAAGCGCAGCCCGATTTGTTGGGCGAGCTCTACCGTTGCCTTGGCGTGGTTGTCGTTCGGTGGGACGTAGAGCAGTTCGTAGTGGGCGGCGACTCCAAGGCCCCACTGTGGGGTGACTTCGAACTCTTTGCCGAGTTCAGCCGCGAATGACGGGCCGACTTTGGTGTACTCGCGGCCGACGAGCGAGACGTTCTTGTCGCTCGTGTCCGAGTACGAGTAGCTGGTCAGGGCAGCCGCTGCGAAGCCTGCGCCGAGTGAAAGGTAGGTGCGCGCCGGCATGAAGTAGTACGACGCGCCTGCGCGGAACGTGGAGGCTTGGAACAGCACGCTCGTCGAATCGACGACTTGGCCGTCGACGGAGAAGTCGGGATCGAAGACGTCGAACCAGCCGAAATCCGCGTGGATCGCGAGATTCTGCGCGACGAAGCCGCCCATGGTCAGATCGAAGCCGCCCGCGCCACCGTTGAGCTTGGTGTTCGGATCGCCGCTCGCCCAGGCGTAGCTCGGGCCGATCGCGAAACGCAGGAACAACGACGCGGGCGCAAATTGCGGTTCGAGCTTTGGCGGTGGAGGGCACGCCGGAGCCCCGAGCGGCCTGGCGGGAGGAGAGTTCGCGCCACCCATCCACTCCACCGGTTGTGCGTGCGCCGGAGCTGCCAGAGCGACGAGAGCAGCCGTTGCCGCGCCGCGCAGCAGGACACTTGCCGTGCGATTCATAGCTCCACCCCGACGTTGAAGTTCAGATACATGAGCGGATCCCAGCGACCCGAGGCTGCGGCGTAGTTGAACTTGGTCGAGACCACGAGCTGACGACGACCGGTGGGCAGCGCCACACCGAGCTCCGGCGCAAACCCGAAATGCCAAGTGGTCTCCGAGACCGTCCAAATGCCCACATCGAGGCGATGTTCTGCCGCGTACGCGCCGATACCGAAACCACCGTAGGGCCGCACGCCGCGCGGATCGGTCATGAAGTAGTAGTTCCCCGTAACGAGCATCGGGAACATGTTCAGGCTGGTCGCGATCGTGCCGGTGAAGGTGGTGTTGCCGTAGTGCAGCGTCTTCACCTCTTTGCCGTACATCGATTGCCAACCGAACGAGACGCCCGGCCAGAACTTGTCGCTGACGCGCGCGCGCCAGTCGAAGGAGAAGCCGAGGAAGCTGAAGTCGGGCGCGAAATCATGCGTGTCGCCCAAGCCAACGGCGGTGTTGTACGCGACGATCAGCATGTCCCTCTTCTGGCGCGGACGAGGGGCGGCAGGCGGCGGCGTTTGGTAAGCAGGAGCCGCGGGGTAGGGCTGATACGTCGGATAGTAGACAGCACCTGGTGGAGGCTGCGCTGGTGCGGCCGCGGGAGGAGCCGCGACAGGCGGAGGCGGAGGCGGAGCTGCGGGCGGAGGCGGAGCTGCGGGAGCTGCGGCAGGCGGAGCTGCGACGGGCGCCGGTGCGGGCGCCGCTGCGGGAGCGGGCGCGGGCGCAGCGGCTGGCGTTTGCGGGGCCGCTGGCGTTGGGTGCGGAGCGGGTGCAGTTTGAGCCAGCGCAGTGCCCGCGCTGAACGCGAGCGTGGCCGTGAACGGGACGAGGCGCGTGAAGAACATCATCGATTCCCAACCTGGAGATACGGTGATTGAGCGAATGCTTGGTCGAGCGTGGTGTTGACGCGGGTCGCGGCGGTGGTCTCACCGTTCGCGAGTAACCCGGAGATCGAGGCGGTCCAGATGCTCGGAGTGCGGTGCTCGCCAAGGTCTGCATTCTTGAGCGACACGAGCTCCATCACCAGCGTTCCGGTCGGGTAATTCACGACGCTCGTGGTTGGGTAGTACGGGTAGTAGATCCCCCAGCCCCAGTAGGGCGGGTAACCGTAGTACGGGTACCAGGGGTACCAGCTGTACGCGACCCAGTTGTTCGAAGAAACCGCGCCGACGAGCAAGGCGACGTCTGCAGTCGCGGCTTCCTCCTTCGACACGCGCTCGTAGCCGAGCTGCTCCATGTGACGCTTGATGTCGTCGAGGATTGTGGAGTCGTAGAGGTGCGTGATCTCGTTGCAATCGAGGTTCGGCAGATCGCCGTCGCCAGAGGCGCCGGCTTGACCGATCGGGAATTTGTCCGGATCGACCTTGCACAGGTCGGCGATCGTATCGGGCACGTAGTACGTGCGATTGACTGAGTAGTCGTAGTCTTTGGCTTTGCGCGTGATGACCGTGTCGGTCTCGGACGCGTCGTCGATGCCCGCTGGATGACACGCGAACAGACCGCTGGCTGCGGCGATCAGCGTCGCGCTGTGTAAACCCCAAGTCTTCTTCATACCGCTTTCCTTATTCTAAACGGCTGCTACTTCGGCCGCTCCGCTGGCCGCACTCGCGCGCGCCGCTACCGGTTGCACGCGACTCTTGAGAAACGCAATCACGTCGTCTTTGCTGCGCACGGGCGCGCCTTCCAGATGCACGAACTTGTCGGCCAGGAAGCCCCAGCGGCCGAGCATCATGTTCAGCCAAATTTCGAAGTAATCCACGCCGTCGAACACGATCGCGTCGTGCGCTGCGTACTCGGCGAGGGCATTCTCGAACTCGATCGGGTGCTCGGTCCAATGCGCGCGGGGCTTCACATGATGCAGGATGTGATAGCCGTCATTGAAGCAGCGCCGATTGTAGCGTGTGTTGATGCAGGTAATGCTCGACTGAAACGGGTCTTCCGGGTGCTCTTGGCTGATGAAGCTGTGCTGGGTCCAATTGCCCATCATCATCAGCGTTCGAATCAGGACCAGAGGTACGACCAGCACGGCGAGCGTCGCCTCCGGGCGCAGCCATAATCCTAGGCCGACGACCGACCAATACACGCCTTCACCGAGCAGCACGCGGCGGAACAACTTCCAGTTCTTGCGCTGATAGAAGTAAAGGATCAGCTCGGGCAACCCGAAAAACAGGAACCGCAGGTAGTAGCGGAGCCAATGCGTGATGCGATTGCGCGTGAAACGCATCGTCGAGCTCAAGTCGTCCGGCAGGTTCTCTTCTCGGTGATGCATGCCCATGTGATGGGCAAAATAGGTGTTCGGCGTTTGGCCGAAGAATGGGCCGAGCAGCCACGGAATGACGTGGTTCAGGCTCTTGTAGTCCTTGTTGAACAGCGGTCGATGCGACGTGAAGTGCAGCATCAAGGTGAAGCGGTCCATCACCGCGACCATCACCAACGCCCAATACGCCGGGGCCACGTACCAGAACGACAGGCCGAGCGCGTAGGGCCAGAAAAACAAGGACGCCCCGACAGCGGCGACGAGCGCACACTGGAACATCAGCCAAATCACGGACGCGTCGCGCGCGTCATTCAGCATGCGCGCCGTGCCACTCAAGAACGCGGGGGCGGATGCGGTGCGGGGATCGGTCAGGGTCATGCGGGCCGGCTACTTATTAGTCGAAGCCGTCACGCGGGGAAGTCCCTTCTCCGCAGCAACTTCGGTACACGCCAAACGGGCGCTACCCGGCTTACGCAGTGCCCCGAATCATCATCGTAAATGCCCGTTAAATATGAAGTTTATCTGAGCGCTCGCGGGCTGAGCGCGTGCTAGTGTCGGCTCATGCCTCGACGCTCGTCCACTGCGACGCTGGGTGTCGCGCTCTCGGCTGCCGGAATGGGGGCGCTTTGTGCTGGTTTCAAGCTCAGTGCGCTGTCGCTCTTCGGCGCGGGAGTCAAACTGCTCGAGCAAGATTGGCGAGCGCGTCACCCCGAGTTTACCGGTGATGCCGCGGAGCGCTGGCAAGCGTCGCTCGCCTTTTATCGCGAGACCCACCAAAACGGCACCAACCGCACGCTGCACCTGATCGGCATTCCGCTGATTCTAGGCGGTGCGGCGGGCCTGTTCGTGTCGAAGCCATTGAGCGTGCGCGGGCCGTTGTGGGCCGGCTCGTTGGCGGCGTTCGCTACCGGTTGGGCGCTCAACTTGGTCGGTCATGCGGCATTCGAGAAGCGTGCTCCGGCGTTCAGCGACGACGGCCTCTCGTTCATCGCCGGGCCGGTTTGGGATTTGCAGGAGCTGCTGAAGCTCAGGCGCTGAAGTCGCTCGGGCAAAAGGGCGGTAGAGTCAAACGGGCATGAGCTCGCTCGCGCATTCCCTTTGTCTCTCGTTGGCGATCGTTGTTTCCGTGCTGGGCTGTTCGCCTTCGCCGGCGAGCCACGCCTCGAACGCGCCGTCGGACCGGCAAGTCTCGTTTTCACTGCCGAGTGATGATGGAAACCTCGTCACCGTCCCCTTGTCGAACGTGACGACCGTCGTGGACGCCTGGGCGCCGAGTTGCAAGCCATGTCGCGAGAAGCTCCCGGCTCTATATGCCCGAAAAGGCGATATCGAGGCACACGGTGGCAAGCTCGCCTTGGTTGCCGTGCTGGCCGATGCCGAGACGACCGAAGACGCGCGCGCGGCGTTGAATTCCTGGGGTGTCAAAGCTCCGTTTCTGATCGACCGAGGCGACGTATTGCGTCGCGAAGCCGGCGTGAACGACCTCCCCGCAACCCTCGTGATCGACTCACGGCAACACGTGCGTTGGGTAGCGCCACTGAACGCTTCGGCGAGCGACGTCGTGGCTGCCGCGAACGCGCACTAGCGCTGACCGCTCGACGTCACTTATTGCTGGAAGCAGAACAACGCGTTGGTAGAGCCGCAACCTATCGCGGCGGAGTTGCCTCCGTTGCAACCGAGACTCCAGTTGGTGGTGGCGTTCCACGTGGCCCAGCCTGAGAAGGTGCCGGTCGTCGACGACCAATTGCTGCAGGTCGCTGCCGAATTCCATTCAGTCCCGTTTTCGAGGGTATCGGCCCAGACCACGCTCGGCCCGAGAATCGACGTGCAAGCTCCGGTGCCAGCGGGAGGCGTCCCGGCTGATTCCGTGAGATTGATGGCGTGTCGAATGGTCCCGCTCGTGAGGTCTGCCCAATTGTTCGCGATCAGGGTTACTCCGTCGGACAGCACGTAGGGGCCACCGTGTTTGAAGCGCGTGGAGGGAGAGCCGGTGTCGTCACTCAGCCAGGCCATGTACGTGCCACCCAAGCCGCCCTTTGTCGCGTAGGTTGCGCAAATCTTGTCAGCGCCCGCAAGGCCGCCCAGGTTGCCGTTGAAAGTGGCCGAGGTCGTGAACACGACTTTGGGGTCCTTCGCGCAGGCGCCGCTGCGGCAGACGTTCGCGCACCCCACCTCGACGCCCCATTGGCCATCACTCCCGCAGGTCTGCACGCCATCTTTGCCCGTGCAACGCGTGGTCCCGGGACTGCACACACCGCTGCAGGCGTTGTTGGAGCAAACGCCGGTACAGGTCGTGCTCGTCCCCCATTGCCCTGCGCTGGTGCAGGTCTGAATTTGAGTCGTGGAGCTGCACTGGGTGGAGTCAGGTTTGCACACGCCACCGCACGCGTTGTTCACGCAAGCGTTGGTGCAGGTTGACGCTGCGCCATATTGGCCATCCGCGCCGCAGGTTTGAATTTGAGTGTTCGAGCTGCACTTGCTCGTCGTGGGCTTACACACGCCGCCGCAGGCGTTGCTGACGCAAGCGTTGGTGCACGTTGATGCAGCGCCCCATTGACCGTCCGTACCGCAGGTTTGCAGTTGC
Source organism: Polyangiaceae bacterium (assembly GCA_035634635.1). Taxonomy (GTDB): domain Bacteria; phylum Myxococcota_A; class Polyangia; order Polyangiales; family Polyangiaceae; genus PMG-095. Next base: position 59,638 of record DASQCO010000006.1, read on the forward strand.
GTGTTGGAGCTGCACTGGCCGTCCCCAGGCTTGCACACACCGCCACAGCTACCGTTCACGCAGGCGTTCGTGCAGCTCGACGCAGTGCCCCACTGACCGTTCGTGCCGCAGGTTTGCACCGTCGTACTGGAGCTGCACTGAGTGGTGCCCGGTTTGCATGCGCCGCCACAGGTGCCATTCACGCAAGCGTTGGCGCACGTCGTGGCCGTGCCGTACTGCCCAGTCGAGCCGCAGGTCTGGATGTCCGTGGCTGAGCTGCACTGCGTGCTGCCGGGCACACACGCGCCCGTGCACACGCCATTGGTGCAGACGCTCGCGCACGCGCTGGCTTCCGACTGCCAGAGCCCTGCTTCGCTGCAGGTTTCCGGCGTCAGGCTATTGCAACGCCGCTGGCCGGGAACGCACGTGCCTGTACATGCGCCGCTCGCACAGACGTAGTCACAGACCGGGCCGCTTGCTTGCCACTGCCCCGCCGCCGAGCACGTTTGGGGGTGGTTGCCGTCGCATTGTTTCGTGCCCGGGATACACGTGCCAGTGCACGCGCCGCTGACGCACACGAAGGGGCACGCCGGCACGCTTGCCCGCCATGCATCCTGAATGCACGTCTCGACTGTCGTTCCGGAGCAGCGCGCAACGCCCTCGGTGCACGTGCTACTGGCGCCGGCTTCACCACCATCGCCCGACTCCCCCCCGATGGGTTGCTCGTCACCTCCCGCTTCGCCGCCTTCCGAGTTAGCCGCCATGCCACCATGCGAGGCGCCACTCTTCCCGCTCATGGCGCCGCCAGACGTGCCGACGTCCGACCCGCTTGACCCGGCTAACCCACCGGCGCCGCTGTTCGCGCTGCCGCCCCTGCGATCCTGAAAAGTGCGGTCTTTTCCGCCACAGGCGCTCCACAGAAACGCCGAACCCAGGAGCCCAAGCACGGTTGCGCGAACAGTCTTCATGAATGCCTCGTCCCCATCAATGTGCGCCAGACAGACGGAATGTCGCTTGGGCCGCGATCCCCATCATCGAAGGAATTCACGCTGTTTGCCCACGCGCCAGAACCTATCATGAAGGCCGCAAAAGTTGGTCATCAGAGTGCTTGTTGATGTCACCCCGATTCGGAGTGGGTTGCCCCGGAGCCCGAGAAACTCAGAATTTCTCGGGCACGAACTTGAGCGGCAGCGCTTTCGGCGTGTAACGGCCGATCTTACGCTCTGGCAGTTCGATTTTGCTCTGCTTCTCGAGCTTGCCGGGGGGAATGCGCTCCAAGATGTGATTGAGCACATTGAGCCGAACGCGCTTCTTGTTCTCCGAACGCGCCACGTACCAGGGGGCCCACTCCGTGTCGGTGGCCTCGAACATGTCGTCGCGGGCTTCCGTGTAGTCGTCCCAGCGATCGAAGGACTTCAGGTCCATGGGCGACAGCTTCCAGATCTTGCGTCCGTCGTCGATGCGGGACCTGAGCCGGCGCTCTTGCTCTTCGGGACTGACCTCGAGCCAGTATTTGAGCAAAACGATGCCTGATTTCACGATCGAAAACTCGACCTGAGGCGCCATCTGCAAGAACCAGCGCGCTTCCTTCTCACTGCAGAAGCCCATCACGCGCTCGACCCCCGCGCGGTTGTACCAGCTGCGATCGAAGATCACGACTTCACCCGCGGCGGGAAGGTGAGAGATGTAGCGCTGAATGTACATCTGACTCTTTTCGCGCTCGGTCGGCGCGGGCAGCGCAACGACGCGGAATACGCGCGGACTGACTCGCTCGGTGAGCGCTTTGATCGTGCCGCCTTTGCCGGCTCCGTCACGACCCTCGAACAAGATGCAGACTTTGAGTCCCTCTTGCACCACCCACTGTTGCAGATGCACGAGCTGAACGTGGATCTCCTCTAGCGCTTTTTCGTACTCTTTGCGCCCGAGGACGGGGTTCTCGCTCGGTTGTGCGTCGGAAGACGCAACCTCGGATTCGTGCTTCGACTCGCGCTTGGACTTCTTGCCCTTACCCATCGTGATTGCCTCTCCCTGATCGTCGAAAGTTCGGGAGTAGCACGACCGCGGGCGGTTTCACGCGCCTGTTTGGCTTACGCGCCGAAACCGAGCCGTTCGGCGCACAAAATGACGAGTCCCCGCGAGCGTAACCCGCGGGGACTCTGTTGTTGCGACGGCGATCAGTTCGTCACTGCGGACGAGTGATGTTCGTCAAGTCACCGCCGGCCGCTTCGATCGAGTCGTACAGAACCTGTTCGGTGTACTTCGGGTTGTGAACGCCGAGGCCAGAGCCGCGCGCCATGACGAAGTAGTTGTACAGCGCACCCGCAATATTCGGCACGATCGCCGGACGACTCTGTACAGCCGACTGGGGGAGGGACTCGTCCAATGCGAAATTCTCGTCCTTGAGATCGTCGGCACTGAGCTGGGTCGTTCCGTTACGCGTCAGCAAGAACTTATCGTTCAGTGCTTTGCGCAAGGACTGGAGCTTCACCTTGACCCGGCCCTGCCCGCCGTTCACGTCAAAGTTGGTCGCCTCTTTGTGGCAGCTGATACACGCTGAAAGCTGCGGGTAGAAGGAGTGATTACCGATGCCGCCGTTCTCCGCGACTGGCGGCATGTGGCATTGCACGCAGCCCTTCTTGAAGTTCTGGTGCGAGGAGTTGCCGTACGTCTTGCCCGCGTAGTGGTAACCGCCTGCACCCGAGTAAACGTCGGCGTCCGGTCCCTCGTGCGGACCCCATGTCGTGCTGGTGACGCCGATGCTGGTCGCGGTCGTCGGGATGTAGTTGGTCACGTCTTTGCGTGACTTGTGGCACCAAATGCAGGCGTTGCCCTCGCGGTAATTGCCCGCCTGCGTACCGTCCGACGTGCCAATGCCCGAGCTCTTTTCAATGAGCGCATACTCGGTGTCACCGGTTGGCACGCGCAACGGGAACCCTCCCGGCTTGTAGTCACCGCCGGTGACATGCGGGTCGTGCTCCGGAGAATTGTCGTGGCAAGTGCCGCAACCAACGACGGCGACGGTGGTCTGACCGGCGTACACGATCTCTTTGATCGCGTTCGACGCATCCTTATAGTTGAGTTGGCCGTGAGACAGGCCGACCGGGCCCGTCTGCGATCCAGCGTGAGTAACGTTGCCAGAGATGCGCAATTCAGGACCATCCGAAGCGTGGCAATTGCCGCAGGCCTTCGCGCCCGTCCACGAGTCGACCTCATCACCACCCAGGTTGGAGATGTACGTCGCGTAGTGACGGCTGGTCTTCCACTGTTCGACGATGCCGGCGAACGTGTGGCAGGGCTTCATGCAGCTCGCGTTCAAAGTCCCGACGGGGACTCCGCTGTCGCCGCCAGCTCCGTCGCCAGGCGGGCCTTGCTCGCCTTGTTCGCCCGGATCGCCTTGGTCGCCTTGGTCGCCCTGAGGACCTTTCGGGCCGGTATCGCCCTTGTCGCCCTTGGGTCCAGTGGCTCCCGCGGGACCAGTGGCGCCGTCCTTGCCGTCGTCACCCGCACAGCCGAACAATGCTAGCGCGACTGCAACTCCGAAAAGCAGCTTCATCTAAGATTCCTCCTCCAGGCTCGGTGGCCGTGGGGCGGATGCTCGCAGAAGGTGTTTAGCTCGTCAATCGCCTTCACTCCGCGAGTTGGTGTGAAGTACGTGACATTGAATGGCGCGTTGGTGTCGCGCAAATTCTGCGCGTGCCGGTGAGCCTCCGTGCAACGGTCAGACATTAAATGCGGCTCAAAACGTCAGGCCGAATCCGTCACGTCGCTCTTGGAATTGGGGTCTCGATATTGTCGAGCGGGCCCAGGAGCATCAGGAGCGTGATCCGTACCGCGAACGACGTCCATCAAGATTGAAAGCAGGTAACAAAGGAATGCGACGATGCCGATGACCTGCCCAACGCTCATTGCAAAAATGACGGGCAACGGTGCGGGATAGATGATCGACGCCGCCATGACCGCCAGGCCGACGAGCGCCACGTAGCAGGCCAGCCGAATCAGGCTGACAACCGAGTGCTTCCGCAGCCTCGCGATGGCTTGGCCGCGCAGCCGATCGAGCAAGCTCACGGTGCGTGCTCCGGAGCTGAATGTGCCGGCGCGGCGGTGTGAGCGCCGAGGCCGTCCGGCCCCTTACTGAAGGGATGGGCGTACCCATGACAGCCCGGGCTCGCGCAGCTCACTTTGTTGGCGGCCAGCTGCGCCTGCATGGCCTGATGATCTGGCACCGAACGCCAAACATGGGCCGTCGTCGTGTGGCACTGACGGCAATTGGTGTTGTCGTACGGTTTCGCGATGTGGACTTCTTTTCGCGACTCCTCCGGCGACATGCCGCGATAACCGCCGAGGTAGTAGTAATAGACGTGCTTCATTCCGCCCATTTTAGTGAGGGCGTAGCCGAACATGCCGTAGTCGGCGTGGCAGACGTAGCAGCTTTCGTCGCCGAAAAACGGGTTCCGCGTGTGACGAGCAGCTAGCGATTGCGCGTCCGGGTCGGTCGCGTTGCCGAAGTGATCGTCCATCGTGTGGCAGGAGCCGCAGAATTCACGATGGGTCGTGGCTTCCATCCCAGCAACGGTGGAGGTTGCGGCGGTGATTGTTGGAAAGACTCCGAGACCGAGCAGGAGCATCAGCTTGGTTCGCAGGTCGAGCACCGGCTTCCGCACCAGGAAATGCAGAAGGATCACCGCGGCGATGATCGCGCTCGCCAGCGCTACGTAGCCGAGCCAAGGGCCAGCGTGAGGCACGAGTCATGGTGCGGGAGACTTCGCGCGTAGGCAAGCGAAAAAACGGCTATGATGGCCGCGAGTGGAACAGCGAAAGACTCTGCTTGCATGGGTATTGATACCGATACTCGTGCTTTCGGCGTTCATCGCCTGCGCGGACAAGAAAGAGGTACCGCAGGAAACGCAGAAAACAGCGCCGTTGAACGGACAATGGGGCGCAGGCGTGTACGTCGG
>DASQCO010000007.1:0-26742 GCA_035634635.1 Polyangiaceae bacterium
GGCGGAGCTCATTGCGAGCCTGTCGAGCACGTGGCGTGGCTTGCCGATACAAGGCATTGCCTACCTGTGCGCGGTCGGAGCAGCTGCGTTTTGTGCGGCGCGGCTGACGCTCGCGCTGCTTCCCGCGGGTCGACCTGGCCTGTCGCGCGTCGTCGTTAGCCTCGCTGTGCTTGCCTACCTGCTCGGAAGTTACGCCGTGATCCGTTACGGCTCGGGTTCCCTTTTGCCTTGAGCCAACCCCACTGCTATTGGGGCCGGGCATGCCGCGCTGTTATTTGCTCACTCTAGCGAGTTCGTCGAGCCTCGATCAGCAGTCGAACAATGTGTCGCTGTTCAACGTCGTCGAACAGCTGAATCTGCCGCGCGGCGTCGAGCCACCGCCGGGCGCGCTGTTGCCCATCGAGATCCACGCCTATTTCTTGCTCGAGCCGGCTGAGCTGAATCAGCGCTTCGAGATGCGCTTCGTGCTCGTCGCGAGCAGCGGACTCGAAACTTCGAGCGACGCGTTTCCGCACAAGTCAGCCACGCTGCGCTTTCGAACACGCACCATGGGCGCGCCCATTCCGCCCATCGCCGACAATTATCAGCTGCGCGTGGACCTGCGCGCCGTGGGCAGTGACGAGTGGACGCGTGATCCGATGGCGTGGCCCTTGGTCGTCGCGCTCGCCGAAGCGCGACCCGCGGTCACGCACTGATCAGTTGCAGCTGCAGCTATTTTGCGCGGTGGCGGCGCAGCTGATCAGCGAGAGCACGTCTTTCGTCGCGCTGCCGTTCAAGCCACCGAGCTGATCGATGACGGGTTTGCAAGTGTCCGGGCTGTAGCAGCTGATCCCTTGGCAACCCGTTTGCTGCGCGCAGGCGAAGATCAGCGCGCAACCAATGTTGGAGAAGCACTCCACGATCTGCGGGGCGCACGTGTTGCACATGCACTGCTGACAGGAATTGCTCGCAATTGCCTGACACGCTTCTTCGAGCCCGGAGCTGCCACCATCACCCGCGAGACCGATACCGCCGCCTCTGCCGATCCAACCCGCGACGTTCCCGCGGCCACCAAAGCCGGTCGTGCCACCTTTGCCCGGAAAGCCCGCGACGTTGCCGCGACCGCCGGTGCCCGTCGTGCCACCGCGACCTGCGACGTTGCCGAAACCGCCGAAGCTCGCGCCGCCCTTGCTTATCCAGCCCGCGACGTTCCCGCCACCGCCGCTGCCGAATGAGCCTGTGCCACCCACGTTCAGCCAACCAGCGGCGTTGCCCACGCCCGCAGCGTTCGACACGCCGCCAGCGTTATGTCCTCCGTTTGCGGCAGTTCCACCAAAGCCGAACTCGCCGCTCGATCCGTCCAAATCCGTGAACGTCTCCGTGCGCGCGCCGCAGCCGAAGAAAACCACCAAGCACCCCCCAAACATGAAGCGATTCATCGCTTTGAAGGATTGCTTGCTTCGATGACGCGCGCCAGCCACGAACGACGCAAAGCGCCACGCTTTTTTTCGCGCTCATCCGCGACCTGAGGGGCCTCGCGCTAACCCCTGAGCATTAGAGGAGTTTCAGCGATATCACCGCAGGTTTCTTGCGTATTGCCGCAGAAATAGGGCTTGTTCGTCAGTGCGGATCGGGACTAACGGAGAAACGATCACCGAACGAGCGAACTTCTCCGTTCGCTGGGTCCAAAGGGAGTTTCGGATGTCAGCTGTGAACCTACTACCAGACAGCGCCCTACACGCGGCACCCGATCTCGGCGAGGGTTGCGATGACCTGGCGCTGCCGACACAGCCCTGGCACGCACCGCCCTTCCCCGACACGCGAGGCATCTTCGAGGGCGAGCTCGAACCGGAATTCGAATTCGACGCCGAGGTACAAGGCTACAGCGGGAGCCGGCTCGAAGAGCAAGGCGAGAGCTTCGACTTTCACGACACAATTCCAGCGCCACCGTGGCTCGACGAGCCCGGTGAGGCTCTCGAAATGCCCGTATTTCCCGTGCGCTGAGAGCGTGTGCCGAGCCGCGAAGGTGCGGCTAGAGCAATGTCGATAGAGCAATGTTAGCGTGCGCCCCCGACCTGGAGGTAACGCCGTTGTCGATTCGTATTCCCATCTCCATCCGCTCGTTGTTCGTCATCGCGCTGACTTTGCTCAGCCTCACCGCAAGTCACGTCGCGAGCGCGGCGGGTCGCACCGAGTACAAGAGCAAGGTGCTCAAGGAACGGCGCGACGAGCAGCCGGACGGTGACGAAATGGAAGACAAGAACGGCTACTGGAAGATCGAAGTCGCGATCTACATGCCGAAAGCTCCAGACGTGCCGCACGTGCCGATGAAGTTCGAGTTCCAACCCGAGGTCGAATACGAACGCACGATCCTCGATTCGAGCGGCAAGATCGTCGACCGCAAAGTGCCGCTGGTCAACCAACAGTCATCGATCGAAAGCACCGACGTCGAGTTCCTCGACCAAGGCACAGGCAAGATCGAGTCGCGCACGCGCTTCTCGTTCAAGCTCACGCGCGGGCAAGGCTACAAAGCCGGCGAATACAAAGTGACGCTGCTCGATGGCCGCAACGACTCGAAGGTCGGCACGCCGGTCACCCTGGTTTTCGAAGGAAAAAACACGGTCATTCACCGTGAGCCCATGGAGTTCAAGGGCGAGAAGAAGGCCAAGAAGGCGGACAAGCCGAAGGAAGAGGACAAGGCCAAGGACGACGCGGCGAAAGAAAGCGACAAGCCCGCGGCGGAGAGTGAATCGAGCGACAAGGCGAAATCGGAATCCGGCGATCAGCCGCAGACGATCAAAGAGAAGCCGGGTGGCTGCGCGATCCGTCGCGTTGCTGGCAATGGCCACGAGAGTGACATCGGCATCGCGTTTGCCGCACTGGCCGTCACCAGCGTGGTGCTGCGTCGCCGCAAGCGCGCGGCCTGATCTAACCCACGACCCGTCGAACTCGCTCGGCGATGCGAGACACGCCGAGCGCAAACGGGGACTCTTCGGTGATTAGGCTCAGGATCAACTGAGCGCCAGCGGAGAAGTCGTAGAACCAGCCGGGCTGCGTGAGCACGCCATCTTGCTCGAGCAGCCCGAGCACCCACTCGGCCTCGCTGAGCAGCGCGGGCAAACGCACCACGGCGTACCAGCCGCCTTCGAGAAATAGTGGTGTCGCGGCCGTGCCCGCGAGTTCGCTGACGAGCAGCGCGTAGTTGTGCCGAATGCGCGCGTTCAGCGCATTTTCCACGGGCAAACGCGCCGCCAAAATCTCGGGCAAAGCGTGCTGCACGGGCGTATTGGGCGACAAGAATGTGTCCGCGATTAGCTCGAGCCGAGAGAGCGCATCGGCAAGCAACGTCTTTGGGCCAGCCGCGCATAGCCACGCCAACTTGAGCTGCGGGAGCGCGGCCAACTTCGACAAGCCGCCCAGCGAGAACAGCAACGCTTCGTCCGTCTCCAATACCGACGCGACGCGCCTCGCATCCGGCGCGAGAGCAAAACTCGAAAACACCTCGTCCGAGATGATCGGCAACCCCAGCGCAATCAATCGCTCGAGCTCATCGCGCTTGAGGAACGAGCCGGTCGGATTGTTCGGGTTCACCACGACGACTGCGCGCGTGCGTGAACTGCGGGCACGCTCGAGCGAATCGAAATCGATATGCCACGCGCCGTCGTACGCGAGCTCGTAGCTCGAGACCTTCACCTGCTCCAGCGCAGCCAAGTGTTCGAACAGCGGATAACTCGGCTGCGGGATCAACACCTCGTCATCCGCGTCGCACAACAGCTTGAACAAGAAGCCGTACGCTTCGCTCGTGCTCGACGTGAGCACAATCTGCTCCACCGGAAGCTCGAACCCCGCCGCGCGTTGCAACGCTTGCACCGCACCGCGCGCCGCCGCGAGCCCAAACGAAGCCGGCTCATAAACCATACTGCGCGGGTCACTCAGCGCCGCCAGCAGCCGCGCGCGCTCATACGGCAAGTCCGTGAGCGTCGGATTCGACTGCGTCAAATCGCACACCGGCAATCCCGCAGCGCGCCGCGCCCGCAGCGCGAGCGTCAACGCATTCAGTTCCGACTCATGCTGCGTACGCCGCGAAAACCTCATCGCCACGCAGCCTAGATCCGGTGCAATCGCCGCGCGCAACAAACAGCATCACTCGCCGCCGACCGAGAGTTTTTGATGGTCACAAAACACATCCCAACCGTCCCAGCCTTCGGCGTCGCGAACGAGTGAGAGGGAGAGAGGGACTAACCGCCGAGCCGCAGAGGCCGCAGAGATCAGAGAGAGGGGGATTTGGGTTGCCGCAGTTCGACGGTGGGCGCCGAAGGTACGGCGAAGAGCGGCGGTGTACGAGCCCCCAAGATCTCTTTCTGATCTCTGTGGCCTCTGCGGCTCGGCGGTTCAATCTCAGGGAATTCATCAGACCGCGTAGCGACGTTCGCTCAGTAGCGATAGGCCACCATGTGTGACCCCCCACTCTCTTCTCCCTCTGATCTCTGCGGCCTCTGCAGCTCGGCGGTTCAAACTCTCGAAGCCGAACCTGGCCGCTCAGGGTTGCTAAAGTGTCGCCCGCGCAGCACTTCGTGCTGGCAACGCCGCGTGCGGAACATTGCGCAATTCGAGGTGCGTTGCTGGGTTGGGGGCGCCCGCTCTCGATCATTCACACGGGTGTCACGAGCGATTGGGGCGGTGGGCTTGACGGGGTGCCAGGTCATTGTGTCGAATGGCCCATGGCGCTCGAGCAGGAATGGCCGAACTTTGATGGGGTCCCGGACGACGACTCGCTGACGGCGGCGCGACCGCGTGGGCAAAAGTTGGCGCGCTACTTGTGGTGGAACGGCGACATCCGCGAGTCGGATTCGCTCAGCGTCCACTACTACGCCAATGCGCTGCACTACGGCACCGCCGTGTTCGAGGGCATTCGTTGTTATCCGACGGCGAACGGCGCGGTGCTGGTTCGCTTGCGTGACCACATCGAGCGCTTGCTCTCGTCAGCGCGGCTGTACGGAATGAAAGTCCCGTTTTCAGCGGACGAGCTGACACGTGGCGCGATCGAGGTCACGCGTAGGAATGGCACGCAGAATGGCTATTTGCGGCCCCTGGCCTACTTCGGCGAAGGGCCGATTGATTTGCGACCGAAGAAGGAATGCCAAGTGCGCGCGTTCATCGCGGTGCGCGAGCTCGGCACTTTTCTAGGCGAAGACGCGCTCCGCAATGGCGTCCGGGTGATGATTTCGAGCTGGCGAAAGTTTCACCACACGATGCTGCCAACCATGGCCAAGGCCAGCGGTCACTACGCCAACAGCGTGCTTGCTGCGCACGAGGCGCTCGATCACGGTTTCGACGATGCGATCTTGCTCAACCAAGATGGCACGGTGGCCAGTGCGACCGGCCAGAACGTGTTTTTCGTCAAAGGCGACATGCTGTTCACGAACGACGAGACGTCGTCGATCGTGCCCGGCATCACGCGGGATTGCATTTTGGATTTGGCGCGCGAACATCAAGTCCCAATCACGATTCGCGCGTTCACGCGTGAAGATCTGATGCGCGCCGATGAGGTTTTTTTCACGGGCACCGCCGCCGAAGTCACGCCCGTCCGCGAGCTCGACGGCGCCGAGTTCAAGACGGGCAAGAAGACGCTCGGCGCGTTCTTTCAACGCGCGTATCTGCGCGCGGTCACCGGCAAAGACGAATCGCGCTCGAATTGGCTCACGCGCGTTACCTGAACGTCAATCGCTCGCGGCTCGCAGCTCAGCGGCTCGCAACGTCGCGTTTCGGGGTCGTCGCGTTGCCCATCTCGATTAGCTCGCTGCGATAGATCACCGAACCGTCACTGCCGATGATGTCGCCGGCGACATCCCCGCCCGGCACGCTGTTACTTCGCGACACGTTCAAGATCGCGGCTTTGTCACCGACCGCCACTTTGTAGCTCTTGGTTTCACAATCGAGTTCGCTCGGACCGACCAGGCACGTGCCACGTGTGGACGCGAGCATGCCGTCGTTGGAGTCTGCGGCGAAAGTCGTACGCTCGATCAACTTTTCGTACGTCGCGATCGGCACGCTATGCTCTTGGGACCCGTCGAATTTCGACACCCGTCGTACGGAATCCGTCTGCGGATCGAAGCGCACTCGCAACTTGGTCGTGCCGCTTTGCTCTTCGAACGTGTAGTCGATCACCCATAAGCCGTTTTCACGAGCGATCACTTCTTCGGTCAAGGTGAGGGGTGCTTTTTGGTAATTCCCGCTGAAGCGGTGCACCTGAAAGTCGCCGACCCGACGCGGATCGGCCGGCGCGGCGTCGGGCACTCGTGAGTTGCGTGTCGCCACACTGGGCTCACTAGAGGCAACCGGCGCGCTCGTCTGCGCGGACGCAAACAGGCCACAGGCCGGTGTGAATAATCCGAGGACGATCAGCGCGAAGGGAGTTGCCGTACGCTTCATGCGTCGACTGTTTTCACAGCGCTTCGAGAGCGGCCAAGTTTCGCGCGCGCTGGCGGTGCCGCGGATATATAATCTGGCGCGATGGGTACGGACCCGAACATGCCGGGGGATTTCGAACAAGCACAGCTTTTCGAGATCATCGCCGCGGCCTGTGACGGCGCTGATCTCGCTGTCGTGATCACTGTGTCTGACGCGGAGCCACCGCAGAATTTGTTTCTCAATCCGGGCGCCGAGCAACTGCTTGGTTACTCCGTCGCCAAGTTCCAAAGCATGTCCGCGTGGGATTGGCTCGCGCCGGAGGAGCTGCCTCGAGTTGCCGCATTGCGCGAGCGCTACTTGCGTGGGGAAGACGTGCCCAGGCCCTTCGAGACCACGGTGGTGAACGCCGCAGGCGAGCGGATCGACGTGGAGGTGTTGCAGAGTCGCACGTCGTTGAACGGCCGCGCGCTGAACGTCGCGTTCTTGTTCGACATCAGCGCGCGCAAGCGCAGTGAGCTCGCGCTTCGCCAATCCGAAGAACGCTTCCGCGCGCTGATCGACGGAGCTCCGGATGGCATCGCGATCTTACTTGGGCCGCAGATTGCCTTCTTGAATGCAGCGGCCGCTCGCATGCTCGGCGCCGCAAACCCAGAAGCCGCACTCGGCGTTCCAATCACGGACTTCTTGCACCCGGACGACGCCAAAGTCGCCGCGATGCGCATCGGTCAGCTGTACGGCGCTGGTGCGCGCCACGATCCTGCCGAGTATCGCTCGCGTTCGCGCGAAGGGCAGGAGCTGTTCGTGGAAATTTCGGCCATTCCCACGGAATATCAGGGCAAGCCGGCCGTGCTGGCGTTCGCGCGCGACGTGACGGAGCGCAAAGCCATTCAAGCGCGTTTGGTCGAAGCCGATCGTTTGGCAGCCCTCGGCGTGCTCTCGGCAGGCATCGCGCACGAGATCAACAATCCGCTCGCCTACCTACTCTTGAATCTGGAGTTTCTCTCGCGCGAGTTGCCCACCTTGCCGAAAGACCCGGGCAAGCTGGACGCAATGATGGTGCGCGTTCGCGACGCGTTCCACGGCGCCGAGCGCGTCGCGAGTATCGTTCGCGATTTGCGCACCTTCGCCCGCGCGGACGAAGGCATCCGCGGTCCGGTGGATGTGCAAGCCGCGCTCGAATCCGCCCTCAACATCGCCGGCAGTGAGATCAAGCAAAAGGCGACCCTGGTCCGCGACTACCAACTCGTGCCGCCGGTCGACGCCAACCCCAATCGCATCGAACAAGTGCTGTTGAACCTGCTCTTGAACGCCGCGCAGTCGATCCCCGGGCATGAAACTCCGAACCAGGAGGTCCGCGCACGGCTACGCAGCAACGAAGGGCAAGTGAACATCATCATCGAAGATACCGGCTCGGGCATTTCGGAAGACTTGCTCAACAAGATCTTCGATCCGTTCTTCACGACCAAACCTGTAGGCGTCGGTACCGGCCTCGGCCTGTCCATTTGCCGCAGCATCGTGCGCGGTTTGGGCGGCGAAATCAGCGTCACCAGCACGCCGGGGCAAGGTTCACAGTTCACGGTCAGCCTACCGGCGTCCAAGGGTCGCCTTCCGCCGAAGTCGGTTCCGCCGCGCTCCGCCTCCCCGCCACCGCAGAAGCGCGGTCAGATCCTCATCGTCGACGATGAGGTTTCGGTCTCACGCACCCTGCGCGCTTTGCTTCAGAACGAACATGATGTCGTGCTGACCAGCGATGGCGCGCAAGCGCTCACCGCGATTGCCGAAGGCCCGAGCGCCGGCTTCGACGTCATCATGTGTGACCTGATGATGCCCGGAATGAGCGGGATGGAGCTGTACGAACGGATCCGTCAAGACCACCCCGGCTTGGAGTCGCGCATCGTGTTCATGACTGGCGGCGTATCGATGGATCGCGCGCGTGAGTTTTTGGCCACGACCATCAACCTCACGTTCGAAAAGCCGTTCGACTTCGAACGGCTGCGCCGCACGCTGCGGCGTCTCGTGTCGCAGCGCGTTCCTGCGGAGTGAGCGCGTTGGCGATCTTCAACGACGCGGACGGCGAAGGACGAGGGGATTGGCCGCCAAAACGCCATAACGCCATAAGAGGGAGAAAGAGAGAAAGAGTTGGGGTTCGCTCTAAGCGGCGGATCGCGTGATGTATACGTTGGATGACGTGCGCCCTCGGCACCGTGTTCGAGGTTCGGAGAGCCGTCTCTGCCTTCGTTACTCGGGGAGGGCTTCCGGATCCTCGACCAATACGGGCTTGTCGAGATTCATGCGCTTCATGACCTCGTTGATCAACGCGGGGAAGCGACTGGCCGCGTAGGTCGCAGCGGTCGAAGCGCCAATCGCGGTCGCCCAACCGATCGGACCGAGCGGGCGGCAGCCGAAGAGATGGCTGAGCCCCGGCGTTTGCACGATGCCCGCCAGCAGCGCGGCCGAGGTGATGCTGGTCACCAAGACGGGACGACTGAACCGACCCGAAACCAAGGTTTGACCGAGCTGCGATCCGACGAGGGACAAAAGTCCAATCGTGTTCGCGTTCGCGCGGGTGCCAGTGAAGCGTCCGATCATCCAGGCGGTGCCGGCGCCCACGCTCGTAACTACGGCGCGCGCGGCGATGTCGCGGTTGAGCGCCTTGCCGAGGGAAGCTTCGGGGCCTTCTTGGGCAAGAGACTGCATCGTTGCTGCGGAGGGAGGACGCAGCGCGATTGCCATCGCGGGCGCGACGTCCGTGAGCAAGTTCACGAGCAGCAGCTGGCGAGCGTTGAGCGGCGGCCGGCCATCGACCAGCCCCGCGCCCATCGTAAAGCCAATTTCGCCTAGATTTCCGCCGATCAAGATCGAGACTGCATCACGCACGGAGGCCCACATGGCGCGCCCCTCGACCACGGCCAAGACCAACGTCTCGATGCGCTCGTCGGTCAGCACGATATCCGCAGCGGCGCGCGCCGCCGACGTGCTTCCCTCACCGATGGCAATGCCGACGTTCGACAAGCGGATTGCCGGCGCGTCATTCGCGCCGTCGCCGACCATTGCGACGACGCGGCCTGCGCGTTGTAGTGCGCGCACCACGCGCACTTTCTGTGCGGGTGTGACGCGCGCAAACACTCCGAAGCCTTTGATCTTGCGATCCAACTCTTCGTCGCTGAGCTCGCTCAGCTCGGTCCCCGTGATCACCGCGCGGCCGCGCAGTAGACCAACGTCACGAGCCACCGCTTCGGCCGTGCTCGGGTGATCGCCGGTCAGCATCACCACTTCCACGCCGGCTGCGCGCAGATCGGCGACGGCCTGCGCGGAGGTCGGTCGCACCGGATCGCTAAAGGCGACGAAACCGCGAAACGTCAGCGCGTTCAGGCGTGACAGATCCAAGGGCTCGGAAGACGCCGTCGCGCGTTCGGCAACCGCCAGCACCCGCAACCCGCGTCGCCCGAATTCGCGGGCTTTTGCCAGCAATTCCGCGCGCAGCGCGCGATCGAGCGGCAAGCGCTCGGTCCCGCGCTGCCAATACTCGGCATGCGGGAGCACGGCTTCGGGGGAGCCCTTGACGGCGAGCAGCGTGCGCTCGGCCGCGGCATAGCTCACCGCTTGGTACGCGCGCCCCGCTTCGAACGCCAGCTCGGCATTGCGAACCAAGCCACCCTCACCCGCCTCGACTCGGCGCGCGTTACCGGCGCGCGCCAGTGCGGCGTCCATGGGATCGTGTGCGCTGCGCAGGTCGGATGCCGCTCGCAGTGCGGCCGCGAGCACGCCCTTGCCAAGCTCGGATAGATCCGCAATGGGCGTCGTATCCTCGCCGTCAGAGACGAAGCTGAGTTCCACGCGCCCCTCGGTGAGTGTGCCGGTCTTGTCGATGCACAGCACGTCCACACGACCGAGCGCTTCGATGCTGCGCGCATTGCGCACCAATGCGCCTTGCTTCGACAAGCGATCGGCGGCCGCGAGCTGCGCTGCAGTCGCGAGCAACGGCAGACCTTCCGGAACGGAAGCAACAGCCAGGCTCACGCCCGTGCCCACCAAGTCTTCCAACTTGCGGCCACGCACCAAACCCGCGCCAATCACGCCCACGCCCGCGGCCAAGGCCACGGGACCTGTCAGATTGATCAATGATTTCATGCGTCTCTCGACGCCACCGCGACTGGGATCCCGCTTCGAAGCCACCGCACCACGGCGAGCCTCCGTCTCGTCGCCCGTAGCGACCACGACGGCCGTAGCGCGACCAGCAGCGAGCGCGGTGCCCTCGAACAACATCGAGCTGCGATCGGCGACATGACGCTCGAACGAAGCCGCGACCGTCTTTCGTACCGGCAATGATTCGCCGGTCAAACTCGAAGCGTCCACCTCGAGCGACTCTGCCTCGATGATGCGACAGTCAGCGGGCACGACATCGCCCGCCTCCAGCACGATCACGTCACCGCGAACCAAGTCGGTCGCGTCCACCTTGTTGGTGTCCATGCCGCGACGTACCAGCGCGCGGCGACGCGCCGTGCGCGACAGTTCACGGATGCGTCGCTCGGTACGAAAGCGTTGCACGCCGCCGATCACCGCGTTGATGACGACCACGCCGCCGACCATGCTCGCATCACCGAACGAGCCCACGGCTGCAGACAAACCCGCGCCGGCAGCGAGCAGCGGAGCGAGCGGATTGAACAGCTCGTCCGTGACGTTTTCGGCCAGCTCGGCCAATGCCGAGCGCTGCTCGGGTTCGCGACGACGGCGACGCAGCGCATCGCGGCGAATCAAGCCATCCCGCGAAGTGCCGAGCTTTTTCAGTACGCCTTCGGCCTCGAGTGCGTGCCACGGCGTGCGATCGCGCGGGGCCGGCAGCGCGCGGCGCGCGAGCCTCATCGAACCGCGCACGCCGTTCAACATGGATACCACCGAGGCCGCGTTGACCACGGCGATCACGCGCCGACCCGTGAGCTGCACGCCGCCACCGGCTGACACCAGAGCGCCCAAACTGGCCGCGCCGAGCGCGATGTTCACGCTCTGCTTGGAGACCTGGCGCGCGACGACGCACGAGTGAATCAAGAAACGGACGTCACTCAAGTCGTCCTTGCAGATGATGTGGGCGCCCCACGGCGTGACTTCGCCTTCACGCGTCAGGCCAATCGCGCAGTCTGCCGCAGCGATGCCCGGCGACGCGCCGGTCACCACGACGCACACGGTCCGCCCTTCACGCTGCAAGCGGCGAATCCCGCGCTCGAACCCATCACCCTCGGGAATGGTGTCGTCAGCGGCGATGCCCTGCAAAACGGCTTCGTTGTTGGAGGCGATCACCACGCGCATTTGCGCTTCATGGGCAGCCGCGATCAGCTCGTCGATGCCGGTCTGCGGGATCAAGTCGACCTCGGCGGCAGCAATCAATGCACTGCCGAGCATCAACCCGAAGACCAAGCCGCCGCGTGCGCCGAGCCCGGGCGTGTGCAGCGCCAGCTCAGACGGCACCGCTACGTCCAGAACACCCAGCGGGGCGAGCGTGTATTCACCCTTGCGTTTGATGTCGATGGGGCGTTCGACGTCCAGCAACTGCTGAATCACGCGTCGGGTCTCGACCTCGTCACCCTCACCAGTGACGACCAGCTTGCGGATCTCCAGTCGGTCGCGCGCGACCAGGTCCGCTTGCAGCACCAAACAATCCACGCGATCGAGCTTGCGCAGCACCTCGGGGTCGACGACCAACGCTTGCCGCTTCGCGAGCGCGCGGCCCAAATCAGCGGCGAACGCATCGCGGCCGAGCCGCGCCGGCGTGGGCAAACCGCCGAACAACGCTGCCACCGCGCGCTGCACGCTGCGCGTGGTCAAAAAGCTGACCGCAAAGCCGCCCAACGAGACGACCCAAGCGCGATCCGCATACTCTTCGATCGGTCCGCGCGGCAACGTACGCGGACGCGCTTCGCGATTGACGTCTTCGAGCCGATGCTCGGCTTGCGCTTGGCACAGCTCGGCTTCGCGTTGTTGCCACACGCGCCGGCGCGCTTCGGCCTCACCGAGCCGCGACAGCTTGTGAGCCGCTTCCACGAACGCGCTGCCTGGCCGCTGAGCAAAACCGTGAGCGAGCGCGGCCGTGACGTCCAAGCTCAAGTCCGCGCGCAGCGGTCCGAGCCGGTCCTCGGCGACGCGACGCAAGCGATCCGTCGATTGCACGACCGCCGTCAGTGCGGCGACCGTGCCGGCAATTCGTGAAGCCGGAATGGGTGAGAATCGAAGACCGAGCCCGACGACCACACCCACAGTGTCCGCGAGTAGCCCGACCTTGAGCCGTTCGACGGTCTCGCCGTCGCTCGGATGCTCCCAAATTTCGTCGCGAAATGGCGCGTGTTGGAGGCCTGCCGTGCGCTCCGCTTCGGCCACGACCTCGGTCAGCTCCGCGAGGCCATACGCATCTTCCTCGAACGAGACCACGATCCGACGAGTGTGCGGGTTGAGCTCGACCCACTCCACCCGTGACAGTGATTTGAAGCCGAGCTCGACCTGATTCTTGAACGACGAAAGCTCGACTGGCGTGAGCTCGCGGAACTCGATGTGCGCGCGCGTGCGACCGATCCAAGTGCGTCGCGAGCGCTCCGAGAACAGCTTCTTCAACGAGCCCAGAAACAGGAGTGCTTCTTTTTTCATTGGCCGCCCGCGAAGCGGTCAGTGGCCGAGATCAGTTCGTGCACGGTGCCCGGCTCGTACGCCGAGTGCCCCGAGTCGGGCACGACGCGAAAGTCCGCCTCGGGGAAGGCGCGTGATAGCTCCCACGCACTCTTCAGCGGGCACACCACGTCGTACCGCCCCTGAATGATCACCGTCGGGATGTGTCGAAGCCGCGTCACGTCGTCTATCAATTGATTCTCATGGGCTAAAAAGCCTCTATTCACAAAGTAGTGACATTCGATACGGGCGAAAGCGAGGCTGAATTCATCCCCTGCACAGCTCCGGATGTAGTCTTCGTCCTGCAACAGGTTGCTCGTGCTCGCCTCCCACACACTCCAGGCGCGCGCCGCCTCTTGGCGAATGAACGCGTTCTCGGAGGTCAAGCGGCGATGGTACGCGGCAATCAGATCGCCGCGCTCCGCGAGCGGGATGACGGCCAAGTACTTTTGCCAAGCATCGGGAAAGAGCAAGCTCGTTCCTTCCTGGTAGAACCATTCCAGCTCCCAGCGACGGAGCAAGAAGATCCCTCGCAGCACGAGCTCGGTCACGCGCGAAGGGTGAGTCTCGGCATAGGCGAGCGCGAGGGAGCTGCCCCACGAACCACCGAAGACGAGCCAGCTATCGATGCCCAGGTGCTCGCGCAGCGCCTCGATGTCGGACACTAGGTGCCAAGTAGTATTGTCGACGAGTGAGGCGTGTGGCCTGCTCTTGCCGCAGCCGCGCTGATCGAAGAGCACAATCCGATAGCGACTCGGATCGAAAAAACGCCGCTGCCGCGGGCTCGTGCCGCCACCCGGCCCGCCATGCAAAAACACCGCCGGCTTGCCGCGAGGATTTCCCGACTCTTCGAAGTAGATCGAGTGTTCCGGTGAGACCTCCAGGTAGCCCGCCCGGTACGGCTGGATTTCCGGGTAAAAGGTGCGGCGTGACATGCGCTCGCCAGGGTACGAGAGTCGCCGCCTTGTCACAAGCTGCGGCGAGTGCCGACACATGATAGGGCAGCGCCGTGGTAGACGAGACTCAAGGTTCGCAAGGCGCGACGGGCGCGGTAGACGCACAAGACCTCACCCCGCTGATCAAGGGTGCGCAACGCGGCCTGCGCCGTGATGTGCAGGCGCTCTTGGACCAGCTACCGCAAGGCGAGCTGTATATCCCTCTGGTGCGAAACATCGAGGGCGTGAGTGACGGGCAACGCTTGGAGCTCGACGACGGTGAAGTGAAGCTCGTGCCGCACATGCTTTTGGACGAAGACGGCAACCACTACGCCGCACTGTTCAGCCACCCGGAGCTGATGGGGACCATGGAGCGCCAGCTCGGCTGGAAGACCGACGACGAGGATCTCAAGTTCTGCACCGTGCCAGCCCTGTTTGCCCTCGATATGGCGCTCGAAGTGGTCGACGACGAACATGTGCTCGGTCTGGTGCTGAACGCCGGCACTGAGTACGAGTTGGCTTTGCGCCGCTCGGAGCTCGCCAGCCTGACCAACGGCAAGGCCATCCCCTTGGTCGGCTATGTCGCCAATTTGGAGCCGGACCAAGGCGAAAACACGCTGGTCGCCGAAGGCGGCGAGCCCCCCTCGCCGGCGCTCACCGCGGCCATCGAAGGCTGTTTGGAGACTCTGCCCGAGGTCGAAGGCTACGCGCTGCTACGCACCTTCAACCCCGAACGCGATTTGGAGCCGCACCCCACGCTCAAGCTCGCCACGCGCGTGGACGAGAGCAAGCTGCAAGCCATCGCTGGCAAAATGATCGACGCCATCGGGAAGCACTTGCCGCCGCCCGGTTACATCGACATCGTCTTCGACCGAATCGATGACTGAGTCGAACGCCGCTGAAATCGTGCCGAACGAGCCCGCAAAAGCGCAGGTCGACGCCGCGGGCGCCCGGCCCGATCTGGTGGCTGCCGGGCAAAAGCGCCTGAGCTGGCTCGAGCGCACCCTGATCGGGATCGTGCGCCAGACCTTCGAGCCGGGCCTATTCAGCCGCGTCGTCCATTATTGCCAGCGCACGGTCGGCTGCGGTTGGATTCACCACTGTACCAAGCACCTGCGCCACGTTCACGGCCTCGATCGCCTGCCCCAATTCGAGCGCGGGCAGAGCTACATCCTGATCGCCAATCACCGCAGCTTCTTCGATCTGTACGTGGTGTTCGGTGATTTGGTGCACCGCGGGCTGAAGCACCGCATCGTGTTCCCAGTTCGCTCCAACTTCTTCTACGATAACCCGATTGGCTTATTGGTGAACGGGTTGATGAGCTTCTTCGCCATGTATCCGCCGCTGTTTCGCGAACGGAAAAAGGCGTTGATGAACCCGCTGGCGCTCGAAGAGCTGGCCTACTTGCTGCGTCGCGGCGACATGTTCGCCGGCATTCACCCGGAAGGCACGCGCAAGAAGGATGACGACCCGTACACGTTCCTGCCCGCACAACGGGGTGTGGGCAAGGTCATCCAAGACGCGCGCGTGCCGGTGATTCCAGTATTCATCAACGGCTTGATCAACGACTTGCCCAAACAAGTCATGAGCAATTTCGATCGCACCGGACGGGAGATCTTCGTGGTCTTTGGTGCGCCGATCGATTTTGGCGACCTGCTCGATCAGGGCAAGAGCCCCAAAGTGCACCAAGCGATTTCGGATCGCGTGATGCAAGCGGTCAGCGAGCTCGGACAGGAAGAACGCGAGCTCCGCGCAGGCCGCGCTAGCGGCTCATTCGTCGTCGAAAAATAGCGGTTCGCGCTGGCCGAGGAAGCGACCGATAGCCGCTGCCGCGCCGGCCGGCAAATCCGTGAAGCGCACGCCGAAGCCAGGCGAAGTATCGCTGTGCTCGTTGTACAGCCGCACCCAACGCACCTCGCCGACGATCTGAAACTCTTCGTCGCTATCGGGCATGCGCAGGGCGACTTCGATGCGCGAGCCCACCGGTTGCAGTTGATGCGTGGCGATGAAGAGGCCGCCGGTAGAGATATTCTCCGCCAGGCCCGCATAGAGATTGTGCTCGCTGTGCACGCTGACCTCGAGCTCAACGACGAAGCGCTCGTGCTCGCGGATCAGCCCGTCGTTCATGAAACTCTCGGCAGCCTGCTGTGACACGGCCGGCCTGACGCCGGACACGGCGGAGAGCTGAGGTTGTTCTTTGATTATCCGAGGCGAGACCGCTTTTGCCACTGGGCCCTCAACGGCGCCTAGCGGGCCCAGCTTAAGCCGCGCGCACTTCCGCGCACACGGCACCACGCACACCCCAGCGCTCAGAGCCAGGGATTGATGGCGGAACGCGGTCGCTCGGCGCTCAGCTGCGCGACAACGCGCAAGACGACATGCGCGGCGCACAGCGCACACAGGAAAAACAAGCCGTGGCTGAGCGGCACCCGCGCCGCCGCGAACAGCGGACTCTGACTACCGAATGCCCAGAACCAGCTCCCAACCAACAGCACGAGCGCCCCTGGCAGCACGTAGCGAACCCCCAGATGCGCGACCTCGGCGATGCGCACCCGATTGGTCGCGAATCGCAGCAGCAGCACGGTGCTCAGCACCAACACCGCCTTGGCTTGAAAGAGCAGCGCACCGCACACCGAAAGCCAGATCGCGCGCGACGGATCGCTCGCGGTCAATCCCGGCAGCCGCGGCCCACCCAAGAACACGAGCGAGATCACACCGCTGGTCAGGATCAGATGACTCCACTCTGGCAGCGTGGTGCTTTGGCGACGCGCTGAGCCCGAGCTGGCGTCGCTGACGGCCGCTTGCAGTGCGCCCGGCGCACGCGACAGCAACGGCACGAGCCCCAGCACGAGCAGCACGAAAATGCCCAGCGCGACTGGACTCGCAAACGCGAACCACTGCCACGGCCAGCCGCCTTGCGCGGCCAAAATGTCGTCCGAACGCAGACTGCCCGAGAGGAGCACCGCGCAGGCCATCGCCGCCAGCACCGGGGTTTGAAAAACCAAGCTGACCAGCACGTGCCGCAACCCCGCCAGCAGCGAAAAACGCCGCCCGGGTTCACGACCGCCAACGACCAGCGCGGTCGCGCACAGCGCGGTCAATGAACCGAGAAACAACACCGGCAGATCGAGCTCACGCGCCCAAATGGTGCGATTCATCGCCAGCAACGTGAGCCACGCGCTATCCATGATGAACACGAAATAGGGCAGCGGCGAAGTCGGCAGCTCGCTCAACGCCACGCGCACGAAGCTCAATGACTTCAGTTCACCGCGCGCGCGCGCCCAAGAGGGAGGCTTGCCGCGCTCACGAATCTGCGAGGCCAAACGCGCTTCGAACCACGACAGCGCGCGACCGAGCGGCGAAGCAAATAGCAGCAAGAGCGCGATCGCAAAGCCAAGTAGAGTCGCGGCGGGAGCCAGCTCCGAGGGCGAGCCAGGTTGGAAACCCGCGACATCGAGCGCAAACGTCGAAGGTGCCTGAGCGTCACCGCGGCGCACCGCAACGTGGGAGAGACGCGCGCGCGGCGGCGGAATCAAATCCGAGAGACTCGCGAGCCGTACTCCGTCCAGCTCCAAGAGCGCATCGCCAGGTAACAGCCCGGCGCGCGAGGCACGCCCCTCTGGCTCGATGGTGTCGATGAGCAGCACGTCACGTTCCGCGGAGTGCACCACCGTCATGCCGGCGTACTCGGCGAAGCGCTGAGCTTCGGCTTCGTGCGCGGCCAACGCCGCTGAAGAGATCAGCGCCGGGTTCACGTCCAACACGACGCCCTCGAGCGTGCCGCGAACTGCTGGTGCTCCGGCTTCACGCGCTTGAAACGCGGCCGTGGTCGCGCCGCGGAACGTCGCGTGCACGGCGTCCCCCACGCCGCAAAATTCGCGGGCAAGTTCGGCATTGAGCGTGACGGCGATGGAATGCGGATCGCTCGCCGCGGCAGTCGCGACAATCTTCACGTCGTGCAGCGGCGATTGACCCGCGCGAAACACTTCGCCCTGAAACGTCACCTTCGCGGCTCGGCCCTCGGGAAACCCCGAACCCGTCAGGGTGAGACGATCGCCCACCTCGAGCACGTGGGGATTCAGATCGGTGACCTCGAGCAAATTGGGCGAGCTGTCACGCGCGTCGCAACCGGCGCTGAGGGCGAACGCGCACAAAGCGAACGGTCGAAGCGCGGCAGCACAGACAGAGAGACGCACCCATCGCCCATTAGCGTGAGCCGCGCACGGCGGACCAATAAGCGGATTCGACCGCCGAAATTTTGGGTCGAGCGAACGCGCTGTGCTTTGGTGATTCGAGTTCGGCCGGGCCTCGACCGAGCGTCAGTCTGAAGAGGAACCAAATGGCAAATTTGTCGAGTCTTTTGCGTCGTACCAAGGAACTTCAGACGGAAATTTTGCGCCTCGCGCCGTACCGCGACATCGGCTTGGTGCCGAATCCGGGCGCCTCGCAGAGTGCGATCAGCGCAGTCGAGGAGCGCATCGCGCACCCACTGCCGCCGTCGTATCGCGAGTTCTTGGCGCTGCACGACGGATGGCCGCGCTTCTTCGAAGGTGCCACGTTGCTGGGCACCGCGAACCTGGGCAAGCGCATGTACGAGGACATGGCCCGCGCGGTGTTCGAAGCCGCGGAGACGCCCGTGCCGCACTTGGCGCCCCCTTCGCGAATCGAGCGTGCGCCGATCGTCCCGTTTGGCATCGATCTGCAGGGCACGACGCTGTTCGCGTTCAACCCCAACGTGATCCGAGCCGACGGCGAATGCGAAGTCGTGGCTTGGGTCAACGAAGTCGGGGTGCGCAGTGAGTCGTTCACCGGCTTCCTCGAGTTCGTGGTCGAGATGTGCGAGTCGGAGCTCGAGGGTTACCGCGTTCCCACGCACTCGCTGCGCCGCTCCGCGTAGAAATCTCGAAAGCCGTCCACGCCGCCGAAGGCTGAGACGCCACGCG
The DNA here is from genome assembly GCA_035634635.1 of Polyangiaceae bacterium. GTDB lineage: Bacteria > Myxococcota_A > Polyangia > Polyangiales > Polyangiaceae > PMG-095. The sequence continues at coordinate 18,920 of DASQCO010000007.1, forward strand.
ACGTGGCGCGTGACCATCAAAAAATCAGAACGGGGACAGTGTAGGTATGAGCGTCCCAGGCCGGCGTTGTCGCGGCCGAGCGAAACCTGCGCGCAACCCTTTGACCTGCTTGACGCCGTGCGCCATGCTTACGAGCTCAGGCTGGTAAAAAAGACATGGTTAGCGGCGAAATATCGGACAGCGCGCCTCCCTCGTCTCCTCGACGAATCATCAAGCGCTACTCGAACCGCAAGCTCTACGACACCAAAGGTTCGAGCTATGTGACGTTGCTCCAAATCGCGGAGATGATCCGCGAGGGCGAGGACGTGCAAATCATCGATAACGCGACGAAGGAAGACAAAACCGACGTCACGCTCGCGCTGATCATTTCCGAGGAGTTGCGCACCAAGCCGCGCGGCATCCCGCTGTCCACACTCAAAGCGCTGATCCGCAATAAGGGCGAGCGCATCCTGACCCAACTGCGTGAAGGTCCCATCGGCAAGCTGATGCCCGAGGCTGGGTCGGGTTCGGGGTCGCAGCCGCCGGTATCACCAGCGTCACCAGTTTCGTCGGTGCCGCCGCGAGAGGATGAGGACATGTCCCAAGGCAAAGAGGGCAAAGGTTTTCGCGCGACACTGGAACAGTGGCAGTCCACGATCGACGAGCGAATTCGCGCCGTTTTGCCAAATTTCGCGGCTTTTCGCGAGCTTGAGCAAGAAGTAAAGCGTCTTTCCGAACGCTTGGACAGCCTCGAACGCGGCCAAGGAAAGCCTCCAGAAAATCGGGAATAGGTTGGCCCGGGGTCGGGTTGGCTAAGGGAACCCAATGAGCCGCAAAGTCAGCATTTCGGCGCGTGAATTCGAGACCCTGGCGACCAGTCAACTGAGCGCCCTCCTGGGTGTCGCATCGCGCCTGACTCGGAACCCGGCGGACGCCCAAGACCTGGTGCAAGACACCTTGTTGAAGGCGATGCGCGCGCGTGACCAGTTCGAGGCTGGCACCAACATGCGCGCCTGGCTGCTGCGGATCCTGACCAACACCTTCATCAATCGCTATCGCCGCGGCGGCCTCGAGCGCAGCGTGTTGGATGGTCCGGATGCCGACCCGCTGGCGGATGGCTGGATCAGCGCCTCGACCATGGAGTCGATGCGCGATCCGGAATCGCAAGCCTTGCGGCCGATGCTCGAACAAGAGATCAAGCGCATCTTGGATGAGCTGCCGGAAGAGTTTCGCTTGGCCGTCGTCCTCTCGGACGTGGAAGAGCTCTCCTACAAAGAAATTGCCGACATCATGGGCTGTCCGATTGGCACCGTGATGTCTCGTCTGCATCGCGGCCGTCGCCTGCTCAAGGGCCGCTTGTACGAACACGCACGCGCGCTCGGCATTGTCGGTCCCGAAGCGCTCGTCGGGGAAACCGCCGAAAAGACCGCCAAACAAGAACCCGTGATCGATCTCTCGCAGTACCGCGAGAAGCGAGTCGCCCGCTCATGACCAGCTCTTGTCGTCAAATCGCGCCTTTGCTCGAAGCCTTCGGTGACGAAGAACTCGCCGCCGACAAACTGCTCGAAGTCGAGCAGCACTTGGTCGACTGTGACACCTGTGGTGAGCGCATTCGGCTCAACCAGGCAATGCACCTCAGCGTGCGCAACGCGGTTCGTGCCGCCGCGCCGGTGATGCCCAACTTCGAAGCACGCATTGCGGATGCGCTGCGCGCCGAAGTGCTGCGTGAAGAAGGACTCGATGCGGTCGTCGAGCGTGAAGCGCAGCACCCGCGCATGCTCTCCTGGCGCGGTGTGGTGCCCGTCGCTGCTGCCGCCGCGCTGACCTTGGTTTGGGCAGCGTCCACGGGCAAGCAAGCGCAAACCGAGCGCCCCGTCTCGGCCAGCTCCGCGAGCCTGAGCACCGCCGATCAACTGCTCGAAGAGCTGGTCGACCACCACATGAACGCGCGCGGCCCGCGCGTCACCGAGCCCGCGTTGCTCAGCCAACTCGAGCCTGAAGTGGGCGTGCCGCTCAACTTCCCGAGCCTCAAGGCCTACGGTGCGCGCTGGGAAGGCGCCAACGTGGTGCCCGTCAACAACCTCCACGCCGCCTCACTGCGTTACACGATGGTCGGCGGCAAACACGTCACCCTCTACGTCTACAACTCGACGCGCGTACCCATCGAGAGCCGCCTGAAGGCGCGCACCGTGCGCAACGAGCCGGTGTACGTCGGCAGCCGCCGCGGCGTCTCCATCGCTGCCACCGAACACCGCGGCGTCGGCTACGCGCTCGCCTCCGACCTGAACGACGACGAAAGCGCCGAACTCGTCGCCGCCGTCTACTGAACTCTTCCCTCTCGCTTTTCGAGAGAGTGAGAGGGGGCGGTCAGAGGTAAGGCAACGCACCCCGCGGGGCATCCTGGCGCCTCGAGGTGCGTTGGCATACGCTTCGGGACGCATGGTGCAATCTGGCCGCCTCCACCGCTACACGTACGCGGACTACGTGGCGCTCGAAGAGTCGAGCCCGACGAAGCACGAGTACTTGAACGGTGAAATCTATGCGATGGCCGGCGGGACCGAGGACCACTCAGCACTCGCAGTGCAAGTTCTGCGCGCCCTCGCCAACGCCGTAGGTGATCAGCCATGTCGCGTCCACAGCTCCGATCTGCGCCTCTACGTGGAAGCTACCGGCATGGCGACGTTTCCGGACGGCTCGGTGGTCTGCGGCAAGCTCGAACAGCATCCGCCAAGCCCGCGAGCTACGGCGCTGAACCCAACGCTGCTGCTCGAAGTGACCAGCGACTCTTCCGAAGAATACGATACAACCGGGAAGCTCGAGAGCTATCAGACGATTCCCTCGCTTCGGGACTACCTCATCGTCTCGCATCGCGAGCGGCGTCTGACGCTGCACTCGCGAGCCGCGAATGGCACTTGGGTGACTCGGGTGGCCATTGGCGGAGGCAAGCTTGCTTTGTCGAGCCTCGCGACCGAGCTTTCGGTAGACGAGATCTACCGAGGCAGCTCCATCGTGTAGCGGCGCGCGTCAGACGCTTTCTTCGCGGCGCGAACGAGCTTGTTCGCGGGAGATGATGCCCTCGTTCTCGAGAACGTCCCAGCGATCTTCCCACTCTGGCCGGTACATCTGACCGATCACCTCTAAAGTCGCGGGCTCGCCCTGGAGTGGGCGGCGGACTAAGCCGTAGGGCGTGTACGAGCGCCAGCTCGGTTCATCCTGATTGCTCACCTCCCGACAGTAAGACGCAAACGCGACGATCATGTCGGAGTTATCGTGGAGCACGCAGAAGAACTTGTCGCCGAACGCTCGCTGGCGAGCATCATCGAGCAAGCCGCGCTGCACCTGATCCAAACCGTAGGGTTCTTCACCGTATTTGGCAGTCCACTCGATCTGTGTGCGCAGAATTGCGAGGTCTCCCAATGCGTCAGCGCGAGCTTGACCGGCGAACGGCCAAGTCGGATCGCGCTCGGCGCAAGCGACCAATCGGCAATGCACGGCGTCTATCGCATTGTCGCACCAAAACTGACCGACAGTGACGAGCACGCTTTGACAGCGGGGTTCGAGCTCGAACATCGCGCGAGCCAGCGGCAGCGCATACTTGCGATCGAAGCGCTGACGAAGCACGCGGGAAGGCGGCCTTTCTTCGCTCATCTGAGCAACCGACGCAGCACGAGAACGGCAGTCCAAACGACGATGATGAGCAGCAGCCGCTGAACGAACTTCGACTTAGCAGGCTCGCTCGTGGCCTCACGCTTGCCTTGCGGGGGGTTGTCCTCGAAGGGCATTAGGTACCCTCGCTCGACGGCGTCCCAGCGATCCTCCCACTCGGGCCGGTACATCTGGCCGATCACCTCGAACGTCGGTGGCGCACCCTCGAGTGGGCGACGAATCAAACCGTAGGGCGTGTGCGAGCGCCAGCGCGGCTCCTCCTGATCGCCGACCTCGCGGCAATAAGACGCGAAGGCGACGATCATGTCCGTGTTGTCGTCCAAGAAGCAGAAGAACTTTTGACCAAATGCTTTCTCGTTCGCGCGGCAGAACAAGCCGTCCTGCACTTGACTCAGGTCGTACGGTTCACCGTCGTCGTCTACTTCGAACTGAGCGCGCAAAGCTTCTTCGTGGCCTACCGCGCCGGGGTGAACTTGGCCCGCGAGCGGCCAAGTCGGATCGCGCTCCGGGCAAGCAATGGTCTCGCAATGCACGGCGTCGTTGGCTTCGTCGCACCAGTATTGACCGACCGTAATCAGCAAGCTCTGGCAACGGGGTTCGAGCTCGAACATCGCTCGCGCGAGCGGCAGCGCATACTCGTCCTGGAACTGCTGGCGTAGGACGCGAGAGGGCGGTTGTTCTTCGCTCATTGCAGGAGCTCGAGTTGCGATGCCCAGAGGGCTTGGTGCTCGTGCATTCGGCTCTCGAACACGGTGGGTGTGCCGCCATGCATGCGTTCGCGCGCCCAATCGAGCCAGGGTGTTTCGCGTTGCAGCGGCAAGTGACTGTCAGCACGGCCAAGGTTGTGTGACACGTGCACCTCTTCGATTCGAGTGTAGTCGAGCAATTGGGCCAACGTCGCATCACGCAAATCGCCACGAGTGCGCTGAATGTGCAGGTGTGAAATGTCGACGGCTAAGCGCAACCCGCTAGCCATCGCGGCCAGCACTTGTGCGTCCTGTCCGAGCAGATTGCCGGGATACATGACCTCGCACAGCGCGTCGACTTCGAGCGCGCCATTGAGCCAGTCACCGAACGCAACCGGGTGCTTCACGAGCGGCGGATGGACCGACCAATCTCGCGGCAATTTCGGCGTGCGCCCCGCCGCGTCGTAAACTTCAGCGCGATAGTGCTCCCAACTAAAGGAGTGATGATAACGAAGCTCTCCGCGATAGCCGCAGGTCAGCTCGCGAAAGTTCGCTGACGGGAGATTACCGGGCGTGAGCTGAATGCCGTCTGCGGGTAAACGAGCGAGTTCAGTGAAAGCGTCCGCCTGAGTCCGACCCTGCAAACAACTGAGAGCGACGAGCAGCATCGAGTTTGAGCCTCGAAGCAGGATACTCCGAACCCACGTCGCTACGCCTCATCGAAGTTCGCCGCGCGGGCGCGCTCGAGGCCGCGAAGCCCTCAATGCAAGTGAACCATCCCCATCATGCCCGCGTCCGCGTGGTCCAAGATGTGGCAGTGGAACATCCACATTCCGGGTCGCTCGTCGAAGTTGACGAGGAAGCGTACGGTGCCATTGACAGGGACGTTCACCGTATCGCGCCACTCACGCACGGCAGGCGCAACGCCGTTCACGTCGAGCACCTGGAAGAAGAAGCCGTGCATGTGAAACGGGTGGTCCCATTCGAAGGTGTTCTTGACCGTCCACACTTGGCGCTCGCCCATCGGCGTCATGATTGGCTCGGCGTCCCACGACGGCACACCGTTGATTCCCATCACCACGGTGCCATCGGCCAATTGGTTCTCGGTGAGCGAGATGTCGATGGCGCGCGCGTTCGTCGTGTCGGGCGCGGGAATGTCGCGATGAAGTGCCGGGAGCGGCGGCGCAATCACGGGATCGCCCACGAAATCCAGGCGAACGATGTCTTCATCCGGGCGATTGAAGGCAGTGCCGAAGCCGCGGTCGTAGGCGTGCCAGCGCAGCGCAACCTGCGTTGCGTTAGCCGCGGGTTGCGGCTCCACGATGACGTCCGCGCGTTGCGCCGGCGTGAGGAATACGCTGTCCGAGACCTGCGGCGACTCGATGAAGCCGCCGTCGCTACCGATGCGCGTGAATTGGTTACCCGGGAGGTGCATCTCGAAATAGCGCGTTTTGGCGGCATTGATGATGCGCCAACGTTGGCGTAGCCCCGGCCGAACGTGCAGCGTGGGCACGACCTTGCCGTTGACCAGCATCATCGTGCCCTCGCGCCCGAAGAGGGTGCCGAACTCACCACCGCTATCCGCCGGCGTGAGGGTCCCATCGTCGAACAAGCCGATGTCACTGAGCACCAACACCGCTTCCTCGCCGAGTCCCTTGGGCTCGTTCGGATCATCGACGATAAGCGGGCCAAACAAGCCGTTCCCGAGCTGCTCGGCCGAGGCCACGTGCGGGTGGTACCAATACGTTCCCGGATCCGGCAACACGAACGAATAGTCGAAGCTTTGTCCCGGTGCGACCGGCGGGTACGGCTGATCAGGAACGCCGTCCATGTCGTTTGGGATCCGCAGGCCGTGCCAGTGAATGGATGTCGCCTCGGGCAGCGAGTTTTTGAAGTGAACGATCAGGCGATCGCCAGCTTTGCCGCGCAGGAGCGGGCCGGGCACACCGCCGTTGTACGTCCAGACCTGGGTGAGTTTGCCGGAGATGAACTCAGCCTGACCCAGGCGAGCCTCGACGTTCACCTCGATCACGTGCGGATCTGGATTCAGATCCGGCGCGACCGGCAAGGCGAGCTCATCAGCCCAGCCCGACGGCTCGGTGACGGGCTTGTCCGTCGACTCAGCGGGCGCGCTGCAGGCAATCGCCAAGAGCAGGAAGGGAGAGAACCGAAAGCGGGCAAGGTCGAACGGCATCGTCACATCACTTCTCGTCAGCACTTGCAACACTCGTACCTTGGCAATCAGCGCCCACATTTCAAGCGATTTCCGGAACGCGCGCAGCGACTGCGCGCGACGCGCAAGACTTGCGCGAGGCTCGGCTAGGATGCACCGCGTGTCGGCGCTGCGCGTTGCTTGGGTCATCTACGGTTCGCTCGATCAAGTGAGCGGCGGCTACATCTACGACCGCTTGGTGGTCGAGCAACTGCGCGCGTTGGGTGACACCGTAACCGTCCTATCGCTCGAACCGAACGGCGGCCGATTGCCGCAGCTTCGCGCGGACGAGTACGACGTGGTGGTCGGTGACGAGCTGTGCTTCCGTGAGCTCGGTCCGATGTTTCAGAGCGCGCCAGCGAGCGTGCGGCGCGTGCTGCTGATTCACCACCTGAGCGCGTGGGAGCACCCTCCCGGCCCGCTTCATGACCAGCTGCTGGCGCTCGAAAAAACGGCAATCGACGCGGCCGATGTGTGCGTCGCAACTAGCCATGTGACCGCTGCTCGCCTGGAACATGAAGGTCTGGCACAGGGGACGACCGTCGCCGAGCCCGGCGCAGATCGCTTCGCGCGCCCACCGAGCATCGCGCAAGAGTCCCCGAGCGGGCGCTTGCGACTGCTCTTCGTCGGCAACATCTTGGCGCGCAAACGCGTGCTCGAGCTGACGCGCGCATTCGCCCGGCTTTCGGACGCGCGCGTGGAGCTCGTGTTGGTCGGTGCCGAATTGGAGCGCGACTACGCCGCACGGGTGCACGCATTCGTCGCGGACGCGCAAATCGCCGATCGCGTGCACTGGTTGGGTCCGCTCGATGCAGCCGAGGTTGCCGAGCAACTGTCGCTCGCGGACACTTTGGTACTGCCCTCGCTGCTCGAAGGCTACGGCATGGTGCTGAGCGAAGCGCTCTGGGCGGCAGTGCCGTTCATCGCTGCCCGCGTGGGCGCGGCCGAAGCGCTCGTGAGCCGTACCGGCGCAGGCCTACTCTATGAGCCGAACGACGCGAGCGGTCTCGACGCAACGCTCGGTCGTTTCACGGCGGATCGAGCCCTGCGCGAGCAGCTTCGACACGCGGCCTGGGACTCGGCGGAACACTTGCCTCGCTGGCGCAACACAGCGCTCGCGCTCCGAGCTACGCTGCCGAAATCGCGCTGATCAGTGCACTGCGCAGCGAACGCTCGTCGCGATCGCCGGAGACTCGATCGAGGCGCACCCGCGCTTGCACGTCGTGCAGCTTCGCGACCAGCTGTACCAGCGGTGAGAGCGTGGTGATGCCGCGTTTCTC
>DASQCO010000008.1:0-69571 GCA_035634635.1 Polyangiaceae bacterium
CGCAGGCATCACGATGTTCACGGCCATCGTCTCGCTGCTCACCGGCATTCGCATCCGCCACGACGTCGCCATGACCGGCGAAATCTCACTGCGCGGTCGAGTGCTGCCCATCGGCGGCTTGAAAGAAAAGACCCTCGCCGCTCACCGCGCAGGCATCAAGCGCGTGCTCGTTCCCGAGCGCAACAAGGCTGACTTGGACGAAGTGCCCAAGGAAGTCCGCGACGAACTCGAATTCGTGTTCGTGCACAAGCTCGACGAGGTCCTCGAAGCCGCCCTGGAGCGCATGCCCCAGCCGAGCCAAGCGTACCTCGACGAAGTGGCGAAGAAAGAGACCTCGCCGCAACCCAGCACGAACTGAAGCCGCGTAAGTCGAGCGCGTAACAGTCGAAGCGCCCGAGAGTGAAAACTCTCGGGCGTTTTCGTTGGTGCGCGCTCTACTCGAGCGTGCCGGCACTGAAACAGCCCGTGCTCTGCGCGGGAGAAATCACCGCCGCTGCGTCGACCGTCAACGTGCCACCGCAGCCGACGTTGATGCGAATCCGACCCGCGCCGCCACCGCCGCCGCCTGCGTACTGAGTGCCGGTGTACGGATTCGCATCGCCGCCCGCGATGCTGACACCTGCGGCGCCCACGCCGCCGAGACCGCCGCCCGCTGCCGGTGTTGCGCTCGCGTTCGCAGGATCGCCGTGTTCGAGGTAACCGCCGCCACCACCGCCACCGTTTGCGGCGAGCACGCCGAGCACGTTGACGAACGGCGCCTCGAGCAGAATCGCGCCGCCGCTGCCACCGCCGCCACCCGAGACGCTCTTGCCCGGGCTGTCGGGAAAGCCGCCGCCCATGTCGATGATGCCGAGCTGCCCGATCTGAATCGTATCGCCGGACACGATCTGAAGCGCGCCGCCACCGTGGTTCGCTGACGTCGCAAAGCCACCGACCGCGCTGCCACCAGAAGACCCGCCGACTAGTGGGATCAAGCTTGCATTGCCGTACGAAACGCCGCCGCTTCCTGGAGCAGCTGCGCCGCTGACCTCGGACCCGTGACCTCCGGGACCGCAAAATGCGCCGCCGCCCGCGCCGAGGCCCGTGACGGTACTGTCACCCTTGCCACCTCCGCCGGTGCCACCGGACAGCGGCGTGAACCCGACGTGATCGCCCGTTGAAACCGCGGGTGCGCCGCCGCCCCAAGCGCCATTCGTCGCGCTGGCTCGAGCGCGAATCGTGCCGTTGATCTCGATGCGCCCGTTCGCGACTAGGATCAGCGGTCGCTGTCCGCCGAATGTGAAGGTGACGCCAGCGTTGAGATTGAAGCTCGCGACCGTGAGCACCGCCGCACTCCGTCCGTCGCTCAAGGTGACAGCGCTCGATGCGGTGTCCGTCGCGAACGTGCCGCCGCAACCCGTAGCGGTCAACGAGTCCGTGTCGAACACGCAGTTGTTGTTCGCGATCACAATTGGTTTCACGGCACTCGGCGCAACGAACGAGGGCGGCAGGTTCGACGCCTTGAAATTGCCCACCACGCCGGCTCCGGCCGCGCACGTCGACGGCGTGCCGCCTCCGCCTGTGCCGGCTCCCGCGACGCTCTGGCCGCCGGTGCCCGCGGTGTCGACGCTCGAAGTTCCGCCGTTATCTGCTCCGCCCATCGAGTCGCCGTCGTCCGCGCCACCAGCACCGCCGGCCCCGCTGGCACCGCCTTCTTCGTTGCTGCTCGCGCCGGCGCGTCCGCCGTTCGACGACCCGCCGCCGCCATTGGATGCGCCGCCTCCGCCTTGGTAGCCGTGCGAGTTGGTCACCGGTAGCGACCCCGTGTTCAAGTCGATCTGGTCCGGATCGGCACACACACCAACGACACACAGCTGATTGTCCAAGCAATCACTCTTACCGATGCAAGCCGCTCGGCATTTGCTGTCGACCGCGCACTTCAGCGGATCGGGACACTCCGAAGTGTACGTGCACTGCATCTCGCTCGGCAATTGACAGACATTGCCCTCCGGTAGCCGCACGCAGCGCTCACCCGTTTCACAATCGCCGGTCTCGGCGCATGCCCCATGGCACCGTTGAAAGATGCACTTCAGCGGCGAATCGCACTCGCTATTGAGCGAACAACCCACCGCACGCACGCCTTGCCGCTTCTCCTCGGATGAACACGACCAAACCGCGGCCACACCAACGAGTTGCACCAGGACGACTAGCGCCCGACCCACGATCCGCCTCATTGCTCTAGACGAGGGCTGCGAAGCGCCGCTGTCAAGCGAGCCCGCCGCGCCTCGAAAAAACGCAAGCGATTCTCAAGGTGATCGGCGCACCGGCTCGTGTTGAAACCGTTTGGTCGGCTTGTTTTTTTGATGGTCACGAGGACCTGCGGAAGGCGTCAGAGCCTTCGGCGTCGAGGTTCGGTTCGAAGATTGGAAGAGAGAGCAAAACGGCGAAGACCCACAACTAACCACCGCGGAAAATGCGGGCGCTTTCGACCGGTGATGTGAACATGCTCAGCGAGTCCATCGGGAAAGATGTCGCTCGCGCAGCATTTGCTACTATGAAAGCCTTGGCTTTCTTGGGAAAGGTTTCGATGTCTCGTACGAGCTTGTCCGTTGCTGGGTTCGCATTGGTGTTGCTGGGCTTTGCAGGGTGCGGCGGCACAGAACGCCATTTCGGTGGCTCAGGCGGCAAAGGCGGCGCCAATCAAGGTGGAACCTCTGGTGACACCTTTGGCGGTCGCGGTGGCAATGCCGGAGTCGACGCGGAAGCAGGTGAGGGCGGCGTTGGTGACGAGGGAGGCATGGGCGGCGCGGCAGGCGAAGCGGGCGCAGCGGACGCTGGCGCTGGCGGCATGGCAGGCGAGCCAAGCGTCGATTCGAACCTCGCGATAACGCCGCCGAGTCTTACCGCTGGAAAAACGTATCTCGCGTACACGGGCGCGATCAGCGCGAGTGGTGCCGTCAAGTACACGTGGAGTCTCAGCAAAGGCACTCTACCCGCCGGGTTGATGCTCCAGGGCGCACAATCAGCCACCGTCACGATTGCCGGCACCGCGACTGAAGCCGGCCAATTCCCAATCACACTCAGCGTGACCGACGGCGTGACGACGAAGAGCGTGGATGTAACCCTAGTCATCACGCACACCGCGATCTTCCTCTCGGATCGCAACGTCAGCCGGGTGAACGAACTCTTCATCACGGACATTGGCGGCGACACAGCGGCTCCACCAGTGCGACTCAACGCCAGCTTTCCGACGGGTGGCGGCATCACTAGCTACGCCTGGTCGCCCGATGGCAGCAAAGTCATGTATCTCGCGATCGAGCCTGCGAATGGAGTGTCGGAGCTCTGGGTTGCGTCCTTGGCCGCACCGGGCACCGCGCAGCGCATCACCCCGGCGGGTGCTGGCGTCGGTCAATTCGCTTGGCTCGCCGCGGGAAACATCGCCGCATACTCCATGGCTGGCGGCGACACGTACCTCACCGACCTGAAGATGTCGCCGCCCACGCCGGGCAAACTCGTGGTCACCGGCAAGGGCAGTTCTGCGACACTCCGCCCCTCGCCGAACGGCACCTCGGTTGGGATCCAGCTGCCCGGCATGAACGCAAACGACATCAGTTATGCGACGTGGGCAAGTGGCACTGCGTCAGCCGTGCCGCTCATGACGGTGCAGGGCGGTGGCCCCTACTACAGCTACGACGGTCGGTACTCAGTGATCACCAGCGGCCCAAGCGGCTACTGGTTCGATCATTCGATCGCGGCCCCCATGGGCAACTCGCTCCCTTCGCAGAACGGCATCAACCTCGCTTGGCACCCCAGCACGCAGTCAGTGTTTCTGGGCACCGGCACCGGCCCGTCCTACGACGTTTCGCGCGCCGACTTCGCGAGCTCAGGAATGACCAAGGCTCCACTCGTCACGGGCGTCAGTTGCTACAGCTCGCAACTCAGCTGGTCGCCCGACGGCAAAAACGGCCTCTACGTCTGCGCAAACGACGTCCGCGGCATCAGCAATCTCCCCACCGCCATGGCCGGCTCGGACTTTTCCCTCTTGCCGAGCGGCTTCTTGTCGAAAACATACACGGACACGCCCGCGACCGGTTTCTCGCCCGACTCCAAGTGGGTCGCAGTACGCGCCGATCGCGACGCAGACATGCAATATGATCTGCAGTTGATCCGCTGGTCCGCGCCCGGCGTCGCGTACAAGCCGCACGGCACGTCGATCAGCGCCGGAGTGACGTCGTGGGCGTTCGCTCAAAACTCACAAGCGGTCGCGTTCGTGGGCACGGTGAGCCCGTATGCGAATGCTGATCTGTACGTCGCTAAGCTGCCAGCGAGCGGAGCACCGTCGAACGCGGTCATCGCGTCCGTGCCGGCGAGCGCGGTAGTACAGAACGACGTCAATTGGTTGCCGGGTTCGCGCGTGATTGCGTATCGTGCCACTGATGCCGGCGCAACCCAGCTGTTTGCGGTATCGGTGAACGCGGATGGGAGCCCGGGAAGCGTGGTGCCCGTGAGTGGCGCGATGGGCACCGTGAGCTCTTATCAGCTCGCGCCGATCAAGTAGAGCGCCGTTGAGCTCGTCTCGCCGAGATCTCAGGATCTCGGCGAGGTTTCTTGAGACGCTCAGTGTTGCGTCGGAGCGAGTTGGTATGAGGTGACGCCAGTGCCGCTGATGCCGCTGATCGAGATCGGGGTGCCCGCGGTGCCGTCGGGGGCGATGGGGACGGCGAAGAGCTGGGTGGCGTTGGAGATAGAGGCGCGATAGGTGAGGACGCGCGAGCCCGGCAGCCAATTGATGTCGTTTTGAACGATCGCGTTGGCGGGGGAGGATATGAGGGTGCCAAAGGCGGGAGCGCCGCTCGCGGGGAGTTTGGTGAGGTAGAGCGCGCTGTTTGTTTGGGGGCTAATTGTACCGACGAATGCGACGGATTGGGAGTTTGGCGCGAAAGCGTAGGTAGCGACGCCGCTGCCGATGCTATTGGCGTGGGCTTTGTACGTGGCGCCGGGGGCGGACCAGCGGATGAGGTAGAGGTCGTTTTGTTTGTCGACGTCACGGTCGGTAGACATGCCGACCCAGGTCGAGTCGGGCGACCAACTTGTGTCCCAGAGGTCCGTGAAGGCATTGGGCAAGAAGCCGTTCGGGAGCAGCGAGAAGTCCGTGCCCGCTGACGCACTGGCGACGTTGGCGATGCCGCGCAGGTCTCTGCCGCACGTGAAGAGGCCATTTTTGCCGTTCGGCGACCATGGCTTTACAAACACCGACTTGCAGGCACTCGGCGGAACGAGCTGCGTGGATGTGAGCGTTCCACCATTGAAAGTACCCAACTTGAGTCTCGCCGGGTCGTCAGACGAGACAAAATCCCCATAGTAGAGGAGCGAATTGGAATTGGGACTCCAAGCGCCCGAAAAACTCGGCCCCAGCTCATTGATGGCCGGCGATGCGTGCGACGTGTCCATCCATTGGCCGATGCCGCTATTGGTTAGAGCCACAAAGCGGCCGTCAAAACTGAAGCCCGTGAAGTCCGATGCCCCTTGGGACCATTTGTCAGATGTCACCGTTCCAGCCGTCCAGCTCGCGTACACATAAGCGTACACCTCGCCGAGCATCGGTACGTAGTAGAGAATAGCAATCGAAGTTCCGTTCGGGGACGAGACGAAACCAGAGATCCCGGCGCCGGCAATGTTGGTGACGCTCGAGCCCGTGATGGCAAGTTTGCTCGTGCCAGGTGTCGCCCCGGACAGATCAACGAGGTAAGCATCCGCCGATGTCGTCGCGTACGCCGCGATGTTGCCCGCGCCAAGCCATCCGACTTGAGTTACGCTGACGCCTTGCGCACTCACTCGCTGTGCAGCGCCCGGAGACGCTACTGAAGCAACCCAAAGCTCCGCCGCGCCGCCCGAAGACTGCGTCGCGACATACATCACCTTGCTCCCGTCAGGCGACCAAGCGTAGTTCGAAACCGTGCCGCCCGTCGGAAGGCTGGCGCTCAACCTAACAGGCGCTGTCGGTGTGGCGTCGCCGATCTCGGTAAGAAAGAGTTCATTCACTCCGCTGGCATTGCGATCCGACAGAATCAGCGCGGAGTGAGTGACAACTAAAGTCAGGTATACGGTCTTCGTCGTCGACCCATCGGTCACGCTCAGAGTGATCGGAAACTGACCAGCTTCGCTCGGAGTACCGGCGATCGTTACACTGGCTGATTGCGCACCTTGTAGCGTCAGCCCCGCGGGCAGCGTGCCGCTGGCGATGCTCCAACTATATTGAGCTGCGCCGTTCGCGCTGATCTTGCCCGTGAACGGCACATACGTTTTGCCCGAGGTGAGACTCGGCGGGGTGATCTCGAGCCCCAACTCGACACTCGAATCGCCCGCCATCCCGCCACTCCCAGCGTCGTCCCCGCTGCCGGCACCCCCAGCGCCGCCTTCTTCGCCATTGGTCCCGCCCTCACCAGCATCGCCGGTTTCGATCGCGGTACGCCCCGCGGCCGCGTCTCTGCCGCCGCTACCGTCCCCCGCCGAACCACTCACGCCACCAGCTCCGCCGGGCGCGCAAGTGCGCGTCGTTTGGCATGTCCTGAACTCAGACGAGCAGCCAACCGTCTGTGCTGCGCCAAGCGCAAGCGAACCAAATAGAAGCCAATACTTGTAAGCCATGATCTGAGACCCTTGGTAATTCAGCGTTGGGTTTCGCGGCGACGACGTGCCACCGTGTTTGCACGGTTTGTCGGCTTGACGTTGCTTGCAGTTGCTAAGTTTTTTCTCGACCTGAATTTGTGCGGCGAATGCTTACCGCGCGGGAGCCAGTTGGTACGAGAGCACGCCGCTGCCACTGACGCCACTCATTGAAAGGGCGCTGCCAGCGGTGCCGTCAGCAGTGAGAGGAACTGCGTACAGTTGAGCTGCGCCGGCGACGATCGCGCGATACGTAATCACGCGCGATCCGGGTAGCCAGGTGATATCGTCTTGCACCGCTGCGTTTGCGGGCGCGGAAACCAGCGCGGCCGTTGAAGGCGCTCCGCTGGCTGGCAATTTGCTTAGGTAGAGTCCGGCGTTGCTCTGTGGTGCAACGGTACCGACGAAGGCGACCGATTGGGAATTCTGAGCGAACGTCCACGTTGTGATGCCGGGTCCGACACTGTTGGCGTGCGGCTTATAGGCAACTCCCGGCGCCGATCGGCGGACCAGGTACAAATCGTACTGACTCTTCACGTCGCGATCGGCACGAATGGCGATCCACTTGGAGTCCGGCGACCAATCCACACTCGCTGCCCAAGTGAACGTGTTCGACCAGAAGTCGTTCGGAAGCAGCGAGAAATCCGAGCCGACTGAGGTGCTACTGGCGCGCATTGCGTCGCCAATTCCGCGAATATCGTGATCACACCTGAAGAGGAGGTCCTTTCCATCAGGTGACCACTGCAAGGCCGCAGTATTTTCTGTGCATCTGCCCGGTTGAATGAGCGGAGTAGTCAGCATCGTTCCGCCTGCAAAAGTACCGAGTACCAAACGGGCGGGCGGGGTGGGCGAGGAGACGAGGTTTACAAATGCCAAGGCCTGCGCGTTAGGACTGAAGGAGAAGGTAGGGTTGTTCTCGTTTGTAAAATCGGTGCCCGCGGGCGAAGCCAGCGACAAATCCCACCATTTCGCGCCAACTATGTTCGCTGCGACGCCGAATTGGCCATCATAACTCAGGTGGAGGTGGTCCTCGGCAATATCATCTTTGTAGATTGTGATCGACTTGGGAGCCGCAGCGTTCCAGGTCACATAGCTAAGGGTCGTACGATACAGGGCCGAGTTACTGTCGTAGTTATACGTGCCGACCATCACCGAGACCCCATTGGGCGACGGAGTCAGCGCACTCGGCGTGCCTGGACTTGAAACAGCAAGCTTGCTCGCCCCAGGCGTCGAACCCGACAAGTCAACCAAGTAGGCATCCCCAGTGCTGGTCAAATACGACGCGATACTTCCCGCCCTCAACCAGGCTATCTTACTCACACTGACTCCCCCCGCACTCACCCTCTGAGCAATCCCCGGCGAGTCCACCGACGCCACCCAAAGCTCCGCTGCGCCCCCGGATGATTGCTTCGCGATATACATCACTTTGCTCCCATCCGGCGACCACGCATAACTCGTGATCCCACCACCCGCCGGCAAAGTCGCACTCAACTGCATCGGCGCGTCCACAGACGCCGCGCCGATCTCCGCAAGGAACAGCTCATTCACACCCGCGATATTGCGATCCGAAAGAAACAATACCGGGTGAGTCACCCCCAAAGGCACATCCACGCTCTTAGTAATCACACCATCCGTCACACTGAGTGTGATCGGAAATTGTCCGGCTTGAGTCGGAGTCCCCGCAATGGTGACAGTGGCAGTCTGCACTCCTTGCAGCACAAGCCCCGCTGGCAAGGCACCACTCGTGATGCTCCAATTATAGTGCTGCGCACCACTCGCCGTGATCTTCCCCTTGAAGGGCAGGTATGTCTTACCCGTGTCGAGTGCAGGCGGCGCGATCTCGAGCACCATCTCGACGCTCGAATCGTCGCCCATCCCGCCGCTGCCCGCGTCGTCCGCATTGTCGTCCGCCCCACCGGTCCCGCCTTCGGTGCCGCTGCTTTCGCCAGCTTCGCCGGCCTGCACTTCGAGTCCGGCACTGCCGCCCTTGGCGGCTACTCCGCCCGCGCCGCTACTCGCCGTACCGCCAACACCGCCCGCGCCGCCCGGGGCACACGTCCGCGTCGTTTGACACGACTTGAACTCTGACGAACACGCGACGGTCTGCGTCGCACCCAGCGCGAACGAGCCAAATAATAGCCAATACCTGTAAGTCATGATCTGAGACCCCTGTGATTTCTGCATCGGGTTTCGCGGCGACCGCATGCCACCGTGTTTTCGGCCTTTTCGGCTCGCCACCGGTGACAGTTGCTAAGTTTTTCTCTCGCCACGCTCTTTTGCCCAGCGCGCCCGCGAACCCACTTCCCGGCGCCCGGCCGGGACCTGAACCGCATCACGCAGCTGCGTCAATCCCAGTCGCAGGGCTGTCATCCCCTCTCGCCCGTCGATCTTCGCCACCCCGCCGTCACCGCTCCGCAACTCGACGCACAACGCGCCCCCCAAAAATCTCTGCTCCTCTTCTGGCGTTTTGGCGTTTTGGCGGCCAATCCCCAAATCGAACTGCGACGCCCCCCGTCGTCCGCCTCGCGCCCCGCGCCCCGCGCCGCCCTAAACGACCTTAGCCGTCGTCCAAAGCTTCACCCCGCCGGCCATGCCTTCGACGTTCGTGAAGATCTTCACGTTGCTCGGCAAGTCGCCCTTGATGTGCTCCGCGTTGCCGCCGCCGATGTACAGCATGTCGTAGTTGAAGATGGGCTCGAGCTGCTCGATCATCTCGAAAACGCGCCGGGACCAGTGTTTCTTGCCGATTTCGTTCAGTTCGGCGTCACACAGGCGCTCTTCGTAGGTCTTCTCTTTTTTCCAGGGGTGGTGACCGAGCTCCAGGTTTGGCACCAAGATGCCGTCCACGTACAGCCCCGCGCCGAGACCGGTGCCGAGCGTGAGCGCAAGCTCCACGCCTTTGCCCTCGATCACGCCGTAGCCTTGCAGATCGGCGTCGTTCATCACGCGTACGGGGCGGCCCACGATCGCTTCCACGTGATCTTGCAGCGGAAACTTGGTCCAAAAGTCGTTGCCCAGGTTGGGCGCGCTGAAGGTGACGCCGCGCTTGACGATTCCGGGAAAGCCGACGGCCACGCGATCGAAGGCGGGCTGTTCCACGACCATCAACTTGATCACGGAGAGGAGCGCCTCGGGGGTCGCGGGCTTGGGGGTCAGTTGACGTGCGCGCTCGTTCACCGGCTTGGCGTCGGCATCGAGCACGATCATTTTGATGCCCGTTCCACCGATATCAATCGCGAGGGTTCGCTTGTTGTCCAAGTTGGGGGTGGCGGCGCTCTGAGTCTCTGGCGGCATGGCCGACTATTACCATTAGTTGAAGAAAAACTAGGGGAGAGTTGCGGGCGGGCGCGCGTACGAGCTATCGTTTTCGGCTTGGTCTCGCGATGAGTCGCTGGCAAAGAGGGAGAAGGTTATCCACGGTGTTCGGCTTCGCCGGGCTGCTCGTGGCCTGCCAGCGCCGCGAACTGCCCGAGGGCCAACGCCAAACCGAGCCGAAATCGGCCGCAGCGCAAGCGACGCGCGAGCCTGAATCGGCCGAAAGCCGCGCCTGCGCCGCGAAACTCAGCCAGCTCGAGGCCGAACCCGCGTTGCCCGGCGCGGTCGTCAACGCGGGTTTCGAACGCGGTTACTTGCTCGGTCGCGCGCGCGCCGAGCCCGTCGCGTTCGTGCGAACGCCTCATTTCGATACGCAAGTGGGTTCCTTCCGAGCCCGAGCCCTGCGCGAAGAGCTGCAGGTCGAGGAGCACCCCGCGTTCGCGTTCGAGCGCGTGCTCTCGCAAGTCAAAAAGAGCCCCGAGCTCGCACGCGAAGTCTTTCTGACCGAAGGCTATCTGTACGCCGAGCGTCCCGCGCTGGCGGCCCTGTTCGTGAACTACCTGGCGCTCGGACTCTTGTTTCGCGAGCCCGAATTGCGGCTCGCGCGCGGTGCCGACGTTTGGACCCTGAAACGTCGCGATCTCGACTACGAGTACGTGGACGGCCCGATGCGCGGTGAACGCGCGCGGCTCTTGCTTTTCGATCGCGTGTACGTCCCTGGAAAAGAGCCCGGTCCCGCGTTGCACGTCGATCTGCGCGCCGCTGCGGCGCAGACTTTCAGCGACGAAATCGCGCTCCAGCGCATCACCGAAAACGGCGTCGTCGCGTCGCTGCGCTTCGGCAAAGATTGGCTGCCCGCGGCGTTCAAACGCACGGGCAGCACGTTACAATTGGAGTGCCAGCGCATCCCGCCCGCTGTTCGCGAAGCGACCTCGCAGGCGCGCGCACTCGCCAAGCGTCGCGCTCACGTCACCGAAGTGCTCGCCCGCGTCGTGAAAAACGAAGTCGAAGAAGGCCTGCCCTTCGACGAACCCAAAACCGAAGAAGGCCAGCAAGACGGCCAACTGCGCCCCGCCTGGCGCCGCGCCTACCTCGACGGCCGCGATCGCTACACCTTCAACGACGACAGCTACTGGGTGTTCGACTCACGCGGCCGTCCCCACGTGCCCCAAGTGTGTATCGATTTCGTGACGGACACGCTCGAACGCGCCAGCGGCGCGCGCTTCCGCCCGCGCGGCGAACGCCGCGAATACGTGCGCGGCGCGCTCGATTTCGACGCTTTCGGCCTAGACAACCGGCGCAGCGTCGAAACCTTCATCAACTTCGCGCGCTCCCGTCCGGAATGGTTCGAATTCACCGAAACGACGCTCGCCGAGCGCGTCCCATTCCGCGAACGCGCCGCGTTCTTCCGCGATATCTACGACCACCGCGACGAATACCGCCCCTTCGACATCGTGACTGTCTTCGGCCTGCGCGACGACGGCAAACTCCACCACCACTCATTCTTCGTCGCCGATCGCGATCCCGTCACCGGCATGCCCATCGCGGTCGTGGCCAACGCGGGGCGCCCGCGCATCCGCAGCTGGGAAAACGAGCTGCAGAACGCGCCTCAGCGCGCCATCTTGGCCCACATCCGCCCCAAGCTACCGTGGCTCGAAGGGCTCGTTGCGCCCGAGAGTGACGTCAGCACCCAAGAGCCGCCCGCGAAAAACGGTTCTGCGGGGTAGGGCTGCGTCGTTGCGGCCTCGTTCGAGAGCGCAAGCAAGAGGCGGGAGTGGGCGCTCGCGATCCAGCAGCGCACCTCGCTCAGCGCTGGTTTTCCCGCGCATTCCGGCTCCTTCGGCAAGCGACGCCGAAGGCTGCGACGGTGCGTGCCCACCGCATGGCTCACAATTGTCACATTCCAATCCGCGTCGGTCGCACACTTAGCTCGCTCACCGTTGATCTTCGGCTCGCCGTTACATTCCAATCCGCGTGGGCCGTATGCGACTCAGTTTTTCGGAGGAAGAGCGAAGCTGAGAGAGCTGGGTTTCGCGAGAGATGCTTTGTTGGCGAACGGACCCTCGCCCGAGGTGACCCTCCTCAAATCGAAAAAATACTTCGGATCCGAAGTATTTGTCCGACGCGGAACCCCTCAGCCATCGCGACCGTGAACGGTTTCGCGGGGTCGGTCTCGCGCGGGGTCGGTCTCGCGCGGCGGCGGTCTCGCGCGGCGGCGGTCTCGCGCGGGGTCGGTCTTACGCGGTCAAATTGGTACGTTTGTTGGTGAGCCGATGGAAGTGGCGGTCGCTACTCGACCGAGTCGACCCCCGTTCCAAACCGAAAAAATACTTCGGATCCGAAGCATATTTCTGAACTCGAACCCCTCATTTCGACAATTAGCCCCGCCCCATACCCTCGGCCGAAGATGAGGTCGCGTCGGCTGGCGGCGCCCCCGCGCATTTCTCACGGGTTTGGTCCCGGCAGTGGTGGCGGTGGTTGGTGCTTCTGGGACGTTGGTGCAGAGTTGCCTGCTCAGCTTTTGGAGGCATCCTCTAAGCGCTTGACCGGGGAAGGGAAGTCGCGCGACTGTCCGCCCTGAAATCGGAGGTCCTGTGACTTTGGAACGCGAAAAATCCCCTGTTCGAATCGCTTTGCTCGGTTGTGGAACCGTCGGCGGCGGGGTGCTGCGCCTGCTGCAAGAGAACAAGAGTTTTTTGGCCCTGCGCGCGGGCGGTGAGATTGAAGTCACGCACGTGCTCGTGAAGAGCCCGGCAAAGCCGCGCGTTCCCGAGTGTAAGAAGGAATGGATCACGACCGATCCGGACGTGATCTTCAACGACCCGCGCGTCGACGTCGTGGTCGAGGTGATGGGTGGCGAGCACCCCGCGTACGACTACATCGAGCGAGCGATTGCGGCGGGCAAGGGCGTGGTGACGGCGAACAAACTGCTGATCGCCAAGCATGGTCCCGAGCTGGTCGAGAAGGCGATCAGTAGCCGCGTCGATTTGGCGTTCGAAGCTTCCGTCGGTGGTGGCATCCCGATCATTCGCACCCTGCGCGAAGCGCTTGCGAGCGACTCGGTCGATAGCGTGCACGGCATCCTCAACGGCACCTGTAACTACATTCTGACGCGCATGCGTGAGGGCATGAGCTTCGCGGTCGCGCTCAAGCAGGCGCAAGAACTCGGCTACGCCGAAGCCGATCCCACGCTCGACGTGGGTGGCCACGACGCCGCACAAAAGCTGGTCGTGATGGCGATGCTCGCGTTCGGCGCAAACGTGGACGCCACGGACATCATGGTCGAAGGCATCAGCGAGATCGAAGAAGTCGATCTCAAGTTTGCCGATCGCTTTGGCTATCGCATCAAGCATTTGGGCATCGGTTACGACCGCGGCGAGCGCGTCGAATTGCGCGTTCATCCGGCCTTGGTCCGCAAGACCAGCGTGCTCGCGAACGTCGACGGCGTGCTGAACGGCGTGTTCGTCGAAGGCCGTGCGCTCGGTCCGTGTTTGCTCGTGGGCCGCGGCGCAGGCGACATGCCGACGGCTGTGAGCGTCGTGGCCGACTTGGTCGACGTCGCTCGCTCGCGCATCGAAGGCCAGCCCGGATTGGCGACGCGCGGCATCCAATTGAAGGAGCGCGCGGTGATGCCGATCGAAGAGGTCGAGACGCGCTACTACTTGCGTTTCTCGGTAGGTGACCACCCGGGCGTACTCGGGCACATTGCTTCGGCATTGGGCGCCGAGGGCGTGAGCATCGAACAAATGGTGCAAGAAGGCCGCGCTTTGGAGGCCGACGGCGCAGTGCCCGTGTGCATCATTACGCATCGCTGTACCGAAGGCGCAGTGCGCCGCACTGTAAAAGCAATCGAAGGCAAAGCGTTTCTCAAAGGCACGCCGCGCATTTTGCGAATCGAGGACGTCTGACCACAGCGATGCGCGGCCCGAGAGATCCCGCTGCGCCGCTCGGCGTCTTCGATTCCGGATTGGGCGGCTTGACCGTCGCCCGCGCCCTGCTCAACGCCCTGCCGCTCGAGCGCATCATCTATTTGGGTGATACAGCGCGCGTGCCCTATGGGACACGCTCCGCGCAAACCGTGGTGCGTTACGCGCGCGGCTGCTCGGAGCTGCTGATTGAGCGCGGTGTGAAGGGCATTGTCGTCGCGTGCAACACCGTGAGCGCCGTCGCGATCGAGGCGCTCAGAGCCGAGTTTGATCTGCCGATCATCGGCGTGATTGAGCCTGGCGCGCGAGCGGCCTTGTCGGCCATTGACGCGATCGCAAAGAACACGGGCAAGGCGCCGAAGATCGGCGTGTTGGCGACGACAGGGACGGTCGCATCGGGTGCGTATCCGCGCGCAGTGGGCCAATTGTCGACGCGATATGAAGTAGTCGCGCAGGCCGCGCCGTTGCTCGTGCCTCTGACTGAAGAGGGCTGGATCGACGGCGAAGTGCCGCGCCTCGTGGTGCGCCGCTATGTGGAGCCACTGATCGCCGCGGGCGCGTCGGTGATCGTGCTCGGGTGCACACACTTTCCGTTGTTGAAGACGCTGATCGCGGAAGCCGCCGCGGAGTTCGCGGGGTATGCGGTGCCGATCGTGGATAGTGCGGAGGCTACGGCGGCGGTGGTGGCTGAGTGGATCGCCGATGAGCGGTTGGCAAAGACGCCCAGTGAGCGCGAGGCAGAGCGGAAGCTTGAGCTTTTGGTGACGGATCTGCCGGGGAGCTTTTCGGTCGTCGCTGGGAGATTCTTGGGCGGGGATGCGAGTAGCGCGACTCAGGTTGATCTGGTCGCGCGCTAGCAACGCCAACGGCCATCCGCAACTGCCGTCGCGGTCGACCGACCAACTGGGGTGACCGCGCCGCCCCAATCGCAAACCGAACCCGCGAATCGCAGCCAGATCGACGCCTTCGCCGGTGCGAGCGATCCAAGCGATGCTCGAGTTCGATCGCGCATACCGCGCCGCCTGGAATGAGCGGCAAAACGGCAATCCCGCCGCGCTGTTCCCGCCGGTACCTACGCGCTATGCATCTACGCCCGCATCGCCGGCAGTCCCGATCTAGCGGCAATGTGTTTTACCCACGCTATCGCACGTTAAGCGTTTTTCGACGCCCGAACGTAGCCAGTGCACCCCGAAACCGCGCCGGGATAGCGGATGAACACATCCGCTATCCCCCAACGCGGCTCAGTTTCGTCTCAGACCGGAAATCACAATCTCGATTCCGTCTTCGACCCAGCAATGCATCGCCCGGGCGATTCACTTTGGGAACCTATCCAGGGTCGGGCCTGGTCGAATACCTCATTCAACCCAAATGTCGTCGACGTACACGATCGTCGTTGGTGGCGTTGCGGGACCACCAGAAGGTGCTGTGCCCTTAAGATTGATCTGAAGCCCAAACGTCTTGACAGCGGTCTTGTCCCAGCCTGTCGCAGGAAGAGGAACTACGTATTCGTGCCAAGCTCCGTCGTACCAGTTGGCAGCTTGGCCGGAAATGTAGTGACCGAAGTCCGACGTGTTAATGAAGAACTGCGGGAAATTGATGTGATTCACGCCGCTTGCCGCGTCAATCTTCGCCCAAGCGTGCAGTTTGGTTTTGCCTGTCCAATCGAGTGTCGTTGGGGCGGTGTATTGGAGCACGCCGATCTCGCCCGACCCTGAGCTGAAGAGTGTATAGCTGGTAAACGGGAACGTCCCTTTGAGCGAACCCGCGCACTGGTTCTTTTCCGCGCTGCTATAGGCCGTGGTAGCCGTCGTCGCGGGAGGGGGGGCGGGGTTCACCAGATCGGTTGTCTGGTAGCCCGGTCCCGCGCTCCAGCCAGACGGAACGCTCGCGCTGCTGTCAAAATTGTACACCAAAACAGGAGTCCCGGTTCCGCCGCCTGCGCCGCCGAGGCTGGTACCAGTGTAGCTGGCGGTACAACTACCGCCCGTGCCACCGGATCCACCAGTAGGTCCAGTGCCGCCAGCGGACGTTCCACCGGATCCACCCGAGGGCCCACTGCCGCCGCTCGCACCACCGGATCCACCCGCCGGCGCACTGCCGCCCGTGGCAGTGCCACCGGTGCCAGTTCCACCAGTGCTCGACCCGCCAGTGCTCGATCCGCCAGTGCTCGATCCGCCAGTCGCGGAGCCACCAGTGCTCGACCCACCAGTGCTCGATCCGCCAGTCGCGGAGCCACCGGTGCTCGATCCGCCAGTCGCGGAGCCACCAGATCCAGCCTTACCCGCCGAGCCACCGCTCGCGCCGCCACCGCCAGCCGCGGTACCACCGGTACCCGAGCCGCCCTTGCCAGCCGCGCTGCTGCCACCGTTCGCGCTACCGCCTTCGTCAGGTCCAGTGCCACCCGTCGCCGGTCCAGTGCCGCCTTCGTCCGGGCCCTCGCCACCTTTGGCGGTGCCGCCGTGACCAGCGTTGCCGCCAGCGCCTTTGCCGCCCTTGCCGGCTGACGAGGCGCCGCCGCTTCCTGCGCCGCCCGGATTCACTGCGTCGTCATCGCTACAACCAGCGATCACGAAAGCACCAGAGATAGCAACCAACCCCGCCAACGATAGCAATCGTAATTTCATGCCGGCAAGAGTTAGCCGAACAGTGATGTCAGTGTCTAGACCCGGAATGCCTTAAATTGAGCCTGTTTTTACAATGGATTTGGAATAACGATGTTGCTTACACGCCACCACACTGTCTCTGTGCGGCGGCTTTGCACTGCTCACCACTGTCGTGTTGAGTCGATTCGCCTCAACCGTCAGTTGGAGCACCAGGTTCACTCGCTGCGAGATAGAGCACGGCCATGCGCACCGCGACGCCTGCTTCGACCTGATTCAAGATCACGCTGTGATCGCCGTCTGCGATCTCTTCCGAGATCTCGACACCGCGATTCATCGGACCGGGATGCATGACGATCGCGTCGGGTTTTGCGAGCTTCAAGCGCGCTGAGTTCAAGCCGAATACGCGCGCGTATTCGCGAAGTGCGGGCAGGAGCGGCGCTCCTAGGCGTTCGCGTTGAATGCGCAACATCATCACCACGTCTGCACCGTCGAGCGCCGGCTCGAGGCGATCGTACACACGGCAGCCCAGTGATTCGACGCCAGTGGGCAGCAACGTGCGTGGGCCTGCGAGTGCAACGTCGGCGCCGAGCATGCGCAGCAGAAGCGCGTTCGAGCGCGCGACGCGGCTGTGCGTGATATCCCCGCAGATTGCGACTTTCATGCCGCGAAAGTCACGGCCTTTGCGTGAGCGAATCGTGAATGCGTCGAGCAAGGCTTGCGTCGGATGTTGGTGCATGCCGTCGCCCGCGTTGACCACGCCCGCGCGCGCGTAGCGTGCGACGTAGTGCGCCGCTCCAGACGCGGCGTGACGAATCACGATCACGTCTGCGTGCATCGCGTCCAAGGTGTTCACCGTGTCGCGCAGAGTTTCACCCTTGGAGGTGCTCGACGACGAGCCGCCGATGTTCACGACGTCCGCCGACAAGCGCTTGCCCGCGAGTTCGAAGCTCGTGCGGGTGCGCGTGGACGCTTCGAAGAAGACGTTGATGATCGTCTTGCCGCGTAGGGCGGGCACTTTGCGTACGGGGCGGCGCGACACTTCCAGGAACGTGTCGGCGAGGTCGAGCAAGCGCTCGGCGGCGTCGCGGTCGAGGTCGTCGATGCCGAGCAGGTGGCGGATGCGCTCTTGTGTCATTTAACCTCGGGGCGCGGCGCGCCGGGCGGGATCGTGGGGGAGCTCTTGGATTGGACTACGGCGTGGATGCCGGAGCTGTTCGCGAACACGTCGATGCGTTCGTCGTTGCTCACGGTTTCCGTCTTCAGCACGTAGTTGGCTTGAATCGGTAGTTCGCGGCCGTTGCGGTCCACCAGCACCAGGAGTTCGATCAGGCGGGGCCTGCCGTAGTCCATCAGTGCGTCGATCGCGGCGCGCACGGTGCGTCCGGTATAGAGCACGTCGTCGACCAAGATCACGTGCCGGCCGTCGAGCGAGCAAGGGATCTGACTGGCGCCGATGCGTGGGTTGGGGAGGGCGGTCGAGGCGTCGTCGCGGTACAGCGTGATGTCGAGGCTGCCGAGCGGCGGCGAGTGTTGCTCGAGTTCCCCGAGCCAGTCACACAGCGCAGCCGACACAGCGAGTCCGCCGCGACGAATCGCTACCAGCACCAGATCCGACGCGCCCGCGTGCCGCTCGACGATTTCGCCAGCCATGCGACGCAATCCGCGCGCGACGCTTTCCGGGTCGAGCAAGGTTCGCATGGGGCGGCGTCCTAGCACGCGCCGAGGAGCGAGCCTATCCGGCCGTTAATTCAGCCAACGGCCGTCCGGTCCGCGGCCTTTTTCGCCGCTCGGGGGCGAATCCGGCTTGGCCAGACCGCCCTCGATCACTTTGAGCCGTGAGCGTTCGACGCGCTTTTTGCGCTGGGCGGACTCTCGCGCGACTTCGGCGTCCAAACGGCCGAGTCGGAATTTGAGCCAGTAGCGGCGGAGCGGCGAGGGCGAGCCTCCGCCGAGCAACCAGCCGACGAGGCAACCCGCGAGGCTGCCGGGGATCCCCTCGGGCGGCAGCGCGCGAAACAACAGGTAGACGAAGGGCGTGCCCACCGCGAGCGCGATCACCATGCCGGGCGTGATCGGCAAAACACCATACAAGCGCACCACCGAACCTCGGTTGTGCAATGCCCAAGCAACGGCCAAGCCGCTCGATACGGCGAGCCCACCGAACCAATACGCGGGGATCAGGATGCGATTGACGCCGGCCGGCAGCGCCACATCGCACAACGCTTGGAGCAGCGACGGGATGACGACGAGGCCGAGCAAGAAGCGCGCGAAGCGCCGTTCGCCCCACTGTTGTTCCAGCGAAACGCCGAAGAAGTACAACGCCATCAGCAAGCTGAGTAGCGGCCAGAGGCTCGTCGGTGCCTGCAGGACTGAGGCCGTGAACAGACGCCAGACCTGACCATGGAGGATCGCGAGCGTGTTGCCGCAGAACAGCTCGAAGGTATCCGCACTGACTCCGGCCCAGTTGATCCCGACGGCGAACGCGAGCGTGAGCCCGGTCACCACGCTCATCGAGATCTTCACGATCCGACCCGGACGCGGGAATCCAGATGGCGCGTCGGAATAGCTGGGCATGGTCCTCTACGTGGTAGCCGTCAGAGGGGCGCCGGGCAAGGTCGGCGTGTTAGTTGGTTTCGGGGTCTTCCAGAACCGCGGTGCAATTGTGCGGAGTCTGTGTGATTGAGGGGTACGAGATGATACCTGGTGGCCCCCCGCCGATGGCGGCTCCACCACCGACGGAAGCACCTCCGCCAACACCGCCCGCACCACCTGAACCTGGGCTCGGGGGGTAGCCACCGCACACGGCGACGTTCCAGCCCGGGATCGCACGCGAGCCGTCCGCCTTCTTCATCATCAGGCGAGAGCCGGGGCTGATCGGCTCTAGCTCGTTCGGCTCCTCGTGGTAGGCGTCGATCTCGGCCACATAGCGACGGTATTGGACCACGAAGGCAAACGTCGCTTGCTGCACACAGGTGGTCGGCCCAGAGCTCGCCAATGGCACAGGCTGCTTGGGCGCTCCGCCCTCTCCGTCAGTGGTGACGTCGAACAGGGTCGCCACATAACTGTGGACCGCTTTGGGATCACGCGCGACTGGCGGGCGGCCGCCGCTTCCACCGTTGCCGGCCCCGTCATCAGCGCCGCCCGCACCCGCGTTCTCATCAAGCGGCACGGGAGGCGGCTCGCACCTCACGTGGCCCATGAAGTCGTCTGGATCGACGGCGATCAACTCCGGGCGCACGACCGTGGTCGCGGTGCTCGTGGGGCTGCTACACGCAAACGGCACGACGACCGCCAGGCCCAAGCCAACTAAATAAGGTGCGAATCGCATCGGCGCGCTTCGCATAGCACCGGCGCGCGGAGAAACGCTAGCGGCCATTCGACCGAATTGAAAACCAAGCCCGCGGCTTTCAGCCATCAGCGCCGCTGGTACCGCCTGCTCCGGCTTCGCTCGGCTCGCCACCCTTGGCGGCAGAACTGCTTCCGCCGCCGGCGCCGCCACTGCTCCCCGTCAGGAACGAGCATTCCGCGGTTTTCTCTGGCTCCTTGACCAGATCACAGGTGGTTTTGAGGTCGTCGTCGGCCGCGCTGCCCGACAACGAGGGCTCGCAGTCATCCAGCAGTGTATCCACCCCGGAGCTCTGTGCGCAGGCACCCGCTGCTCGAATCACGTCCAGGCAGGCGGTTAATTTGACCGATCCGGGTGGAGGCACGGGCAGGCCGTGCAGACATTGCGAGCGGTAGTAGCGCTGACAATCCGGAATGTCGCTGACGAAGCCGCAGTTCTTGGCCGCGACACAGCGCGTCTCCTCAATCTGCCGACATTCATCGACGCCCTGCGCATCGGTGCCGCAGCCCACAGCACTCACCAGGGTAAAGGCGCACACCGCGGAGAGCAGCGCGCAACAAGTGAGAGACATCACGCTCATGGCCGGGGGCTACCACGCCCTGCATCGGGCGGGCGAGTTTCGCGTCGGTTTTCGGGCTGTAGTCTTCGAGCCGTAATAGAAAGGCTCACGCACTCGAGGGGGCTTCAGCGCTGGCTCTCGGCGAAGCGCGCAGGCTAGAATGCGCCGTGCCTTCGGGGATCGTCCTTTGCGCGGGCTTCGGCACGCGCCTCCGACCACTCACTGACGAGTTGCCGAAGCCGCTCGTGCCAGTTGGAGATCGCTCGATCTTGGAGCATGCGCTTTCGCTGCTGAGTGCAGCCGGGATCACCGAGCTTTCGATCAACGTGTATCACTTGGCGGAGCAGTTTGCGGCTGTGCTCGCGCGCGCGGCGCCGAACGTGCACCTAGTCGCCGAGTCGGAAATCCGGGGTACCGCGGGCGGCGTTGCCGGTGCGCGCGCGCACTTATCGAACGCCCCGGTGTTGGTCTGGAACGGGGATATCTTGGTTGCGCCGCCGATTGACCAGCTGTTGGTTCGCTGCGAGCCCGATTCTTTCTGTTTCGGCGTTGCTCCGCGGCCGCTCGGCGAAGGAACGGTCGGTTTGGACGCCGAGGGCAACGTCGTGAGGCTGCGCGGCGAGCGCTTTGGAACGGAACACCGAAGCGGTGACTACGTGGGCGTGCTGGCGCTCGGTGCTGACGCGCTCGCGGCGTTGCCCGAGCGCGGTTGCTTATTCGGTGATGCCGCGTTGCCGTTGCTGCGCGCGGGCGGCCGAGTGCGCAGCGTGGCAGTGACCGCACCTTGGACTGACGCGGGTGATCCGCCGAGCCTGCTCAACGCGAATCTCGACTGGCTCGCTGCGCGTCAGCTCGATTTTTTTGTCGCGCCAGGCGCACAGCTCGCGTCGGGCGTGGAGCTGCGACAAGCAGTGGTCGGTGCGGGGGCGCGCGTCGAGGGGCGGGGACTCTTGGAACGCTGCGTGGTGTGTCCCGGTGCGACCGCGGTCGCGCCACTTCGCGATGCCATCGTTGCGCCGAGTGGTCGAGTGATGGACGCGCTTCGTGACACTCGTGACAATCAAAGGGCTGCGACTCATGATTGAGCAACGACTGGACTTTTTTGGTGGGCCCTTGGAGCTCGCGTTGCGCTTGGCTGAGCGGCCCTACCTCTCGCTATTCTGGGCGAAAGAGGGGCGCATTGCGTACCTTGCGAGCGACCCGATCGCGCACAGTCACGCGCTCGATCCGGAACCCGAGCTGCGCCTCGCAGTCGGCGCGAACGCGTGTGAAGTGCCGCGCTGGGTGGGCCTCTTGCCGTATGAGTGTCGGCGCGAGATGGAGCGCGGAGGCCACGGCGCATCGCGCGCGGCGCCGCACATCAGCGAGCCGCATTGGCTGCGCTATGCGGCGGTCGCCGAAATCAGTGAAGCTGGCGTGCGCGTGCTTGGCGATGACGCAGAAGCTGTCAGCGCGCTCGCGGGTCGGTTGCGCGCGCCTGCCCCTTCGCCGTCCAAGGTAGAACTCGCGCCGCTTGGCGCGTTCGAGGATCCGGAGCTGCACCGTGTGCGCATTCGCTGCGCGCTCGAGCACATTCGCGCGGGCGATCTGTACCAGGTCAATTTGGCGCGCCGCTTCGACTTGCGCGTGCGCGGTTCGGCGCTGGAAGTGCTCGCGCGGCTGCTCGAACGCGGTCGCCCGCCGCACACGGCGGCGTTCGCTTGGGGCCCACTGGACGTGATCGCTGTCTCGCCAGAATTGTTCATCAAAACGGACGTTTCTGGAACGATCTTCACGTCTCCCATCAAGGGCACGCGACCACGCGGGGCGAACGCAGAGCGCAATGCGGAACTCGCGCGGGAGCTCGATAGCGATCCCAAAGAGCGCGCCGAGCTGACCATGGTGCTCGACGTGGAACGCAACGATCTGGCGCGCTTGGCGCAAACCGGCTCGGTGCGGCTGTCCGTGCCGCCACATGTCGAAGCGCATGGCACCGTGTTGCATCGCGTAGCCACGTTGCAAGCCGCGCTGCTCCCAGCCGTCACACGCGCTGAAATCCTGGACCGCATGCTACCGAGCGGCAGCGTGACCGGCGCGCCCAAAGTCAGCGCCATGGACCTGATCGCCGAACTGGAAGCGGCGCGCCGCGGCTTGTACACCGGTGCCTTCGGCTACGTCGCGCACGACGGTAGCCTGGAGCTCGGCATGGTGATCCGCACCCTGACGGTCCGCGACGGCCAAGGGCACTACTTTGCGGGCGGCGGGATCGTCGCGGATAGCGACCCGGAGCGCGAAGTTCAAGAAACGCTCTGGAAGGCCGAAGCGCTGCTCGGATTGCTCGCCAAAAACTAGCCCAATCCTTGGCCCTGGTTTAACCCTAGGTAGAGCCAATGGAATCCGTGAACGTCCGCAACCTCGAGCAGATCCAAGAAGAGGATCGCTCGGCGCGCTCCTCGCGCTTGGGAGCCCTTTTGTTGGCTTCTTTGGGGGGCGCTGCGCTGGTCACGGTCGCGCTGGTGATGGCCAAGCGCACCGGCCCGCCCGCGCGCGCGGAACGCGATCCCCTGGCCGAGTTGGTCAAAAGCGCGAAAAACACCACGACGCCCGCCGAACAGCTCGACGGCCACGACGTCACGTTCCCCGGGATTTTGAGCGATTCGCGCACGCCCACGACTGCACTCGCCGCCGTCAAAGACGGTCGCGGGCGCCTCGTCGAGCAACCCGCGGTCGACCCCGCTGCGACTCCAAGCGCGCCGCCGCCTGCGACGGACCGCTTGCCAGTCGTGCCGCTGCCCGTCGGCACCCTGCTCAGCGCCACTCCGGTGACGACCGAGCCCAAAGACTCACTCACGGCCATGGCCCACTCCGCCTCGTCACTCGCGGACGGCGCCGAACTCGCGCCTTCGGGCATGGAGGGCGGCTACCAACTACAAGTCGCGAGCTACCGCGACCAAGCCGACGCCGATCGCCTGGTCGAAGATCTACGCAAGCGCGGCCACCACGCGTTTCGCCAAGCCGCCTACGTCCCCGAACGCGGCCTCTGGCAACGAGTGCGCATCGGCCCCTTCAAAACCAAATTCGACGCCGCGGCCTACAAGACGAAGTTCGAAAAAAACGAACGCCTCTCACCGTTCTTGGTCGACCCCGACAAGGTCAAACAAGCCGAAGAACAACGCGCTCTCCGCATCGCCAAAGCGAAAAAGTCCCGCCACGTCGTCGAGACTCCGCAGTAACTGTCGACCTTAGCCTCACCTTTTGCGCAGCGCCTTCGGTGTCGCGAACGAGAGAGGGGCGAACCGCCAAGCCGCCAAGAAGAAGATTGGGGGCACGCGGCGAGGCGGGGGCGTCGTGGGAACGTCTCTGCGCGGCAAAGACGTGGGGGAAGCGGCGGCGAACGACCGCACCCGGAGTGGGGCAGATTCACCCAGGGTGACCGAACCCACGGTTCTGAGCATTCACTGTATCTTCGCCTCATTTTAAGGGACGGCGTGAGCGCGTTGCATTCGAGACTCGAAGCCGAGAGCGGTCTCGTGTCTCAAATTTGTTGTTCGAGTTCGAACAGGATTTACGAAACGGCAATGGTCTCGCCTTCCGCATGAATTAGTCGCACCAAGAATCGTGGGCGGAAAAAGACCGCTTCTTCGCCCTTCAATCCGCGCTTTTCGACAGTCGACGTCTACCCAACGAGACTTGCTCGCGCGAGGGCACTTGCCCTTTCAAAGCTTGTCCGGAAACACGGCTTGTCCGTTCGCGCCGCTGCGCCGGACACACGGTTTTTCCGGACAACAATCGCGCCGCGAACAGCACACTCATTGGCGCTCGGCCTGGGGTGACCGCACCCAGGGGGCGGTCGTCGGGATCGTCGAATCCTCGACTCAGCGCGGCGCCTCTAGCACCCCCAAAAATTTAATCGCGTCCATTCGGTGGATGCCGCGGGGCTCTCCGACGGTGAGCGGACTTGGCGGCTTGGCGACTTGGCGGTTCCCCTCCGGGAGCCGCCAAGTCGCCCATCGCATGTGCACGAGGTCATTCTGCGAACAAGCGCAGCCGCGCCGCGTCGGGAACAGCGTGCGCTTCGAGGTGCGTTGCTGGAGCGCGAGCGCCCCCTCTTCGGATCACTTTTCTTTGCGCGACATTTGCTGCTTCACGAGTTGTGCGATGGCGGCGCTGATGTTTTTGCTGCGCGAGAGGATGCGCAGATCGGAGTCGCGCAGGTGGGGGACGAAGCGGGTCGCGAAGGTAAGGGGTGTGCGGGGGTTGGTGACTAGGTTGATGCGGACTTGGTAGCTGCGCGTGAATTCGCGGTTGAGGGCGATTTGGCGGAGGACGTCTTCGGAGACGGCGCGGCTGGCGCTGATTTGGGCGGCTTCGTTCTCGCGCATCAATGGGCTTTTCACGGCGGCGGTGGAGACGAGGCGGTTCGGATCGCGCACGAGGATCAGGCGTTCGCCGGCGCTGCCCAGGGTGGCGGCGCGGATTTTTTGGCTGACCGTCATTTGCGCGAGCTTGGCGTGCAACGGCAGCACTTCTTGTTTGGGTTTCTCTTCGCCCTCTTCGTCGACTTCGTGCGTGTCGGGATTTTGTTCGTCGAGTTTTAGGGCTTCGCCGAGTTCGTGGGCTTCGTTGAATAGGACGTCGTCGAAGTAGGGCTCTTCGGCGGCTTCCATGATGAGTTCGTTTTTGATGGCTTGTGCGGCTTCGGCGAAGGCGGGGAGATCGAGCTCTAGGCCGTGGCGCACCGCGAGTTCGACCAAGCGATCGGCGGTCGACATGCGCACGCGCTTGTTCATGTAGAGCTTCTCGATCACCGTGGGGTGCTTGAGCATCAGCTCTTCGTTCGTGGCGATGAGTTCGCCGGCGCGTTCGTCGGCGGCGGTGGCCATCGTCTCGAGTGCGTCCGTGCCGATGCGTGGCATGCGCAAAAGCGCCGTCACGACTTCGTGTTCGTTCGGGTACGCTCGTGCGAGTTCGGCGATCACGCTGCCGGGCAAGTCCGCGGTGAGGGCGCCTTGCAAGATCGGCGGAGGGAGCTTGCTCAGCGTGGTGCGCGCGACCTCCGCGAGCTTGGCGTCTTCGCTGCCGGCGAGCACTGAGACGACCGTCACGATGTCGCCCGGCTTGGCGCCCGGGATCACGCCGCGTGCGGCCATCAGTTTGACTGGACCGGGCGCCTCCTTGGCGAGCACGCGTTGGATGGGGGCGGGTAGGTTTTCGAGCGTGATGTCGGGATGCATGGCGGGCGGGAACAACTACGAACAGCTAAGCGTAGCATTGGGCGGGCGCGCGTCGCCACGCGGTTGCTCGCCAAGGCGCGCGAGGCTATTGGTTAGCTTCCCGAGAATTCGGCGGGCGCGTTAGGTGGCGCCTGACCGAGCGTACGGCGTGTAAGGAGTCGGCATGGGCATCATGGATTTCGTCAAAGGCGGCGTGCAGCGGATGATGGTCGCGCGCCCGGATTCCGAGAAGCAGAAGATCGTCTACAAGCACCCGGATCAAAACTTCCCATTCTGGACTCAGCTGACCGTCGACTCGGATGAGGTCGCGCTGTTCTTCAAGAACGGTAGCTACGTGGCCGCGCTCGGCACGCAAGGCTCGCCGCACACGTTGCAAGCCGGCAATTACCCGTTCATCGGCGGGCTGATCGACAAGTTCACGGGCGGCAATTACTTCATCAGCGAGCTGTACTTCGTCACCATCCGTGACATTTTCAATCAGGCGTTCGGCGATCAGATCGGCTCGATGCGCGATCCCGAGCTCGACATTCGCGTGACGCCGCGCGCGTTCGGCACGTACTCGTTTCGCATCGTCGACCCGGTGAAATTCGTGATCGGGTTCATCGGTCAGGGTGGCGGCAACGTGGACCAGAGCATGAACTGGGTCCGCGACATGCTGTTTATGGGCTTGAAAGCCACGCTCACGCGCATGATCAAAGCCGGGGAAATGACGCTGATGGACGTTGGCGGCTGCGGGCCCGACGTGGCGCGCGCGATCGTCAATGATTGCCCGGATCTGTCGAACATTGGCGTCAAGGTCACGGCCATCGCCAAGCTGCACATCAGCCTGAACGATGAAGACCAAGCGCGGGTCGACGAGATGCAGGATCAAATCGTGCAGGCCAAGGTCGACGCTCGCAAGGCCAAGATCGGCGTCTCACAAGCCGAGGCTCAGGCGCAACAACGCCAGTTCGAGCTCGATCAAGATTTCATGAATCGTCAGCGCTACGTCAATCAGATGGATCCGGCGCGCTACCAACAATACGCGCAAGCGGAGGCCACGCTCGGTCTGGGCCAAGGCATGGCCAAGGGCGGTGAAAGCGCAGCCGCTGCGGGTCTCGCCTCGGGCATGGCGCTTGGCGCAGGGCTTCAGTATGGCGCTCGGCAGCCGCCGATGGGTTACCCGCCGCCGGGCTATCCGCCGCAGGGTTACCCGCCGCCTGGGTATCCCCCGCCGGGTTATCCGCCGCCGCAGGGCTACGGGCCGCCGCAGGGTTATCCACCGCCGGGCTACGCAGCACCTCCGCCTGGTTACGGTCCGCCGCCGGGCTACGGTCCGCCCCCCGGTTACGGTCCGCCACCGAGCGCGGCTGGCCAAGCGCCGCCCCCCGGTTACGGTCCGCCGCCCACTGCAGCTGGCCAAGCGCCGCCGGGCGCTCCAGCGGCGAGTGCTGCTCCCGGCCGCTGTCCCGCATGCGGTGCAGGCAACCCGCCGACCGCGCGTTTCTGCGCGGAATGCGGGCGACAAGTCGGTCCCTAGAACTTTACAGACTGCCGTTCGCCGTTCGGAGGGGGGCCCCTCGGTGCTACGCTGAAACTCGGCGCGAATCGTGGACGAAACGCTCAACCAAATGGGCAGCGGTCAGGACACCGCGGGCGAGGTGGCGCACGGAGCCTCCCCCGAACGCGGGGGCGCGACCGTTTGCCCGCAGTGCAACCAGCACTTTTCGGCGGATGGTCGTTTCTGTCCGTTCGACGGCGAGCCGCTGCGCTCCGCCCCTGAGTGGGATCACAGTGGGGATCCGCTGCTCGGCACCGTCGTGGACGATCGCTACGAGATCGTCGCGGTGATCGGCGAGGGCGGGATGGGCGTCGTGTATTCGGCGCGGCACACTGCGCTCGGTAAGCGCTTCGCGCTCAAGGCGCTGCGCAAGGATCTGGCCTCGGATCGCGAAATTGCTGCGCGCTTCATGCAGGAGGCGCGCACCGCCGCTTCGGTTTCGCATCCCGGCTTGGTCGAGATCATCGATTTCGGGCGCCTGCCGTCAGGGCAGCCGTTCTTCGTGATGGAGCTGCTCGAAGGGCAGTCCTTGGCGCAATTGGTGCGACGCGGCGGCCCAGTGCCCGCCGCGCGCGCCGTCGACGTCGTGCGTCAGATCGCCGATGCGCTCGGAACGGCCCACGAGCGCTCGATCGTTCACCGTGATCTCAAGCCGGACAACATTCACATCTCGCCCGGCGTCGGCGGGCGCGATCGCGTCACGATCGTGGACTTTGGCCTGGCGAAGGTGATCGGCGCGAGCCGCCTGACGCGCGCGGGCATGGTGTTTGGAACGCCCCATTACATGAGCCCCGAGCAGGCCCAGGGGGATCCGACCGATCATCGCGCGGACATCTATGCCCTAGGGGTGGTGATGTACGAGATGTTTACTGGGCGGGTGCCGTTCGAAGCCGACAGTTATATGGGAGTGCTGACCAAGCACATGTTCATGGCTCCGACGCCGCCGAGCCAGCTGGTCGGAACCGACAAGTTGGGGGTGCTCGAGGACATCATCCTGCGCTGCCTGGAAAAAAAGCCGGATCATCGCTACCAGACCCTGCGTGAGCTGAATCAGGATCTCGATTTGGCGCTGAATCCGACGGGGCCTCGCCCGGTCGCCAGCACGAGGCGGCGTCGCGGCACGCCGCGCTCCCTCCTCGCCGACGAACTCGAACTCCCGACTCGCGAAGAGCGCGCCGCTCGGCTGGATGGGTACGTGAAGCCGCTGCCCTGGCGACCGTTCCTGATCGTGGGCGGTCTATTTCTGGCCGGCATCGCCGGGATGTTGTCGGTTCGCTCCTTCTTGAGCGCGAGACGGACCGCGGCACGGCTTGCCGCTTCGGCTCAACTCGTCACGCTGCCGTCTGCTTCCGCGAACCAGGCCTCGTTTCGGCCGGCGTCGCCGCCGCAGGCCTCATCGCGTGGCGCCGCGCCTGCTTCGAGTGCCGCGAGTGGGGCCGCGGCGCAAGTTGCCAGCGCTCAGACGCTGCCGAGCGTGGCCAGCGCGCGAGCGCTGCCGGTGATGCGTGCCTCAGCCCCGCCGCCCCGGGCGGGAGTACGCACCGCGGCGTCACATCCAGCAACGCCCGCGGAAAAAAAGCCTACGCGCCTGGGGAGTCCCGAAATCGTCGACCCTTGGGCCAAGTGAGGGGCGTAACAAAAGTGCGCGGATCGTCCACAAAGAGGACGGGCGCGCCGCGCTGAGTGCGCTATGCCTAGGGCGGGGGAGCAAATTCGGCTGCTTCTCGGTGAAGGACGGCGGGCAGTGCTAAAGTGCTCAGGCAATAAGTTTACAGGTGGCAAACGTGACCGACGCGCACTTGACTCCATTGCCTATCCCCGGAACTCTTCACGCTACTCGCCGTAACTCGATGTGGGCTGATTTCGCGTGGCAAAAAAGCAACTACTCCTAGTCGACGCCGATCCCCGAAGTGTGCGGGTGCTGGAGGTCAGTCTCAAAAAAGCTGGCTACAGCGTAACGACGGCCAGTGATGGCGCAGATGCGCTGTCCAAGATCGAGTTCTCGATCCCGGATTTGATCCTGACCGATACGCGCTTGCCGCGGCTCGACGGTTACGAGCTGGTCCGCCGCCTAAAAGAGCACGCCGAGTTCGCGCAACTGCCGGTGGTGTTCCTCACGAGCCAAAAGTCGGTCGAGGACAAAGTTCGCGGCCTCGAGTTGGGCGTTGAAGATTACCTGACCAAGCCCATTTTCGTGCGCGAGCTGATCGCGCGCGTGAACCTGCTCCTCGCGCGGCGCACGCAAGAAAAGATGGCCACGGCCATCCCCACCAGCCGTCGCACACGCCTGAGTGGCTCGCTCGAAGACATGGGCGTGGTCGATCTGCTGCAGACCTTCGAGGTCAGCCGCAAGAGCGGTATCGCTCGCATCAATGACGGGCGGCGCGAGACCCGCGTGTACTTCCGTGACGGCAAAGTGGTCGACGCCGAGCTCGGTCAGCTGCGCGGTGAAGAAGCGGTCTACCGCTCCTTGATTTGGATCTCCGGCACGTTCGAGGTCGAGTTCTGTCCGGTGTCCCGCGAGGACATCATTCCGACCTCCACGCAGGGCCTGTTGATGGAAGGCATGCGCCGCGTGGACGAGTGGGGCCGCTTGCTCGAGCAGCTGCCGTCGCTCAAGACCATCTTCGAAGTCGACCACGAGCAACTCGTCGAGCGGCTGAACGAGATCCCGGATGAGCTCAACGGCATCCTGCGGCTGTTCGACGGCAAGCGCACGCTGATCCAGGTGGTGGACGAATCCCCGTTCGAAGATCTGTCCACGCTAAGCACCATCACCAAGCTCTACTTCGAGGGGCTGCTCGTCATTGGGCAAGCCGCGCCGGAAGAAGACGTGGTCCCCAGCGAAAGCGAGATTCGCGCAGAGTCGCTGCCGCCGGAACCCGAGAGCGAGCCGTTCGACTATGACGATGTGGTGCCCGAGCACGCCAGCGAGCCGCGCTTGCAGGTGAGTGACGTGCATGCGCCGTCGTGGCGTCCGTCTGCTCCGCCGCTTTCAGGTTTGAGTCAGCCGCCCGTGACCATTCCCGGATTGCGCCCGGAAGTCGGGTCATTGGCACCGAACGGTGCTGGCCGCTCGCGGGTGGTGATGCCCTCGATCCAGCAAGAGCCCAGTCCTGACGCTGCAGCTGCGTTCGACGCACGAGCCATGCACCGCACGCATTCCGGGCTTGGACCCGGATCGGGCCTCGGGCAAATGCTGCCAAAGCCGGATCTCGGCGCCGAAGCCGCGCGACCCGCCGCGTCGAGCTCGCATGCGGAAGCTCCGGAGCCCCAGCGCCCAGCCGCGGACGCTCGCACCGCCGCGGTTGCCGCTCTCGAGGTGGCACCCGCGCGTGACGTTGCCCGCGTCGTCGAGGGCAAAGTGATTCCGTTTCCCGCGCAGCGCAAAGAGGACGAGCCGGGTGAAGCAACGGTCGCACAGCCCGCGCCCGCCGCACCCGAGCGCGCGCCTGCGTTCCCAGCGCCCTCCGCGCCGACGCCTCCGACAGTGTCCGCGCCAACGCCTCCAGCAGCGCCCACACCCGCCGCCGCGCTATCAGAGCCAGAGCCCGCGGTTCCCGCGAGCCACACCCAAGAGACCTCTGAAGCGGGACGTGAAGCAGCCGCACCCGCGGTTGCGGTCGCCAATAAGGAAGCAGCTGCAGCGGCGCCGCCAGCCACGCCCGAGGAACCCGCTCCTGCGGCTCCACCCACGCCTGCCGCCTTGATCGCCGGCATGATGGTGACGCTCACGTCGGGGCCGGAGCCGGCAGAAGCCGAACCGGTGGCGGCTCAACAAGCCGACGCCGCGAGTGTGGACCTTTCGGCCACCGCGATCTCCGGATCGCCCTCCGAAACGGAAGAGCCGTTGCCGCTCAGGCGAGTGGCGCCGTCGCAGCCGGAGCCCCCTCCGCCGCCCGTGCGGCGTCCAGCGGCGGCACCCGTGCAACCGGAGCCGGAATCCAAGCGTGCCCCGGAACCAGAGCCCGAAAAGAAGCGCTTCCCGGAACCGGCCGCAGCCGCGAGCGCGGTGCAGCCAGCCCTCGCAATGTCCGGGCAGCCCGCTGCGGCGCACGGAGCGCCTGCCGCGTCCGCTGAGGACGCGCACGACGAGTTCTTCTCCGCGGGCGAGTCGGGTCGGTACGTCGGTGGTCCGGTTGCTGAAGGGCATCACGCGCTCGATGAAGCCAACGATCACGACTTCGATGATTTGGCCGGCGAGAACCGTCGCGTCATGCAGCGCACGCCCGAGCAAGAGGCGCGTCGCGAGCGCAACATCAAGATGGTGTCTGGCTTGGTCGGCGTTGGCCTGGCAATCGCGTGCGTCGCGCTGTGGCGCTCGCATCGTACGGAGCAGCCCCCCGTCGAGCCCGCGCCATCGGCAATCAATGAAGTGGCGCGACCCGCCGAGAATCCGCTCGAGCCAGCGGTGACCTCGGTGATCCCCGCGCCACCCAGTGCCGAGGCCGTGCCACCCGAGCCGGCGAAGGCGCGCGAGCCGGCGAAGGCGCCCGAGCCGGCGAAGGCAGCTGAGCCCGCAAAGGCACCCGAGCCCATGAAAGCGCAACCGACTCAGCCAACGCCGCCCGCCGCGGCCAGGCCGACTCCCGCGCCCGCCGCGGCCCCGCCAGCGACGCCGCGTCCCGACGCAGCCAAGCCGGCAAAGCCCGCCGCGCGTCCCGAGAGTGAGTCCAAGCCCGCGGCGAATAAGCCGCCGACCGCGGCGTTTCCGCTCTGATTTCAGTACCGCGCGAGCGGCGCTTCCGTCGCTATCGGGCGATCGACTCGTCGGAGGCCGAGCCCACGGGGGCTCGGCGGACCGAGGCGCGCTTCCGCGGGCGCGGTCGACTGCACCAAAACCTGCGGGTCGTGAGCAAGTACGGCAGGTCGAGCACTAGTACCTGCGCAGGCCGTGACCGCGAGCGAAAGCAGCAAAAGCGCATTGCCGGTGTTCATGCGCGAAAAGTTAGGCGCAGCGGTGCATGCGGGCCAAATTGTGGGGCCCGCTCAAAAGCGGCTGCGGCGCTCGTCGTTCAGGAAGCGCTGCACAAGCCGCACGATCTCCGCCGGCTGCTCTTCGTGCGGCGAGTGCCCGGCATCCAGCAATTCGAACCCCGAGCCACGGATCTCACGCGATAAGCGTTGTCCGAAACTGGCAGGCCAGACGCGGTCGTGCCGACCCCAGATCACCAAGGTTGGGGCGTGAATGCGCGTGGTCTGCGCCACCACGCCGCGGGTATCGACCGTGCCGCGCAGGGTGGCGAGGGCGCTGCTACGGGCCGCGGGCGCATTGAAAGCGTCGTAGTAGCGGTCGATGCGTGGCGTCGCGACGTTCGAGGTGGGGCCGAACACGGTCTCCTGAAAGTGCCGCCGAAATAACCCGCGTCCCCACAGTTGCTTTAGGATCGTGCCACCCACGAACGGCAGGAGCGCCAGCTCGCCGTAACGTCCCGTGCCGCTCTCGTAGCAAAGCGCGTCGATCAACACGAGCTTCGAGACCAGCTCCGGGTGACGCGCAGCCAGCGTCAACGCGACCGCACCGCCGAGCGCGTGACCCACGACCGCCGCAGGTCCGAGCTCGAGCCCTGCGTACAGATCGGCGATCGCTTCGGCGAAGGCATCGATGCCGTACGGGAAGCGACTCGGCGGCGGCTTCTCGCTCTCGCCGAAGCCGGGCAGATCGGGTGCAATGACGTGAAAGGTTTCGGCCAGCTTGGGCATCACCAGATCCCAGCTCGTGTGATCCACGAACAAGCCGTGAATCAAGATCATCGGCGTGCCCACGCCTGCTTCGGCGACCCGCAGGCGAACCCCGCTTGCGGTGACGTCGCGGTGTACCGGACCGGCCATCCGAGGAGCTACGCTACCACAAACGCGTCACCCCTCAGAATGCGCGAAACTGGGCGCAAGGCGCGACCGAATCGGGAGACGTGACCGACATCGTCCCACGCCCTCGCAGTGATCGGTTTGCGCTAGTGCGCCCGCTCGGGCGCGGGGGCACCGCCGAGACATGGCAAGCGCGGCGCGTGGGTGGGCTGTTTCCCGAAGACGTCTGCATCAAGCGCCCACACCGACAACTCGATCGTGAAGGGCGGCGCTCGCTGTTGGAGGAGGCGCGCTTGCTCGCGCGCATCCGCCACGTCAACGTCGTGCAACTGCTCGAGGGCTTGGAGGATGAAACCGGTGAGGTGTTCCTCGTGCTCGAGCTCGTACGCGGTGTGGACTTGCGAACCTTGTCGCGCGCACTCGCTCAGCGCGGTCGCGTCTTGCGCCCCGCAGTGGTCGCCGCCATCGCGATGTATTTGTGTCGCGCGTTGGCCGCAGCGCAGCGCGCAGTGCCGGGTGGTATCGTTCATCGCGACGTGACTCCGCACAACGTGCTCGTCTCGTGCGAAGGCGAGATCAAGCTCGCTGACTTCGGCATCGCGCGCGCCTTCGATCGCGAGCAGTGGACGCGCGTGGGCTTGGTCAAGGGCAAGACCGGCTTCTTTTCACCCGAACAATTGCGGGGTGACGTGCTCGACGTGCGCAGCGATTTGTTCGCGGTGGGCATCATTTCCTTCGAGCTCTTGCTCGGCTATCGACCGGTGATCGAGCACGGGTTCGAGCTCGAGCTGCGCTTGGCCGAGTGTCGCGCTGCGCTCGCGCGCCTCGGGCCGGCCATCCCACTCGGGTTGACGGACGCCATCGGCAGTCTACTCGCGGCCGAACGATCGGACCGACCGGCGACCGCGGACAGCGCGGCGCGTTTGCTCTCGTCGTTCACGGACGAGCAACGTGCGATCGACGAGCTACGTCAGAACCTGGTGGACGTTGCGGGTAGCGTCGTCAGTTATTGAAGTGCGGCGTGCGCCCAGCGTGCGAGGCAAAACAGCCGAGCCGGCGGCCGTAGCGCGACGCCCGTGGATTCGTCAAAAGCCTGACGTGCACGGCGTCCGGTCCATCGGCCCGCGCATTTCGCGTCCACGCGCAGTTTGCAGCCAAAAGCGTGTGGTTCCATGTGCGCATGGACGACGTATCAGCTCCATGGACATTCGCTGAACATGACAGAAAATGTCATACCTATGATCGCAAACAGCGTCCATGGAGCTTCCGCGTTCCATGCCCAAATATTTGCGCATAAAGTCCTTCGCTCACTCCACTGAG
The DNA here is from genome assembly GCA_035634635.1 of Polyangiaceae bacterium. Taxonomy (GTDB): domain Bacteria; phylum Myxococcota_A; class Polyangia; order Polyangiales; family Polyangiaceae; genus PMG-095. The sequence goes on from DASQCO010000008.1 coordinate 34,276, forward strand.
TAGAATATATTCGCTCGCGCTGGGACAGGGACCGTCGAGGACCCGCCGCAGCGGGTATTCCCGTGATCGATGATTCCACCCTCAACCAGATCGAACGACAGTATGCGGCCGGTCTGACGTCGGTGGAGATCTTGGACGTGTTCGCTTCACACGAGGTGTCACTCAGTGAAGCAACGCTCCGCAAATACGTGCAGCTCGGCCTACTCCCACGCAGTGTGAGGGTAGGGCGCAAGGGTAAGCATCAAGGCTCGCAAGGGATCTACCCCGTGAGCGTGATCCGCCAGATTCTGCGCATCAAGCAGATGATGGCCGAGAGCTACACCATCGAGCAGATCCAACGCGAATTTTTGTTCATCCGGAATGACGTCGAACAGCTCGAGCAGATGCTGAGCCGTATCTTCAAGAAGCTCGAGGGCGTGCTCAAAGAGCGTAAGCAAGAGCGCTCTGCCCAAGCAGTGCACCGCGACGTGCTGGATGCGCGCGGGATCAGCAAAGACTTGATGGCCCGATTGGTCGCCATCGAAGACAAATTGACCAAGAGAAACAGGATCGAGAGCGTCGCGGCGTCCTGAAAAGCGCCACGAGTTTTGCGACTCCAGAGTCCAACTGACGGCCCAGATCGTCAGTCGCGACTGTCGCAAACGAAAACCACGAACAGCTCAGAGTACGGCGTACCGCGCGGTCCGGCAGGGTCCGATCGACAGCGGTATTCGTGCGAGCCATCAACGACCGCAAAAGGACAAGAGGTAGCCATGGAGTCGAACAAGCTCGGCACGGTAGAACTGCAAACGCTCGAACAGCCCGAGCTGACCATCGATGGCGCGACCGCGCTCTCGGCCGAAGAAGAGATCACGCGCGAACAGCGCCGTTCACGTCGCAAGCGCGACGTGCGCGCCCGCACGATCAGCGTGAAGCGCATGACCAAGCGCGAGCTCGAGATCGGCAAATTGTTGTACCCCGAGACGGACTACTTCAAGCCGCGTCAGCGCGCCGAGTGCGCCGAAGGTCCGCGTCCTTGCCCGTACGTGTCGTGCAAGCATCACTTGTTCATCGACGTTTCGCCGCGCACCGGCGCGATTAAGCTGAATTTCCCGGACTTGGAGGTCTGGGAGCTCGGTGAGTCGTGCGCCTTGGACGTGGCCGATCGCGGTGGCACCACCCTGGAAGACGTGGGAGCAATCATGAACCTGACCCGTGAACGCATTCGCCAAGTGGAAGTGAAGGCGCTGGCCAAGCTCGAGGCATTGCGCGACATGTCCTTCTTGCGCGACTTCGTGGAAGAAGGCCCGGTCGGCAAGCGCCGCCTGCCGCAGCTCTCCAAAGCCGACATGGTCGGCACCAAGTACGACGACGAAGACGGCGAGGACGCGGAAGTCGATCTCGACGAAAAAGAAGAAGCCGAGCTCGCGAAGAAGCACCGCGGCGTCGTCGCCGTGCTCGAGATCTGAGTTAGACGATCGAGGTGGACGCGCCCAGGGGTCAGGCGCGTCCCGACGCGGTCTTGCTTATTCGAGCAGCGCGCGTTTGATTCACTTGAGAAGCGCTCGAATGTTCGAGACGCAAAAGTCGAACGGCACTGTCGACGCGGTGTTCGTCAACACGTGCCAAGCCAGCTTGATCAACTTCGACTGCGAGGTTCCTAAAGGCTCGTTTTGGCCTGCGCCGATTTTCCAGCATTGGGTAACGAGGTCGCTGAACAACACCGTGTTGCCGCCGATCTTGATTTTGACCGATGGAGGGGTGCAGAACTCCGTCGTCCCATCGTCGACTTTGAACCGAAGAGCAGCGGGCGCGGGGACCGTATTGCCCGAGATCTCGAAGTAGAAGCCTTTGAGCTTGCTGGCATCGAAGGGGCGCGCCTCAGCACCCGTTGGCGGGGTGAGCGTGGTGTCGAGGGGTTGATTCAGGTTCAAGCCGATGAGGGCTCCGAAGGTCTGCCCGTAGCAGTCGACCGCCGGTGGCGTTGGGGTGCAGGTGAGATCGACCTTTGCAGCCGTGCCCGCCATGCACGCGCTGTTGCCGGTGAAGTTGGACGTCATGCCCATGGTCGACGTGGTGTCCCCGAAGGCGAACACGGCCCCCTGAATCATCAACGGGTTGCTCTGCCCGTCGATCCAACCATCTACCGGAGTTAGCGGGACGCCGAAGTCGCTCTCAGTGACCCCGCCGCTCCCAGCGATGACGCTCGAGCCGCTGTTGCCGCCTTGACCGATGCGACCGCCGGTCGCATTGCTACCCCCGGTCGCATTGCTACCCCCGGTCGCATTGCTACCGCCCGCGCCAGAGCCTCCTTGCACAGTGCTACCGATGCCACCCACACTTGCGCTCGAGCCGCCTCCGCTTGGTGTGCCGCCGCGCGCGATGGGCGAACCCGGGCTCGAGTCATCCGAACGAGAGCCGCCGTGGGCGCTCATGCCGTCAGTGTTACCCGCACCTGCTGCGCCAGAGACCACCACGCGAGAACCACACCCACCCGCGACGAGCATCAAACCCAGCGCAATTGACGCTCCGCGGCACCCCGCTCTGATCATCGCGTAGAACTAGCACGCCCGCTCGCCCTCCGTCCAGGGCGCATCCCCGCGCCTCAGCCCCGCACGTCTCGGACCACCCGCAAAAAATTCCGCCCCAGGATCTTTTGAATCACGCGCTCCTCGATGTTGAGGTTCGCGAGGGCTGCCACCAAACGCGGTAGCTCCAGACACGTGGGCATATCGCGGGGAGTGATGATGCTGCCGTCCCAATCGCTGCCCAGCGCGGGCGTTTCTTCACCGCCGACGCGAAGCACGTGCGCGATGTGTCGCGCGATCGTCTCCACGCGACCCGCCCAGGGCCGATCGCCCAGAAATGGCGCGTGATACATGATTCCGACCACGCCGCCGGACTTGGCGACGGCGCGGATCTGATCGTCGTCCAAATTGCGCCAATGGCGATACACGCCGGATACACCCGTATGGGTGACGACGAACGGCGTGTCCTTGGCGTGCGCGTCGCAGGCCGACCAAAAGCCGCGCGCGCTGATGTGCGCCAAGTCGACCAGCACCTTGCGCTCGTTCAAGAGCTCGACCATTTGCGAACCGAACGCGCTCAACCCGGTGTCGGTAAGGCGCATGGGTGAGCTCGTCGAACCGATGCGCGAGCTCGACAGATGCACGAGCGTGATGCGCAAGACGCGCCCGTCGCACAAGCGCGCGAGCTCGGACAAACTCAAATCGAGCGCATTGCCACCTTGAATGCCCAAAAATGCGGCGTGCTTTCCGGCCGCGCGCGCCGCGTCGTACTCGTGCGCGTTCGTCACGACCTGAAACTCGTCGGGCACGCGCGAAAGCGTGCGGCACAGCTCCTCGAGGTTGCTCTCGAAAGCGCGCGCGCGATCTGCTGGTTCGCGCAGCGGGTTCGTGGTGATCACCCACGTTGCGCCGCTGATCTCGGCTTCCCGAATGCGCGGAAAGTCGACCTGACCGAGGAACGCGCCCCACAGCGGCGCGCGATGACGCTTGGTCAGATCATAGCCGAACGTGCGCTGCCAAATGAACGAGTCGACGTGTAAGTCGATCACGTCGCTCGCGCGATACAGTTCGACGGCCGCGGTCGGAATGCCGAGCTCGCGGGCCCAATCCGCCGAAGCTCTCACAAACCTTTGGGCACGTTTTCGAGATCGATGGTCGAGAGCGCGTAGCGAATCAAGGCGCTGCGATTGGCCTTGGTCAAACCGCGTGCCTTCAGGCTATCGACCATGGTGTCGAGTCGCTTCAAGTCCTCGGTGTACATCGAGATGCAGATCACCTTGTAGTGAGTCGGCTTCTCTTGTTGCGCCGCGTCGGTCGAAAACAGCACCTTCGGCCGGTCCTCGGAGCTCGGCGCGTAGAAGCTGTTCGACAGCACGCCCTCGACCTCGTCGACGTCGAGAACCTTACGTGCTGCTTGGCGTAGTTCGTTGCGATCGCTCATCACCCTAATCCTCCGGCTAGGCCCGCTTCGTCGCGAGCTGGTTCAACTTGCATCAACCGCTCGATCACTCGCCAGTAGTCTCCGGCAGCGCTCGTATTCGGTGCATACTCGAACAAGGTCTTACCCACCGAGGGCGCTTCTTTGACCTTGATCGCGAAGTGGATCGGGTCGAGGCACACGTCTCGGAAGTTCTTTTTCAGCGTATCTAGCGCTTCGTTGCAGATGCGCGCCCGGCTATCGAACAAGGTCGGCAGCACACCCCAGAAGTTCACGGGGTGATTCAAGATCTTGTTCACGTGCTTGACCGTGCGCACCACTTGGCGAATGCCGATCAACGACAAGTAATCGCAAGCCACCGGGCACAGCACTGCGTCCGCGAGCACCAGCGCGTTCTGATTCAACAGCGACAAGCTCGGCGAACAATCGACGATCACGTAGTCATACACCTCGCGAGCGCGCGCCAAACGCGACGCCATCACGCGGTCACGGTTGCGCTGGCCCGCGATGTACAACTCGGCCGCGGCCAAGGTCTCGTTGGCGACGATCACGTCCAGGTTCGGTCGCGCTACCACGCGCGCCTGCTCGAACGGCAACCCCATCACGAGCACGTGATACAACGATCGCTCGGCTTCTACGCCCAACGCCGCCGCGACGTTGCCCTGTCCGTCAGCATCGACGAGCAGCACCTTGGCTCCACGAGCAGCGAGGCCCGCCGCGACGTGAACCGCGGTCGTGGTTTTGCCCGTGCCACCCTTGTGGTTGAAGACCGCGAGCACCTTCGGGTTCGCCGCCGATCGCGGACGCATCGGAATATCCGCCGGTTTCGTGGCCGGGCGCAGCTCGGCCACGGTCGCCATCGGCGGGGCAGGGGTTGCTGCGGGCTGCGGGTCTGTCGCAACCGAGGTCGCGACCGCCGGCGGGTTCGCGCTCGCGTCGTTGCTCGGCTCTGCCTCTGCGGCGACAGCGAGCGCAAGTTCCGACGGCGCTATCGGCGCCGCAAGCTCGTCCGCGTCTTCGCCCTGTGAGTCGTTGTCGATCGGGTAGCTCGGATCGAGCAGTTGCCCGAGCCGCACCGAGCGCACGCCGGCGAGAATGCGCGCGCGGCACTCAGCGCCACAGGCGTAGTGACGACGCCCGCCGGTGAAGAGCACCTGCGAGGCAAATTCGACCTCGAAGCGCGTGGCGCACGCATCGCATGCCACCGAGCCGTCGGTGCGGCCACGGTGGCTCGCCTCTAGGCAGCGCTGCGAGCAGTAGAAGGTGTAACGAGTCTGAGCAACGCCCTGTGCGTCTTGCTCGGTGTGCTCTTCCATCTGATAGCGGAAGTGCAGTTCGAACTCGTTGTTGCAAGTGGTGCAGGTACGATTGATGACAACCATGTGGACCGCGCTTCCTGTTTATCGAAGTGCGTCACAGCGGATGTCATAGAGCTCGAATTGGGGCCAAATTCGCGACACAATCCGGCCCTAGATCCAACCTTAAACGTAATTATGTAACCAATTGAATATGCTCAGCTAATTTATTTTGTTGATGGTCACGATTTCGCCCCGCGACCGTCCCAGCCTTCGGCGTCAAAAATCGGCTCCTCGAGACGCAAATGGAGACCCAGTGGCGCACAGCAAGGTGCACCGCTCAACCAACGAGCGCCCCCAAACCAAGAGCGCACCCAGATCGCGTCACTCGTGCATCAGAAGCGCAGCCGCGGCGAGGCTCTGAGCACTCCCTGAGATTGAACCGCCGAGCCGCAGAGGCCGCAGAGATCAGAGGGAGATTTTGGGGGTCGCGCAGCGCGTCTAGGCTTCGCGTGATCTACGACGTGACTCGACGCGCTGAGTAAACCCCAATCTCTGCTCCTTCAGATCTCTGTGGCCTCTGCGGCTCGGCGGTTAATCTCCCTCCCCGTCTTGGACGTTTAGGGGGTGGGGAAGCCTGATCGACGATCAGTGACGGAAGTGGCGGACGTTGGTGAAGATCATGGCGATGCCGGCGTCGTCGGCGGCTTTGATGACTTCGTCGTCTTTTTTGCTGCCACCGGGTTGGGCGACGGCGGTGATGCCGAAGCGCGTTGCGGCTTGCAGGCCGTCGGCGAAGGGGAAGAAGGCGTCGGAGGCGAGCACTGCGCCCTTGGCGCGGTCGCCGGCTTTTTCGCAGGCGACTTGGACGGCCGTGACGCGCGCGGTTTGGCCGCCACCGATGCCGACCGTGGCGTAGATGCCGGGGCTCGCGCCGGGAGCGGCGAGCACGATGGCGTTGCTCTTCACGTGCTTGCACGCAGACCAGGCAAACTCGAGCGCAGAGAGTTCGAGCGCGCTCGGTTGGCGCTTGGTGACGACGCGGCCCGCTTGGACTTCACCGTAGCCGGTTGCGTCGCGCTCTTGCACGGCGAAGCCGCCGCCCACGCGCTTGAACTGCAAGCCCTTGTGGTTGCGGCCCAGCCAGCCATTGGTCGTGAGCAAGCGCAGCTGCGCTTTGGTGCGAAGTTTGGCGAGCGCGCCGGCGGCATAGCCGGGAGCGATGATGCATTCGAGGAATGTCTCGCTCAGGATCGCGGCCGTCGCGTCGTCGACCTCGTGGTTCAGCGCGACGATGCCGCCGAAGGCGCTCATCGCGTCCGCATCGCGCGCCGCTCGGTAGGCGTCGGCGAGCGTCGGACCGGTGGCGACGCCGCAGGGGCTCGTGTGCTTGACCACGACCGCCGCCGGATTTTCGAACTCGCGCACGGCGTCGAGCGCGGCTTCGAGATCGACCAAGTTATTGAAGCTGAGCTCTTTGGCGCCGCTGCCGATGCTTTCGACGGTCGCGAGCGCGCCCGCCGCCGCGTTGCGCTCGCGGTAAAACGCGCCACTCTGGTGCGGATTCTCGCCGTAGCGCAGGCCGTACGCCTTCTCGAGCGAAACGGTCATGTGACGCGGGTAACCATCGGCTTCGCCGCGCGCGGTGAACCAGCCGGCGATCGCGCCGTCGTAGGCGGCCGTGTGCGCGAAGACTTTGCCCGCGAGCCGCTCGCGCGTGGGGCGGCTGACTTCGCCGCTCTGCTCGATCTCTTGGAGAACGCCAGCGTAGTCCGCCGGATCGCACAGCACGGTCACGCGATTGTGATTCTTGGCAGCCGAGCGCAGCATGCTCGGTCCACCGATATCGATATTCTCGATCAGCTCTTCCGCGGTCGCGCCCGGCTTGGCTAGGGTTTGCTCGAACGGGTACAGGTTGACCACGACCAGATCGATCGGTTGCGCGCCGATGCGTGCCAGATCCGCGTCGTCCGTCCCTTCGCGCGCGAGCAGCGCGCCGTGCACGCGGGGGTGCAGGGTCTTCACGCGGCCGTCCATCACTTCCGGCGAACCGGTATAACTCTCGACGGTTTCGACGGGAATGCCCGCCTTCTGCAGGGCAGCAAAGGTGCCGCCAGTCGAGAGCAGAGTCACGCCGCGCGCGGAGAGCGCCCGGGCAAACTCAACCAAGCCAGATTTGTCGGAGACGGAGAGGAGTGCGCGACGGATAGGCATCTAGGGGGCCGGTTATCCCCTAGCGGGGCGTACGTCAATTGATTCCGCTCTGGGGGGAAGAGCGGGAGAATAGAGAGGAGAGCGGGGACGGGCACGGGCACGGGCACGGGCACGTTGGGACCGCTACGCGGGAGTTTTTGTGCCTTTATGGGGGAGGGAGGACCAGAACTCGACGAGATCGGCGGGCATTGGGGCGGTGACTTCGAGGGGGGCGCCGGTGACGGCGTGGGTCATGCGGTAGAGATGCGCGTGCAGGGCGTGGCGCGGGAGCTCGAGCAGGGCCAGATCTTCTTCGGTCAGTTCGTCGTCGGCGGCGCGGGCCAGTAAGCGTTCGTCGGGGCCGTACAATTTGTCGCCCACGACGGGGCAGCCCAGGTGCGAAAGATGGAGGCGGATTTGGTGCTGTCGTCCGGTTTGCAATGCGCACTCGACCCACGCATACCCGGCGCGGGTGTCGCGGACCGTGAGTAGCGTGCGCGCTTCGAGACCGGTGCCCGGGCGAGCGATGCGCATCTTGACGCGCAAAGGGTTATCAACGTCGGTTTCCATCGGCGCGTCGACCAAGCCGCTCGCGGGCACACCGTGAGTCAGGGCGAGGTAGATCTTTTCGACGCCCTGGAGTTCATCACTCTCTTGCGACAGTGAGCGCTCTTCCAACTTGCGTTTGAACGCGCGCTCCGCCTCGGGGGTGCGCGCCAAGAGCAAGATGCCGCTGGTCTCGCGGTCCAGGCGATGAATGAGCGCCAAGAACTCGTCGGGACGCTCGGCCTGCAAGCGCTTGATGACCGTGTTTTGGTGATAGCGCGCCGTCGGATGCACGGTCACGAGCGGCGGCTTGTCGATCACGAGCAGGTGCGGATCCTCGTACAAGATCGGCAGCGGCGCTTGGCCTTCGGTATCCTCGAAAGGCCGGCGCCAGAGCGCGATGCGCTCTTCTGCGCGTACCCGCTCGCTCGGCCGACGCGCACGTCCATCCGCCGAATACGCGCCACTCTTGACGATCAGCCGCGCGCGCGTGCGACTGGTGCTGCGCAGCTGTGATTGAACGAAGCGGTCGAGGCGCATGCCCGCGAGTTCGCCAGGAACCCGCAAGACACGCAGCATTGCGTCTTCGGGCACGCCTTCCGGGCGAACCACCGGAGGCTCTGCTTCGAGCCGCTTTTGGTTCACACTTTGCCGCGCCGAATTTCGGTACCGACGCCGCTGTCCGTGAAAATCTCGAGCAAAAGCGCGTGCAAGCGACGGCCGTCGATGATGTGCACTTTTTCCACGCCGCCGTTCACCGCGTCGAGCGCGCAGCGCACTTTGGGGATCATGCCACCGGTGATCACGCCGCTTTCGATCATCTCTTCCGCTTCGGCCGAATTGAGTGAGCTCAAGCGCTCGCCTTTGCCGGTTTTCACGCCGTCGACGTCGGTCATCAGCACCAACTTCGCGGCCGAGAGCGCGCTCGCGATGCTGCCCGCGGCCGTGTCTGCGTTCACGTTCAGCGAGTGTCCGTCTTCGTCCACGGCGATCGGCGCGATCACGGGGATGAACCCCGAGCCGATCAGATTTTCGACGATGCCCGCTTCCACGTGCGAAACCTCTCCGACGCGACCGAGATCCACGAGCACGCGCTCGCCCTGCTCGTCCTTGACCGCGACCTTCTCCAAGCGCTTGCCGCGCATGAAGCGGTCGTCCTTGCCGGACAAGCCGACCGCGCGCCCGCCGTGTTGGCAAATCATGCCCACGATCTCTTGGTTCACGCCGCCGCCGAGCACCATCTCGACCACGTCCATGGTGGCGTCGTCCGTGACGCGCAGGCCGCCGCTGAAGGTGGAGGCGATGCCGACGCGATCGAGCATTTGATTGATCTGCGGGCCGCCACCGTGCACGACCACGACGCGAATGCCGACGTAGCGCAGCAGGCACACGTCACGCGCGAAGCTCTGTTTGAGATTCTCGTCGATCATCGCGTGACCGCCGTACTTCACGACGAAGGTGCGATTTTGAAAGCGCCGGATGTAGGGCAGCGCTTCGTGCAAGACCTGGGCTTTGCTGACGAGTTCGTCCATTTCGGGTGGCGAAAGGTAGCAGTGTGCCGTGACCCGTCGAACACAAATTCGTTTGGGGCCGGGGCCCCAAAAACCATCGTGAGGGGCGTGGGGCCCACGGAATTCACTCGGTGGGCGCGGGAGCGGAGCTCCCGACGACGATAGCCACTCAAATCCGGTCGTGGTAGACGGCCGGGCAATGGATATCCTGCTAGCCCTCGCCGAACTGGCCCCCTACGTCCGGGAGACCGAAGCCTGTGATTCGGCCGCGGCCTTGGTGAAGGCCCTGCGACAGCTCGGGCACCGCGTGACCGTGGCCGCTCCCCGTTCGCCGGGCTTCGAGGCCGGTGGGTTGCTCGTGGCACGCCGGCTGACCCCGCTGACGCTGGTCGACGGCAGCGAAGTGAACGTGCTCGACGGACAATTGGCGTCCGGGGCGGAGCTCGTTTTATTCGACCTTCCAGGATTGTTCGATCGCGAGGGGATCTACGGCGAGGGTTCGGTGCCGTACGTGGACAACGCGGCTCGTTTTGCGACGTTTGCTCGCTCGGTGGCGGCTCTGGTCGCGCAACGCGCCGAGCAGGGCAAAGTCGTTGAAGTCGTTCACGCTCACGATGCCGTCGCAAGCTTGGTGCCGCTCGCGCTTCGTGGCCAAAGCGTGCCGGTCGTGTTCACGATTCATGACATCACGCGCAAGGCCGAGTTTCCGGATTCCGCCCGCGACGCGCTCGGGTTTTCCGATCTGTCTTCGTTGGCGGTCGCCGGTGGGCTTTCCGGGGTGGCTTCGGCCGTGCAACTCGCCAGCGCGGTCACCACGGTTTCTTCGCGTTATGCCGAGGAGATCCTGGATCCGGCGCGCTCCGGTGCGCTAGCCGCCGTGCTTTCGGCGCTGCCCGAGCCGGTGCTCGGTATCGCTAGCGGCGTCGACTATGCCACCTGCAATCCGGCGACCGACACCGCGCTCGAGAGTCGTTTCGATGCCGAAGATCCGTCCAACAAGGGCCGCTCCAAGATCGCGGCTCTGAAGAAGTTGGAGCTCGAGCTGGCGGTGGACCGACCACTCTTGGTCTTCGTCGGCGATCTCGGGCGCGAAGCTGGGGCGGATGCGCTGCACGAGTCGCTACCGGAAATCTTGAAACTCGATCTCGGGTTGGTCGTGGCGAACACCGGCGCAGCTGCCGCGGCGGAGCGGTTTCACGCAGTCGCCCGCGAATACGGCGGTGACTTCACCTGTCTGTCGAACGTCGATGAGCGCTCGTCGCGCCAGCTCTTGGCCGGCGCGGACTTGGCCCTGGTGCTGTCTGCGGGCGGGCCGGGTGGAACGCGCCAACTGTTTGCACAGCGTTACGGCGCGGTGCCGATCGCGTTTGCGACCGGCGGTTTGGTGGACGCGATTGTCGACGCGGACGTCGAACTGGAGACGGGGACCGGATTCTTGTTCGATGCACTCGAGCCGGAATCGCTCTTGGGTGCACTTTCGCGGGCTTTTTCGGCCTATGGCAACCCGGCCTTCGCACGGCTCCGTCGCCGAGTGATGCGCTTGGATGTGGCGTGGGATCGCCCGGCGCGGCGCTACGCGCAACTTTACCGAAAAGTGCAGCCGGTCTAGTCGCTCTCGGCGCTCAGCTCGAGCGCACCACGCAGCCAGCGCACGCGCCAAGCGATCGCGAACAGCATCGCCAATTGATGCGCGCCGAAGCTGAGTACGAGGGCCGCGTTCGAGCTTTGGCTGGGCGCAAAGCGGAGTAACACCCAAGTCGCGCCGAGCACTGCAAAGGCGCTGCCTGCGACGCTCGGGTACGGCCCGAGCAGGACGCGCAAGGGTTGTTGTCGGAAACAGTCGACGGCTTGAGCGAGTGCCGCCCGAGCGCCGCCCGCCTCGACGTCGCGTCGGATCAGCGTGGCGCGCGCGATGTCGAGCACTCCGCCGAATGCGCCGCAGGCGACCAGCCCGAGCCCCAGCAACGCGAGCGGCGCGAGACTTCGCACGCGTTCGTCCGAGGACGCGAACATCGGCTTGGCAGCCGCGCTGAGCAGGCTCGCCGCGAGTAGCAGCGCGGCTTGCGCCAAGAGCGCGATCAGCCCGAGTCCGAGAAACTTAGGGAAATAACGCATTGCGCGCGCGACCCGTTCGCGCCACCGGCGCTCGGGTGCCACCAGGAAGTCGAGCGCGATCGCGAGCGGGATCAGCTCGAAAATCGCGAACCCGCCGAGCAAGAGCAACGAAAGCTCTGCCGCGGAAGAAAGCCAGGCTCCACCGAGCCGCAGCAACTCCAGCAGTAGCAGCGAACCCGGTTGAAACAACACTGTGTCGCCATCAGGGCCCGCGGTCATCGCGCTGGCGCGAATGGCTAGGAGTAACGGGTAGCTCGCGAGCAAACCGAACGAGGTGCGCGAAATCCAAAGCAGCGTCCCGGCCGCGGCCGTAGTCGATAGCCGCGTGAGTCGAGTCTCGCTAGCGCGACTCACGGCCCGAACGCTCCGAGTAAGAGCTGCGCCGCGTAGAGCGCGCGTTCACGAACGTGCGGGGCCGAGTTGCCCTGAATGCTCAGCCAGTTGTTGCTCCGATCCGTGTCGAGCAAGATCCGTTGCTCGGGATCCACGTTCACACTGACGAGCCGAGACGGTCCCAGGTTGTCTGCGTTGAAGGTGAATCCGCTGCCGTCCCAGTGTCTCCGTTGCTTCGTGCCATCCTCGAAGCCGAGCTCGATTTCTACCGGCAATTGTAGCGTTCCGTGGCGGTAGACCACGACTCGGCTCGAGTACTGAGCCGCTTCGTGCGGCGCTTCCGGCTTGCGTTGCTCGCGCCCATTGGGTCCGTCGAATACGCCGGCCGCTGCGCTGATCGGCGCGTTCGAAATTTCGCGCACCAGGTAGTCGATGGTTGCGCGTTCCGAGAGCGCGAGCGTGAGTGCGGTCACCGCGCGGCTGTCGAGCTCGCTTTGCATCACGCTCATGAAATCTGAAGTGGTCGGATGTTGAAAACGAAACTTGCGCGCGTACACGCCGAGCGCGTGGTTGAAGCGCTCGCTGCCGTAGACTCGCGCTAACGTGGCAAGTACCGTCGCGGTGCGGCTGTACACGAGGGCGCCCAAGCTGCGGAAGGTCGCAAACTCAGCCGCGCCTTGATTCACCTTTTCATCTTCACCGCGCGCAGCAGAGAAGAGTCGGTTCAGCGCGGTCGAGCTGACGCTCGAGCCAAAGCCGCCGAAAACGGAGCTCGCACCGAAGCGCGCTTCGAGCGCTTCGGCTTCGGCGTAGCTGTTGAACCCTTCGTCGAGGTACGGCTCGGTGTGCTCGTTGCTGGCCAAAAGCCCGTAAAACCACTGGTGGCCGAGCTCGTGCGTGGTCACCACGTCGATGAAATGGCCGCCGCCGTAAGTGCTGTACCACGGCCCACCGGTGGTGATGAGCGTCGGGTACTCCATGCCGCCAGAGTTCGAGGCCGACTCGGGTGGATGGACCAAGGTGAGGGTCGGGTAGGGGTACGCACCGTACCGAGCATTGAAGTGAGGCAACGCGAAACGCACGCTCTCGAGCTCGGCCTCCGCGTTTTGTTCTTGGTGTGGCGGATACAGCACTCGAACATCCACGCCGGCGATGCGCTCGTTGCGTGTTTCGAACTGATCCCAAGCCGTCCACGCAAAGTCGTGCACGTTCTCGGCGCGGTAGCCGAGCCGCGTACGACCTTTGTCGCGCTCTTCGCGTGTTCGGCTGCCGGTGGCACCGACGCGAAACGCGCTCGGTACGTCCAAGGTGACGTCGTAGTCGCCGAAGTCGGCGTAGAATTCGCTCTGCGCGTGAAAGGAAAAATGCGCGAACGTCCCATTCGGCTCGAGGCGCGCGAGCTTCGGGAACCACTGTCCGACGAAGTGATAACTGCCGACGAACCCCGTGCGCTCCACTAGCTCCGGCAGCTGGTCTTCGAATTCGAGCTCTAGAGTCAGCTCGTTGCCCGGTTCGAGTGGATTCGGCAGCGGGACGCGCAGGTCGGTTTCGTCGTCTGGGTCGTCCGGACTGTGGCGATCACGCGTGGCCCAGAGATCCTGACCATCGCCACCTCGGATGGAGAGCCGCTTCACATCGACGTAGCCGTACGCTTTGGCTTTGTCGCCGCTGCGACCAGCCCCAAAGGGCGAACGCAAGAACAGCGTCTTGTCGTTCTTGAACGCGTTCAGGTACAGATGAAACCATAGCTCGCCCACCGCCGCACTCGAGCGATTCACGAACTGAATCGTCTCGCGGCAGGTTACCTTGTGCTGCTCACTGTCGAGCTTGGCGTCGATCGTGTAGGAGGCGACCTTTGGTGCGCCTTCGCTCAAGGCCGGCCAAGCGGTTTCGGGTGCTTTGGGTTGCGCGTAGGTCGCTTTGGGCGTCCCGGCGCCGAGCAAGAGCGTGTTCAGCAGCCACCCGGAGAGCGCGGAAAACACCGCTCCGATCAGCAAATCCTGCGTGACCCGTCGCATGCTTCGACCGTACCGCGAACGGCTCAGCCGCCGAGCGAAATCACGCGCTGATCGAGCAGTTGGTACATGATGCGCAGGGCGTCCAAGCGCGGCATGCCGCTGATGTCGAGAATTTGATCGATCGTGCTTCCGCCATCGGCCAACGACAAGAGAAACCCTGCACGATGGTCGAGCGTGAGCCAGCGGATCTGATCGCTCGGCACGGCGACTCTGACTCGCTGATCGAGCGAACCGAGTCGCGCCGAGTACATTTGCGTCAACACGTCACGGCAACTCTGCGCGTAGCGCGGGGCTTCAGGATCTCCCGGGCTCGTTTCCAGGATGCCTTCGGCGATGACCAGCGCGCCGCTGAAATCACCCATGGCGTAGCGATCCTTCATGTCCGCGATCGCGCTGGCCGTCGATGGCACTTCTTTGAACGCAGCCGCGGGCGGTGGCACATCCAAAGCGGGCCCTTCCTGGCGGGCCGGAGCGCTGAGGCTGTCGAGCTGATCGAAATTCACCACTCCGCGTCGGGTGGGGGGCAGCGGAGAAGCGGCGGAGCGACCACTCGGCAAGGTGGGCGCTGCGGGCCGAGCCGTGGGGGCGTTGTGCGGCAGCACGGGGGCATACGGTGCAGTGCTGTCGGGACTGCGCGGCGAAGGCGGCGGATCGCTCTCGAGGCTGAAATATTCGTCCGGGGCGAGCGATTGGATGGGCGCAGAGGGGGCCGATGGCGGCGACGGCGGAGGCGGCTCGGGCGGCGCCGTCCCCGGCAGTGGCACACGGCTGTCTTCAGCCGCAGCCATCACGCTCTTGGCGTATTGCTCCGGCGGCAAATCGGGGATCGCCGTCACGCGATCGAACTCGTTCATCGGGTCGTCGAGGTCTAGCCCCGGGACGGTCTTTTCGTCGTCGTCCCAATTCGAATCGAGCGGCGCCGGCCCGGGCGGTGCCGAGCTGGTGCGCAACTTCGTATTGGGACGAACGTTCTTGATCATGCCTGTGCTCTCGAGGCGCCGCGCAGCAAATCAGTCAGCCGCGCGAGACGACCCCCTTGAACATGCGCTGGGTGCGGGAGAGCTGGTCGACTTGCTCTTTTACCAGAGCGGTATCCTTGGCGGTGATCGCGGCGCGCGTGCGCTCGACGGTACTCCGCGCCTTGGCGATCGCGTCACGACCGAAGTCCGCGGAACCAACCACGCGCTCGATCTCCGGGAAAAGACGCTCGATTTCGGCGATGAGCGTCTCGGCGTCTTGTTTTGCGGCCTCGAAGTGCTCGTCCACGCGCCGCTCGAGCAAGTAGTCCTGGGCGTTGCCCATCATGTTCTTGATCTCGTCTTGCGTGAGGCCGCTGGTGGCCGTGACTTGAATCGATTGCGCCTGGCCGTTTTCCATGTCCTTGGCGTGCACGCTGACGATGCCGTCCGTGTTGATCTCGAACGTGACCTCGATTTCGACGTGACCTTTCGGCGCGCGACGCAGCCCGGTGAGAATGAACTCACCGAGAAGCTCGTTCTCGTCCGCGCGCTTGCTCTCGCCCTGCATGACCAAGATCTTGACCGCCGTCTGATCGTCACGGCTCGTCGTGAAGACCTTGGTGCGGCTGGTGGGAACCGTGGTGTTCTGCGGGATCAGCTCTTCGAAATAGCTGCCGAAGGTCATGATGCCGAGCGCGTGCGGCGTGACGTCGAGCAAGATCATGTCTTGGCGATCTTGCACCAGAGCCGCGCCCTGAATGGCCGCGCCCATGGCCACGACCTCATCCGGATGGACGCTCTTGTTCGGTTCGCGACCAAAATAGCCGGTGACTGCGGTTTGCACGGCGGGCATGCGTGTCATGCCGCCCACCAAGATCACGTCCTCGATCTCGCTCACGTCGAGCTTTGCGTCGGTCAGCGCTTGCTTACAGATGTCCACCGTGCGCTCGACCAAATCTTCGGTCAGCTTTTCGAGCGTGGGGCGCGCCAAGGTTCGCTGCAAGTGCAGCGCCTCGTTGCGACCCGTCGAGATGATGAAGGGCAGGTTGATCTCGGTCTCACGCACCCCCGAGAGCTCGCACTTGGCCTTTTCGGCCGCGTCTCGTAGGCGTTGCAGCGCCATGCGGTCCTGCCGCAGATCGATGCCGTGTTCGTCTTGAAAGCCGCTGACCAGCCAATCGATGATGCGCGCGTCGAAATCTTCACCGCCGAGGAAGGTGTCACCCGTGGTGCTGATCACCTTGAACACGCCGTGGGCGCCGATTTCCAAAATGCTGATGTCGAACGTGCCGCCGCCCAGATCGTAGACCGCGACCGTGCGATCCATGTCTTTGCCGTAGCCATAGGCGAGGGAAGCCGCCGTGGGCTCGTTGATGATGCGAATCACGTCCAAACCAGCGATTGCGCCGGCATCCTTCGTGGCCTGACGCTGATTGTCGTTGAAGTACGCGGGCACGGTGACCACGGCCTTCTTGACCGGCTCGCCCAGGTAGTCTTCTGCGACGATCTTCATCTCCTGCAAGACCATCGAGCTGATCTCGGGCACGGAGTAAGTCTTGTCGCGCAGTTTGATGCGCACGTCCTGATGCGGACCTTCCACGATCGTGTAGCTCGAGGTCATGATCGCGTTCTTGACCTGCGGCGAGTTCCACTTGCGGCCGATCAAGCGCTTGGCCGCGTAGACGGTGTTCTCGGCGTTGGTGATGGCTTGGCGCTTGGCAATGTGACCCACCAAGCGCTTGCCGGCTTCAGTGACCGCGACGACGCTGGGCGTGGTCTTGTATCCACCTCGGTTCGGGATGACGACGGGCGTGTCGCCCTCCAAAATGGCGACGCACGAGTTCGTCGTTCCGAGGTCGATGCCGATTACACGCTCCATACTGAGCCCTTCCCATCACCAAGCGGCGCTGGCTTTCAAGCCTCGCCGCGTTTGAGTCGCCGTATCCAATCGCGGATTGTATCATCCTTGGGCGCCAACGTCGCGGCGCGCTCGAATTCGGCCAGCCCGCTCTGCTTCATCCCGGCCGTGACGTAGATCCGGGCGAGTGTTACCCGGGCCTGAACGTCATCGGGGGCGAGCTGGACGGCGCGCCGGGCGTGCTCACCCGCGGTCCGCAGGTCGCCACCTTCGGCGACCAGCGCGCAATAGGCGGCGCGCTCGAAGGTGCGCGCGTTGGGGCTGCCGAGCGTGGCGCGAGCGTACGAGCGGGCAGCTTCTGCCATGCGCCCTTCACGCTCTTCGTATTGCGCTTGTGCCAGGTAGTGACCGCTCAGCTGCGCCTCGGTTTCGGTCTGAGCCTCGAGCAAGCGGGCGCTCAGCTGCGGGTTGTCGGGCACCAGGCTCGCGGCGATGCGTAGCGCGTTGGCCGCCGAGATCGGATCTTTGCTCGCCAGCGATTGCCGGGCATTGGTTAGGTAGCGCTCGGCGCGCTCGACGCGCGCTTGAGTGACGCGCTGCTCGTAATGGCGCTTGAGCTCTTCCATCGCGCGTTCGCGGACCTCCGTTCGCTGCAAGCTCGGAGTCGGCGAGGAGGGCGGTGTAGCTGCCGCGAAGTTGCCGGACATGGTGCGCCCGCCGAGCTTGCGCGCGAGCGCGCGCTTGCGCGCCTCCGGATCCGACGGCGGGAGCAGCGACTGGAGACGCGGCCGCGTCTGCGAGTTTGGCTGCGGTGACTGACTGCGCTCGCGCGGCTTGGACTGCGCTGGCTCTGCGGGGGGGGGCGCTGGGGTAGCGTTTACGGCGGCTCGCGCTTCCTCTTCGATTTGGCGCTGAATCGCCTGAACTTGGGCGGCCACGTTGGCGTCGACCTGATCGAGCCGCCGTGTTTGGGCTTGCGACGCAAGGTAAGCGTCATACTCCGCGCGCGGGCCTAAGCGGGTGAGCGTGTCGTGCGCTTCGGTGAGGCGGGCGAAGATCCGCTCGAGCTTCGGCTTGAATGAGCCGAGCTTCTTGCCGAAATAGCGATCGGGGTGGAAGGTGTTGACGATTTCGAAGTAAGCGTTCTTGACGGCTCGCTTGTCCGCGCTCGGGTCGACGCGCAAGAGCTGGTAGTGCGTCGTGCTGTCCAGGCGGTGAAACGTTTCCAAAATCACGCGCCGGCGCTCGAGCTCTAGGTCGACGTCTTCGTTCAAATCATTCGCGTCGTACAACGCCGCGGCGGGATGTTGCGCTTTCTGTTCGGCGGCGGCTTCGATGATCGGCCCGATGCGAGACGCGACCGGCACCCGCGGTTGCGGACGCAATGCGCGTTGCGCCTCAGGCGTGGTGGGTTGGTCGAAACGGACCGCGCCCAAGCGAACCAGCTCTTCGAGCGTTGCTGCGACGACCTTCGGTTCGATGCCCGCTTCGTCTGCGAT
The DNA here is from genome assembly GCA_035634635.1 of Polyangiaceae bacterium. Taxonomy (GTDB): domain Bacteria; phylum Myxococcota_A; class Polyangia; order Polyangiales; family Polyangiaceae; genus PMG-095. The sequence goes on from DASQCO010000008.1 coordinate 52,548, forward strand.
CTCGAGTTCGGTGCAGCTGCCGTCCACGCGCGACAGCACGAACGCTTGTGCAGGGCCGATCGGCAACCCGCGAAGGTCGATGCCCTCGACCAAACGTGGCAGTCGGCTATGCGGTGTGGTGGCCAAATGATCCCCGATGGATTCTTGCAAGTGTAGCTGGCCCCTGGGTTTTTCTGCAATCCGCGAATGCCGATAACGCGTCGCGTTACCGGCGAGCCGGAGTTCGGTCCTCACTTGGTTGACGCGGCAGGTGTCGGTGTGGCTGTGCCGTTACCATCCGAGGGAGCATGGGGTGCGTGTTCGATCACGCCGGATTGAACCTCCATGGCGTGCTCGAGTAGCTCGATCGCGCGCTTGCGGATCACGGCTGCACCTGCGTGATCGCCGTTCTTTTCGAGCGCTTTGGCGTGACGCTCTTCGACGAGGCCTTCGGTCTCGAGCAGGTGACCGCGGAAGTAGTTGGGGTCACGCGCATGCTCGAGGCCCTGCTGTACGTCTTGGAGTGCGCGATCGAACGCGCCTTGGCGGCTATGTAGGTCTGCCAAGCGCGCATAGGTGTCGGCTAGAACCTCGCGCACTTCGGGCGCGAGATCCGCGCTGCCGACGCGCGGCAAGGGGCCCGTAACCAAGCGCTCGAGCGGCTCCGCGCTCGCCGTCAGATTGTCATCGCTCTCGCGATCGTCGGCGATGTGATGCGCGGCGCGTGCTCGGCTCAAGAACGAGAGCAGCAACGGGTCGACGGGCACTCCCGTCTCGCAATTGCACGCTGGGCAATTCGTGCTCGGATTCGGCTCCGATTTCTTACACGCAGCGAACAGCAGAACCGCAACGACGAACCACGCGCGTTTCATCGCACTCCCCACAGCGCATAGCGATTGTCGCGCAATTCGCGGCTGCGCACGCTGGCAATGCGATCGATGCGCTCGGACGGTGCGCCCGCCGAGTCCGCGCGAAAGATGGCAGCCGTGCTGCGCGATTGCGCGAGGGCCAGCGTCGTCAAATCAGCCGCCGGCGGCGCACTCTTCTGCATCTCGGGAGCGATTCGTAACAGCGCCGCTGCCGCGAGGGCGAGCGCGGTCGCGGCAGCCGCGAAGCGGTAATAAATCACGCGACCGGTCGTCTGGCGCGGCGCCGCTGGTGCCAACTGCGGTTCGCTCAGCGCTCGCTCGAGGCTCGGTGCAAATGCCGCCGATAGCGCGCGCGCCAAGCGCGCGTCCTCGTGATCGCCGTGCCCAGCGAGCGCTTCACGCAAGCGTTCGCTCTCCACCAATTCTTCCGCGCTCGGCGGCGCAAATGGATCTTCGAGCGCCGCCGAAAGCAGCCGTTCGTGGCGCACCGGGTCGATTTCGGTCGGGCGAAACGCGTGCCGCAGCAACTCGCTCAGACGGGCTTCTTCGGCCGCGTCGAGCTCCGGCAAGTCGAGCTCGGACTCACGTTGGGTCGGATCGCTCATGCTTCGCCGCCTCGTTCCGAGAGTGCCTTGCGCAGGGCCGCCATCGCCCGATGGAGTACCACGTCGAAGGTGGCCACGCTGACGCCCAGCGCAAGGGCCGCTTCTTCGCGCGAACGCTCCTCCAGGATGCGCATGCGAATGGCGTCCGCGTAGCGTGGATTGATCGCCAGCAGCAGCTCACGCACGCGCGCTTTGGCGCAGTCGAGATCGTGGCGTTCGAGCGCTTCGGCCTCGCGCGCGCCACGCTCGGCGGCATCGAGCTCACGTTCCACGTCCTCGGGCTCGAAGAGCAGTTCGCGCTTCCGCGAACGCAGCAGATCGAGCGCGACGCGCAGCGCCACCACCCGCAACCAGGGGTACACTCCCACCGCTTGCCAGCTGAATTGGTCGAAGCGCTCGACCACTTTGACGTACGTGCGAGACAAGGCTTCTTCCGCCGCGGCAGCGCTGCCCAAGCGCGGCAAAAGCACGCTGCGGTAGAGCCGTGGACCGTGCTTGCGCAAGAGCGCGCCCAGCGCCTCGCGCTCGCCGGCTTGAGCGCGCTCCACCAGCGCCCGTTCGGCTGCAAGCTCGGCCGCGTCGTCCACCGTGCGCACTCTACACAACTCGCGCGCGACCATCGGCGGACCGAGCCAGGCACGACGCAGCTGGGCCGGCACACCGGGCGGCCCAAAGGTCGGGCAAAGGCTGAGGCTGGCGTTCACGAAAAGACAACGCGCGTCGGCTGTCGCAGCTTACGGAAGCGGCGAAATTCCTTGCAATGTCGCGAGCGCGGGCCCAAGAACCCCACGCGAAATGAGTCAGTCCAAGCTTTGCCCCTTCTGCCGCGGACTGAATTCTGTGGGTGAGCGTCGCTGCTACCGTTGCGGTCGGCCGTTGCCAGGCCCATTGGCCTCGGGGGTGCTCGGCTTCTTTCAGAGCTCCTTCTCTGGAGAGAATTCGCTCACGCGTCTGTTCGTCGGCGCGTGCTTGGTCGTGTTCGCGCTGTGCTTCGCCAGCGAGCATCGGCTGCCGCTGTGGCAGGACCAGTTTGCGCTCTCCACCACGCTGCGTTTCGGCGGCATTTGGTTCGCGCTCGCCCCGAGCCAACCCTGGCGTTACTTTTCCGCCATCTTCGTGCACGCAAATCTGATGCACGTGGCGCTCAATTGCTTCTTCTTGGTCTCGATCGGGTCTTCCGCCGAGCGCGAGTTCGGTAAAGCGCGCTTCGCGTTGCTGTTCTTACTGAGTGGCGCGCTCGGCTTCGCGGCCAGCGGTGCTTGGGGCGGGAGCATGGCGTCGTCTCAAGGCTCGAGCGGGGCCGTTTTCGGCCTCTTCGGCGCGGTCGTCGGTGCCGCCTACGCGCGGCGCGACCCGAACTGGAAGCAGCTCTTGGCGCAGAACGTGGTTTGGATCCTGATCATCAGCCTGATCAGCAGCGGAGCCGACAACGCCGCACACTTTGGTGGGCTACTCTCCGGCGCCGCCATCGCGTACCTATTTGGCAAAGAGCCCCGAAAGCCGAACCTGACCGCGACATTTGCGGTGCTTGCGGTTCTGCTCGTTGCGGTTTCGCTTGCCGGCGTCGCACTGTCGGCCGCCTCGCCGATCTGGCGCGTCCTCAAAGCTCAGGAACTCGGTCAACTCTATTAGAGAGAGGGGGCGCTCGCGAGCCCGCATCGCACCTCTGAGCAGCGCCGTATTCCCAGCCGTTTTCGGCTGGCGCGCAGCGCTACGCTCCTTGACGCCGCTGCCCGTCGGCCGCGCGACCATCAAAAAAGTAGCGGCCTACGCCCGAGCCCTACTATCCTCGAGCGGTCATGCCCGTAGTCAATCCCTTGGCGAGGGAACTCGTGTTCAAGGTCGTGTACTACGGACCAGGTCTCGGCGGGAAGACCACGAGTCTTCAATACATTCACGCCACCGCCAAGCCCGAGCACCGCGGCAAGATGGTCAGCCTGGCGACGCCCGTCGATCGCACGCTGTACTTCGATTTTCTGCCCATCCGTGTGCCGAACGTGCGCGGCATGAGCGTGAAGCTGCAGCTGTTCACCGTGCCCGGCCAGGTTCACTACAACGCGACGCGCAAACTCGTGCTGACCGGCGCGGATGGCGTGGTGCTCGTTTACGATTCGCAGTCAGCGCGCTCGGATGCAAACCTGGAGACGCTCGACAATCTGCGCGACAACCTGGCCGCGCACGGTCGCCAGATCAGCGAGATGCCGCACGTCGTGCAGTACAACAAACGCGACCTGTTCGACGTTCTGCCGATCGACGAGCTCGAGCGACAGTTGAACCGCGCGGGCGCGCCGTCGTTCGCAACCACGGCCACCACCGGCGAAGGCGTGTACGAGTCGCTGGAGGCGATCACGCGCGCGGTTTTGGATGATTTCGAACGCCGCGTGCCGCAACGCGGCGGTGCGGCGGCAAGTTTGGAGCTGCCCGAAGGCGGCCTGATGGAAGCGCTGCGCCGCGCAGAAGACAGCGACGCTTGGGGTGAAGAGCTCGCTGAGCGCGCAGCGCGCAGCGTGCAACGAAATCCGAGCGGCCTGCTCTTTCTGTCCGACATGCCCGATGCGGACGTGGGTGAGGCGGCAGCGCTTGCCGTGGCTCGCGATCTCCAAGGGCTTCCACGACACGAATCGGTGCCGCCCGCGCCCGAGTCTCACTTCGACACCGAGCCGCCCGTGCCGCCGATGAGCGAACCGCCACCGGTTCCGCGGTTATCGAGCGCACCGCCGCCACCACCCGAGATCACGCCGTCGACAGCACCCCCGGGGTTGAGTTTCGAGCTGCTCTGGCCAGTGCCTGAAAGAGGCATGGTGCGTGAATTGGAGTCCACCCTCGCCCAAGGCGACTACGAGCGTTCGATCACGCTCGCCGAGCAACTGGTCTCGCGCGCGCTGGCGAGCGCGGCCGCGTTGCTCGGTGGCAACCTGGATGCCCCGCGCGATCCGTCCACGGTGGCGCTGCTTTTGGGTCTGGATGGGCGGCGCTATCTCGAGTTCCGCGCGTTGGTTCGGGACGTGCGCGGTGGCGGTCGCGGGGTCAACGAGGCCGAAGCGCTGGCGGCCTACGCCACCGCGATCGAAGTGCGATTGGCGCGCGGACGCATCCAAAGCCGCAGCTGAGCGCAGCCCCTGCTTATTTGGCGGACAGCGCGCCCGAAACTTGCGCGGTCCCGTTGTTGGTCGAAAGCTCGCCGACCCAGCTGCCGGACAGCGCGGTGGCTCGTGCGTCGTCACCGACCTGCGCCTTGGCCGTGGCCGTGAAGTCGAGCGTGTCGATCTCGGCTCCGGTGCTCTGCTGCGCCCGGTTCCATGCGGCCGCCACCGCGCTTTCGCACGCGCTCACGGTGCAGACTTCGTCACAGCTAGCGAACGCGGCGATGCCAGGGCTCGCACCGGCGGTCATCAGCACCTGCCCGACTTGGGCACAATCGACGCTCAGCGCAAGCGCGCGCTCGACGCTGTCAGCGTCGGGAAACTCTGCGCGTGCCGGCGCGATGGCCAGCGCAGTGACGAGCCGCGATGGTTCCCAATTCAACTCCATGCTGAGCTGCACGATATCGTTCGAGTCAGCCGACCATTTCTTGGCCACGAAGAAGCCTGTAAATCCAGCGTCGCTTGGGGAAGCGGGCCCGACGCTGCTGGGCACGAACGTTACTCCGACGCCGAGCGGCGAGAGCCTTCCGATCAGCGCGTTGGGGGCGTTGAGCGCGGCGAGCCCCGCGCTGAGCCAACGCAGCGCGGGATCGCGCATGCGACGAGCGCCGCCCTTGCCGTACGTGCTTGCCAGCGCTCCCTCCCAATCATTCTCGAGGCGCGCCGCGTCGAACGCATCGCGGTCGACGTTGGACGATGCTTCGCGCATATCGTCGAGCAGGGCGCCGAGATCGGTCTTTGCGCCGCCGAGCAGCGCGCTTTCAGCTAGCGTGACGCTGCTTTGGAGCAGCTTGTCGAAGGCAGGGTGTGCATCGCTCGCGCCCATGCTCAGCGTGAGATTGGTGGCCGACAAATTCAGCGCGCGATCGCTGGCATAAACGAGGACTTGATTGCCGTCGCCCTCGCTCAGCGCGGGGACGTTCGCGCAACCACCGATGTAGTGCCCGGCGCGGACGGTCACCGCGAGGTTTACGCCGACCGGCACCTGCTTCAGCACCAGCGGCACGTCGGGCACCTCGGACACGGGATGGTCGCCGTCCGGGGGCGGATTGCCGCTGAGATCACTGCAGCTCACCCCAGCCTTCACGCTCGCTGTCCACTTGCTGATTGAGCGATTCCCCACGTAGGAGGGGCGCACGCTCAACGTGGTCATCCCCGTCGCGTCGACCTTCACGCCTTGATAGAACAAGTTGTTGCCAGCGCTCGGGCTCGAGGCCAGGACGTTGAACGATGCCGGTTTGCTCGGGGCGTACAAGTTGACGTGTCCGACTCCATCCGCGTCGGTCACGATATCGCTAGCGTCGAGTACGGCGTCGGCGGCTCCGTCGATGCCCGTGTTCGCGTCGATTCCAGACAGCGCGAAGCGGATCGGAAATTGGCCTGGGGGACTCGTCTGCACCGTGAGCTCGACGGGCGGATCCTTGGTCGTCAGGTAGATGGTCCCCGCGGGCACGAACGCGATCGCGATCGTGGGCTCGTTGCCATCCGCGCCGGCCTCTCCCACGGTTGCTGGGCCGGGAACGGGCGCTGCATCGAGCCTGGCGCTGCCGCACGCTGCGGACGACGCAGCGCCTGCCGCCAAAAGCAGCGTGAAAAGGCCGATTTCGAAGCGTCGATGAGGTAAGCGAGTGCGGGACGAAGAGGACAAAGCGTATTGCGAAAGCGTAGGCTGTCTCAGGCCTGGCGCAAGCGAAAGCGCGGCCTGCCTAGGGGCCGAAAATGCTAGGGTTTTACTAGCGTGGCCTCACTCGTCCCCCCCACAGTCAAGCTGCTGATCGTCGAAGACGAGCCGGGCTTGCGTCAAATGCTGGAGATCCTCTTTCGGCGTGAGGGGTATGCCGTGGTTTCGGCGCCCGGCTGTCGTGCCGCACTCGAAGCGATCAGTCAGCATCCACAGCCTTTTCCAGTGGTGCTGTCTGATCTCGCGATGCCTGATGGCTCCGGCATGGAGGTCTTGGCTGCAGCCAAGGCGCGCAATCCAGCGACGGAGGTGATCTTGATCACCGCCCACTCCACGGTGGAGAACGCAATCGGCGCCATGCGCAGCGGCGCGTATGATTTCGTCGCCAAGCCGTTCGACGCTGCCGAGCTGGCGATTTTGGTCGGCAAAGCGCTCGAGAAGCAAGAGCTCTCGCTCGAGAACCGGCGCTTGCGTGCGCGTGTCTCCGAGTTGCGAGAAACGGATCTGCTCGGCCGCAGCGCGGCCATGCGCGGCGTGTTCGAGCTCGTGCAGCGCATCGCCAACATGCGCACGACCGTGCTCATCACCGGTGAGAGTGGCAGCGGCAAAGAGCGCGTGGCGCGCGCGGTGCACAACGCATCGGATCGTCGCGAAAAGCCGTTCTTGGTCGTGAACTGCGGAGCGTTGCCCGAAGCGCTCATGGAAAGTGAGCTGTTCGGTCACGAGAAGGGTGCGTTTACAGGGGCACAGAGCAAGCACCTGGGCCTATTTCGCGAAGCGAACGGCGGCACCGTGCTGCTTGATGAAGTGGGGGAGCTGCCGGCCAACCTGCAGGTGAAGTTGCTACGCGTGCTGCAAGAACGCAGCGTGCGAGCGGTGGGAGCGACGCAGGAGACGCCGATCGACGTGCGCGTCTTGGCGGCTACGAATCGCGACGTCGAGTCCGCCGTGAGCGCGGGCAAGTTTCGGCAAGATTTGTACTATCGCTTGAACGTGATTCGCATCGCCCTGCCTCCCTTGCGCGATCGACGCGAGGATATTCCGATGCTCGCCGAGCGCTTCGTACGCCGCTTTGCAGACGAGATGGGCAAAGAGGTGGCCGGCTTCACTCCTGATGCGATTCGAGGCCTGCAGGCCTATTCGTTCCCCGGTAACGTGCGCGAGCTCGAAAACATGATCGAGCGAGCCGTAGCGCTGGCCGGCTCGAACATCATTGGGCTCGGGGATTTTCCGCAGGAGCTCAGCGGCTCGGTGGGCGCGCCAGGCGGAACGTTGCTCGAGCTGCCCGAGAGCGGCTGCAATCTGGACGAGGTGGTCAACGAGGTCGAGCGCCGTTTGCTCACCGCGGCTCTCGAGAGAACCGGTGGCGTGCGCACTGCCGCCGCCAAGCTGCTCGGGATCAGCTTTCGCTCGATGCGCTACCGCTTGGCCAAGCTCGGCCTAGGCGATGACGAACCGGACGACCCGGAACGCGACCCGCATTGACGGGCTGCGCAGAAACTCGCGGTCCGCGCACGACTCACTCGCCTTCGTTTTCGACGTACAGCTCGTTCGTCAAGCTGGTGGCCGCATAGCGCGAGAACACGCCGTTGCCGTCCACATCGCCAATGGCTTGAATCAGGTACCAGTCCAATGGTTGTGCGGCGCTAAAATCGGGGCCTGCCGCAGTCTGCAGCGTGGGGATCATCGTGCCCGGCACACCGGCGTTGACCATGTAATCGAACATCACGCTGCCATTGACCGACGGTGCGAGCCTTTGCCAGAGCGCGTAGTCCTGATGCTTCGAATTCGAAAACGCATAGCGATTGGTGTTCGGCGTGTTTTGCGGGTACCAACCCCCGCCAGCCGTCGAAACCGGGAGGTAAACGTGATTCTCCGCCATGTACGCTTCTTGCGCGCTGCGAATGGCTTGAATCACTGACGCCGCTTCACTTCCGCGCGCGGATTGCATGTGCCGTCGAAAGCCCGCAATGGCCAGCACCGACAGGATGCCGGTGATGACAACGACCGCGAGCAACTCGACTAACGTGAAGCCGCGACTCGAATGCGGAACGGTGCGCCGGCTGCTTGGCAAAGTACCCTGAAAATAGCGCAATTCGACGAGTCTCGCCATTCTGACCCCCTGCTCACAAAAAGAAAAAGGCCCGCGCCTGTTTGGCGCGAGCCTGTCTCGCCCACGAAGGGGCTTAGTTCATTCGTCCGGGTCAGTTTCGCTGATCGCGGGAGAGAGCACGATCTGGCCGTCGCGGACCGCCGCGTCGCGCTTGAAGGTCGAAAAGTTCGTGCCGTCGCCGTTCAGGTCGCCTCTGGCGATCGACGAGAAGGACTTCCCGGGATCCGCGGTGTAGCCGTACTGGTAGTACTGCGGGCCATCCATCTGGAACTTCAGACAGATCCAGCCGGTGTTCGCATCACCCGTGTTGTAATCCGCGCCTTTTGCGGTGCTCGATTGGTACTTCACACCCTGTGGCGGGTTGCCAGTAGGAACGGACGTAGCGGTGGCACACAATTGGTTGGCCGCAGCGGCGGTGCCGCCATTGTCCAAAACGCTACCCGGCATGATCTCGCGCGCCCAAGCGCCAGCGGCGTTCTTGGAGATCTGGCCCAGCGTGTTGCGGGCTTCCGCCGTCTTCGCGTTGGTGACGTACTTCTTGACGCCGAAGATGGCGAGGGCGGCCAGGATGCCGACGATGGCGACAACGATCATCAATTCGACGAGCGTGAAGCCGCGCGCGTTCTGTTTCTTAATCATGATGGGTCCTTATTGATGTGGTTTGCGGGCAAACGCGAGCCGGTCAACGGACCCGCGCGCGACGATGATTGGGTGGGACCGCCATCGTTTGACGTGGCCCAACGTTCTGCTATCGAACGGCCTGTTTTTGAATTCGCTAACCGTCCGTGGACTAATTCGTCCGACGAGCACCTAGTTAGCAGGCCGCATGCCAACTTCGGCTGATGCGACCAATTGCCCGGATTTCTCGGCCTTTCCTCGAATTCGCAGGGCCGTGCGGCGGAAAAGGAGCTGCCGCAGTGCCGAAAATTGTCAGTTGCTGACTAAGCCGCTGACGCAAAAAGCCGGGCGACACTCGGCTTACGGGATACTACTTTGGCGGACGTCGAGGGCGTCTGTCGTACCAAGTAGGCGTTCCTGATTGGCGCTCCACGCGCGCCACGATGTGGCGCAATCCGCGCTCCGCCCGGCACATGCCGAGCTGTCCCAGCTCGGGCCGAGCGCCGAGATCGCCCCGCGTGACACGAATGGCAAATCCTTGGTCCAGGCTCGTATGAACGCTTGTCGGTGAGCTTGGACGCGATCGAGCTCCGCCGCACCAATGGCATTTTTCAAGACCGTGGTGACTAGCGATCGGATCTCGGGATCGTCATTCACCTGCAACATGCGTTCGAGAAATTGCCGCGAGGCTTCCGCTTGTCCGGACTTGCTCAAGAGGCCTGCCGCAACGACGCACTGATACGGCAAGTTCTCGTCACTGCCCACGAGTTCACAAGCGCGCGCAAGAATGCGGCCACCGGCCAAGCGCCAGTCGTCGATCTCCTTTTGATCCGTGAAGGCGGTAGGACCGAGGTATGCCAGGAATTGGCCGCCCGTAGTCCAGAGCGCTTGGTCGTAGGGCAACTCAGCCATCCCGCGCTCCAGAATGCGCCGTGCTTGTCGGTAAGCCTCGGGGCCCACCGCCTTGGCTTGAAGGGTGATCAAGCCGTCGGCCATGCGATACGGCGCTGCGAATTTCGGATCGAGCTCGTTCACGGTCTCGATGTATTTCCCGACGAACTCGAAGGCGCGCTTTTCTTGCACGTGGATGCCCGTCGAAACCAACACGTGAGCAAAAATCAGATCCGCGAGCGCGGAACGGTAGCCGAGGCTCATCGCCACGACCTGCCTGGGCGGCGGCAGCGCGAAGACGTCATTCTGCACTTTGATCGTGAGAAAGCGCTCGTTGAGCGGGCGACGCAGCGTGTGGATCGCGATTGCCGCGAGCGCGATGGCGATCAGTGCGGAGAGGTTGGTTCGCCGAGCCTGCATCGCGATCGACACCCCGCAACAGGGGCGTACCCACGGAGGCTAGTCGTTGGCCGAATACAAATCACCAGAGAAACTGCTCGTGGCGAAATAGGTGGTCACGCCGTCTCCGCGGATATCGGCTTTGGCTTTGACCACGTACCAAGGCCCAGCAACTGAGTCAGGCCAATTTCCGACGGTGAGATCGGGGCTGAGCTTTGGGACCGTGTCAGTTGCGAGCCCAGCGGCACAGGCGTACACGAAAAGCACCGGCGCACTCGACTGAACGGCCAAGGTTTGCCAATCACCGGCCCCGGTGCCTGTACCGGCGAAGTTCATCTTCTGTTGGCCAGGCTTTAGATTGTTCGGGTAGTAGTCGACCAGCGTCTTGCCCGAGGGGCCCAGGTAGTGGAACGTTTCGTCCTTGTACGCCTCTTCCGCGATCTTGATGTTCATGAACATCCCGGGCACTTCGGCCGTCTTCGCGTGTGCGACGTACCTGCGATAAGAGACGAGGCCGATCACCGATAGGACGCCCACGATGGTCACGACGGCCATCAGTTCGACCAGCGTGAAGCCGCGTGCCCCGGCACGCTCGGCGACTCTGAACTCGGACGTTTGCATGGGCCTGCTCTGAATATACAACGTACTACCGGTAAGCGGCAGCACTGGCCTCGAGCTTCAGGGGCGAGCTTGCTCAATCGTTGCGCTCGGGGTGCCGAACGTGGGTAAAACGCGCACACGCGGCTCGAAAATGAGTCGGGCACGCCTCGGTCCGGCGCTCACTCGACTTCGCGATTGATCTCAAGGGGCTCGAGTTTGGGCTCCGCGCCGCGCTCGATAGACCCAGAGATCGCGAAGCTGCTCGTCACGCCGTCCCCATCGAGGTCGCCGCGCGCACGGGCCGTGAACGTCGAACGAGAGTCGCTATTGCTGCTCTCGAAGGCGAACGAATAAGCGTGTGGGGCGTCGAAGGCGAAGTCGAGCGTGCGCCAAGTGGGGCTATCCCAGGTTCCCGGTGGGTCGAGCACGAGCTCGCCGCGTGGCGTGATGGCGGGCGTGAACGGCGCGCTCGCTGGGTACGCGTTCTCGGGGGGTAGGCCCGCCGCGCGCAACGTCGCGTGCGCGGCGATGCGTTTCAGGCCATCCACCGGCTCCGACAGGCGCGAAGCGTGCAGGTTGCGTAGAAAGGTCGGAATCATCGTCGCCGCGATGGTCCCCGCTAAGGACACCGCAGCGGCGAGTTCGAGTGGCGTCAGTGCACGCATGAGAGCTCGCCCACACAGGCGCTGACGCGCCTACGGGAAGCGAACGACGACCGTAGCCGACTTGCCCGCTTCGACGTTGATCGTCTTTGCTTTGCGACCGAATTCCGAATTGACGAACACGACCGTGTGCGAGCCGGGTGGAACGCTGACGTTCATACGCGGCGTCTGACCCATGGGGCGGCCATCCAACAGCACGTTGGACACCGGGATGGCGTTCAGGTTCACGGTGCCGTTGCCGGTTGCAGCGGCCTTGGGCGCAGCTACGGGAGCGGGACCTGGCGCTGGAGCCGGCGCGCCACCGCCGCGCGGGACAGCGACGGGAGGGGGAGCCGGAGCTGGTTCACTGCCGACCGCCGCCAGGTTGATGAGGAAGGTTCGCTCGGCTTGCCCGTCCTCGAAGGCGACGCGCTGTTCGAAGTCATTGAAGCCCCGCTTCGAGGCGACGATGCTGTAGGGCTTCTCGACCGAGATATCCACGGTGATCGGCAGGCTCTGGATCGGACGGCGCTCCGCGCCGCTGACCAACAGCACCTTCGCGCCTTCGGCGTTGTCACCGAGCTTGATCGTCGCCAAGCCCTTCTTGACGCGCAGCTTGGGCTCGAGGGTCTGCATTTGGTCGGCATCGACCATGATGTGCTTCTCGAAGGACTCGTAGCGCTCGCCGCCGTCGAGATGCACGAGGTGATCGCCGGGTGAGAGCTCTTTGAGCTCTTGCGGGAGCGGTCCCACTTCTTTGCCGTCGACGGAGAGCTTGATTCCGCGGCCTTCAGCCGTAACGCGGATGCCCGTGCCTTCACTCGCGCGAGTGAGCGCGATGTTTTGCACGGCTTCATCGCCACTGCTGATCTTGACCGCTTGATCCGCGGTCGGCTGATAACCCGCGGCAGTTACCTTCACGAGGTGCGTGCCGGCTGCCAAATCAATCACGCGGCACGGCGACGCCTCGCACTTCTTCGCGCCGTCGACGTACACCTTCACGGTGTCGATCGACTTGTTGCCAGGACCGGCCACCGTGAGGACCATGGAGCCCTTCTTGGGCATCATGAACATTGCTGCGGCACCTGCGCCAGCGAGCAGCAACACCACCGCGCCGATCATCAAGCCGCGGCTGCTGCCGCTTTGCTGCGCCATGGGCGGCGGTTCGAAGACCGCCTGAGGGGGCGGAGCGGGCGCCACGTACGGAGCCGGGGCTGCCTTTGGCGGCGGCAGCGGGACGCGCGGCAAGGTCGACGGAGGCGGGGCCGGGGGCCGCGAGGTGAGGGTCGATTGGCGCGTGGGTGGCGGAGCACCCGCAGCGGGTAGAGGCGCGGGCGGCGCGCCGGCCGCCGGGGAAGGGCCGGGCGGGGCACTATGGAGGAGTGACCGTGCCGTGTCTTCGACGCTCTTGTCGAAGACCATGGTCGCTTCGTCTTCGTCGTCCCAGTCGATATCGACGCCGGGCTTGGCATCGGCCTTCGGCGGGACAGGGGTCTTCTCGTCCTCTTCCGCCGATTTCCCGCTGACTCGGGCGGGGTTGCTGCTGGCCGGTGCCGGGATGGGCGGCGGAGGCGGCGGCATGACCATGCTCGCCGTGTCGTCGTCCGCCTCGGGCATGGGAGCCGCAGCCACCGGCGCGGGGTTGTCGAGAGACGAGGGGCTCGGCGGCGGGGGCGGCACAGGAAAACCACCGCTGCTCGTCGACGCCTTGGACGGCGGCGCCGGGATACTGCTGCGCGGGGGCGGCGGCGCCGGGGGGCGGCTGGGCGTGGGCGGCGGAGGCGGGCCACCCGGGCGAGCCGCGCCGGGCGCGACAGGCGCGGCCAAGCCAAGCAACGTTTTCTGGCGGGTCGCCGACGACGGCGGTGCCGCGGGTCCGCGTGGGGCGGGAGCGCCGCTGGGGCGCGACTTTTTAGCTGCGAGCCCGTCGAAAACGTCCAGATCAGAACCGGCCTTGTCGCTCATCGCTTTCGCTCTTTAGATAGTTGAATCTTGGCCGCCGGCAACGACTGTTCGCGTCCCCGAGCCGAAAGGTTTCTCTGTCCCGGGGCTTCGGGCGACGCGGCATCTGCCCCCCGAGCAAACAAGACCGGGGAAAAACCGCTATTTGCAGCGGAATTCGTCAGCGCACGATACCCTTCATTGCTATATCTTGGCGAGAAATTAATTGAACAAATGAGCGGGCTATGCCCTGACGCAAAGGGAAACGTCGTCCGTCTTCTCGATTGCGATCGGTTTCCGCGTCCTCGCTCGATCGTTCACATTTCGCTGGCTGCCGAAAGAGTCAGCGGTAACGCACGCGCTTCTGCTGGAGGGGCGCCCAACGCGTCGGGGGCACAACTGGCGTGTCGGGAAATAGGCGACGTGCGCCAGGACCCTCTGCGCGAACGAGGCCCACGCCCTGACTCGGTCCAGCGTTGTTCGCATCGGGCGTTGTCGGATCGTGAGCATCTTTGCCATCGCCCACGGCGATTCCGAGTGGGCGCAAGAAGAACAAGCTCGCGCTGCAACCGAGTCGCTTCAACAGCTCTTTCAGCAAGGGGCCTTCGCCACCGGGACGCGCTCCGGAAGTAAAGCGCACGTACACCAGCATCCCGCTGGGGTCGATGCCCATGGCGGACGTCGCGCTGTTACTAATGGTCTCGGCCGCTGCGAAGCCGCGCGTGACGAGTGTCGAGTTGGGCGTCGCGCTCGCGGTGATCGAGAAGTGTGCGCCATCGTGATACAGCGCGAGCGCTCCGATGCCTTCACCGAGCGGCTGCGCAATGTCGAGCACATGCTGGCCGTTCGCGCTCCCGAGCGGGATGACGCGAAGGAATTTGGGATCCAAGCGCATGAGACCCACCTGGGTATCGGGGCGCGTCGGGTCTGGGTGCAGGGTGGTTTTGGCGATCGCGTAAGGCCAGCCATATTGCGGCAAACCCTGCACACTCCACACTCCCTCGCCAGCCTCGGCGGGCTTCGACAGCGGGGGAATTGGCTCTCCGGGCAGAATGTGACGCAGAGTCAGGTAGAAAAAGTCGCGTTGCTCGGTGTTGATGTAGCGAGGGAAATTCATCAACGCCATGAGACGGATCATGCGCCGCCCCATGAATTCCCAGCCCGCCATGCCAGGCACTGGACCGCGCGCCTCGGAAACTTCATCGAGTGGACGGCTCAGCTTCGGCAGCGTACCGGCGGGGCCCGCGCGGTAATACTCGAGCCCGGTGTGCCCAGGATTCATATCCAAGTGCACACCGTAACTGCAGCGCGCGCGTTGCATGGCGAGCGCGAGCACGTCTGGGTCGACGCTCGAGCCGTAGAAGTAGCCGATGAATCCCTCTTTGGTCATGCACAGTGCGCTGCGCACCGTACGCGCTTCTTCGGTCCAACCAGGCGGCACACCGCCCCACCAATGACGCTTATAGGGATTGATCACTCCGTCTTGGAGCAGCGCGGTCATGTTCTGTCGAAATGAGACGATGTTGTCGGGGACGGGCGCCTCTTCGGGCCAAGTGCCGAATGCCGTCGAGCCATCACTCAGTTCAGCGACCGTGGCCCCAAACGGCTTGGGCGGCAGGTACAAGACCTTCTCCGCCATCATGCCGAACTCGCCGTGAATGGCTTGGAATCCGCCGTTGAAGCCGCCCAACAGTCGCCCCATCACCGCTGGGGTTCTCGGCACCATCCCCGGGCCCGTTTCACCCGTTGCGCTCTTCGGCTCGACGGTGCCGCTCATCGCGTGCAGCTCGACCTGCCGCGGATCCCAAAGCGTGACGAACACCTGGGAGTAGATGCGTTGTCGGTCGCTACGGATGAACGAATACACGAACGGCGACGACGCGCCGGGATTCTTGAGGATGAATGGATCTTTGTCCGTGGAGGACCACTTGCCTTCGCCTTTGAGCGGCGGTGAAAGCATCGGCTCCATTGGTGCGGGAGGCCAGCCCGTCTGCGGGTCGGTGGTTTCCGCGGTCGGAGCGCTGAACAGATCTCCGAGCTCTTCCTTGACGGTTTCAGAACCGTCGTCGCCGGTCACGGTGCCGACGATTTGATTGAAGTGATCGACCCCGTCGAATGCGACGGCCTTGAGCCACTGCATCCGGTCATCGCCGAACCAGGGCAAAGCGCGTACGCGATCGACGGCCCAAGTCACCAGATTGCCTGGGCGAGCTTTGGGTGCGGTCTGCTCCTTCAACCACGGATTGCTATCCACCGGTCGTGCTGGATCGGACTGCATGCGAATGCGATGCGAGTCGGCATCGATCAGCAGCGCGTTGTTCGAAAAGCCGAGTACGACTTTGTACGCGGGGGGATCGAGCTTGAATGCGCGCCGGCCAAAGCCTTGCATTTGCCCGGTCTCTTGCAGATTGGTGATGGAGTTTTGCAAGCGCGAGAGCGCTGTCCAATTGCGACCCACCGGGCGCGGCTCGGCGCGCAGATCGGCGAATTGAACATTGGTAATGGCGTTTGCCTCACCGATCACCCAAGCCGCGCGATCGCCGTTCACGATCAGCCCGCGTTCCGTGGCCGCGGACGTATCCGAGACATTGAACACGTCGGTCAGTTCGATCAGGTGTCCTTCGGGGGACACCCGAGTCTCCACCACGAACACGTCCGGGGGTTCCGTGCCGTGCTGCGCCAGCGCGACCGCGCGCGGACGTCGAACCGGCGAGCGCGCCACGGTCGGCGAATCGGTGATGAAGTGAACGTCTTCCGCCTCGGCGTGCAAACCGCGCTCCGCCAACGCAAGCACGATCGCGCGCGTCAGATCGGTCTCGGCGCGGGTCGCGGCCGCGACCCCATCCGCGCGCTGCAGCAGCCACGTCAGCAGCAAGAGCAGCGGCATCGGGCGCAGACCGCGCATCAGGCGCTGTGGCTCGAGCGCCTCGCGACCGAACTGCGGCAGGTCCTGCAAGTTCAGCCGACGAACGGTGGCGGCCAGCGCCCGCGGACCCCAAGCGTTACCGGCCACGGATGGCTCCGAACTTTCCTACCGTGCTGCGCTTGGTCCCGCGTGCCATCAACCCACTACGTCAGCCCCTGCCGTTATCATCCGCGGGCATCCTCAGCCTAGTTTTCTATCAGCAGTGTCTGCCAACTCAATTGGCAAAAAACGCAACGAAGTTTGCCGTCGCCAGCCCTGGGTTAACGATGTGTGCTTGCTGTGATGATATTTAGTGTAATAATTACAATGGTTTAACTAATGTGCGGCAGTGGCCAGTTCTAGGCACGGTGCATGCTACGCTCGCTAACGATGTTTCTTCGATCCCGGCGCAGTTGGCTCGTGGGCGCGGCCCTTTTGGTCGGGGGTTGCCTCTCGCCCACGCTGCCATTGCCTCCGCCTGGGGACCCGACGGTGGCGAGCACGGACACCGCTGGCCTGGTTCGTCTCACGGGTGCGGTCGAGCCTGATAGCGACGTCTTCGCGAAGAACCACAGCACCGGCAAGATCAGTGGTCAGTTCACGCACTCCGGCCTCTACGATTTTACGATTGAAGCGCAG
>DASQCO010000009.1:0-36285 GCA_035634635.1 Polyangiaceae bacterium
GGCGAGGTCGTGCGCGGCGGCGTAGTGCGCCCGCTGTCAGTAACAACGCGAGTGCGCCCATGCCTGCATAGCGGACGTGCTCGCCGCCGACACTGACGAAGCGTTGGCTGGGCACGGGATTGGGGAAGGGCGTGCTAAAGACCACGTCGTCCTCGATCTTTGCGCGGGGCAGCACGGTAGTGGCGCGCGTGACCGTTGCGCCGTCATCGACGAAACGCGCGAGCCCGGGCGCGCTCTTGGCGATGGACGCAATCGGGGTCGAGCTCTCGAGCACGAATGCCTTCGAATCTCGCGCTGCAACGGCGGTCTGGACGGCGAGCGCGTAGTTGTTGGTTCGCAGGGTGTTGGCGTCGATATCGTTGAGCGTCAACGCTTTGAACGGCTCGGTAGGACCCACGGTTTGCGGCGCGGCGAGGAACAGCGTGAGCGCCATCGTCGACGCAGCGCCAATTTGGGTGAACCCGAGCGAAAGCATGCGGTGGTCACCCGGCAGGGTGTAGTGAATCCCCATGCTGCTCGCGACACGCGCTCCCCCGCCTGTCGCGCCGGCACCGGTCGTTTCAGGGTTCCGTTTGATTGCGATGAAATACCTGCCTTTGCCCACGTATCTGTCGAACATGGCCGCGTCACTCTGGGGCAGGGAAAAGCCGTTGTCCGTCAGCCACGCGCGTACGGCGTCGCCGTTTTCGCCAGTGAGCGACACAGCCACGACCGGGCCGATCGTCGTTTGGCTGCTCACGATGACTGTGCGCTCGGGCGCGCTCGCTGAGTCATCGTCGTTTGCACCGGCACCGATGCAGCCGCAACCGGGACCGCCGGAATCCCCTCCGCCTGCGTCGATAACGACCGGCGCGGTCGCCTGATCCAGCGCATTGAAGTCTGCTACTGACACGGGTTCACTGTCGAGTGTGGGTTCATCCGGAACCGGGATCAACACGCTGTAATCTGCGGTGGTTTGCGTCACGGCGATTTGCGCGACGATGTCGGTCGTGCCGTTTGCGCGCACGGACATGAAGATGCGTTGTGCGTTCGTGGTGACGCCGACTTTGCTCGCGACTCCGCCTCCGCCACAGGCCTGCGCCGAGCCGCTCGCAAATAGCGCCCAGCCGCACGCAATAGCCACTGCCCCGACCCTACAGACTCGACTCATGTTCATGTCCTCCACCGAAAAGTAAGTCCAATTACTTTGTCACGAGTGGCTGTCACGGGCCAGTCGCCATTTCCATGTCTCTGCCGCGCTCTGGGCTACGCGCCGGGCTCGGCTGTCCGCGCCCGCTTACCCAAAAATCCCAAATCGACGGGCGCGTTCACCCGAACGCGAGGCGCATCGGTACGGGTGATTTCGAGAGCGCTTTTGCTCGCGCGGTGGAGACGACCAATGAACGGACAGAACGGTTTTTCAGCGCTGAACTTGCGGCATACCGCGGCGAGCTTGGTTTTCGCGTTGGGCGCGCTCGGCGCGACGTTGCTCGTGGGCTGCGGCGTCGGGGACGAGCGCGAGCTGGTCGCGGCTTCGACGGGTGATTCGCAGCCGGGTCAGCCGGAGTTGATCAACGGCGAACCCGCGCGCAGGGGCCAGTTTCCGTCGACCGTGGGGATCAACGATGATTGCACCGCGGCGAAGATCGGGTCGCGCCTATTTTTGACGGCTGCGCACTGCGTCGCCTTGGGGCGGCCGGTTCACGGGATGCCGCCGCCCGAAAATTATCCGCCGAACGGTGGCTTGCGGGACGACTATCTGCCGGGCAAGCGGCTCTCGATCTATTGGGGCCTCGACGCGACTGACGGCAAGAAGGGCACGTTCGAGATCGCTCGCACTTCGATTCACCCTTCGTGGTGGACGTGCCCGGTGTGTGGCGATCCGATCTTGGACAGCGGCGCGGCCGACATCGCGGTCATCGAGCTGAGCGAGGATACTCCGCAAATTCCGGCAGCTCGCGTGGAGCTTTCGAACATTGCGACCGGCGCAGAGGTGGTCAAAGTCGGTTGGGGTTGCGAAGAGCGAACCAACGTCGATGCGGGCGACTTGCACTTGGGGCGATACAAGCTGGCGAGCGCTGCGACCATTCCCGTGTCCGAGATCCGTCGCTATGACGGGCGCATCACTGACGAGCAAGAGGCTGCGGTGGGCGCGTCGTACTTGGTGACCGCGGGGCACGCCAAAGACCAGAAGAGCGCGAGCCTGTGTTTGGGGGATTCTGGCGGGCCGCTGTATTTGCCGGATGAGAGCGATCCGCGCATCGTCGGCGTCAACTCCAACTACTCGTTCAAGCCGCCGGAGGACGATTCGGACAAAGGCGGCGTGTCGTGGGCGGATTGGCACACGCGCACTTCGCTCAGCTCGGGAAGCGGCATTGGAGATTGGCTGAAGTCGCTGAAGGCGAATGTCGTCGGGGGTTGAGCTCGTGATGCGATCGATCCAAACGGGCTTCACTTTGCTCGAGTGTGTCGCGCTCTGTGCGCTCGGGGCCGTGGCTATGGCGTGTTCGGGGAGTGAGCGGGACGGCCGCGCACCGAACGGCATCGCCGAGCACGCGGCCGAGAGCGGCTCGGAGCAGCCAGATGCGTCAAAGTCGCTGAGCGTCGAGGAGCGGCTCGACGCTTGCGCGCAAGATCCGCGCGTGGTCGCCGGGCTCGTCACTCAGAGTGTTTGCGCGGGTGCAGACATTTTCTTTCGTGAGACGTTCAACGGCAATGGCCGCACGTGCGGCAGTTGTCATCCCGTTGCCAACAACACCACGCTCGACGTCGCGTTCGTTACGGCGTTGCACGAAAAGAATCCGAAAGACCCGCTATTCGTGTTCGAGACCAACCCGGCACTGCGTGAGCTCGAGACCTCGGATTTGCTTCAATTTGCGAGCGTTCTCGAGAACGTCGACGGCTTTCAGGATCCGACGCATCGCTTTGCTTCGCGCTCCGTTTCGCACGTGTTGTCGCTTTCCACGAGCACGACCCCCGACCCTGCCGACGGCAGCGCGAATCCGCCGCTCGAGCGCGTGGGCTGGTCGGGGGATGGCGCGCCGGGTGACGGCTCTTTACTCGCGTTCTTGGAAGGCGCCATCAAACAACACCTCACCAAGGATCTGGCGCGCCGTGCCAACGTCGACTTCCGCCCGCCAACGGCGCAAGAAGCCGAGCTCACGCGCACGTTTCAGCTCAGCTTGGGACGGCTCAACGAGCTGAACCTCGAGCAAGTTCGGATCGAAGACGCGCAAGGTGAGGAAGGTCGCCAAGTGTTTCTGGATCCGCTGCGCGGTCGCTGCAACGTGTGTCACCACAACGCGGGCGCGAACTTCATCGACTCCGGCAAGAATCGGAACTTCGACAGCGGGATTCGCGCGGGCAGTAGCGTCGCGTTCCTCACGCGCGGTGTGGCGGATGGCGAGCCGCTCGAGGACGGCGGTTTCGGAGGCGCTGAGCTCGAACATCCGAATCTGGAGACTTTTGGCGTAAAAAACGCCTTTGGCGACGGCACGTTCAACCCGCCGCCGCTGATCGAAGCTGCCGATACTGCGCCTTTTTTTCACAACGCATTTCGCGCTTCCGACAAGAACGGCACGGGCGGGGATATCGACGGCGCGATTGGCTTCTACGCGACGAACGCATTCAAGGAATCACCAGCGGCGAAGTTGCTCGATCAGCGCTTCGGCGAGCCGCTCGATCTCAAGCCGCTCGACGCCGTCGCGATTGGCCAATTCCTGCGCATTCTCAACGGCGCCCTCAACGTCGACATCGCGATCCAGCGCTTGCAAGCAGCGAGCAGCTTAGCGCTCCGCTTCAACGACACGCGCGCGGACATTCAGAAGCGCTTGTTGGAGCTCGCGGTCGCTGAACTCGACGACGCTTTGGAAGTGCTGCCCGAGATCACCTATCCGGACGCGCGAGAGCAGCTCAAGCAGGGCAAAGAGGAGATCGCGCTCGGTCTCAGCGCGGGAACTTGGACGGAACGGCAAACCCGTGCGTCGAATGCCACCGCGCAGTGTCAGAGCGCCCGAAGCCAGTTCGGGTCGAAGCTCGATTTCGCGCTCGGGGCGGGGAACCTGATGTTTTGAGGCCGTTCAGTGTGGACAGGGTGTGCTGTCTGTTATAAGAGACGTCGCTCTATGGCGGAAGATGTGACGGTCCGCGGCCCCGAGCCGCTCCAAATCGAAACTGACGTGCTGATCGTCGGCGGCGGAATGGCGGCGTGTTGGGCTGGCATTTCCGCGGCTCGGGCGGGTGCCAAGGTCGTGCTGGTCGATAAGGGGTACGTCGGTACGAGCGGCGTGACGGCCACCGCTGGCCCTGGCCACTGGTGGGTTTCGCCCGACGGCAACGCGCGCAAGGAAGCGATCGACAAGCGCTTGGCGTTGGCGCATGGCCTCGGCGATCCAGGTTGGATGGAGCGCATCATCGACACCACGTGGCGTGTACTGCCGACGCTCGCCAAGTACTATCGATTCAACATCAACGACCGAGGGCAAACCGCGTACAACGCGTTGCGAGGTCCCGAGTATTTGCGGGCACTGCGCCACGCAGCCATCGACGCTGGCGTCACCATTCTCGACCAAAGCCCGGCGCTCGAGCTCTTGCTCCACGGCGATGGTTCCGTTGCTGGAGTGAACGGCGTCCGGCGCCAGGAACACCGCGCCTATGCTGCACGCGCCGGCGGTGTCATTCTGGCGACTGGTGGCGCAGGTTTTCTCGGGGGGCTCCTCGGCAGCAGCACCAACACCGGTGACGGCCACCTGATGGCGATCGAAGCCGGCGCCGAGCTCTCGGGCATGGAGTTCTCGAACGAGTACTCGATCTCTCCGCGTTGGAACTCGACTCGTACGCTCATCTATTCGTGGGCGCGCTATTTCGACGCCGAAGGCAACGAACTCGACGTGCTGCCTACGAACTACGTGCTGGAACGCGCGCTGGTCGACGGACCTGTGTACGCCTTGCTGAATGAATGCCCCGAGGGGCTCAGGAAGGTCCTGACTCAAATCCAGCCGATGACTCTCTTGCCGTTCGTGCGCAAGGGCATCACGGACGTGTACGAGAAGCCATTCGAGGTCAAACTCTTTCCAGAGGGGACCATTCGCGGCACCGGTGGATTGCGCATCGCGGGTGAACGGTGCGAAACGACGATTCCGGGCCTGTTCGCTGCGGGCGACACGGCGACACGCGAGCTGATCGCGGGCGCGACCACTGGTGGAGGCTCACCGAACTCTGCCTGGGCGCTGACTTCGGGCTTGCTGTCTGGGGCGGGAGCCGCCGCGCTCGCGCAGAGTCGTGGACGTCGGCTGAACTCGAAGGTTCGCGCGCTGGGGACCGTGGGGCTACGTCCGCGCGGCAGCGTGAAAGCCGTGGATCGGCGAAGCGTACTCAAAGCCGCGCAAGACGAGATCTTGCCGCTCGACAAGAACGTGTTTCGCTCGGGAGACAAGCTGCGCCATTCGCTTCGGATCCTCGAGTCGGCTTGGCGCGAGTTGCGTGAACATGACCGAGCAATTGGTACGGACGCCGTGAGCGCACGTGAGACCGCGAGCGTCGTAGCCACGGCTCGCCTTTGCTACACGGCAGCACTCACCCGCGACGAGAGCCGCGGCATGCACCAACGCGAAGACGTCCCTGAGCAGAAGACCGAGCAGCAACGTCGCTTGCTGATCGGCGGGCTCGACGACGTATGGACAAGGCCCGAAGCAAGCGCGCAGTGGAGCCCCAGCCATGTTTGAGTTGATCGTTCGAGACCGTTGCACGGGCTGCAACCGCTGCGTCGAGGTTTGCCCGACGAACGTGCTCGAGCCGGGACCCGCGGGGGTCCCAATCGGCGCGCGTGTCGAGCACTGCCAGACGTGCTTCATGTGCGAGCTGTACTGCAAAGAAGACGCGATCTACGTTGGGCCAGACCGGGACGAGCGCGAGCCGGTGAACGAAGCGGAGATTGTGGCCTCGGGGTTACTCGGCCAATTTCGGCGCGATTCCGGCTGGGATGAATGGGAAAGCGATCCCAGCCACGAGAATCAGATTTGGCAGCTCGGACCGTACATCCAAGCCGGCGGAAAGCGGTCCGTCGAGCGCGTGCAAAAACGCATCGCCGAGCGCGAGCGAGGCGTGCCTCTGAAAGAAGCCGCTTCAGAGCAGGCCAAGTAGCGCGCCGTCACCTGACGCCGAAGGCTTTGCCGGCTCGCGCCGCGACTCGTGACCATCAAAAAATCGAGCCGAGGAGGGCTTTACGTTTGGCCAACTGACGCGCATAAGCAAACGGTCATGCTTGATGTGATCATCGTGGGCGGCAGTTATGCGGGCTTGGCCGCAGCCATTCAACTCGGTCGAGCGCGCCGCAGCGTGCTCATCGTCGACGCGGGACAGCGTCGCAATCGCCGAGCGCACCACGCGCATGGCTTCCTCGGACAAGATGGCGTACCTCCCGGCGTGATCGCCGAGAAGGGGCGTGCGGAGGCGCTCGCGTACCCGACCGTGAGCCATCGCGCCGCGAGCGTGACCGCAGCGCGCGTGATCCCCGGTGGCTTCGAGGTCGAGGTCGAAGGCGAGACGCTGCGCTCGCGGCGACTGATCCTAGCGACCGGCGTGGTCGACGTTTTGCCTGAAATTCCCGGGCTCGGTGAGCGTTGGGGCGATTCGGTGTTTCACTGTCCGTACTGTCACGGCTACGAGCTGAATCGCGGCCGCATCGGCATCCTGGCCACCCTCCCATCGGCCGTGCATTTGGCGATGTTGGCTCCGGAGTGGGGGGCGCGCGGTCAAAGCATGTTCTTCTTGAATGGCGCGTTCGAGCCGGAACCCGAGCAGCTGGCGGAGCTCGCGGCGCGGGAGATCGCGGTCGAGCGCGAGGCGATCGTGGCGATCGAGGGCGAGCTTCCTGAGGTCGCGGTGCGTTTGCAGAGTGGGCGCGTGGAGCGCTTCGTCGGGCTGTTCCTCGCTTCGAGCACGCGCCTCGCGCAGCCCTTCGCGGAGCAGCTCGGCTGTGAGTTGGAAGCGGGGCCCGTCGGCTCGTTTTACAAGACCGATATGATGAAAGAGACCACGGTGCCCGGCGTATTCGCGTGCGGCGATGCGGGGCTGGCGACGGGTACAGTGTCTTTCGCAGTGGCGGACGGCGTCAGAGCCGGAGTTGCCGTTCATCAGTCGCTCGTTTTCCGGCGAGCGTGAGCGCGTGTCCCGGATGACTCCTTGGCTCAGCCTCAGCGCGCGCGTAGCCGCCCGGTGCGGATCTGTGACACGGGGTATCGGCCGAGCACGTTGCGCAGCGCTTGTTCTGCGGCTGGGTTCGGCTCGCCACGCAACAATAAGCGCGGCGAGCCGGACTCACTGAGCACGCGGATCTCGACGCCGTCGAGTCGGTCACGCGTTGCGATATCCGCGAACTCAGCGAACAGCGCTGGGGACAACCGCCCACGGATGAGCTCCAGCTTGCCGGCGCGGGCACTCAGCGCAAAGAGTTCGTTGGCACGCCGTAGCGCGAAGCCGAAAGCGAGCAGTATGAGGCACGGCAAGCCTAACCAAATCCAATCCGGCATCACGCTGCATGCAGGTTAGTCGCGTGGCTCTCGCGCTGCCAGGGTATGACGGTTCAGGAGCGCATGAACAACTCCACGTCGTCGGCAAACGGCAGCGAAAGGTAGCCGTTGTGCGGATTGCGAATGTAGGCCAAAAATTCCGGATTGTGGTCCGCGTTGTCGGCCACGATCAGCGAGCCGGAATGAAGGCTCGGTTCGACGAGCGCCAAGATCGACGGGTAGAGCACTTTTGCGCCGTCGAGCAGGAGGAAGTCCACGCTCGTAGGCAAATCGCGGCCCAAGGTTTCGGTGGCGTCGCCCTCGCGGATTTCGACGAACTCGCTCAAGCCGGCGAGCGCCAGGTTTTCGCGCGCCCGCACCACTTTCGCGGCTTCGAATTCGCTGCCAATGACGCGGCCGCCGCCGTTGTCCCTGAGGGCCGCCGCCAGGTGCAGCGTCGAAAGACCGAACGAAGTGCCGAACTCCACGACCGCGCGCGCCTTCGTCGAACGAACCAGTAGGTACAAGAGTCGTCCTGTTTCCGGCGAAACGGGCAAGAACATGTCTTTAGCCATGCCGTAGAAGCCGCGGTAGTCGGTGTTGGCGCGGTTCATCAGCTCGGCGCGCGCTTCGGGCGCGAGTTGCGCAAGTTGCGTGCGAAGCGGCGCATCAGCGGCCTGAGCTTCGGCGAATAGTCGAGTGAGTAGGGGAGCAACCGGGGCGGTGAGCAAGCTGTTCATGTGCGTCCTCGTGAATGGGTTTGGTGTTCTCGACAGGGCTTGGTTACAATACGAAGGATCCTTCGCATTCGTGCTTCGCATTCCGAGCCATGCCCCAGCGCCCCTCCAAAAAGTCGCAAATTGCTGCGAGAAAGCGGCCAACCCAGGCGCGCTCAGCGCGCTTGGTCGCGGACATCTTGGAGGCCGCAGCTCGCGTTTTGGCACGTGAGGGCGCGCGCCATTTCACCACCGTGCGCGTGGCGGAAGAGGCCGGAGTCAGTATCGGTTCGCTGTATCAATACTTCCCGAGCAAAGAAGCGCTGTTGTTCCGCCTGCAGACCGACGAGTGGCAGGACACCTGGGGCATCTTGGACGAGATCCTGGACGACAAACGCCTCGAGCCACTCGATCGGCTGAGCAAAGCCGTGCTCGTGTTTTTTCGCTCCGAGCAACAAGAGGCAGCACTGCGCACCGCGCTCGACGACGCGGGTGCGCTGTTTCGCGATGCGCCGGAAGCGCACGAATTCTTGGCCGTGATCAAACGCCGCATGCTCACCTTTTTCGAAGAGGCATTGCCCGGCGTTCCCGCCGAGCGTCAGTCATTCACCTCCGAGGTCGTGCTCACGGCCATGGCCGCTGTCGCCGAAAAGGTCACCGCCCAGGGGCTGAGTCGCCGTGAAGTGGACGCGTGGGCTCAGGCCAATGCGGACATGTACCGCGCCTATGTCGAATCCGTCGCAAGTGGCTCACGCCGCAAGCGAACGTGATAAAAGCGATGCGTGCTGAACGAGGGCAATTGGCGCAAAGGCTTTGCGGTACTGCGAGGAACTCTGCGGCGCGCCTTGCTGTGCCTCAGCTTGGGCGCGCTTCAGATCTCTTGCGCACCCAAGCCTGAATTGCACTCGGCGATAGTCCCAACGGCATTGCCGAGCGCGGTTCCAGTCGCGTCTGCTCAGCCCGTCGTTGAGCGCGAGCCCCAATCACCGAATTCGCCGCCGGTGCGCGAATGGCCCGTATGCACGAAGCCCTCTGTTGCCCCCAAGCTCGAGGCATGGCCGTTGGTCGAGTTTCCCCAAGCGGCGAAGCACGAGCTGCCTGCCGAGCGCGCTCAGTTCAACGTGCGCGCGACGCTCAGCGCAGTCGAACCCACCGACCCGTGCGCAGAGTCGAGCGAACATTGGTGGCCCGCTCAAAATTGCACCAGCCACAGCTTCGTGACCCTATCGCTGACGGGCTCGGCGCCAAGTCCGCCGCTCCAGGCGCTCGCCGCTCTTTCTTTCTGGGGTGGCAGCTTGGACATTCAAAGTCGGTCAACGCTACGACGTCGCCATCGTACTCGAATCGACCAACACCATGGGCCTCACGAACATTGGTTATTCGTGTCCCGCACTCGGCGGAGCGGGTCGGCGCGGCGACTTGTGAAGGCCCAGCGCCTGCCCTAGCGTTCGAACGCATGAGCAGCGCGCCCACTTGGCGACTACCATTGTCCCTGAGCCTCCTCGGTTTCGTGACGCTGTCTTGCGGGGGTTCGGACGGCGCCCCCGCGAGCGGCGGCTCTTCGAATGGCGGTCATCCCGCCAGCGGAGGCGGCGCTCAGCCGAGCGGTGGCAGCGTCGGCGTCGGTGGAAACACCGGTATTGGCGGAAATGCCGGCTCAACCGCCGATTGCACTGCCGTGTGTGCCCACGTCAAAACCCTGTGCGCCGACAACAGCAGCATCGACGACACCTGGTTGGACGTCTGCAAAAGTGCCTGCGACATTCGCGTGCAAGTCGCCCCAGATAGTGCCGAACTCGAGCAAGCATGCGTCATGGCCGCGGCCGACTGCAGCGCGGCGGTCAGCTGTGCGGCGTCTCCGCATTGAGCGACAACTTGGGGCAAGGAGCCTTTGGGGTGGCTTGCGATTCCGCGAAGCTCACTCGGTCACGCCAACAGCCCCGCCACCGTCGGGCGAATCACCTCGTGCATGATCTGAGCGCGTAGCGTGTGCCTGCGGCGCTCACTCAAGACGCCGTGCGCTTCCAAGCGCTGCTCATGAATGCTTTCGAGCGGAGTGGCGCGTCCGAAGCGAGCCATCGTTCGTTCGAATGCTTCACGCACGGCGTCGCGCACCGGCGCTCCACCGAGCTTTACGGCCCAACGCACGAATCGCCAGGCGAGCTCGGCGTGCCGCGATTCATCCTCGTAAATGCGCAGTTGCACCGACCGCACGGCCTCGTCCTGAGCCAGCTCGGCAGACGTTCGCGCGTCGAGCGCCGCGATGGTTTCGCCCACGCAGCCTTCTTCGACAGTGCCG
Organism: Polyangiaceae bacterium; assembly: GCA_035634635.1. Lineage (GTDB taxonomy): Bacteria > Myxococcota_A > Polyangia > Polyangiales > Polyangiaceae > PMG-095. The sequence goes on from DASQCO010000009.1 coordinate 10,503, forward strand.
ACTGCGACGCTCACTAGGTCCCAGCCACACAGCGCGCGCTCATCGACGGGGAGCGGCGCAGGTCCAACGCTGCGGCCCGCGTAGATCGTCGCGAGCGAGAAACACAGCTCGGCGTGCTTGATCTCGTCGAGTGCGGCGCGATGCGCGTCCTCGAGTAGCGAAGGGGGCGCTCCCACGGCCAGCAACTGCAGCGAAAACCTACTGAAGGCCGCAACCGAGGCATGCTCCATTTGCGCCGCGCGAGCCCAGTGCTCGGCGATGCTGCGGCGCGCGTTTTCAGGGAGGGCCTTGCTGGATGACTCGAGCTCGCGCCAGTTGTCGCGCGTCGGCAGGGCGGCGAGCGCAGTCACACCGAGAGCCCCAGCAGGTCAGTCACGAGCCAGTCGCTGCGCTCCACCAGCGAGCAAACGATCGGCGTACCGTCGACCAATAGCGGACGCCCTTCGCAAGTGATGCTGCTGATCACGTAGCAACAGCTGCCTGGCTGTTTCGGCTCGTCCGTCGGATTCGCGGCGAAGGGGCCTCGAATCGCTGGTGCTTCCCCGCATAAGCAGCTACCAGAGCCATAAAATGTGCCGAGTTTGGCTGGCGCGTCGTTCGGCGCCGCGCACTCGCTGCCGTCGGCCGGCGTGTAACACAGCGCTTCGGCACAACATTGGCCGTAGAAGCCGCCGTCGTGGACCGGGCCCGAGCAGCCGAGCCCCGTCGTTGGATAAGGCGTGAGCTGATTGCCGTTGCCAGCTGCTCCAGCGTCGAGTCCCGCTTGTCCGGCAGTGGCGCTGTTCGTCGTTCGGTCGACGGCTGCGCTGCCACCGCAGGCCGGAATGCTGAGCAATGCCATCGCCGCGCCAGAGCCAAGCGCCTGCTCCAGCCGCAATTTGAATGCTTTCATCCTCCCCCCATTAAGCAAATGTCGAGCCAACGCCTTCTCTCGCTGAGCTCAGCGAAAATCAGCCGGGATCGTTAGCTCTGCGCCAAGCTGTGCCACCCCGGGCGTGATCCAAAGATCGTACTGCCGATGTAGGTCGGCTTACAGCTTTGGGATGCGCAGGGTCTTACTGATCATTGCGCTGCCGTGGGCGACGTAAATGAGGGCCAGCGGGTGTAACGAGACTGGGCCGAGCTCCCACACGGACAGCGCACTACCGCGATGCCCCTGCGCGAACAGAATGGCCCAGAGCATGACGAGTAAAAGGCTGCTCGGGATGGGCATGCCCTCGAAGTAGCGAACCTTGCCGGTCGCCGTGGACAGGCTCGCGGCAGTCACGTTGTAGCGCGCGAGGCGACTGATGCCGCAGGCGACGAAGAACATCAGACACAGCGCGTCGACTTCGCCGCGCAGCCCACAGGCAAAGGCCATGGCAGCCGGTGCAACGCCAAATGACACCACATCAGCCAGGGAGTCCAACTCCTGACCCAAAGGTGATGTTTCGTTGCGCAACCTTGCGACTCGGCCGTCCAAAATGTCCATCGCCAGAGCGATGGGAAGCAAGCCAGTGCCGATCCAGAAAAAGATTGCCTGTTCGCCGGCGCAGAAGCGCATGAAGGCCAGGATCGCGCCGGAACCCGCGAGGCCGTTCCCCAACGTAAAAAAGTCCGCCGCGCGAAAGTCGCGCAGCATGGAAAAGTGACGACGGGGCTCGGAAGACATGGGGTCGAGTTCAACGCGACACGGCCTCGCGTGCAAGCGTGCCGAGTGTCGCTAGCGCGACTTGTTGATGATTTGTCCGTTGCTCGTGAGCGCCCAGAGATCGCTCGAGGTGCCCCACAAGTAGGCGACCGGCGACATCCCTCCGTTTGGCGAATAGGACCATTGTGCGCCATCCCAGTGCATCACCGGCGGCAGAGCGATCCAAACGTCGTCTCCCTTGTCGGCCCAGCCGGCTTCGACCGAGGCGTAGTTCAACGAGATGGGCATTGGGGCCATCGTGGGCTCGAGGTTGTCGGTCATCGTGCTGCCGTCCCAGCGACCGAGTTCGGGGCGCGCGCCGCCGGCCTTGTACGCGCCCCAGCCGACGTTTCCACCGAGCCACACGAACGCGCCGCCGCCGCCAAAAGCGAGCTTGTAAGTCGGCGACTCGCTGATGTGGTGCGGCAGTAGGGACCACGTGACGCCGTCGTATCGGATGCGGCTGCTGGCCGTGATCGCGATCACGTCGGAAGCGTTTCTCCCCCACACACTGACGAGCGGACCGAAGTTTTGCGCGGCCGAAATCCACCAAGCGATCCCGTCGTAGTGCAGAAAGTTTCCGTTGCTGTCGACTGCCCAGACGTTGCTGTTGCTGCTGCCCCAGATCCCTTTGATGTCCCCGCTAGTGGGGCTCTCGTGCAGCTCCCAAGTAAAGCCGTTCCAATGCAGCATCAGACCGTTGCTGCCGGCGGCCCAAACGTCCGTCGCGCTACTGCCCCACAAGGCGAATACATCACCACCGTCGGGCCGCGCCACTGACTGCCAATGGTCGCCGTTCCAGTGCATGAACTCGCTGCCCGCTGCCCAAACGTCGTTCGCGCTGCTGCCCCATAAGCGCTTGAGCTCGTGTGCAGCGAGCGGACTCGCAAACCAATCCTGACCGTCGAACTCGAGAAACGTGCCGTTATCGCCGACGAACCAAGTTGATTTGCCTTCTCCCCACGCGGCGTTGAGATTCGAGTCGGTCAGATGTGGAGCGATCGTCCAATCGGAGTTGCCCCAGTGTGCGATGAGGCCCTTTTCGCCCACCGCCCAAGCGTTGCTGTCCGCTTGTCCCCAAAGATTGCGAAAGTTCGCGGTTCCGGTCTGTGCGTCGACGCTCGTCCCGCCGATTTGTCCCATCGCGTTCCAGCGCTCGATGATGCCCGCTGGTCCGCCGATCCACGCTTCGTGAGGAGCGTGACCCAACACGGCGCTCTGCAAGCCAGCAGCCGGCCTCGGCACGGTCGACCACGCCTTACGGTCGAAGTGGTTGAGACTCGCATCGCCCAAAACCCAAACGTCGTCCGCTGAGCTCCACACCGAACGAAACACGTCCATGGTTGGCGGAGTCAGCGTAAACCAGGCGCTGCCGTCGTAGTGCAGTGCGGCCCGGCCCAGCCCGACTACCCAGACATCCTTCGCGCTCGTCCCGTGGACAGAGGTGAAGTCGATCGACGCGCCCAACATCAGGGGCACCGGCGACCAGGAATTGCCGTCGTAATGCAGTAGCGTGCTGTTCGCGCCGACCACGTAAACGTCGTGTTTCGACGAACCCCAAATGGCACGCAGCGCCCGCGTGTCGTCGAACTGAGTCGCTCCCCAGCGAAGCCCGTCCCAATGCAGCAGCGCAGACCGCTCGATGCTGTTCGTCTGCTGACTGCCAGCGAGATCGCCGGTTTGGTTCGCAATCACCCAGATATCAGTGGCTGAGCTACCCCAGATCGCGACGAAGTTTGCGTTGGAACCGCACCAATGATCGAGGCTGCAAAAAAGCGGCGGCGTTCGCTGTGGATCGGGCGCACTGAGGACGACGGGCGCTGAACCGCCTTGGCCGGCGCGGCCTGCGTTTCCGCCGCTGCCGGCAGTTCCGCCGCTGCTGGTCGACGTGCCGCCGAGGCTGCTCGGGGCGCTGCCGCCCGCGCCCGTGGTGAGCGTGCCACCGACTGCTGCGAGCGGCGCGCTACCGCCGCTCGTTGCCTCGAGATCCCGACCGCGGAGCGCGGAGCGCCCGCCGCACGCGACGCACAGCGCGAGTGCGGCACAGACTGAAGATCGCCACTGCCGAAGGATGGCTCGAACCCCGCGCATGTCGCCGAGGCTAGCACGAAGCGACGGCGTTTTTCGGTGCGACGCGCGCTACGGTGCCAATAGTTGGCAGATCAGCTGCGCCGAAGTGCTGGCTGATTTGTCTGACTGCGAGCAGCTTTGGTAGTTGGCTGGGCAGAGACCGGGGGTGACAGCGGGCGGTTGCGCGCACGCGCACGAGATCGGCTGATTGGGGCAGGCTCCGTTCAGCTCCACGCATTTGTAGGCGAAGTCTTGCTGGCAATAGCTGTTGCTTTCAGCATGCGAGCCGGCTGGACATGTCCCGGCGTCCGGCATCAAAACTGGACCGCCAACTGCGCGATATGCAACACAGGCTTGCGTCGCTGTGCAGGTTAGCCCGTTGCAATCGTGGGTTTGCGCGCCGTTCGAACCCCCAGAGCCTGCGGACTCGTCGCTTGCCACGCACCAGATCGACGAACAGCACAGTGCAACTTGGTGACACGACGCTTTCCCTGGGCACTCCGAGTCGAGCGCTCGTTGCTCGTTGGTTGGGCACGTAGGAATCGCCGCGCAGCACACCCTTGCTCCGCCAGACCCGTCGTTCGCAGTTCCGCCACTCGCAGTTCCGCCGTTAGCACTGCCCCCGCCGCCAATACTCGGGCTGCCAGCGATGCTGCTCTGTCCTCCGTTTGCGACAGTCGAACCAGCGGCTCCACCCGAGCTCGTTTGCTTGGACACGCCCCCGCAAGCCAAGAAGAGCGGAGCCACGCAAACCGCGAGCAGCCGCGCGCGATGCGCGCGATGCGATAGAAGCGTCCATTGTCGCACAGTAGAAACGTAGCCTGCTCGATGCGCTCGAGCAATTTGTGAGCACTCCTCCAGATAAATCTGGGTAAGATCGCGCATGTTCGATTGGCGCGTTAGCGAGCGTCGCGGTTCTTGGGCTGCACTCGTGGCGATCTGCGCAGTTAGCTTCGTCGGTTGCTCGAGCAGCGATCGCGGAGTGCAACGCGCCCCAGGTGGCAGTGCAAACAGCGCGCAAGCTGGAAGCTCTGGCATGTCGTCGGAAGTGTCATCGGGTGGTAGCAACACGAGCCATGACCAAGCAGGCTCCGGCCCGGGAAGTTCGGCTGGCGGCGAGTCCAATTCGGTCGGCAACGGCGGAGCGACGAGCAATGACGAATATTGGAAGCCAAACGCAGGGGTGAGTTGGCAGTGGCAGCTCACTGGCACAATCGACAAGACCGTGAACGTGAGCGTGTACGACATTGACGGCTTCGACAATGACGAGAGCGTGGTGAAAGCACTGCACGCCCAGGGGCGGAAGGTGATCTGCTATCTAAGCGTCGGCAGCTTCGAAGATTGGCGTTCTGACGCGAAGAGCTTTCCTGCGGCCGTGCTCGGCAACGAGTATCCGGGGTGGCCCGGTGAGCGCTTCGTGGACATTCGAGCGAAGGCGCTGCGTGACGTGATGGCGGCGCGCTTCGACCTCTGCAAACAAAAGGGCTTCGACGGCATCGAGCCGGACAACATGGACGTGTACAGCGCCGAGTCGGGTTTCCCCCTCACGGAAAAGGACGGCATCGACTACGCCAATTGGCTAGCCAGTGAAGCTCACGCTCGCGGCCTGAATATCGGTCAAAAGAACGCTCCGGAGATCGCCGCTCAGCTAGAGCCCGTGTTCGACTGGGTGCTCACCGAGGACTGCTACGACCAGAGCTGGTGCGCGGACGTGTCCGTGTACGTCGATCACGACAAGCCCGTGTTCATGAGCGAATACACCGATACCAAGGTCGACTTCAAAGCGGCGTGCAGCTGGGGCGTGCCCAAGAAATATAGCCCGATCCTCAAAGGGCGGGACCTCGACGCACCCGTGCAGTTCTGCCCCTAGAGCCTATTGGGATAGGCTCCAGGCCCTATCGAACGCGCGCTGCGTGTTGGTCGAGCGCGCGGCGTATTTCGGAAACCAATGCCTCGCGCGTGATTGGTTTGGATAGGACGGCTCGCACGTTCGGGTTCGACAGATCTACGCTCGAGTGTCCGCTGAGCACCAAGATGGGCAGCCGAATACCCAGCTGCCAGATGCGCTCGATGACCTGCTCCCCGGATAGGCCTGGCATCGAGCGGTCGATCAGGATCGCATCCGCGCGTGTTCCGCGTTCCAACGCGCTCAGCGCTTGCATCCCGTCCTCGCACTCGACGATGCGGAAGCCGCTGCGCTCCAGCATTCCGCGCAACGCACGGCGCACGGCGGACTCGTCATCGACCAATAGGATGGTTTCGGTGCCGATGGGCACTGGTTGCCGCTCGGGCGCGACGGGCTTCGGCGTCGTCGCGGGTGCAGCGGGCAGCTCGATATCGAAGCGAGTGCCCTCACCGCGCCGAGAGCTACACTGAATGGTGCCGCCGTGGTCGGTGATGATCGCGTATGCGCTGGACAGCCCGAGTCCCGTGCCGCGTCCCATTTCCTTCGTGGTGAAGAACGGTTCGAACATGCGTGCTCGCACGGCCTCGGTCATACCAACGCCGTTGTCGATCACGCTCACACGAACACGACCGTGGATGGGTAAGGAGAATTCGACACGAAGCGTCGGCTCACTGCGTCCGCTCTCCACCAGCGCGTCGCGAGCGTTCAGGCACACGTTGAGCAGCACTTGCTCGATTTGACCGGAGTTGCCGAGTACGGCCGGAATCACCGCGGGTATTAGCTCGATTTGCACTTTGCGGTCGAACGTCGAACGACACATGTCCACGATTCGGCGGGCCGCGTCGGTCAAGTCGAACGCGCTGCGCGTGGCATTGTCTTGTGGGCGCGCGAAGAGCATCAATTGTCGCACCATCTCTGCCGCTCGCATCGAGGCATGCTCGATGTCCGCCAGGCGCTCGGAGACCGGACCGCTCGCAAGCTCGCGGCACTCCGCCACGTTCGGCAAAATGACGCTGAGCGAATTGTTCAGATTGTGCGCGATGCCGGCGGTCAGGCGTCCGATGGCCTGGATGCGTTGTGCCTGCGAAAGGTTCGCTTCCAGCTCTTTGCGCTCGGTCACGTCCAGCACGCCGCCGCGGAGCGCCTCGAGTTGCCCCTGGTCGTCGAACTGCGCCACGCCCTTGGCGATCACGTGGCGCACGGCTCCGTCCGGGCGCACGATGCGATAGGCCATGCCGTCGTAGACGCCGGTTTCCACGTAGCGCGCGATGATTGCCGCGGCCTCGGCGCGGTCCTCCGGGTGCACCAGTTCGAGGTACTCTTCACGGCTACGCGGCGCATCTTTCGGCTCGACGCCGAAGATTTCGCACAGCGCTTCGTCCCAATACAGCTCGTTTCGGCGGAGATACCAGGTCCAAGTTCCGACACCGCTCGCCAGTAGAGACAATCGTGCGCTGCTCTCTCGCTCGCGCAGGGCCTGCTCTTGTGCTTTGCGCTGGGTCACATCCGTGCTGGACACGAGCATGAACACCACCTCACCCGCGTCGCGCACGGGCACGAGTCGCGAATCCCACCAGCTGTCGTAAATGGAGCGTATCTCGATGCTCGCCGGGTTGCCCGACTGCCAGGACTGTTCGAACACGTCGCGATAACGTTGGCGATCGCTCGCTTGTATCGAGGCCAAGGCATCGGCGTCGATGAAATCAGCGGGGTCCTGTCCTTCTTCGGCGCGATTGACGTACAGAATGCGTAGCTCTCGACTCAGCACCAGAATCAGATGCGGGAACGTCGCGAGTACGACCGGATCTCCCAACAAGCGATTGAGCCGCGGATCCGTAGAGTGGCGAGTGGCTCGACGCTCTTCGAGCTGAGCTTCGACTTCGGCGAGCTTCCGCTCGAGCACTTGAATCTTTCGCTCGGCGTCGTGCGCGCTCAACTCCACCTCCGTTCGCAAATAGGATATCCGATAATGGCCGCGAATCGCAGGAGTTGTAACGGGGGCGCAAAGTGTCCGCTCAACCATGAATCGTCTCCGGGACGGCTCCCCCGGGCCGTCGGTCGCTTTGGGCCGCGGACCGAGCATTTTCGCGAGGTTGTTCGCATGAGCCTTGTCTGAGGCGGCCGGAATTGTGAAAAAACTGTCATCAGCGAGGCCGGTCGCATTTCGACATGTGTGGGAACCTGCGCTCAGGACAAGAGCGCCACAGCTTCGAAGCCGAGGTTCAGCGTCGCGTCTCGCTCTTCACGAACCTTCCCGCGACGGCCATACTGCGCAACTCCCGTGTCGAATTCGCGCACCGAGCCGTCCGGAGAGCTGCCGGCAATTCCCCTCGTCGACACGGTTCAGCACGAGCGAGAGCCAGACTTCGTAGCGAATGAGCTGCTGCGTGCGGCGCTCGAGGCCATGACCGACTCGGTCGTGATCACGGCCACCGACGGTCGAGTGCTGTATGCCAACGCTGCGGCATTGCACTCACGGCCAGCGAGTGCTGCCAACACGGAAGACGCTCACGCGAGCCACGGTTTGTTCTTGGCTGATGGCGTGACTCCATTGAGTGTCGACAACACGCCGGCGACCCGCGCTCTTGCCGGCGAATCAGTGCGAGACGCCGAGGTAATTCGGCGTTTTCCGGGTTTGGGGGAGCAGTCATTTCGCGTGAGCTCTTCGCTGATCCGAGATGCTTCCGGCTCGGTTCGAGCCGTGGTCAGCGTGGCGCGAGAGAACACCCGCGCTCGCGCGGCTCGTCAGGCGTTGATCAATAGCGACGCCCTGTTTCGCACCGTCGTCCGCAATTTGCCGAACGGCGCGGTGTTCGTTTTCGACCATGACTTGCGCTACCTCGTCGCGGACGGCGAGGCGCTCCTGCAAAGTGTCGGCTTTTCCAGCCAAGCGCTCGTCGGTAAGACGCTCTCGGAGATCGCGAGGCCGGACAATCTCGAAGCCCTGACTGAGCGGTATCGCGCAGCTTTGGCCGGAGAAAGCCAACGTTTCGAAGTCGTTCGCGGTCCCAAGACCTACGCGCTCGATATCGTGCCCGTGCGCGACGATCAGGGCAGAGTCACTGCGGGCGTGGCGTTGGTCTACGACGTGACCAGCCACAAGCAGACCGAGGCCGCGCTGCTCGAACAGACGGTGCTGGTGAACGAGGAAGTCGCCAGTGTCGAGATCCTGCAAGCGATTGCCGCTGCGGCGAACTCCGCGCACACCGTGCAGGAAGCATTTCAGATCTGTTTGCATCGGGTGTGCGCGTTCATGGGCTGGCCGATTGGTCACGTGTACTTCCGCTACGGCGACGTGCTGCGGAGCTCCGGTTGGTGGAACGACGAGTCCGCGCGTTTTGCCGACTTTCGCGAGCAGAGCGCCGCGCTCGAGTTCGCGCCCGATGACGACATGATCGGCCAAGTCCTCGGGTCGGGGCTCGCGACGTGGCTGAGTGACTTGGAGAGCGAGAGCACCTTCTTGCGCGCGCGCACCGCCGGCGAAGCCGGCATCCGCAGTGGATTTGCCTTTCCGGTGTTGATCGGTAACGAGGTCGTCGCGGTGCTCGAGTTTTACTCCGAGCGTCGTGAGGAACCGGATCTGCGCCTGCTCAACTTGATGGGCAATATCGGCACGCAGCTCGGACGAGTGGTCGAGCGCGAACGCGCGCGCGCGGCCACGCTCGAATTGGCGGAGGAAGTTCGCAACCTGTCGATTCGCGATGAGCTGACCGGTCTGTACAATCGCCGTGGTTTCTTGGAGCTGTCGCAGCTCGTGATCCAACAGACCAATCGCGCGCGTGGCTCGGCCTTGTTGTTCTTTTTGGACTTGAACGGCATGAAGCAGATAAACGATCAACTCGGTCATGAAGAGGGTGACCAGGCGTTGCGCGATACTGCGGGTGTGCTGCGCGCCACGTTCCGCGCCTCGGACGTCGTGGCTCGCTTGGGCGGAGATGAATTCGTCGCGCTGCTGCCAGAGGCAAACGCGGAGCAGCTCGAGTCGTTCGTCGCGCGCATTCAGGCCGAGATTACGGCGCGCAACCAAAAGCCAGGGCAACGCTTCCGGTTGTCCGCGAGCGTGGGCGGTACCCTCTACGATTCGTCGCGACCGGAGAGTATCGAAACGTTGTTGGCCAAAGCGGACGCGCTCATGTACGAAGAGAAGCGCGCCCGCAAAGCGCTACGGACCACACAGCGCTAACTTCGCCCACAGTCCGAAGAAAGGGGCGCTCGCGCTCCAGCATCGCACCTCACAGCCCGCGCTGTTCCCGGCACAGCACTCCGCACGCATCGCACCAGACTTCGCAACTACGCCGGGTGCGGCTCAGTACGGCCCCTGAGATTAACCGCCGAGCCACAGAGGTCGCAGAGACCAGAAGGAGATTTTAGGGTTGCCCTGACCGACCACTTCGCATGCGGAAACCTCCCAGTATCGATTGCGCCGATGAGCGCGCGTCGAGCTTTTTTAAGCCGCGATCCGACGCACCAACACCCAAATTCTCCGTCTGATCTCTGCGGTCTCTGCGGCTCGGCGGTTGATCTCTCCCTCGTCCGCGACGCCGAAGGCTGGGACGGTTGGGACGTGTTTGGTGACCATCAATAAAATTTCGGACCGCAGCCGGCGATAGCGAGTGCCGTGCCGAGTTGCGTTCGCAGGTCGGGAGCGGGCCGCCTGTCAGGGCGCTTCGGTCGTCACCTTCATGTAGAGGGCCGAACCACCGGAGAAAGCCGTCGCGAGCTCCACGCTCGTCGTCACGTCCGGATCGGCCACCGCCGTGCCGAGCACTGAACCAAACGAAATTGGCGCTTGAGTAGTAGTCTGCGCAACTACGTCCAGCGGCAGGGCCACACCGAGGGCGTAGCGCTTGCCCGCTTCTAGCCGAAAGTCGAGGGGACCAGAGCTGACGAAGCCCGACCCGCTCGCCGCCGGTGCCGTGGTTTCAGCCCGAGAGATCAGTTGATTGTCGACTTGCTCGAAGATGATCCAGCGTAGGTCGTGCGCGGTATCGCGCCTCAGCCACGCTTGGAGTTCGGTCAACTTGCGCGCTGACTGGACGCTGACGACGTTGCCGACGTAGGTGTCGCCTGCGAGGTCGGTCACGCTGACTTCCTCGCCGATCACGTCAGTGACGCTCGTCGCGCACGTCATCTGCGTGGTGCAGACTTGGTTACTCGCCTCGCAGTCGATCACCTCTCCACTGAGGCTTGCTCCTTGCGACTCGCAAGAGCCGATCTTATTTCCCACACAGCCAATCTGAGCAGGGGTACACGCCAGCGGCACGCAGCTGACCAAACCGAAGTTGATCTCTTTGGTCCCGCTGACCACTGGATCGGCAATCACTTGGCACGGTGACGCCGGGTCGCATTGCTCGAGCAACGCCGGCCCAACGGCGTCACAGTTGTAGACGTCGTTATCCATGCAGTAGGGCTGCTGCACGTTGCCGCAGCCGCGCGGTTTGCACTTCCCCGCGTCGCACAATTCGTCGTCTTTGCAGGCGATGCCGTCTTCCGGCAACGTATTGTCCGCATTGCACACTTTGATCGTGTTGCCGTCGCAGACGATTTTCCCTGCGACGCACGCGTTCTTGACGCAGAAAGCGTACTGCCCTGCGGCCGTCGCCTCACAGTGCTCCGCTTGGGCGTCACAGGTCTTGGATAGCGTGCCCCTCACGCCCATCGGGTCGCATTGATAGACGTTGTTACCGCTACAAAATGAGCCGCTCGGGGTGCAGCCTTGGCTCCGACAGCTGCCGTCCAAGCAGACCTTTCCTTGAGCTTTGCAGTCAGTCGTCGCCGGCAGCCAACTGCCACCGCTCGAGCTGCAGGTGGCTAGGAGATCACCGAAGCAACCACTCTGACCGGGCTCGCAGACTCGACTGAGGCACGTGTCTATCGTGGCGTCGCAGACCTCGCTCGATGTGCAATCTTTGAGCAATGTGAGACGACGGCCATCCATCGAGCACTGGTACAAGTCACCGTCCTTGCACGAGTTCTTGCCGCCGACGCACAAGGTGTCTTTGCACGTGCCGTCGACGCAGTATTGACCGGTCTGCGCGCAGTCCGTTCCTCCAGATGTCGGCCCAGATCCGTCGGACAGGCAGGTGGTCGCGATTGTCCCGTTGCACACGCCTGTGCCCGCCGCGCATGCGGTGGGTGCGCAGGAAGCCACGCCGTTTTGCACTCGGCACTCTGTGCTCGAGCACGACTGCCAGACCGATTCGCCGGCCCCGCTGTCGTCGCAGCGCTTGATTTGGTGCCCGTCACAGCGTTGAGTCCCCGGAGTGCAGCGGGTCGTATCGTTACTGTTTTCGTGGCTCGCCGTGCCGCCACACGCCGTGCAGAGCAGCCCGAAACCGAACAGCCCACCCACCCATCGCCCGATCGATCCAATGCTCATCGTTCCCTCGCCAGCACCACTCCGTGAGCTTACTGACGGCAAGCCGCCGAGCAGCCAGAATTTTGCGGAAATTAAGACGCTTTCGACGCGCGACTTACCGCCTGATCGCAAGTTTCGCTAGCGAGCCTAAATCTTGACCGCGTGGGGCCGTTTGGTTTGGTAGGAGTGCATGGCTTGTGAACTGATCACGACGCCCGGGGCTGTCTTCGCCCTTTGGGGTGAGCCAGAAGTTGCGGATGTGGAGAAAGTGCGGATCGCCGTAGAAGCCGCGGCCGCGACCTGCGGTCACCCGATCGTCTACGTCACCCGCGTCCCGGTTGATGCTCCGGCGCCCAACGCGCAGGTCCGCGAGAAGCTGGACCAGATGTTGCCCGGGCTGTTGAAGGCATTCTCGACGTACCACGTCGTGCTCGAGGGGGAAGGCTTTGCCGCTGCAATGAAACGCGGTGTCTTGACCGGCATGTTTCAGCTCAGTTGGCGTCGCAAGACGTTCTTCGTTCACGCAAAGATCACCGATGTCGCCGGCAACGTCGGTCTCGATCAGCGACCTGCGGTGGCCACGTTGCTCGAGACCGCGCGAGCGAAGGGCATGCTCGGCGCGCGCTGAAGCCCCCTCATTCACGGGCTCACGGACTGCTCCCAAAACACCACCTGTTGCTCGCGATTGGCGACGAACGACACTCCGCCGTCTTGCGAGATGACGACCGCGAGACCATCGGGATGATCGTTGACGAAGCGATAGGCCGCGCGGTGGCGCGTGCCGACATTCTCGATGTCCTCCGGTTGGCGAACGTGCCCTTCGGTATCGAGCGCGCGCCACACTCGTGAGGGGGTTGGAAGTTCGGCGGACACTTCAGCACCGAAGCCGAGCACGCTGAAGCGTTTGTCGAGCACCAGCGCACCGTCAATTGCCGTCAGATTCGCGAGTACGCGGCTCTGCTCGAACACCGCTTGCTCGAGTTCTTCGAAACGCGCGCTTTGATTGGAGGCAAAATCGATCCAGCCCACCGATTCTTTTTCAGTCATCGCTGCGACCGCTTCGATGATCTGAAACAGCAAGGTTCGATAGCGACTCGCGGGCTCGTCGCGAGTGAGCGAATACTTCAGGCGCAGGCCATTGAGCGGCTCGCTGTCGCCGCTCCGAGTGTCGACGACCAGGAGCAGACCGCCATGACGAGCGCCCCGTACGAGTTGAATCGCTCGGCGCAGCATCTGTTGCGCCACCTTGCCGATCAATGAATGCTCCACGGAAATCGGCGAACCAACGCGGGCTCGTTGAGCCGCGTGCTCTTCTTGGATGGCCGTTCGCTCGCGCATGAACATCGTCGGCAGCCATTGCGAGTCGAAGACGTCCAGTGCGGCGTCGACCAACGAGCCGCGTTCGAGCGCGCCAATCAGTTGACCGGCACAGCGCACTGCGAGTTGCCCCGGCGCGGTGACGTGAATGATCGGATCATACGTCCAATTGGGCACGATGCTGCGACCGCCCCAGGTCGGCGCGAGCCACGCTGGACCGGAGTGGGCGACGCCCCAGATCCGTAGCTTGCCTTGCTCTGGGTGTGCGGCGATCAGTGCGGTCTCGAACGGAACTGCAGGTGCCAAGCGGCGCAATTCGTCGGCCGTGAGTGGCCGGGTGCGATCGAACTTGAGCCGAAGCACCCCTTGGTTGGGGACGCCCGTGTCGGGCAACTGCTGCGGCGCGGTGAGCAGTAACCGAAAGCGCGTGGTGCGCGCCTCCTCTGTCGTCAACGAAGCCTGGAATGCGGTGGACAGCGCCTCTTCCAACAGGGGCAGGGGTACGGTCAGAGATTGCTCCGCGGGCCAGTGCGCTTCGACATACCGCGCGAGATCTGGAGGGTACACGCTGGGGCGGTGCATTGACCGCAGTATGCCAGCGATTCGGCTAGCGATTAACCCAATAGCGTGAGCGCAATTCCCAGCACGATGCCAGCGACGGGTGGCAGCTTCTTCCAGCCGTTGTGCTCCTTGAACACGAACACGCCCGCGGCAAAGGCGATCAAGGTGCTGCCGCGACGCAGGCTGGCTACGAGTGAGATTAACCCTGCCTGCTCACGGAGTGCGGAGAAGTATGCGAAGTCCGCGCACAGTAGGCAAATCGCCAGAATCACCATGCTCGGGCGAAACTCGAAACGCACCGGGCTCGCGTTTCGCCGGCCGCGCACGAACCACCAGAGGAGCGCGAGCGGCGCGAACAGGGCGAGGAGGTAAATCGAAAACCAGGCTTGCACCGTTGCGGGGGCCAGTGCGAGCTTGCCCAAGAGCAGTTTGTCGTACAGGCCACTGGCAGCGCCGAACAGCGTGCCCAAGATCATGTAACCAACCCAGCGGTCGCGGTGGAAGTGCACGCCTTCGAGCCGCCCCACCAGGGACAGCCCAACGAACGAGAGCAAGGTCGTCGAGATCCCCAGCACCTGCAGCAGCGAAGGCCGCTCTGCGAGCAACAGGATCGCGGCCGCGAGGGTCCACAGTGGACTCGTCGCGCGGATTGGCGCGGCGAGTGAGATCGGCAAGTGCTTCACCGCGAGGTACGTGCACAGCCAGGACGCAGCCACGATTGCGGCTTTGAACAACAGCTCTGCATGCCCGAGCCACGTCAGCTCGGGCACCAGGAGGCTCGCGGGCATCGCACCCGGCAACACCCGCTGCACCATCAGTAACGTCGACCACACTGCGGCGCAGGTGCCGGTGCTGATCAACAGCACCGGCATGACTGGGTTATCGCGCAGGGCGTGCTTTTGGCAGGTGTCGTAGAAGCCGAGAAACAGTGCCGAAGTGAGGCTGAGCGGAGCCCAGTGCATAAGAATGGCGCGAGGCGTACTCGCCGCCGCTGCAAAGCGCCAGTAGTTTGCTGGGCGCCGGCGATAACTGCGGACAGTGATGGGGTTGAGCCGGGCGCCGTGCCAGAGCATGCTCTGGGCTCGATGACCAGAAGACGCGACGACGACCATGCGCCGGACCACGCGGACCACGCCAAGGCACAGCGAACCCCCGAGCAGATCGCGGCGGCAGAGCAGCACTTGCGCGGCATTCTGGCGTTTCTGGGTGAGGACCCGGGGCGTGAGGGCTTGCTCGACACGCCAGCCCGTGTGGTGCGCGCGTATGCCGAACACTTTGCCGGGTATCACCAAGATCCAGCCGAGTACTTGGCGAAGACGTTCGAAGAGGTGGAAGGCTACGACGAACTCGTGCTCGTGAGTGACATCGAGCTGTTCAGTCACTGCGAGCATCACATGGTGCCGTTCGTCGGCAAGGCCCACGTAGCCTACATTCCGAACGGGCGCGTGGTAGGGCTGAGCAAGGTGGCACGCGTCGTGGATGTGTTTGCCAAGCGCTTGCAGGTGCAGGAGAAACTGACCAAGCAGATCAGCGACGCGATTCAGAGCCACTTGCAGCCCCAAGGCGTAGCCGTGATCCTGCAATGTCAGCACTTTTGCATGTGCTATCGCGGCGTGAAAAAGCCTGGCTCGTGGACTACGACCAGCAAATTGCACGGCATCTTCTTGAACGACGCGGCCGCACGCATGGAGCTCTTCACCTTGATTGGGCTAAAGCGTCAGATCGGCGGGCAGGGCATTTGAGCGCGCTGGCAGCGATCGATATCGGCACCAATTCCGTTCGGCTGTTGATCACGGATTCGGCTGGAAACGAGCTCGAGCGGCTGATGCGCATGACGCGTTTGGGGCAGGGCGTGGACGTGACGGGCGAGCTCGCTCCGGAAGCAATCGCGCGAACGGTGGCCGTGCTTTCGGAGTTTGCTTCGCGGCTGCGGGTACATGGCGTCGAACGTGTCCGTGTGGCGGCGACGAGCGCCGCGCGCGACGCGCGAAATGGCGCCGACTTCTTCGATGCCGCGGAGCGAGCGCTCGCCACGCGACCGGAGCTGCTGAGCGGTGACGCCGAGGCACGGTGGTCGTTTTTTGGTGCCACGCTGGGATTGTCGCCGAGCGACGCGCCGTTTCTGGTGATCGATCTGGGCGGGGGTTCGACCGAGTTCGTGTTGGGCACGGAGCGTCCGGAAGCTGCGATTTCCCTGCAAATGGGCTGTGTGCGCATGACCGAGCGCCACTTGCAGAGTGACCCTGCCACGCCTGAACAGCGCAGGGCGTGCGATGCCGACGTGCGTCGTGAACTGCGCCGCGTTCGTGAAGTGATTGACGTTTCCAGGGCGCGCACCGTGGTCGGCTTGGCCGGCACCGTGACTGCGCTCTCGGCGATGCAGCTCGGGCTCACGCAGTACGACGCCAGCCGCACGCATCACAGTCGCTTGAGCGCGGCGCAAGTCTCCGCGTTGTGTACGCGCTTGGCGCAAGCAACCCTAGTCGAGCGGCGGGCGCTGCTCGCCGAGCCAGCGCGAGCAGAGGTGATCGTGGGCGGCGCGCTGGTGCTCGCGACGATCATGAATGAGCTCGGGCTCAGCGAGTTGCTGGTCAGCGAACACGATATTCTCGACGGTCTAGCGGCTTCTTTGCGCTAATTCGCAGGAGTTCGGCCGGGGCGATTGCCCGCTTGGCGGCGATCCTTTGCGGTGCCATGGTCAACGCCGACCATGGCCGTGACGATCGCCTTCGACAACAGTTACGCACGACTCCCCGAGCGCTTCTTTGCGCGCGTTTCGCCGGCCAAGGTGCGCGACCCGCGCATCGTCAAAGTGAACCACGCGCTCGCAGAGCAACTCGGGCTGGACCCCGCCCAGCTCGACTCCGCGGAGGGCGCTCAGATCTTGGCTGGCAATGTCGTTCCCGAGGGCGCAGCGTCGATTGCGCTCGCGTACGCTGGTCACCAATTTGGCGGCTTCGTACCGCAGCTGGGCGATGGGCGAGCGATCTTGTTGGGCGAAGTCATTGCTCGAGATGGCGCGCGTCGTGATCTGCAGTTGAAGGGCGCGGGGCGCACGCCGTTTTCGCGCCAGGGGGACGGCCGCGCGGCGCTCGGGCCCGTGCTGCGCGAATACATCGTGAGCGAGGCAATGGCGGCGTTCGGCGTGCCCACGACACGCGCGCTGGCTGCGGTCACGACGGGTGAATCGGTGATTCGCGAGCAGCGTTTGCCCGGCGCGGTCCTCACACGCGTGGCGGCGAGCCACATTCGCGTCGGCACGTTCGAGTTCTTTGCGGCCCGCCGTGATCTCGAAGCGCTCGCTGAGCTCACGAAATACGCGCTCGAACGCCACTACCCAACGCAATCCGGCGAGTCGCGCAATCCCCAAAACGACGCGCTGCGCTTGCTCGACAGCGTGATCGATGCACAAGCCACGCTGGTCGCACGCTGGCTCGGCCTCGGCTTCATCCACGGCGTGATGAACACCGACAATACGGCGATTTCCGGCGAAACCATCGACTATGGCCCGTGCGCGTTCCTCGATGAGTACGACCCGAACAAGGCCTTCAGTTCGATCGATCACGGCGGACGCTACGCCTTCGGCAATCAACCGCGGATCGCGCTCTGGAACTTGGCGCGTTTTGCCGAAACGTTGCTGCCGCTGATCGCCGAAGAAGAAGCGGAAGCGATGCGCGTGGCTACCGAGCGCCTCGAGCGCTTTCCCGAGTCGTTCGAGAAGGCTCACTCTCGCGTGATGCGCGATAAGCTCGGTCTCTCCACGGAAGACGCGGGCGACACGCCGCTGATTGACGATTTGCTGCAGAGACTCGCGCAGCATCAGGTCGACTACACGGTGTTCTTTCGAGAGCTTTGCTCTGCCGCAGAAGATCCGTCAGCCGACGAGCGCGTCGCCGCGCTGTTCGACGAGCCCCCCGCGTTCCAAAGCTTTGCCGAGCGTTGGCGGCAGCGATTGCAGCTCGAACGCGAGGCGCCCGGAGCGCGGGCCCGCCGCATGCGCCTCGCGAATCCCGCGTTCATTCCGCGCAATCACCGCATCGAGCAGGCGATCGCTGCTGGGGTGACGGGTAATTTCGAGCCTTTCGAGATGCTCGTGCGTGTGCTCGGGCGACCTTACGAGGAGCAACCGGAATTCGCGCACTTAGCCGAGCCTCCGCTGGTCACCGAGCGGGTCCGCGCCACCTTCTGCGGCACCTGATTTCTGGTAACCAGTTACCAGTGAAATGGTAACTGCCGACTGCCTTTTCCAGCGCCGCGCGCGAAAACCGCTCAATTCGAGAAGTGGCATAGTTACTGCTCAATACGGCTCTCGGAGGCATCCAATGCTGTTAACTCGAGGTTGTGTTTGGGGGGGATTGGGATCGCTGCACGCGCTGGTGGGCGCGTGCGGGTTATTGGTTACCAGTTGTAGCACCGCGCCGAGCATTGGCGGCCTGGCTGCAGCGGGCGGTCAGCCCGAAGTTCGCGGGACGGGGCCGGCGGAAGCGGGTCACGAGGAGTCGCGGTCAGCGACGAGTGGGGGGCGCTCGGCGGTTGGTCGCGGGGGATCGGGATCGGGAGGCCGTGCCGGAGTAGAGACTGACCTGCCCGCTGCCGGCAGCGGGATTGGGGGGAGCGGGGGAGCGGTGATGGCGAGCGGGGGCAGCGGCTCTGCCGGGCTCAAACGCTACCCAGGTCAAGGGTTCATCGTGCACGAGTGGGGAACGGACACGATCGTCGTTGGCTCGGACGGCTCGCTGCAACGCGGGCTCCATCATGAAGAG
Source organism: Polyangiaceae bacterium (assembly GCA_035634635.1). Classification (GTDB taxonomy): domain Bacteria; phylum Myxococcota_A; class Polyangia; order Polyangiales; family Polyangiaceae; genus PMG-095. The sequence goes on from DASQCO010000009.1 coordinate 29,147, forward strand.
GAAGATCTGCCGGGCTTCGTTTATGATCGCCTCAAAGCGGGGACGTTGATCGGTTCGATGCCGTCGGAGTCGGTGACCATCAAGATGGAAACGCCAGTGACGTACTTCTATTCGCCAAATCCGGTTTTGGTGAACGCGCGCGTCGAGTTTCCAAAGGGCGTGCTGACTCAGTGGTATCCGGGGGTGACTATTTTCAAGCCCGTGGTGGCCGCCGCGGGATCCGTTAGACCCCCCGATCTGCCTGCGGTCCTTACCGATCCGGCGCTCGATCCGAGCTTCCCATTCATCGACGTGATGTGCCGCGAAAAGTACGGCACCGTGTCCAAAGGGCTTTTGGATTGGGGGAACTTTTCCGTGCAAGCGCGCGGCGCCGTACCCGAGAAACCGCTGCCGGATGCGCCGCTCGAGAAGTATGGCTGGAGCTACGCACGTGCGGTGGACTCGAACTTGCTCGAAATGCCGAGCGGTGAGAGCGAACGCTTCTTGTTCTATCGCGGCTTGGGTGACTTCGACTTGCCGGTCACGGTTCGAGCCGAAGACGCGGGGAAAGTGACGTTTACGAACGGCTACTCCGAACCCGTGGCGCAAGTCTTCTTGCTCAACGTCAACCGCGATCACGGCGCATTTGTGGCTCACCCCGAGGGCGTCGCGTCCAACGCGATCCTCACCGAAACCGCGCCTAGCTTGGACGGCGCGCCGAGCATCGACGAGTACGCACAGAAACTCTCCGAGGCGGTGACCACCGCTCTGGATTCGACTGGGCTCTACCACGACGAAGCCGTGGCGATGGTCAACACCTGGCGTCGGCAATGGTTTCGCACGCCCGGAGTTCGCGCGCTGTACCTCTTGCCGCAGTCGTGGACCGAGCAATCCATTCCTCTCACGATTGGGCCCAAACCCGACGCTACCGTGCGCGTGATGTTGATCCGCGTCGAGGTGATCACCAAAGAGCAGGAATCCGCGGACGTCAGCGCGCTCGCCACATTCGACAGCGATGCTTCGCAGGGCGCGGCCTACTTCACGGCGCTGGGTCGCTTCGCGGAGCCGCGCTTGCGGCGCGCATTGCAGCTTTCGTCGAGCGCGGCGGGGCAGCAATACTTGTCGCAAATCGCTAGCGCCCAAACCACCCTCATGAGCGGCGAGTGACGGACGCCAGCGAGTCGCTGCTCGCGCACCCGCGCTATGAGCCGATTTCGGTCTTGGGCCGAGGTGGGCAAGGGCTGGTGTTGCGCGTGCGCGACCGCGAGGCGCCCGAGCGTCCTTTGGTGGCCAAGGTCTGGCGTGCCGGTGCGTTCGATGCGGCGCAGCTAGCCGCGGAATTCGCGTTGCTTCGGCGGCTCGATATTCCCGGCTTGGTGCGTGCGCACGACTTCGACCGGGATCGACGCACCGGCGCGCCATTCTTGGTCGAGGATTTCGTAGCTGGCGAGTCCGCGCAGGCGTTCGTCGGCGCGGTACCAGAGCGTCGCGTGGTGCGGCTCGCCTACGTCATGTCGGAGGTCGCAGCCACGCTGGCTGCCTTGCATGACGCTGCCTTCGTTCATGGCGACATCAAGCCCGAGCACGTGCGCGTTGGGCCCGATGAGCGCGTTTCATTGCTCGATTTGGGCTCGGCGCTGTCGCGTTCGCCGTCGAGCGCGACGGAAGAGCCCGTGGCGCTGACGCCTGCTTTTGCTGCACCCGAAGTGCGTGCTGGGGCACGGCCGACGCGAGCGTCGGATCTTTATTCGCTCGGTGCGCTGGTCTGGGCCTTGGCGACTGGTTCGTCGCCCGCGGGGAGCCAACAAAAGCTGCGGCAGCGTGCGCCTTGGATTCCGCCGAGCCTCGCCGATCTGATTGGGCGCTTGCTCGAGCTGCATCCGCGTGACCGTCCAGAGAGCGCAGAGCAAGTCCTGGAGCACTTAGGGCACGCGGGGTTGCCCTCGGCGCGCCGCGCCAGCCCGCCACCGATTGGCCGAGCAGAGCAGCTTGCGGCTTTGCTCGAGCCGCAATCGGGTGTGCGCTACGTGCTCGGCGCGAGCGGTTCGGGCAAGACTCACTTGCTGCGTGAAATCGTCACGCGAGCCCTGCTCTCTGGGCGCGTCGCGCGTCGCATCTCGTTCCCGCACGCGGACAGCGCTTTTGTCGCCCAATTGCTGAGCTTCTTTCGCGGCGCTGAAGCGGCGTGGCCGTTTTCGGTGCGTGGCTCTTCAGAGAGCCCCCTGCTCGTTACGCTCGACGGGTTACACGAAGCTCCCAGCGAGCTGGTCGTCGCGCTCGACGCCTACCGGTGTCGCGGTTCCGGTTCGCTGCCGCTCGATCTGCTGGTTGCGGCGCGCGAAGCGCCGGCTGGCGCAGAGCGCGTGCTCCTCGAACCGTTGAACTCCGCGGGGTTCGGCGAGCTGTGTCGCAGCTTGGGCGTGAGCGAAGCCTCGCAGATCGACGAATACGCGCGGATGACGGGCAATAATCCGGGCTGGTTCGTTGCGGCACGCGGGCGTGTGCCGCTCACTCACGACATGATGCTGGAGCGGGCGCGGACGCTCACCACTGGCGCGTCTCGTCTGTTGGCGGAGCTGGCTTTGCTCGGCGGCGTGGCGAGCGAAGGCTTGCTCCTCGTGCCGGGATCGACGCCGGAACCGGCGCACGAACTCTCGGAGCTGATTTCGGCTGCGCTCGTGGTGCGCCGAACGAGCGGCGAGCAACTCAGCTACGCGCTTCAAGTCCTGGAGCTCGCGCCCGCGATTGCCGCTGCGCTCGGCTCTTTCGACATCGTCGAACGACTCGGCGCGCGTGTGATCGCCGACGACGGCGCTCCGCCACGCGCGTTGCTCAGCTTGGCCGGTTCGCCATTTTCGCCGACTACCCGCAATGCGTTGCTCGATCGTGCTGCCGCGCTGGCGAAGCGAGCGGGCGTGCACAGCGACGAAGCCGATGCGCTCTTCGCTCTGGTCGCGACGAAGAGTGAGCGAACGCGGGAACGCTTGTTGCGGCTCGAGCGGCTGACTCGGCAAGCTGGCGGCAATCATCCCGAAGTCGTTGCCTGGTTGGTCGAGGCCGCGGAATCGGATCCGACACTCGTGCCACTCGCGGCGCGTCGTCAAGCCGAGCAGGCGGCGCGCGCCGGTGAGTTTGCGCTCGCCGAATCGCACGCAGTACGCGCGGAGCAGGCCGCGATTGGCCTCGGCGATCGCGTCGGCAGGGCGCTTTCATTGGGCACGCGCGGCGCGGTCGCGTTGTACCGCGCGGACGTGCCGTTTGCCGAGCGCGCTGTGCGCGATGCACTGTCGCAGATCGCCAGCTTGGAGATCGACGATCCCGAAGAGATCGCCCGCATCGAGCACAATGCGGGTGTCGTCGCGTTGTACGGCGACCGCGTCGCCGACGCAGCGTCGGCTTTCGAACGCTCTCTTTCGATCAAGCGCCGGCTCGGCGATCGCGCCGGCGTGCGCTCTTGCTTGCTGAACCTCGGGCTCGCTCTCGCGCGTTCGGCGGATTACCTGCGCGCTGCCAGCGTGCTCGACGAGGCGATTCGGCTCGCTGTGTCACTCGGGCAGGCGGCGGGGCGCGCGTGGTGCCTAGCTGCGCGTGCGGATCTCGAAGTTCGCCGAAGCGATGCGCGCGCAGCCGAGCGTTTCATCGCCGAGGCCGAAGCGGTGCTCGAAGCGCCGCCCATGGTTCGAGCTGATTTGACCTTGCTTCGCGGTCAAAGTGCGCTGCTGGACGGTGACGGAGTGCGTGCACTACGCGTGTTGTCCGAGCTCGACCCAGCGCTGCGCGGTAGCGACCCATTGCTCGATACGCGCGCGCTCTTGATCTCGGGAGGCGCGCAATTGGCCTCGCTACCCGCCGCACCGCGCGCGGCGGCTCGAACTGCAATCCGCGCTGCACGTGCAGCACGCGCTGCACGACTGTTCGAGATTGAGTCGCAGGCCCTCGAGCTGCTCCGTCGCGCGAGAAAGCGCGTGAACGCGCTGCCCACGCCGCGCTATGCTAGCCCCATGCCCGAACGCGATGCGCCGCTCTGGAGCTGGCTCAACGACGCGGCATCTGGCATGCCCCGCGCCGAGGCCATCGTCAGTTTGCTGAAGCAACTGTGCGCGTTGGCCGGCGCCGAGCGCACCCTGCTATCAGTGAGCGATGGGGCGGGGCATCCCGTCAAAGCTTGGGCCGTGGATATCGACGGCTTTGCGCTGGATTCGGCGCTGTCTCGCCTCGACCCGGAATTGGTGCAGCGCGCTCTCGAGGCGAACACCCTGCTCTATCAGCGTGACGTTCCGACGCTCGGTGGTCGTGGCTCACGCCTCGCGATCGCTGCGCCCAGTGTTGGCACGGGAGAACGCCTAGTGCTGCTCTTCGAACATCGCTTTCGTAGCGGCGCCTTTGACGGCATATCGAGTGAAGAGAGTGCCCGCTTCGCGATCCTTGCCGGCATTGCAACGCGACTCGGCGCGTCGGATACCGATCGCGCCGACAGCAGCGCCGAGCTCGCGAGCGCCAACTCCTCGGATAGCGGCCGGCTCGCGCATGAAACGGGTGACACCACGGCGCTGCCGTCGCGCGGTCCACGGCGTGAGTTCGTTCACATCGTCGGCGAGAGTCGCGCGTTGCGCGCTGCTTTGGGCAAGCTCGAATCCGCGTTGGATAGCGATTTGCCCGCGCTGATCTCGGGCGAAACCGGCACGGGCAAAGAGCTTTTTGCGCGCGCGCTGCACGAGCACGGAGCGCGCGCTCGCGCTCCGTTCGTCGCGCTCAATTGTGCCGCCGTTCCTGAATCGTTGTTCGAGTCCGAGCTGTTCGGCCATGCGCGGGGCGCGTTCACGGGAGCCGAACGCGCCCGTTCCGGCTTGATTGCCCGCGCCGAAGGCGGCGTACTCTTCCTGGACGAAATCGCCGAGCTCCCGCTGGTCCGGCAAGCGGCTCTGCTGCGCGTGCTCGAATCCCGAAAGTATCGCCCCGTCGGCAGTGACGAGGAGCGCGCGTTCGACGTGCGCATCGTGGCAGCCAGCAATCGCCCCTTGAGCGCTGAAGTAGAGCGCGGAGCGTTTCGGCAAGATCTGCTGTATCGCCTCAACGTGCTGGAACTGCACGTGCCGCCGTTGCGAGAGCGCGCCGGCGACATTCCCTTGCTCGTTCGCGCATTTCTGAATCATTCCGCGAGCGGCGTGCTGATTTCTCCGGATGCGATGAGCGCTCTCGAGCGCTATGGTTGGCCAGGCAACGTGCGAGAATTGGAACATCAAATCCAGCGCTTGCTTGCGCTGGGCGTGCCGCGCATCGAGCTCGCTCACTTGCCGCGCACGCTTCGCCCGCGCGGCGCGCGACGAACGCCCGCGGAATCAGCGCCCAGCGAAAAAGTGACACCGCGCGCAGTCGTGCCGCTGGACTTGCGCGCGGAGGTCGAGCGCGCATTGTCGGAGGCGGACGGCAACATCACGCACGCCGCACGAGCGCTCGGACTCACGCGCCATGGGCTCAAAAAGCGCATGCTGCGCCTCGGTTTGCGCCCGCCGCAAAAGGTGGAGGAGGGGTGATGTCGCGCTCAGCGCTGCGCGTCTGCGTGTCTTTCGGCGCGCTCACGCTCGCACTCGCTTCTTGTGAGAGCGAGCCGTTGTCGCAACCCGCGGGCGGCGCAGCCGGAATTGCGGGTGTCCGTGACTCCGAAAGCGCAGGCGCGGGTGGGCAAGCGAGCGCTACCGGGGGGACGAACACTGGCCGTGCCGGAACAGGTGGAGTCGCACACGGCGGCGCCTCGTCGAGTGCCGGCGGCGCGGCAACCGCAGGCAATGCGGGCAGCGCCGAGAGCGCGGGCAGCGCCGGCATCAGCAATGACGGGTGTGACGCCGCAACCGTCGGTGATTTGGATGTGTACCTGCGCGCCACGTGGGATCCGCTCGGCTACCCGCCGTACGCGTTCGACGGTTGCACATTGGTTTACCTTGCCACCGGCAGCGAGCCAGGCGCACTACACGTTCGCAACCTGGCAACCGGTGAAGACGAAGTGCTAGAGACCGCCGCCACCAAACCGCGCCGACCAGTCGTTTCCGGCAGCGTGATCGCGTGGGAGGCCGATGGCGTCGCCGGCAGCGAAGTGCACGTGCGCATCGACGGCAGCATCGAGACCATGTCGGGCCCATTCGTAAGCGCGGAAGAACCACGCGCAACCAACGACGCCGTGGTGTTCACCGCGTTCCTCGGCCCCGATCCGAACGACGACAGCGACGTCTACCTGTTCGACACTGCGAGTCGCAAACTCTCGCCGATCGCAACCGGCGCAGGACAGCAACGCTTCGCGGACGTCTCGCCCACGCACGTCGCGTTCACTGATTTCGCCGAGGATCCTCAGGGTTACTTCAACGAATCCGGGTCGATCTCGGACATCGCAATGGTCGAGCGCGCGACCGGCCAGCGCAACAATCGCGCTGCACCCGGCAAACAAGCCTTTCCGCTACTCGGTACGGACGGCGTGTTCGCGTACTTGGAATGGGCAGCCGTGCATCCAGAGCCAAAATTGGGCCAATTTTGGCTCAAAGCAGGCCGCCTCGACCGCCCCGTGAGTGAAGACTTCAACGTCAAAGCCAGTGGTCAAGTCAACACCAATCCCGCCTACGTCCGCCCGTCCCTGCGCGGCCTCAAGCTCGACTTCATCGATCAGGGCACCGACGGCGTGGCCCTCTTCCGCGCCGCCCTCGGCACCCCCAACGCGCTCACCTCACTGAAGATTCAAAACTCGCTCCAACTATTCGGCCCCGTCGCAGGTGACCGCTTCACCCTGCTCGCCAACCAACGCGCAGCACAAACCTTCACCTTGCTCGCCGTCGCCCGCTGACACTCGCACAAAACGCACGAAAACGCGCCCCAGCTCAACTAACCCAAATGGGTGATTCCCGGCGCGAGCTACCGGATTCTCGGCGCGAGCTACCGCGTGCTCTTGTCCCGCGCGAGCCAGGCACAACTCGATCTCGAGAGGGGGCGGCCACTGGTGTCCCAACGCACCTCAAACCCCGCCAAACTGCCCCGCACTGCGTCTCCCCAAAGCAGACGCGCACCAGCGCAAGCCAACTTCGCGATCGCACCCAAGGCGACCGCACCCAGGGCGACCGCACCCAGGGCGACCGCGCCCAGGGCGACTGCACCCAGGGCGACTGCACCCAGGGCGA
>DASQCO010000010.1:0-22376 GCA_035634635.1 Polyangiaceae bacterium
CGAGCCGAACCATTATTTCCATTCGAAGATCCACGGGGTTTCTCGCATTCCAGGGCACAGGGGCCCTCCTGCCCCGTGCCCTGAAGGGTGTCACCCATGTGCCCGGTCTACTTCGTCACCCATGTACCCGGTCTGCACCAACACGTCGTGCTGGGTCGTGTGTTTGACGGGGCACGGTTTGCTAAGTGAACCCCCAAATCTCCCCTCTGGTCTTGGCGTCTTGGCGTCTTGGCGTCTTGGCGGTTCATCTCCCCTCGCGCAGTTGTGACGTCTGCGGTTTTCAGTTGCGTGCCGCTAGCAGCCCTGGGCGCTCAGGCCGTCGAAGGTGTCGATGGGGAGAGCTTGCCATTCCAGGCTGGGATCGAATGCGTCGTTGCCGAGTGGATCTCCGGTTTGCACAGTGCACTTTCGGCGCAACGTGTGATCGGCGGTGCTGTTGGCGTCGTTGCCCCACGCGCTTCCAGGATCCACTCCGATCTGTCCAATGACGTCGATGATCTTGCCCTGACAGCTGAGCGCGATGGCGTCGTCGCCGTTGAACGTCAGGTTACCGACTTGAGCGCATGTGCCTCCAAGCTTGTCTTTGAGGGCAGTGGTGCACAGCGTCAGAACCGTGCTGGCTTCGAGTACGCCGCTCAATGTTGCGACGACCGTGGCTTCGGTTTTGCCATTGAAGTAGGTGGCTACCTTGCAATCGTCGAGCTTCGAGCGTGCGCCGGCCGCGATCTCGAGTGCTTTGTTCGACGATGAGCCTTCGACGTACTCGCTGAACCAGAGCATGGGTGGCTCGGTGGTTTCGTCGTCGGCTGCGCCGCCACTCCCAGCATCGCCGTTGGCCGCGCCTGCATCGTTGCTCGGGGGTTTGCTGGACGATTGACCGATGTGACCGCCGGCACCGACGGCGCCACTGGTGGGTGACGTGGCGCCGCCGGTGTTTCCTGCGCCTGCATTGAAGACGCCGCCTCGGTCGGTCCCCCCTGAAGGGTCGTTTGCGGCACGGCCTGCGCCGTTTTCGTCCCGGATGTCGGTGATGCGTGCGCCTTCACCAGAGCCGGCGTCGGCGTCGGCGTCGCCACGGGTGCCGGCGCCGCTCACAGTGACGGCCGTGTTGATTGGTGCGGCGCTCCCATTGTGATTGGGCAAGTCCGTGTCGAAGCCGCAGCCGACGAACCACATCCCGAGCGCGCCGAACACCACGAGTCGATTCGAACCCTGCCTTTTGCGCATGCCTGAGGTTCGGTCTCGGCACGACCCAGTTGCGACCTTTTCTCGCTCGGAAGCGAGCTTGCGATTTTTACGGCGCGACGAACGGGCCGCTGCCGAAATTGGCACCTACCGCGACGCACCAAATGCTCACGAAGTCGAGATCGTCGAGTGTTTTGCCGGCTGGGAGCTGGACGCGCAAGGTCTCGTTGCTGAAGCGTCGACCGAACAGGTCCGGCCCGATGCTGAAACCAGGTTTGAAATTGCTGTTCTTCGAGCCGTAAACGCGCACGTCGATGCCATTGCCGTCGTACGAAAACTCGCTCAGCTCCAGCGTGCAGTCGTCGATCATGGTGACGAAGCCACGAACCTGACCTTCACCGGTGTTGATGCCGAGATCAGCACGCCAGCCGACTCGGCGATGTTTGGCGGTGCAACTGGCGCCGCCAGTGCCCGCAGTGCCGCCAGCACCCGCAGTGCCGCCAGCACCCGCAGTGCCGAGGCTTTCGCTGGGTGCGACGATGAACGCGATCAAGTCTCGGATCTCGGGATCCGACAGCCGATCTGCGGCCCAAAACGGCATCACGCCTCCGGTCAAGCCGTCGTACACGGAGCTTTGGGGGTTGCCACTTTTGCGAATGCGCTCAGCGATGTAGCGAGGCTCGCGCTTGCTACCGACGATACTCGGGCCGCGGTTCGTGCCGACTCCGCCCGGACCGTGGCAAACGATGCACGTATCGTCGAACAGGGCGCGTCCTCGCTCACGGTCTCCACCGCTGACGTTTGCCTCCGGTTCGACGATCTCGAAGTTGAGATCGGGCGCACTTCCGGTTCCCGCTTCGAGATCGAGAAATGCCTTCAGCGCGACGAAGCGCGGTTCGCTCTCGGTCCACTCGGGAGCCCCCATCCACTCGCTGAGACAGCTGTTGGTCGCCTCGAGAAAGCTCGCAGCTCGGCCGTTCTTCCAATGGCTACGACGAGTCGCATCGCCAATCGGATGTGCTGGACGTCGAATCCCGTTCGATGCCGGCTCGGACAGCGCATGACAGGTCACGCAGGCAAACGAGTTGCCATCGCTGAGCGGCTCTTGATACACGATCTGTCCGGCGGGAAGGCTTGCTGAGCTGTTGTCGCGCGCCGCGCAATTCGGCAGTAGCAGCGCCAGGCCCGCAGCGACCCAGCCCACGTTCGAAGATCGAAGCATGCTTGGTCGTACGCCTGTGAGCGACAACGGTTACGGCTTACGTGAACCCTAGTGAAAATCACGTGAGACGGCGCGAATGTCCTGCCCCGGCACATCCAACCGCGACAGTGAGCGCACAATCAGGTGGATCACGGCTGCGTCACCCCCGCCCGGCAAATTCGACCCGTCGGGCCGCACTTGGCGTTCGACTTCACCATGAGCGAGCAAGATCGAAGAATGCCGCGCTGGCAATCGGAACTGTTCGTAAACCGCGCGCCACAAAATTAGATTCGCGAACCCAGTTTCATCCTCGAGAGTGATGAACACCACGCCGCTGGCAGTGCCAGGTTGCTGCCGGCAAATCACCACCCCCGCCACGCTGACCAGCTCCCCTTTCCTGCGCTCACGCAAATCAGTCGAGCTGAGTACGCCCTGCTTCGTCAGCTTCTTGCGAAAGTGGCGCATGGGGTGATCCCCGACCGACAGACTCTTGTGCTGGTAGTCCAAGAGTAAGGTGTCTGCTGCATGCAGAGCCGGCAGACGCACCTCGGGATCGCTAACCACTTGGCCTTCGAATAGGCCGGAAACGCGCGGGGCTCGCGCTTGCCACAGGGCTTGGCGGCGACCGGGGAGCAAGGTTTCGAAAGCGCCTGCTTCTGCCAAGCGTTCGACTTCATCGTCACGCAAGCGAGCGCGCCGAATCACGTCATCGAACGAAACGAAGGGACGAGCGAGACGAGCTTCGACCAGCTGCTTCGCGCAGCGCTCGGACAAGCCTTTGACTTGCCGCAGGCCGACGCGGATTGCGCGCGGACATCGTTGAGTCTCGGCGTCTTCCGAAAGTCCTCGTACGGGTTCGAGCGTCGAGTCCCACTCGCTCCGGGTGACGTCCACGTCGCGCACCTCGACGCCATGACGCTGAGCATCGTGCAAAATGGTCGCTGCCGAGTAGAAGCCCATGGGCTGCGAGTTGAGCAAGGCACAGGCAAAGTGCGCCGGATAATGCCGCTTTTGCCAAGAAGAGGTGTACACGAGCAACGCAAACGAGGCCGCGTGTGATTCCGGAAAGCCGTAATCACCAAAGCCTTTGATTTGCTCGAACAAAGCTGCGCCGAACTTGCGACTGATGCCCTTGCGATCGAACCCTTTCAAGAGCCGCTCACGGTGACGCTCGAGTTTGCCGGTCTTCTTCCAGGCGGCCATGTCACGTCGCAGCTGATCGGCTTCACCCCCGGAATAGCCAGCGCCATCGATGGCGATCTGCATCACCTGCTCTTGAAACAACGGCACGCCCAGCGTCCGCTTCAAAATTGGCGTCAAGCACGGGTGCGGTGAAGTGGCCGGCTCTTCGCCGTCGCGACGCCGCAAATACGGGTGCACCATGCCGCCCTGAATCGGCCCTGGCCGAACGATCGCGACTTCGATCACCAAGTCGTAAAATTTCTTCGGCTTCAACCGAGGGAGCATCGCCATTTGCGCGCGGCTCTCGATCTGAAATACGCCCACGGTGTCGGCGCGCGTGATCATCTCGTACACCGCGGCATCGTTGCTCGGAACGCGCGCCAAAACGTCTATCGGGTCGAAGCTTTCCTCTGTGTCCAGGCTCAGATCGCCCTCGGCGTGAATGCTGGCCAACGCTTTGCGAATCGCGGTCAACATGCCGAGCCCCAGCACGTCGATTTTGAAAAACTTCAACGTCTCGATGTCGTCCTTGTCCCAGGGCACCACGGTGCGTCCAGTCATCCGTCCCGGTTCAATCGGCGCGACCTCGGAGAGTGGCGTGGCCGAGAGCACGAAGCCGCCCACGTGAATCGATAAATGCCGTGGAAATCCTTGCAAATCCCGAGCCAGCGCCAAGATGCGCCGCATGCGCTCGCCGCTCTGGTCGAAGCCCATTTCGTGCAAGCGCTGCTGGCTCACCTCTGCCGTATCCCAATGGGTGATCGTCCCACTCAGGCGATCGATCTGCTCCAAAGACAAACCGAACACCTTGCCCACTTCACGCAGGGCGCTCTTGCCGCGATAACAGATCACCTCCGAAACCATCGCCGCGCGATCCCTGCCGTAGCGCTCGTAGATGGCTTGAATCACCTCTTCGCGCCGTTCGTGTTCGAAGTCGATGTCGATGTCCGGCGGTTCGTTGCGCTCCACACTCAGAAATCGTTCGAAGAGCAGATTCGAGCGTTCGGGATCGACCGCGGTGATGCCGAGCGCGTAACACACCGCGCTGTTCGCTGCGCTACCTCGCCCTTGGCACAGGATGCGCCGCTCACGTGCCATCTGCACCACCTCCCAAGTGCTGAGGAAATAGGTCGCGACCTCCATCTGACCGATGAGAGAAAGCTCTTTTTCCACCTGCGCACGGACACTCGGAGGGACCCCTTTCGGGTAGCGCTCACCGAGCCCTGCCCAGGTCAGGCGCGAAAGCTTTTGATTGGCACTCTCCCCTTCTGCCAATGCGCAAGGAAACTGATAATTGAGCTGATCGAGCTGAAATCTCAGCTTTTCACTCAGATCAGCGGCAGCATCCACCCACTCGGGATAGTCGGAAAAAATTTGGCGCATCTGCGCTTCCGAACGCAAATACGCCTCTGAATTGCCCGCGAGCCGAGTCCCCGCGAGATCGAGTGTCGTGCCCAGACGGATCGCGTTCACGACGTCACACAATTGTTTGCGCGCGGGTTGATGATAGAGCGGTCGCGCGCTAGCAATGATTCCAAAGCCGTAACGCTCAGCCGCTTCTTTCGTCCACGCCAGACGCAGATCGTCGAAGCCGTCCAAATGACGATACATGGCGATTACAGCACGTTCGCCGAATGCGTCGCGCAGCTGCGCGAGCGCGCTCGCACTCGGCGTGCTCGGATCTCCAGGACAGCGTGGCGCAGGGATCAACGCGAAGAGTCCCGCGGCGTGGTCCACGAGCCAGTCGAGCTCGAGTGCGCTCTCGCCCTTGGGTTGATCCGCGTGCGACAGCGTGAGCAGCCGGCACAGGTTCTGATAACCTTGATGGGTTTCACAAAGCAGCGCGAGCGTGGGTAGCTCGCACTCGGCCGTTGTGCGCTTTTTCTTGCGTGGCGCCGCGAAGGTCAGCTCTGCGCCAGTGATGAAGCGCAGCGTCGAGGTTTTGGCCTGATTGAAGGCCTTCACCACGCCGTACAGCCCATCACGGTCGCAAATGGCGATGCCCGAGAGCTCGAGGCTCGCCGCCTGCTCCACGAACTCCTCGGGCTGAGAAGCTCCGCGCAGAAACGAGTAACAAGTGGTGGCGAGCAACTCGGCGAACATGCGAAGGCTGAACGTATGATCAGCTACGCGCCGTCGTCTAGCTGCACCTCCAGGTGATGGAGATCGCTGGCTTTATCTGAGTATCGGCGGAAGGATGCTCCCACTTGCGTTTGGGTGCCGGGACTAGAGCTTGGGTCGATGCACCTCACGCCATTTGACCGGGCGAAATGCGGGCACGGGGGGCGCGGTGGTTGTGCTTTTGGGCGTGGGCTCACCGCTCATCGGCGTACTCGACTCATCGGCGTACTCGAAGCGAGCCACGCCTGCGGGGGACGACCAGAGTTCCCGTCGATAGCGCTCGAAGCAACGCGCCTCGGCGCGCAATCTCAACAAGGCGCCTTCGGCGATCACCGGCGCGAGTGTCGAGTCATTTGCGATCAGCGGCAAAAGCACTCGGTGCAGCCAGGCCGAAGCAGGTTGCGCGTCACTCTTTACCTGAGAAAGATATCGCTCGGCGCGTTCATCACTGAGCCCAACCCGCACCAAGCCAGCGCGAACGAAGCGCAAATGTATGGTCGACGTCAGTTCGAATGCGCCCAGCGCGCCGAGTGATTGGTAGGCGTAGTGACGTGCCGTCGCCAATGCAGTCATCAGGTTGCCGAGCGCCAATGATTCCCACACGACGTCTGTCAGCGGGTTTGGGCGTCGTACTGCAGCGCTCGGCATCGATGGATACTCGTGGGTCGCGTGCTGAGCCAATTCATCCCAGAGCGTCCGCGCGAGTTCGAGCTTCGGCCCAGTGGGAAGACTGACCTGCGTGAATGCCACGAGATCTGCAAACTGACTCACCTGAGCCAGCTCTTGATCGAGGAACCAGCTCAACGCTTCGCGTTCGGCATGCTGTGCGAGCCACGGAAACAGTGCGTCGTTTTGCCCGCTGCCCGTGGCGTTCAGCGACGTGAACCAATTGGCAAACCCGGCCGGCTCCGCAGGCGTGCTTTTGGCTTCGGCTCTGACCGCTGCGCGCTCGCTTTCCACGAAGCGCCGCTCGAGCCGGCGGATCGACGTTTCTTGCTCGAGCTCCACGTCGAAATCCCCAGCAGTACGTCGGGGACTTAAGCGCTGCCGATTCGAACTCGCGAGCAGTCGATGAGTGGTTTCGTCCGGGGTCGATTCTGTCGAACTCGGTACAGCGTGAAGCATGCACCGAGCTCTGCAATACCGAGGCCACCCGAGTCTTGATGGGGTGAGCCAAGGCGTCACAGTGCGGTTCAATCCGCCAAAGCGTGCAAATAGCGTCGGCCCGTCGAGCGATCGACATAGGCGAGCGCTTCGAAACCACCTGAGGCGCCTTGCAACCAAAGCCTCACGTAGTCACGTGTCACCGGCGCTTGCCCCCACCACTCCACCGCATCGAGCCGTTGCTCGAAACGAAGGCGATCGATGGTGTACAGGCTGCGATCGATGGCGAGGCTAGAGCCGACACGGAGCGGTCCGTGCAGCTCACAGGGCTCAGGCAAGAGGCGGTTGGGCGCACCGGGAAGCTCGGCGAAAGAGGGTTCGGTCTTGCGCAGGCGAGGCTTTTTAGTGACGGTGGTGCGAGCAGTCGATTCGAGCAGAGCGGGGCTGAGCTTGCTCTTGGCTTCTGGACGATGTGAGTCGCACAGTTTGAGTGTGCCGACTTGCTCCTCACCCAACTCGGCGGAAAGCTCAGCGATCAGCACGGGGATTTCATCATCCGCGGCAATACTGACTGTGGCGCCACTGAGCACCTGTGCGAGCTCCAACTGCCGCGCGACGGCAGGGACCAACTTGGGCACGGACAGACGCATGCCGAGTGATGGCGCGCCGAGCTTGGTGCGCGAAAGCCGCGCGCTCAACACGCGTCGCAGTTCATCCGCCCGGTGCAGCGGATTGGTCAACTTGAAGCGGAGCGTGAGCTCGGTCTTTTCGCCGCGAAAACGCGCGATTGCCGGGTCGTGCTCGATGGTGAGCAGCAGTGACTGCGCGGCTTCGCCCCGGCCGGTCAGGCGCGCGCTGACGCGCGAAACGAGCCCACCGAGCACGAATGCCAGCGGCTCATTGCCCGTGACCGGTTCATCCCAAGTGCTGCGCTCGGTGATCGTACGCTCGGGGGTGAACGCGACGAGCGGCGCGCTATCGCGACCGGCACACAATTCGGTCACGCTGGCAGCGGCCTCCCCCAAACGGCTCCCCAAAGCTTGGCGAGGCAACGCGCCCAACTCACCAATCGTGAACACACCCAGGCGCACGAACCAACCCGCAGTGTCCTCGGAGATCGGCAAGGCATTGATCGGCAAAGTCGCAAACGCCCGAGCGGTGTGCTCCGAAGGCACCACACAGACGCCCCTATCTTCCGGATCGGCGGCACTGGGCGAAAACCAATGCGCGAAAGCACAGGCCAAACGCGGACCATCCGAAATTGCCACGCGCACCGAATGGCCCATGGCGCGCACGCGATTGGCGAACTCAGAGCCCAGCGCGAGTTCCCCACCCTGCAAATGCGCAGAACCCGTGATGTCGACGCACACGGTGTCCGGCAATTCCACCGAAACGGTGGTGCCCAAGCTGAGCCCCACCTCGGCCACGCAGCTCAAGGTCGAGAGCACCTCGGCCTGCGTGACTTCACGCACGACCAGGTTGGCGACGAGCGCACAGGCCTCGGCAATGGTTTGCCCGGCACGCACGCCATAACGCTTGGCGCTCTCGTTTACGGCGCTCAGCTTGGCGGTAGCGTCGATCGGCTTGGGCTCGGGCTCGGCAGCACTTGGTTGATTGGGCTTGGCTTCCGTAGTTGTTACCAAAACCACTCCCAAGGGTGGTTTTGACTTGCTCCGTTGCATCCCCCAGAAAAGCCGCTTTTCAGCCAGCTCACACAAGAGCTCCGGCAGCACCAGAGCGAGCACGCGTCGCTTGGACGTGGCTGCGCGTTCGATGAGCGTGCGTTCAAGCGAGGCGGCGGACATTGGTTAGCTCCCGGATAGGGCGCGTTTGCTCGTCACTCTTCCAAGCTGGCCCAGTACGGACCCAGGCGATGGAGCGCGGCGAAGAGACGCGGCCATGTTTGTCTTTCACGACGCGCACGCTGAGCTTGCCCTCAGTGGGGCGCTCGAGCTCGATGCGTTGCGCTACGGGCAACGGCAGGGGGCGCTGCTCAGCGGCGTCCGTCAGTAAGATCACGCTGTTCGGCGTGCCATCCACCCCCATGGCCAAGCGGCGCACGACGCGTAGCCAAGCCGTGAGGTTGATCGACAAAGATTTACCGGGCACACCCAACAGATCGACGATGGTCACAGCGCAGGCACCGGACTCGACGATGCGAAGAGCGACGCGACTGAGCGCTTCGACTGATGGGCGCACCACGAGCAAGCGTTCGAGCTCGACCCCCGCGGCAGCGACGCCCGGGCCGTACAGCGTGCCCGACGGATCGAGGAAGGCGCACCAAGGGACGCTGCCTCCGCGCGCCACGGCGGCTTGTTGCGCGGCACGACAAGCCGCCAAGCCGAGGCTGGTACCCAACGCTGAGCCGCCATGAACACTGAGCTCGATGACCGCGCCGCGAGGCAAGCCATTGTCGGGCAAAACCCGATTGAGCGCCTCTACCCCCAGCGAGAAGGCTCCAGGCGCATCAGGCGAGAATGGCTGACCGGCCCCCGAACCGATACGCACGCCATGTTCTCGCAAAGAAGCGGTCGGTAAGCGTTCGAGGAGGTGTGCGGGGAGCGCCATTGGTACTGAACATAATAACAGCTCCCAACCCCGATGCCAGTGATCCTAACCCAGACCTGGGACAGAGAATGTCCCAGGTCCAACGCCAACTCAGCGTGAACTCAAGTCAATGCGGCGCGGGTGCCGCGCCGCCTGCAGGCTTCGGCTTCGCCTTGTACTTCGGTTTGGGCTTGATCTTGGCTGCCAACGTCAGCTCGTCGAGCGCGGTTGCAATCGCCTTCGAGACGGCAAGCTCGCTGAGTTGATCCCAAGTCTCTTGTCGCTCGCGTTCGGAGGCCTTGGCTCCGTCACCTTTGGCGTTCGCCTTGCCGTGACCGGTGAAGCCCAGCGTATCGTCCGGAATGCGCGTGCCGAGCATGCGCAACGCGAGCCGAGTCTCGTGCTCCTGCGCGCCCGGCTTATCGGCAACCGGCGCGGTCGTTTCCGTCGCCTCCGTGAGCTCGACATTCACCGCAAACGCCCCGGCGATGTGCGACTTCTCGAGGTAACGGCGATAAGCGTCCGGATCGACTTTGGGATCCGGCGCGCCCTCCAGCTGGACCACGATCTGAGGATGGTGTTCGAACGCCTTCTTTAGCTCTGCCAGCACGCGCGGAGTCGCCGCTTTGACTGACTCGGCCTTGAGCTCAGCCTTGGGAGTGATCGCCTTGAGCTCGAAGTAGTACCGCTCCTTCGGCGGATCTGCGGCGCGCGACACCGCGCGTGTCGAACACAGCACCCCCAACACCAAAGCTGCCACGCTGCGAGGCCAAAAAGTCGATCCCATACCCGAAAACTAGCAAAAATTGGACGCAATTGCTGCCTCACCCGCAGTCGTTTGCTTCCAGACTGGCTGCTAGTTGCCGTCGAAATGGTATGACTCCGGCGTGCCGACGTCCCTCCAGCAACTCGACTCTCTGCGCCAGATCCTGCGAGACCTGGGCTCGGTGCTCGTTTGCTACTCCGGCGGCATCGACAGCGCGTTCGTGCTCGCCGTCGCCCATGCCGAGCTCGGCCCGCGCGCAGTGGGGCTGACCGCGGTCAGCCCCAGCTTGTCCGAGAGCGAAAAAGCGGACGCCGCACGTATTGCCCAAAAGCTCGGCGCCGATCACCGCTTCGTCGAATCGCACGAGCTCGAGCGCCCCGGCTATGTGCAAAACGGCCCCGACCGCTGCTTCCATTGCAAGTCGGAGTTGTACGACATCGCCGAAGCCAAACGTCGTGAGTGGCAGCTCGCCGTCGTCGTCAACGGCACCAATCGCGACGACCTCGGTGACTATCGCCCCGGGCTCGAAGCGGCCAAGAACGCCGGTGCACGCAGCCCCCTCGTGGAAGCAGGCATGACCAAGAGCGACGTGCGCGCCGCCGCCCTCGCCATCGGTATGGACGTTTGGGACAAGCCAGCGGCCGCCTGCCTGTCGAGTCGCATCCCGTACGGCACGAGTGTCACCACCGAGCGCCTGGCGCAAATCGGTGGGCTCGAAGCCGATCTCAAAGCGCTTGGGTTTCGCCAACTGCGCGTGCGCTGGCACGACAAGATCGCGCGCATCGAAGTCGCCCTGTCCGAGCTCGAAATCATGCTCGCTCCGGGCGTGCGCGAAGCCGCGGTTGCGGCCGGAAAAAAGTACGGATTTCAGTACGTCACCCTCGACCTCGGGGGCTACCGCACGGGGTCGCACAACGAGGTTTTGGTGGGGCGCACGCTGCGCATCGTTTGACGTCGAACGTTCACCGCGCGTTCACCCGCGTGCGTTATCGTTGAGAGCCCAAGATGAAATACCTGCACACCATGGTCCGCGTCGAAAACCTCGAGGCGTCCCTCGCCTTTTACGTCGGCGCGCTCGGCCTGCGCGAACTGCGTCGCAGCGAGAACGAAAAAGGCCGCTTCACGCTCGTGTTCTTGGCCGCGCCCGGTGACGACTCCGCGCAGGTCGAGCTGACCTACAATTGGGATCCGGAGACGCTCACCGGCGGCCGCAACTTCGGTCACCTCGCCTACCGCGTCGACAACATCTACGAGACTTGTAAGAAGTTGATGGACGCTGGCATCACCATCAATCGCCCGCCGCGTGATGGGCACATGGCCTTCGTGCGCTCACCCGATCAGATCTCGATCGAGCTGCTCCAAGCCGGCGACTCGCTTCCGCCGCAAGAGCCGTGGCTGTCCATGCCGAATACCGGCAAGTGGTGAACGCGCGGGCGCCGCGTCACTCCGCTCCCGCGCGCGCGACCTTTTGCACGGTGTCCCAGATGCGCGTGGTCACGTCCTTGCCGAAGGTCTTTTCGATCAGGTTCATGAATACCGGCCCTTTGTCGCTGCGCACGTAAGAGCTGAGGGCCTCGCGTCCGCGCACTGTCCAAATGCGCGCGCCGTCTAGAGCGGGCGGCAATTTGAGCTTTGCTTCCGGTTTGTCGCGCAAGAACGTGACCACCCGCTTCGACCCCGCCGGCAAACGAAACTCCGAATACGGCTCCGCCGCGATCAGCTCATCGAGCTCCTCGATCGAGCGCACGATCGTGCCGAACTTCTTGCCCACTTCCTTCTCGAGCGCCGCCTCGATCTTCTTCTCGAGCGCGACGTCCGTCGCGCGCCGTCCTGAAAACACGACATTGCCACTCGAGAGCAGTGTTTTCACGTCAGTGAACCCGGCTTCTTCCAATGCCGTTTTCAAGTCCGGCATCTTGAGATTCATTGGACTCACTCCGCGCAGGAAAGCTGCGTAACGAGGCATGCCCGCGAGCATAGGGCGACATCAATGTGTGGTCAGCCGGATCGCGACGGGCACACCGCGCTCTGAGAGGTGCGTCGCTGGAACGCGGGCGCCCACTCACTCAAACCACAAAAGCGCGTCACAAGTGACCTCACCCCGGGACGGGCACCCCGGGACGGGCACCCTCACCCCGGGACGGGCACCCCGGGACGGGCACCCCGGGACGGGCACCCCGGGTGCGGTCAAAAGTGACCTCACAAATGCCGAACGGCCGAGCTTTGGGCTCGGCCGTTCGATCGGTTTGCTTCGCTAACGCTCAGCGACGACGGGGACCGCGGTCACCACCGCCGCGGCCTCCGCGATCACCACCGCCACCGGGGCCGTCGCGCCGCGGGCCGCGTTGGGGCGGACCGGCTTCGCGGGAGCGCGCGATGCGCTCTTTGGCGGCTTCGCCTTCTTCACCCTCGGGCAAGGGCAAGAGTTCGCGGCGTGTCAGGCGGATCTTGCCGTCGCGTTCGACGCTGATCACCTTGACGTCGATCTCTTCGCCTTCTTTGAGCACATCAGCGGGCGAATCGATGCGTTCGTGCGCGATTTCGGACACGTGCAGGAGCGCTTCGTTGTTCGGCAAGATCTCGACGAACGCGCCGAAGTCGACCAAGCGCTTCACGACGCCGTGATAGACGCGGCCCACTTCCGGCTCGGCCGTGAGGCCCTCGATGATCGACAGCGCGCGCTTCACGGCTTCCGAATCGGAGCTCGCGATCGACACCGTGCCGTCGTCCTTCACGTCCACCGCGCAGCCCGTCTGATCGACGATGCCTTTGATCGTCTTGCCACCGGGGCCGATGATGATGCGGATCTGATCCGGCTTGACCTTGACGGTCGTGATGCGCGGCGCATGGCGATTGATCTCGGTGCGCGACGTGGGCAGCGTCTCGTGCATGCGGCCGAGGATGTGTAGACGACCCTCGCGCGCCTGCTCCAGCGCTTGCTCCATCACGTTGCGGCCGAGACCGGCGATCTTGATGTCCATCTGAATGGCGGTGATGCCCTTCTCGGTGCCGCAGACCTTGAAGTCCATGTCGCCGAGGTGATCTTCGTCGCCCAGGATGTCGCTCAAGATGGCGAACTTGGGGCCCTCTGCGATGAGGCCCATGGCGATGCCCGCGACCGGACGGCGCAGCGGAACACCGCAGTCCATCAAACTGAGCGACGCACCGCAAACCGACGCCATCGAGCTCGAGCCGTTCGACTCGAGGATCTCGCTGACGATGCGGATCGTGTATGGGAACTCTTCGTGCCCGGGGATCAAGCGCTGCACGGCGCGCTCGGCGAGTGCACCGTGACCGACTTCACGACGACCCGGACCGCGCATCGGCTTGGTCTCACCGGTGCTGAAGGGCGGGAAGTTGTAGTGGAGCATGAAGCGCTTCCACGATTCGCCCGTGAGCGCGTCGATCTTCTGCTCGTCGGTCGACGTGCCGAGGGTGGCCGTGACGATGGCTTGCGTCTCGCCGCGTTGGAATAATGCCGAGCCGTGCACGCGAGGCAAGAGCCCCACTTCACAGCTGATCGGGCGAATGGTCTTGCCGTCGCGACCGTCGATGCGCTTGCCGGTGTCGAGCACCATGGTGCGCACGACCTCGGCTTTGCGATGCTCGATTTCGCCCTTGATCAGCTTTTCCGAGGCCAAGAATGCATCCGCGCCGAGCTCTTCGGTCAGCTTCTCGACGACCGCCTTCTTGACGACGGCGTACTGCTCGTAGCGCTTCTTCTTCTCTTTGATCACGCTGGCGGCACCGAGATCGGTGTCCGCGAGCTCGGCCACGCGCTTGGCGATGCCAGCGTCGAGCGTGGGCGACACGAACTCGCGCTTCGGCTTGCCGACGGCGGCGCGCATCTTCTCGATCAATGCGAGGATCGGTTGGGCTTGCTCGTGCGCGAAGAACAGCGCATCGATCAGCTCTTTTTCGCTGCATTCGTCGGCGCCACCTTCGACCATCATGATCGCGTCTTTGCTGACGGCGACCGTGATATCGAGATCGGCAACCGCCGCTTGCTCGAACGTCGGATAGACGATCAGCTCGCCGTCGACGCGCGACACGCGGATTCCGACGATTGGACCGGCCCACGGAATGTCGGAGATGTGCAGCGCCGCGCTGGCGCCGGTCATGGCCAGCACGTCAGTCGGGTTGACCTTGTCCGCGCTGAGCACGGTGGCGATGACCTGGGTGTCCTTCTTGAAGCCCTTGGGGAACAAGGGGCGGAGCGGTCGATCCATCAAGCGCGAGGTGAGCACCTCGTAGTCACGCAGGCGGCCTTCACGCTTGAAGAAGCCACCGGGGATTTTGCCGGCCGCGTACGTCTTTTCGACGTATTCACAAGTCAGCGGAAAGAAGTCGAGCCCCGGGCGCTCTTCGCTAGAGACGGCAGTGACGAGCACGACGCTCTCGCCGAAAGTGACGAGCACGGCGCCGTGCGCGAGCTTGGCCAGACGACCTGTCTCAAACGTGAGCAGACGACCGCCGATATTAACGGATTCACGAACAAACATGGGTTTAGCGCCCCCTGGCGCATGGTGCCGCTACGTGCGGTAAACGCCGAAGGCGAGCGCCCGATCTTCAGCCTCGATTCCTGGCTCGAACGGCAACGCAATTGCGGGGCGTTCGGGACACGAAGCGAAGTCGAAGGAGAGGCTCCTCGCGTTCGGAAACAAAAGACGAAAGCCCTCTCGGCCCGCGCTACTTTTCTTTCGCGCAGATAGAGAGGGCTCTACCGACTACTTACGTAGGTTCAGAGAACTCACGACCGTACGGTAACGCTCGATGTTCGAGCGCTTCAGATAGTCGAGAAGGCGACGCCGTTGGCCGACGAGCTTGAGCAGCCCGCGGCGCGAATGGTGGTCCTTCTTATGCGTCTTGAAATGCTCAGTCAGGTATTCAATTCGCTGACTGAGGAGAGCAACCTGCACTTCCGACGAACCGGTGTCAGATTCGTGCAAACGATACTTGGAAATTACGTCTTTTTTGACGTCCGCGTCCTGAGGCATCTTTCTAACTTTCTTCGAATAGCCGTCTGTTCAGCCGGCGCGGCGACACTATACGCGCGAGCTCCCCCTGGTCAACCCTCGCTGGCGCAGAGTTGTCACCTATTGGCCAGCTGGCCGCCCTTCGCCACTTAGGCGTAATTTGACGGGAAACGCGCGGCGGCCGACGCTAAAAGCGGCTAGACGGCCGCTGCTGACCGCGCGTCAGGGCACTTGAAGGACGATCCGGCGGTCGCGAAACTTCGTTGGATCGAGGCATGGCAAGGACGATCTGGCGCAGCTCGGCAACTGGATAACCGAATCGAGCACGGCGTCCAACGGAAGCCTTCCCGGGGAGTGCCGCGCGGTCGCTTCGGTCAACGAGTCGAAGCCGCTACCTCCACCGGCAAGGTAGGCGGTGGTCACCAGCGAGTACGTTTTCGTCGCGACGAGCTCTTGGCCCGAGCCGACGACGCGAGCGAGCGCGGCCGGCGCGCTGCCTGAACATTTGAACGCGAGTGTGAACCCCGAGATCTGGATCGGGGTTTGGCAATCACGCTCGTTGGCGACGCGCGCTTGCTGATTGAAGAGCGCGCGCAGCTGCGCTCCGCTGAGCTCGAGCACCGTCAGCTCGTCGTCGAACGGCAGAGCCGCGGCGAACGTTGCACGCGTTAGCTCACCGGGTGGAAGATCTGCGCGGATCCCTGTCGCGTTCAAGAGCGCAAAGTCGGCGCCACTCTGCGCGCGCAGTGCATCGGTAACGAGATCGCCGAGTGTGGAATCGCCGCCGTCATCGGCATAGCGTTCGATAGCGCCCAACGCGAAAGCGAGTGGCGCGTTGAACCCAGCAGCGTCGAGCCGCTCGCGGTACGGCTCGAGCAACTCCGTGAACGCGGGCTCGGGTACGACCTGCGCAGAGACGGGAATCAGCGAGTGTTCGGCAGCGGCCACCTCCAGCTGATTCGGGCCAACGACGTTGCTCGCGTCTTCGGCGACGGGTCGGAGCTCCAAGTCGAGTTCGCCCACATAGCGACCCAAAGCACCGGAGTGAGCGAGGATGACATTTCGCGGTCGGCAACCGCGCTCGGCCTGCAGCGCTGGGCCGCAATCGCTCCGTGCGAGCGCGGCGTCGAGCGCCAAATGTTGATGCCCGCCGAGTACGACGTCCAAGCCGCTCGTGCCGCTAACGAGTCGCTCATCAGCCTCGAGACCGAGGTGACTGAGTGCGACGAGCACGTCGGTCTGCGGTCGCAAGCGATCGATTTCGGCCTGCACCGCGCTGGCGGTAGGCACGAGCTCTATTCCATAAGGGTTATCTGCGCGCCCGAGACCGCTCGGGCTCGTGGGGTTGGCCACGCCGATCACCCCTACCCTGAGCCCTTGTGCGTCGAGCACGACGCTCGGGCTCAACGCCGAAGAGAGCTCCGAGCCGTTGTCCGCGAAGTTGCTGGCAAGGATCGGAAATTCGGCGAACTGTCGATGCACTTCGGCGAAGGCTTCCGCACCCGAAGACAGATCGTGGTTGCCGAGAGCCGCGGCGTTCAGGCCGAGCGCGCTGAAGGCGCGCAATTCGGGCTCGCCACCGAATTCGGTGAAGGCCGCGGTGCCTTCGACCAAGTCGCCGCTATCCAGATACAAGCGGTGCTGCGCGCCGGCACGCATCTCCCCAACCACGCGGGCAATGCGAGCGAACCCGCCCACCTCCGCCAATTCACCTGCAGTGCCGAGTCCGCGCGCCGCGTCCACACCGTCGAGCACTTGGCGCTCCGGGAAGAGATGCGAATGCAGATCTGACGTGTGAATCAAAACGAGCCGTGCGGGACCAATATCGCGGGGCTCTGCGGGGGGCGGCGGTTCGCATGCAAAGACGAGGAAGACGATCACCCAAATCCAAGCGAACCAGCGGGGCATACGCGGATATCGGTCGCGGCGCGGGTCAGTTTCCACCGCCTGAGCCTTCTGATGGCTTCAACACGCCTCAAGCGGCGTCGCGGTCGAGGGAGAGGACTAACCGCCGAGCCGCAGAGATCCGAGGGAGAGGAGAATGGGGGTTCCTCTTTGCGACGGTTTGTGTCGTGACAACGTGCGCTTCGACGTGTACCGGGAACCAAAAATCTCTTTCTGGTCTCTGCGGCCGCTGCGGCTCGGCGGTTCAATCTCAGGGAGCCGCTCGCGCGCGCCGAGTCGTTTCAACCCACGTCCAGACGCTCGGCGAATCGCTCGTGCAAGATCCGCTCGATCTCGCCGGCGTTTTCGGCGGCGAAGCAGGCCTGCGCCACCTCTTCCGCTTCAGCCACGGTCACGCTGCCGATGGCTTCACGGATCTCGGGGATGGCCGCGGCCTCCATGCTCAGTTCGCGCAGACCCATGCCAACCAGCAGGATCGCGGCGAGCGGGTCGCTGGCCATGGCGCCGCAGACGAGGACCGGTCGCGAGCGTTGCTTGCCGGCTTGAATCACCATGCGCACGAGTCGCAAAATCGCGGGATCGTAGAACGACGCTAGATACGCGAGCTCCGGGCTCGATCGGTCGACTGCCAGGGTGTATTGCACCAAGTCGTTGGTGCCGATGCTCATGAACTCGGTCTCGACCGCGAACTCATCCGCAAGGATTGCCGCGGACGGGACCTCGACCATCATGCCGAGGGGGATATTCGCGCTGTGAGCCTGACCTTGGGCTTCGACCTCGCTGATGGCCTGGGCGAATAGTGCCTTGACCTGACGCCACTCCCTCATGGAGGCAATCATCGGCACCATCACTCGCATTTGGCCGTGCGCCGAGGCCCGCACCATGGCGCGCAATTGCGTGAGGAAAATGTCCTGGCGCGCCAAGCCCAGTCGCACCGCGCGCAAGCCGAGGGCTGGGTTCATTTCCGACGGAACTTGGAACACCGACGCAAATTTATCGCCGCCGATATCGAACGTCCGCAGCGTGACGGGCAACGGCGCGAGCACTTCCACCACGCGCCGGTAGGTTTCGTACTGCTCGTCTTCGCTCGGGGGTTCGCTGCGATCCAGATACAGGAACTCAGTCCGATACAAACCGATGCCGCGCGCGCCTTGCTCGAGCGCTCCCTCGGCCTCCGACGGCAGCTCGATGTTGGCGCGGAGCTCGACGGTCTGCCCGCAGCGGGTACGGATCGGCCGATCGCGCGCTTCGCGGCGGTGTCGCGCGATTTCGCTGAATCGCCCCGCGCGCGCGTTGGTGTCTGCGATCAACGCTTCACTCGGGGTGATCGCGACTTGACCGTGCACGCCGTCGACAACGATCACGTCGCCACTGCCGACCCGCGCGAGCATGTTCGGCACGCCGACCACGGCGGGGATTTCGAGTGCGCGCGCCAAGATCGCGGTGTGGCTCGTACGCGTGCCGACCTCGGTGACGATGCCGAGCACGCGCTCTTTGGTCAGGCCCGCCGTCTCGGCGGGTGAAAGATCGTGCGCGACGAGCACGCTGGGAGTGCCGTCCTTGGGCAACACCACCGCACCCTGCTGGCCGGCCATGGTGCGGAGCAGCCGGTCTTCGACGAACTCGAAATCATGGCTGCGCTCGGCGAGGTAGGGGTCGCCGCTTTGACGAAGCACGGCGGCCATTTCCGCGACGGCCAGATCGAGCGCCCATTCCGCGCAAATCAGCGAAGTTTTGATCTTGTTTTCGACGGCTTCGCGCAGTGTCTCGTCCTCGAGCATCAACACGTAGGCCTCGAGAATCGACGTTTCGGCGCGACTCGCTGCGCCCTGTTTGGCGGCCAGCACGGTACGAAGTTCACCCGCCGAGAGCGACACCGCATCATCGAAGCGCGCCAGCTCATCCGCGGCGTCGTCTGCGACGACATGACGGCGAACGATGCCCGAGCGACGCGTGTCGACGATTACGACGTGGCCGATGGCATAACCTGCCGAACCGGCAATCCCGTCGAGCACCAGCGCGGCACCGCTCTGGAGCATGCTCGAACCGTCGAATCTCATGGGCGCTATTCGTCTTCTCCGAAGCGGTTGTTGATCAGTTCGCCGAGCTTGCGGACAGCCTCCGCCGCATCGTCACCAGTAGCCTCGATATCGAGCTTCGTGCCCTTCGAGCCGCACAAAAGCAGCACGCCCATCACGCTCTTGGCGTTGGCTGCCTGCCCTGCGCGACTGACCAAGATATCACATGGGTACTTCGAAGCGAGCTGTACCAATTTGGTCGCTGCCCGGGCGTGCAGGCCAAGCTTGTTACGGACCTCGAACGTTCCACGCGAGCTACTCGGACTACTACTCATGGCGCAAACGGGGCTCCTGCTGTCTTTTCGGGGGCTTGGGCGGGGGCAGACGAATGATCCGGATCGGCTCCTGGGCCCGTCATCCGAACGCGGTCGACGTCCCGGTGCACGACGTCGATCGAAACTCCGCCGCGTTTACGAAGCAGCGAGGCCAGCTCGTCGGTAATCACCACCGAACGGTGCCTGCCACCGGTGCACCCGATGGCTACGGTGAGGTAACTTTTTCCTTCGCGTTCGAAACGGGGCAGACAAAATTCGAGCAGCGATCCGACGCGCTCGAGAAACCCACTGCAGTCCGCCTGGGCCAACACGAAATCCTTCACGGCTTGCGTGTTGCCCGAGAGTTCTCGGAGTTCCGGCACGAAGTACGGATTGTCCAAAAATCGCACGTCGAACAGTAGATCTGCATCGACGGGCGTACCGAATTTGAAACCGAACGACACGAAGCGCGTGCGCATGTGCGGCATGCGGCCCGCGCCGGGCCCGAAATGCGAGGTCACTTCTCGGCGCAGCTCGTGCACGCTGAGGCGCGTGGTGTCGAGCACCAGCGTCGCGCGACTGCGCAGTGGCATCAGTAGCTCTCGCTCGATCCGAATGCCATCCAACACGGCGGTGGCGGCGCGTTCACTGCCTGGTTCGAGGCTAGTGCTGAGCGGGTGTGGGCGGCGCGTGCTCGAAAAGCGCCGCAGCAGCGCTTCGTCCGAGGCGTCCAAGAACAGCACCGCGAGTTCGCGTTCGCCCGGCACTTGCAGGGATTCGAGCGCGGACGCCGCGGCATCCAAGAACCCGCGCACGCGGACGTCGATGCCGATCGCGATTCGTCGCACACCGACGGTCGCAAACGCTTCGAGCGTGCTCTTCATCACGGGCGTCGGCAGATTGTCGACGCAGAAGAAACCGAGATCCTCCAGAGCGTGCACCGCGGTCGACTTACCGGCTCCACTCACGCCAGTAACGACCACGACCAAGGTGCGCGCTGGATCGTTCATCGGCGCTCCGGAGTGATCACGGGAGGCGGAGCCGAGCTCTCGTTGGGCGTCGGCGTGATGAAGCGGAACGAACCACTGGGCGAACGATGCATGCGTTCTTCCGGTTCTTCCGGGCGGAGCAGCCCCTTTTCGACGCGCTCCACGAACTCGCGCGCTGGATGATGCCCGGCCTGGCGCAGCAGCTCGTTGCGCGCCGCGATCTCGATGATCGAGCTCATATTGCGGCCTGGACGAACCGGCAACACCACTTCCCGAATCGGCACACCGAGCAGCTCGCGGTGTCGGTCCTCGAGCCCGATGCGATCGTAGGGCGCATCCGATTGCCAGAGCTGTAACTCGACGATCAGATCCAGCCGCTTGCGCTCGCGAATCGCCGTGACGCCGAACAGGTCTTTGATGTTGAGGATGCCCAGCCCGCGCACCTCGATGTGATGGCGAAGCAACGCGGCGGGCTGGCCGAAGACCATGCTCGGCGGGCGAAAATCGCACTCGATCACGTCATCAGCCACGAGGCGATGCCCACGCATCACGAGTTCGAGGGCGCACTCGCTCTTGCCGATGCCGCTCTTTCCGAGCAAGAGCACACCGACCTCGAACACGTCCACCAGGACGCCGTGAATGCGCGAGCGCGGCGCCAACTGCTCGTCGAGCAGCGTGTGAATGGCCGTGATCACTTGTGACGAGCGCTCCGCACAGACCACGAGCGGCGTGGCGGTGCGCTCCGCCGCTTCACAAAACGCGCGCGGCGGATCGACCCCGCGCGTGACCATCACGCAGCACACGCCGAGCGAGAAAAACACCTCCGCGGCGCGCTTTTGTTGCTCGGGCGAGAGCGACTCGGCATAGCTCAGCTCGGTTTCACCGAGGACTTGAATGCGACTCGGCACCACGCCTTGCACGTGACCGACCAACGCCAAGCCTGACTTCTGAATCCGCGGGTGCCGAATCTCTCGGCCCAAACCGGCAGCGCCGCCGACCAAGCGGACGTTCAAGCCGAGCGCAGAGTCGTCGAGCAGAGCTCGGACGCTCACCCCGTTTGGCAGCAGTGACGGGGGCTCGGAGTACACGGCTATTTCTCGCTCGCGTCGTGAGCTGCGATGAGGCCGTACACTTCTTCGCGGCTGCCCGCGGAGATCATGCGCGCGCGAGTGTGGTCGTCACGAAGCAAGCGCGAGATGCGGGCGAGCGTCCGCAGGTGCTCGCCCGTTGCGCGCTTGGGGCCGACCACACCGAACACGATATGCACGCGCTTGCCGTCGATCGCGTCGAAGTCGACGCCGCGCGTGCATAGGATCAACGCGGAGGCCTGTTGCTCCGCGTGATCGAGTGCGGTGTGCGGGATCGCCACGCCGTCGCCGATGCCGGTGCTTTGAAGGCGTTCGCGCTCCATCAGCAGGTCTTCCACTTCCGCTTGCGGAACGGAGACCGCTGGGGAAAGCAGCTCCGCCAGCTTTTTCAGCGCCGCGTCCTTGTTCGGGATCTGCGAGCCGTCCGCATCGACGATGATGCGATCGATCGTAAGGATGTCACAGAGTCGCATGGGTCGTCCGTGCGGCTCTCAGCGCTTGGCCTTCGCCACGCGCTTCTTGGCAGCCTTCTTCACGACCTTGGCGGCGCTCTTCACGCGGGGTGCGTCGACCTCGAGATCCGGAACGCGAGCGGCGGGGGCTTTGCGCACGCTCTCCCCACCCTTGGCCTTTGCCTTCGCAGCGCCATGCTGACTGCGGATCTGGCGCTCGAGCTTGCCGAGCACGACGTCGATCGACGCGTACATGTCATTGGTCGCTTCTTTTGCCTCGTGATGCTCCCCACCGCTCGAGATGCGAACCTCAGCCATCTGCTTCAAGCGGTCCACGGACAGAGTCACCTTCGCTGTCATGGGCTGTCGAAGAAACTTCTGCAGCTTCTGGATCTTCTCCTCAGAGTAGCGTTTGAGGGCGTCGCTCGAATCCACGTGGCGAAAAGTGATGCTGATCATGTCTCTCCTGGGCTTTGGGGGCCTTCAGCGCCAGTTTAGCCGAACTGTCACACCGGAAGCGAGTGCCTA
>DASQCO010000011.1:0-4246 GCA_035634635.1 Polyangiaceae bacterium
CGCGTGGCGGCGGTCGTGTCACCATCTGCAAGTAGACCGGAGATGGTGCCCGACCAAATGGTCGGTACGAGCTGCTGGCCCGGATCGGCATCTTTGATCGACACGAGCTCCATCGTCAGCGTGCCCGTCGGGTAATTCACGATGCTCGTGGTTGGATAATACGGGTAGTAGATGCCCCAGCCCCAGTACGGATAATACGGATAGTACGGGTACCAGGGATACCAGCTGTAGGCGACCCAGTTGTTCGAAGAGACGGCACCCACGAGCAGCGCAGCGTCTGCGGTTGCGGCGTCCTCCTTGGCAACGCGCACATAACCTAGATCGGTCATGTGCTTCTCGATGTCTTTGAGAATCGTGGTGTCGTAAACGTGTGTGATCTCGTTGCAATCGAGATCCGGTAGGTCATGGTCGCCGGAGGCGCCGGCCTGACCAATCGGAAACTTGTCCGGATCGACCTTGCATAGATCGGCAATCTGGTCCGGCATGTAGTACTTGCCGTTCGTCGCCTGGTAGTCGTAGTCCTTCGCTTTGCGCGTGATGACCGTGTCGGTCTCGGAGGCGTCGTCGATGCCGACTGGGTGGCATGCAAATAGGCCGGCCGCTGCGGTGAGTAGTATCGTGCTGCGTAAACCCCGTGTTTGGCCCATGCGTTCTCCTTCACGGCACGCTGGCCCGTCACCGGGCGTGCCCACTTCGTGACCTGACGCTCGCGTCATACACCGCTCGCTTCAGCCATTCAAGTCCCAAAGGGCCGCGAATCGGGTTGTAATAATTCGGAAATCGGTCACGCGCCAAACACGAACTCCCTCCTGCAGACGCTCGCAGCAGACGCAATGTCGCGTGTGAAGCAGCGCTCGCCCAACTTGACGCGGGCCCTCGGCACACCCAATGACTCGAATCCGTGGGCTCGAAACGTCGCCTGAACTGCTTGCTTTGCAGCAGTGTTCCGATGCGCGGCTACGCGCTCGAACTCAGGACGATGCGATGATCGGAAAGGGGCAGAGCGTATTCCGCCATGCGCTCGGCCTCTTGTTCGTGGCATTCATCGCGTTCAGTCCGAAACGCGCTCGAGCCGCGGATCCGGATGACACCCCGATTTCGCGCCGCTGTCGCCTCTGCAGTCGCTTGGCGCCTGAAGTGACCATCGGTGTGCCACTTTGGGTCCCGGTCGTGATCGGAACGTTCGGCTACGACTCGAGTGCACCACCGGTTCAGATCGACTCTTCACTCCGCTTCGCTTTCGTGGGTCGGCTCGGCGTGCGTGCTTGGGGCTTCTCACTCCAGGCTGAATCCTTCGGCGTCGGCTTCAACTCGCGTTTCAATCATGAAACACAGCGCTTGCCGGAACTCGATGCGTTCGCGCTGATCTCGCGCGGTGTCGTTGCCTATCACTTGCCCGTGATCTCCTTCGGGCGAAGCTCGCGCTCGGTGCTGCTCGGGTTCGTTCCGTATGGCGGCGCGCGTCTGCAACGGGTCAACGCGAGTTTCCCCGCAACGGAAACGACTGAGGCGCAGGAAGAATCCCTGTCCTGGTTGTACGGGGTTGCTGGTATGGCAATCGATCTGGATTTTCGTGTCGGACTGACCTTCCGCCTCGAGGTAGACGGCGGTGGTTTCAAGCCAGATTCGGACATGGCCTGGTGGGGCGCGATCAAGAGCGAGTATGCCTTCACCGGTTGGCTCGGCTTGTCGGCAGGCTGGAACTTTTATCGGCTCAGCCATCGAGCAGATCAGGTCGATTTGCGGCTACGTTTGAACGGCCCTGAGCTTGCGCTCTCTTTCTACCTTCACTGACGAGATCCATGAGAAGCGCACTCACCGGCTTACTGTTCGTTTCTGGCCTGAGCGCGCTGGTGGTTCAAACCGTTTGGGTGCGCGCTCTCGGTCTCATCGTAGGGGTCGAGGTCCAGGCCACGTCCGTCGTCTTGTGCAGCTTCTTCGCGGGGCTCGCGCTCGGCGGCAGCTGGCTCGGCGCGCGAGTCGATCGCAGTCCACGCCCGTTGAGGTTTTATGCGGCGCTCGAGCTTGCGAGTGGTGTGCTGGGCGTGGCAGCGACGCTCGCGCTTTCGGCGAGTGCCTCGTGGTTCGTCACCTTGCGCGCCGCACTCGGTCCGCTCGCGTGGCTCCCCTGGCTGCTCGGGATGATGGTGCCGGCTACCCTGATGGGTGCAACATTGCCCGCACTGCTGAGAGTCGCGCGCCCTTCACAGGCGAAACTCGGTTCGGATGCCGGCCTGCTCTACGCCGCCAACACGGCCGGTGCGATTGCGGGCGTGTTGGCGACGCCTTTCGTGTTCTTGCCCTGTTTCGGCGTACGTGGCACGGCATTCGCTGCGGGCATTGCAAACATCGCGGTCGCGGCGATCGCGTGGCAGCTCGAGGTTAGAGTCACCGCTGACACAAAGCGACCAATTGAGCCTCAATCCACGGCGGCGACGGTCACGGCCGAGCACTCGCCCGCAGCGCGGCAAGTCTTGGTGCTGTACGCGATCAGCGGCGGCGTTGCCCTCGGCCTCGAGATCCTTTGGACACAGGCGATCGTGCAATTCCTGAGCACACGAGCGTACGCGTTCGCCATCGTGCTCTCGACTTACCTGATGGGCATCACGCTCGGCAGTTACTCTTATCGGCGAGTCGTCGACCAACCGAAGCGGCGTTGGGCTGACTTTGGACTGCTGATTGCCGGTGCTGGCGTCACTTCGATGCTCGGCTTGGTGGTGCTCGGACCCTGGCTATCGAGCGCGCAAATCGCGCTCGGAAAGGCTGTATTTTCGGCAACCGATAGTCGAATGGCCATGATGTGCGCTCGCTTCGCGCTGGCCAGTGCGACGTTGCTCTTGGTGCCGACGTTCTGCCTCGGGGCAGCTTATCCAGCCGCCATGCGGCTCGCGGCCAGCGCGTCGACCGTTGCGCGAGATTCCGGGCGGCTGGCGGCGCTCAACACCGTCGGCGGCATCGTGGGCAGCTTGCTCGCTGGGTTCGTGCTTCTGCCGGCCCTAGGCATCGTCCGTTCGCTGTGCGCGCTGGGCGCACTCCTGGCTTGTGTCGGACTCGTGGCGGTCGTGATCGGTGAGTGCTCGCGTCGCACGCGCACCCTTGCCATCGGCTTCGTCGCAACGAGCCTCGCCGGTCTGCTGCTCGTACCCGGCGACAAGCTTGCACGCTTGTTGCGTGAGGAGCGTGGGGGCGAATTGGTTTTTTACGAGGAAGCGGCGTCGGGCAGCGTGGCCGTCATCGAACAGCGTGCACCGGGCGGCCCATTTCGCAGACTGTACATTCAAGGGGTTTCGAACACGGGTGATGCCATGGCGTCGCTGCGCTACATGCGTTTGCAGGCCCTTTTGCCCTTGTTCGCCGCACCGGCGGCGCCCCAATCTGCGCTGGTCATCGGCCTCGGGACTGGAATTACCTGCGGCGCATTGGCGACCTGGGACACGCTGCAACGCCGGGTCTGCGTCGAGCTTTCGCCTGCAGTTTTGCGCGCGGCTCCCTCCTTTCGAGGCAACTTCGACGTCACGCGCGACCCACGCTTCGAACTCCGCGTTGCAGACGGCCGACATGCCCTGCTGGCAGTGAACGAGCGCTATGACGTGATCACGTTGGAACCACCGCCACCCGCTGCGGCCGGCGTCGTCAATTTATATGCACGAGAATTCTACGAACTTTCTCGATCTCGGCTCAGTGAAGCTGGCGTACTCGCGCAATGGTGGCCCCTCGCTACGCAAAACGACGAGGATTCACGCTCGCTGGTACAGAGCATGCTTCAGGTGTTTCCTCACGTGTCTTTGTTCACCACGGAGCTGCACGAAATGCTCCTGCTCGGCAGCGTGCGCCCTCTACGCTTCGATCTCGAGCGGTTGAGCGCGAGCTTCGAGGCTCCCCTGGTGAAACGCGCCCTGACCGAGGTCGGCGTCGCTTCGGTCGACGAGCTACTGGCGACTTACGTCACCGATCGCGGCGGACTCGAGGCTTACGCCGCTGGCGCGCCGCCCGTGACGGACGACGATCCCCGGATCGAGTACGCCCCCTGGGTACGCTCAGGTGAGCTGACGCGCGTGCTACCCAAGTTGCTCGAACGCGCCATTTTACCGCCCCTCCATCAAGGAGGTGCTGACTGGGCAGCTCGCCACGAAGCCAAGCGCCAAGAGCTGTACGACTTCTATCTGGCCGGGGTTTCAGCAATGACTGGAGATCGCGCAACCTGGGCAGAAGCGCTGCACGACGTCGGCCCCGCGTTGCGGGACAA
>DASQCO010000012.1:0-25891 GCA_035634635.1 Polyangiaceae bacterium
TTCCGCGCTCCAAACGCGAGCCCGAGAGTCATACAGGTTCGGCGCGATCAGCCGCTTCCCTTGCCACCCGAACGGTTGGGTCACGCCCACCGGCGTGGGCACACCGCCCGCGTCGCTCGGGGCGATCGTCTTTCCGAACGCTGTGTAGCTGTATCCGCCGAGGTCTCCGGCCCCAAGCGAGCCGTGCACTGCGGCATCGGTGTGCAGGTGGCGTACGTTGCCGATCGTGTCGACCTCGAAGTAGACCAGCGCGTCGGATGTGGTCATCCAAAGCGGGTTGTCTACGCCGTCGTAGCCAACGTTGAATGGGGCTGCCCCGACTGTGGGCGGCGCAGTGCGGCCTGGCGTGCTCGCTACGCTGCGCGCGCCAGGGGCCCCCTTACGCCGGCTGCGCCGGACGTGGGGGCCCAACGGCTGCGCTCGCCGGGCTTGGTAGGTGATCGCTCCGCATAGTGCGCGCGGCAAATCGGCGCTCTGGTTCGCACTCGCTCCTTTCTCCGGCTGGCGACCGGCCTACGCGAGACGCGCAGGAGTTGCGCCGCGCGACCTCGAATACGCGCGCTCGTTCGCGTGCAACTCATTGCAAGCATCACCTCCGCGGGCGCGCGTCACACCTCCTGCGCGAAGGGGCTTCGTCCGGCCGCCAGCCGGAGAAAGGAACCAATCATGTCGAACAACAAAGCACTCATCAACCTGCACGCTCACCAAATGCGGCAAGCGCCCACTGATTCCGAGGCTCGGCTTTGGCGCGCTCTGCGCGCGAGTCAGCTCGGGGTCGCCTTTCGGCGTCAAGTTCCGCTGCTCGGATTCATTGCTGACTTCTACGCGCCAAGTCTTCGTCTCATCGTCGAGGTCGATGGCGGCTATCACGCACGCCGCGCCAGCGCGGACGCGCGCCGTGATCGCAAGCTCGCACGTGCTGGCTATCGAGTCCTGCGCATCGAGGCGGCGCAGGTCATGCAAGAGCTGCCTGAGGCAATCGCAAAGATTGCAGCGGCATGCGCTCAGCGGTAATGCCGTCCGGGCTCTGATCACACACGGCTTTTTGTTAGAAGCCGCCCTCATCGAGCGATCGCTAAAACATCGCCCACAATGCGGCGCTTGCAGGATAAGGCGCGCTGTTCATCTCGGCAGCCCAGCTCTTGCTTGATCTCGGCGCCCAGGAATCCGTCCGCGCACTCGATCGAAGAGTCAAACACTAAGCCAAGATCGGGCTGCTCGTCCTTGACGCGAAGTGTTCAGTCAAAGCGCGGCCATCCTAGCTTTGTCCTCTAAATCAATGCCTTTCATCGATCGTAGCGTGGGGTCGTGTACATGTGCGCGGGCAATGGCGCGAGCGGCAGCGGATTGTCGCGGTGACCGAACAGTTCGTCGTACTCCATTCCATTCGAAGCTTGGATGCGGCGGTCTTGAAGCATCGCGAGTCGCGGCTGGCCGATTGGAAGAACTTCGTGCAAAACGCAGCGCAAGAATTCACCGATGATGCCTCGAACCCGCGCATCTCCCTCCGCGCTCCACATGCCGTAGGAGACCGGAAGTTCCTCTTCCGTGATTCCCCACACGAAGTAGCGGGTCAGCGTCCTATGAACGGCCTCGCGGACGTCGCTGTCCGTAAATTCCTCATGCTCGTCGGCAAGTGCACCGAATTCGTCAAACATTCTCTGTAATACGGCTATGCGCTTGGCTCTTTCTTCGTTCATGGCAGCTCACCGTCCTCGATCCGCATGCGTATGTCCTAGTCGTGCCGCACGACCAGCACCTGATCGATCTGCGCGCGGACGAGGAACTCTAGAAATTTATGGACCAAAGCGGATCACTTACGCACGACACCAACCGCTCGCCCGACTCCAGCGCAGTGCCTGGAAGGGTCGCAAAAAGTCGACCTCGATCGCTGGCGCGCCCCGTGACCGTGAGTTCGACTTGACGGTATTCCCAAAGGAACGCAAACCATTGGTGTGACCGCCGCACGCTCGTGCCAGCGCGTCGATTGGTGCTCGTCGCCCGAAACGTTCGCGCACCAAGGAAGGCCCTAATAATCGCTGATTTCCGCTTCAACTCGATCCAGGCGCAAGCCGTCGTCGGTCAGGGCGAGCAACAGTTTGCCCACATCTTCTCGAACCAGCACGACCGGAACACCTTTCACGCGAAAAACCGGGGGCACTGGATGCTTGATTTGGATCGAAACATGAAAATTCGCGGGCCGCTTTTGCACTCGCCTGTAGGTACCCAAGCCGACCGTCATCGGCGCGACCTCCCACAATGGGCCGATTTGGCTGCAAAGGCTAGCATCGTGCTCAGGCGTAAGAACATAGTCTTCGGGATCCGCGGAGGGCGGAAGGTAGCCGGGAGGCTGTTCACGGTCCCAATGCAGCCACTCCAGCTTGACGACCTTAGCGAGGTCCGCTTGCTGCACAGGGAGCGGTCCAAGCACGCTTTCATCGAATCCTTTTCGGACCGCCTCCGTGACGATTACGTCGCCGCGGCGAGGAAATGCGATTGGTGGCACAAAGGGCGCGGTTCGCTCTAACTGAAGTCGACCGTTCACTCTGGGAAGGTGAGCAGATATCCCGTTAAGTAATATCTGACCATAGTCGCCCCACGGCATGTCGCGAGATCTCAGCCAGTAAATTTCGGCATCCATGGTCGCGCTCTCGGTCAGTAGTACGGAACAATCGGCCTGTTTGCAAGGCCAGCCTCATTCAGTAACTCGCTGGCAAAGTTACGGATTTGGTCCGCAGAGGGGTTCGGCGTTTCGTCGAAAAAATCGCCCCACTCCTGGTTCCAACCGTTCGAATGGAGTGCCTGATGCTCGTCCTGTGACATCTCTATTGTGTATTCATCAATGTCGATCCCGGCCCTTTCGAACTCGGCTCGATATTGTTGCGGAAAGATATGATGTCGCGGACTCCGAGGATCTGGAGCTGCGGCTCCGACGTTGCCCGGCGCGGGCGGTGGCAACCTTGCTCCACCGCCGCTCGCATCTGTCTTGCATGATTCACCCGGACCTGGCTTGCCGACGTTACTGTCGGCATAAGTGATGATCGGGTGATAGAAGTCCTTTAGTTGTCCGTAGATATCGTACAGCGCGTACCCAACGATTCCAACCGCCGCGACACTCGCAACGACCGTTGCGGCGGTCAAACCACCCGCCGCCTCGGCTGCAGCGACGCCCACTTCGGCCGCGCCACCATCAAAAAACCGCCCACTCGGATCCCGCCACCTAAACGGATTCTGCCCCGGCCAAGACCACAGCGTCCCGCTCCTCCCCAAGAACACATACTCATCCGGCTGCAAGAACGCCCCAAGCTCCGCGCTCCACACGCGCGCTCTCGAGTCATACAGGTTCGGCGCGATCAGCCGCTTCCCTTGCCACCTGAATGGTTGGGTCACGCCCACCGGCGCGGCCACGCCGCCCACGTCGCTCGGCGCGATCGTCTTGCCGAACGCTGTGTAGCTGTATCCGCCGAGGTCTCCAGTCGCGAGCGAGCCGTGCACTGCGGGGTCGGTGTGCAGGTGGCGTACGTTGCCGATCGTGTCGACCTCGAAGTAGACCAGCGCGTCGGATGTGGTCATCCAAAGCGGGTTGTCTACGCCGTCGTAGCCAACGTTGAAGTTGGTGTAGGGCAGGTTCGGCGT
Source organism: Polyangiaceae bacterium (assembly GCA_035634635.1). Lineage (GTDB taxonomy): Bacteria > Myxococcota_A > Polyangia > Polyangiales > Polyangiaceae > PMG-095. Next base: position 3,637 of record DASQCO010000012.1, read on the forward strand.
GGGGTCGAGCGTGTGCGGAGTGGTGACTACTGCGGCAATTGAGCTCGAGAGATCAGAGTAGGCGTAGCTTTCGTCGGTGTTGGGTTTCTGATCGTTCGGCGGTCCAGTATGCGTGTTGGTTAGGCGCTGGAGCGAGTCGTAGGTGAAGGTTTGCTGGTCGGTGCTCGTTGCGCGTGTTTGGAGGGTATGGTTGAAGCGGTAGTATTGGAAGGTTTGGCCGTTGAAGGCCACGACGCGACCGCCGGTGTCGAGCGTGATCGGTTGTCCGCCGTAGCTCGCGGGAATGCCCGCGCTTGCCTTGCCACTGCCCGTTAGACGCGGACGCTGGTCGTCGACGATTGATCCGTCATAAACGGAGAAGGAGCCGAGGGCGTTGTACGCGTAGTGTTCGACGTAGACCGGCGTTGTTGCATTCGCGGGAACGAAGCGGCTGACAGAGGTGACTCGATCGAGCTCGTCGTACTCGACGACTTGGCGCATTCCCGGATCGGTCAATACGTGTGGGTTGCCAACCTTGTCGTACTCAGTCGTGTAGCAGTGATCCGGCGTACCGTCGGTGTATTGGTAGCAACGCGATTTGAGGCGGCCCAGAGCGTCGAAGATTTGGACGCGCTGGTGGCCGTCTGGAAACAAGAGCGTGGTGTTGCGGCCGACCGGGTCGTACCCGTATTGGATTGGTCCGAGTGTGTTGGATGTGAGGGGGATTGAGCGAATGAACGTCAGACCGCGGGCGTCATACTGAAATTTCTCGCCCCTGCTTTGCATCGCGTTCGAGTACGCGCGACATTGGCCCTGTTGCGCGTTGAACGCGATTTGGCAATCGCTGTACACACAGCTCGCACTCTGCACGTAGCAGAACGGAGACGAGGTACATTTGGCGTTGCCGGGAGCGCTGCAGATATTGCCAGTGAAATCGCTCGCCCAAATAGGCGTGGCAAGCGCCACCGAGTCGAGTTTCCCGTTCGACAAGTAGCTGATTGTGCTGGAACTGATTTGAGCGAGGTTCACGCCAGTGAGCCGACCCGCAGCGTCCCTCGAAACCGAGATGGCGCTATTTGGCGACGGGAGTGAGGCTCGACGCCCGAGGAAGCCGGCGTCGAATTGCGTGAGGTCGTAGTCTGGATTCCGAATCAACGCCGCCTGCCAGCCCTGCGAAGCCGACTCATAGGTGCTTAACTGTTTTGGAAGGCCGAAGGGACCGACGCGGCCGTAGAATTCGTCGACAAATGGCACGTCCGACCCGTATGAGGGGCCCGGCGAGACCGAGTCGAATGCCATTCCCGCCCGGTCGGTGCGTGAACGAACATTGTCCAATGAGTCTATCGCGACCCATTGAGACGACTGAAAGGTCGCGTCGCGATAGAGCGCGACGTGGGAGCTATCGCTTCCGCGCTGAAAGCCGTTCGTGCCAACTTGGTACTGACCGTCAGCCAGTGCAGCGGTGAGGTCGACCGGAGCGGGCGTGGCGGTCTGGCTTTGAGCGTAGAGGGTTGGCCCCACCCAGCTCGATGCAGTCGCGCGTGAGTAGCTAAACGTGCCGACCCGGCCCAGTGGATCTGTGATGGTCGACTTTCGTCCCAACTGGTCGTAGGTGAAGCTCGTGGTGCGGGCGGCGCGATCGACAACGGAGGTGAGATCGCGTTGCGCGTTGTAGTTGTAGGTTTCGGTCTCGTTCAGCGGCGTGGTTGTGGTGTGCAAGTCACCGTCGACGCTGTAGGTCATCGCCCACTTTTGATCGGGCGCGAGATCGGGCGTTGCAATCGAGGTGACTCGCTTGCCGTTCGTGCAATTGCAGCCCGCGGTTTGGTAACTGAGTCGCGTGATATTCGTTTCGGCGTCGGTGATTGAGGTGACGCGACCCGCCAGATCGTAGCCGTATTGGAGCGTCGTTGCGCCGTCAGCGACGGACCGGGCGTTGCCTGCGGCGTCGTGAGTCACGGTGAGCGAGCGACCGACCGAGTCAACGGCTGAGCTCATGAGGCCGAAGGAATCGTAGCCTAGCGTGGTCGCAATATTGTGACTGGTCACGTTTGTCGGTTGACCATCTTGCGTGCGGAAACCGTCGAACGTCGTGCGACGGCCAGTCTCCGGAAAATTGTTTCCAAAACCGTTCGACACGTCCGCGACTTTCGTGACGTGCCCCGCCGCGTCGTAAGTGTATGCCTCGTCGATGCCACCGTCGAAGAATCCGAGTCTCGACAGGCGCATATTGCTATCGAAGTTCGGCGCAAACCTGAATCCGGCCTTGGCGTCGCTCTGCCAGACCTTGATCGGTCGACCGAAGAGGTCGTACGTGGTGAATGGCCCGACCGGCAAACCGTTGATCGTCGTTTGCGAAAATCGAAGCAGGCGGTTCGTTGTTGTTTCTGGGCTACTATCCGGCCCGAGCTGCGTCGCGTAGACGTTTTTCACATCGTACGCCTGGCCGTCCGCGGTGTATTTGTCTTCGAAGACACCCCCGACTTCGTTCAAGGAGAGCGCGTGCTGCACGCCGCGGTCGTCCGTGAGCAATGACTCATAATAGAGCTGCCCGTTACTGTCGTAGCGTGGTCCTCGGGAGAATCCGGACTCGATCTTGGTCACACCACCGCCGGGACGTGTTGCGGTGTCCACCGTGCCGTCCGGATGGTAGGTGTATGTCGACACCTCGCCGTTTGGATGAGTCGCCACCGTCATGCGGTAGTCTTCGTAGTCGAAGCGACGTGCTTCCCCGCTCGGGTAGATCACCTCACGCAGGTTACCAACGGAGTCGACCGTGAAGTGCGTCGTCCGTTGCGCGGCGTCCGTGACCGTGCTCAGGCGCCCGCTGCCGTCGTATCCGAAGGTGACGCGTCCACCCATCGGATCTTCGATGTACGCGAGGTGATCAACATCATCGTAGGTTAGACCGCGGATCAACTCACCACTGCGCCTGCGATTGGCGATGAGTAGAGCTTCACCCTGCCCGACCTTCCATTCGTACTGCTCGATCGCATCGGCGCCGGTATCCAGCACCGTCGCGCCGGTGTCGCTGAAGGTGAGCGTCCGCTGCGGGTCGTAGTCGCTGCTCAGCTGGGTGGAGAGTCGATAGACAGTGTTGCCCTGAGAAAGCAACACGCTGTTGTCGGCCAAGGGCGCGAACGTACCTTTGCCGAACGAGAGATTAGGAAACGGACTGATGGGATCAATCGCGTTGGCCGTGGAGGACTTGTCGAACGCAACCCAACGCGTCGTCTTCTCGACCGGGTCGAACGCGAGCAGGCCACCGATTGCAGCATCACCCTTGATGTACAACACGCCGTTCGGAGCGGTCGCGAGGATTCCAGGCGCGCGAATTGCTGATTGAAGGGCCGGAAGCGTCACTCCCGGTCCCGCGACAGCGGTATCCATGCCGCTTCCGAGCGCGCGCGTGACCACGCTGTTCGGGCCCACTGCGCCCAAGTCATCGGGCGCAAGGTGGTAGACCGCGTGACGACGGTCGTCTGACACGTAGAGTCCACCGTCGAAGGCGGCCGCAAGCCCGCTCGGATGAAGGAATTGGAAAGAATGAGACTCCACCTCTCCGTGCGGATCCAAGCGCAGTTCGCCACCGTTTGCCGGCGAGATCTCGACGATTGCCCTGAGAGGATCGGTCAAGTCGATGCGATAGAGATTCGTGATGTCCGCGTACTGCGACGTGCCGACAGTTCGGTCGCCAACACTGAAGTAGGCAAACTTTCCGACGCCGGCCACGGATGGCATTCGCCCCGAGGAGCCGTCGACGAACGTAGTGAGCTTGCGCGACGCTCCGTCTGAGCCCACTTCGAAGAGCGCCAAATTCGTGGTCACCAGGAAGCGACGTTCGCCATCGACATACGTGATTTTGAAATCGATTGGCTGTCGTGCACCGAACAGGTTTCCGCCGGCGATCGAGCTGACGGCACCAGATTGAGGATCGATCCGATCGATGCCAAAGTTGAGTCTAGCCGAGAACACTTCACCGGTTTGCGCATCGACGGCCAACGAAGAGTCGCTGAAATTGCTAAATTCAGCGATCTTTTGCAACTGCGGGTATCGATGAAACGACTCTTGCTGGCCGTCGCCTCGGACGATCTCGGCATCCGAGCCATCCGGCGAACGGAAGAGCGTGCTCGTCTCTTTGAATGCCCAGCCTGACCCGAGCGCTGAACCACGGCGGTGTACCACGAGCTGATAGCCTTGGAAGTCCGAGAGGTCGCCGGTGCCTACGGGCAAGCGCAGCGGAGCTCCGTCGAACGCTCCGCCTACGACACCGAACCCTCCGCCGTTACTGACGCAGGTTCCCGCACCTTGAACCTCCACGCGGCTCGTGATGTGAAACGGCGCGAAACCGCTGCGAATCGGGTTTCCGTCTTCGTCTGTGGGAAGCGGAACATAGAACAACGGCTCGGAACTTTGCCCGTTCGCGGGGACCTGCTCCGACTGATCCACATCAACGCCGAAGACTTTGATGCGTTGATTGAGCGCGTATGCGGGCATGACCACGCGGCCATTCAGAGCGCCGCACGGAGCGCCGCCCCCGCCGCCACCGGAGCTACCGCAACCGCTTCCACCAACCAGGCACGCCAGCCGGATGCTTTGCGTTGCAAAGGATCGAAGGAAGCTGCCGGATGCTGGAGCTACCGGGGGTGCGTGCCCGACCGCGACCGAGCCGCTAAGCTCGGTGCTGTAGTGCAACGAGAGTGAGTAGTCGTGACCTGACGCTGAGTGGAGCGGGACATCAAACGATTGCTCGAGTGCCCCGCTCGCGTCATTCACGGAGCTCGCAGCGCAGGTGCGAGCCCTTGTCTTGTTCCGGCTCGATCCGTGCGAGACAACTTGAACGACTTCGCCGCGCCGCCCCGCGTTCACGTCATATGGAGAGAAATGCGAGATCTTCACCGCAAAGCGCGTCCCATCCCAGACAGCCGTTCCCACGTGCAGCCAATCGCCAAAGCGCGGATCGATCGTCCCCACCGGGATCTTCATGCTGGTCGGCAGATTGAGCGTGTTCTTGACTCGCAGCGTCGCGGGCTGGTCGAGGACCGTGCCGGACGGCTCGAACTCCATGCCGTACATGGTCACGGTATTGCTCGGCAGCGGCGCCGGAAACTGCTCGCGATTCGGAATTGGGGTGATCCGAATCGGAGTCGGTTGCGAGAGTGCTCCCGGCGGGATTTGTAGTTCGAGCGTCCCCTGTGAGTCATGCGCGGTTCCGCCTTCGGGACCGACGACGGTGACTTGAGGGTCTCGCGCCAAAACGATGAGGTCGCCCAGCGCTACAACATCCCCCGGGCGCAGGAATGCACTCCGCAGCAGTGACGGGAATTCCTCACTTTCAATCCGAATCAGGATTGCCTGCGGTGGCGTACGCGCCGCCACACTTTGTGGGAATTCAAGCAGCCGAACGCGGAAAGAGCCATCCGACTGAAGCGTCGTTGCAACGTCCGCGCGAGCCACCGAGTCCAGCGTGTCGTTGAAGACTTTGACGGTAAACGCCGCTGCTGGCGAGCCGTCGGCATGGATGACGCGACCCATAATCGAGGCGCGCGTCTCGAATGGTTTGCCCGGAGCTGCCGCGCAATTGGGGATGGCAACGTGCGACACACCAGCAACGGGGTCGCAACTATCCGTTGTGCAGACGTCGCCGTCATCGACAACGAGCGCCGCGCCGGTGATGCACGAGCCCAGCGCGTCGCAACGCTCGTCTCCGTTGCAAACCGTGCTGTCGGCGCAACTCAGGCCGGCAGCGACCGGAGCGTGTGTCACCCCCTGAACCGGGTCACAGGCATCAGCAGTGCAAGGATTGCCGTCGTCGATCGTGGGAACCGCACCCGCCGTGCATTGACCGGTCGACGAGCATGCCTCGACTCCATTGCAGTCATTGCTGTCCGAGCAACTCGTGCCTTGAGCAACTGGAGTGTGCGCAACGCCGGTCGCCGGGTCACAACTGTCCGCGGTGCAGGGATTTCCGTCATCGACCGGCAGCGCCGAGGTGGCGGTGCAAAAACCGATTGCGTTGCACGTCTCGTGGCCGTTGCAAAGATTGCTGTCATCGCAGGCGATTCCCGCGCTCACTGGCGTGTGCGAAACGCCAGTAACGGGATCGCAAGCGTCAGCAGTGCACGGGTTGCCGTCGTCGGTGGCAACCGCGGCGCCAGCTTGGCACAGCCCCGCGGTGCAGGTTTCCCCGGTGGTGCACGTATTGGCATCGTTGCACGCGATGCCATCGTTCTTTGCCGGATTGGAGCAAGTGCCCGAACCCGCATCGCAGCTGCCAGCGAGGTGACATTGATCGAGCGCTGCGCACACCACCGGGTTGCCGCCGACGCATGTGCCGGTCTGGCAGGAGTCGCTCTGAGTACAAGAATTCCCATCCGAGCAGGGGGAGCCGTTGCCCTTGGGCGGATTCGAGCAGGTGCCAGTCGCCGCACTGCAGACCCCCGCCACGTGACATTGGTCAAGCGCCGCACAGACAACGGGGCTAGCTCCGACGCACGAGCCCGACTGACACGTGTCCGACTGAGTGCAAGCATTGCCATCAGTGCAACCCGAGCCGTCGGTCTTGGTGGGATTCGAGCAAATCCCGGACACTGGATCGCAGCTGCCCGCGACATGACACTGGTCCAGTGCGCTACACGCGATGGGGCTCGTTCCGGTGCAGGTTCCTGCCTGGCAGCTGTCACTTTGCGTACAAGCGTTTCCGTCCGAGCACGAGGTGCCGTCAGGAAGCACTGGGTTTGAGCACAGGCCCGTAGCCGCGCTACAGGTTCCGGCAGTATGGCATTGGTCGAGTGCGACGCAGACAACAGGCGTCGCGCCAACGCAGGCACCCGCCTGGCAGGTATCGCTCTGAGTGCAGGCGGTCCCATCGCTACAGGCAGCGCCATTGGCTTTCAGTGGGTTCGAGCACTCGCCGGTCGCGGCGTTGCACGTGCCCACGCTGTGGCACTGGTCTTGCGCCGTACACGTGACCGGATTTGCGCCAACGCAGGCGCCGGCCTGGCAACTATCGTTCTGCGTGCAAGCACTGCCATCCGAGCAGCTCGCGCCATCCGCCTTATTCGGGTTCGTGCATTGCCCTGTCGCGGGTGCGCAGACGCCAGCGCTGTGACATTGGTCGAGGGCCGTGCACACCACAGGGCTAGCACCGACACAGACGCCCGACTGACAACTGTCAACGCTGGTGCAGGCGTTGCCGTCGGAGCAGGTTGTCCCGTTTGCGACGGAAGCATGTGTGACCACGCCGGTGTTCGGATCGCACGCGTCAACGGTACAAGCGTTGCCATCGTCAGTGACGACGCCTTGACACGGCTGTTGGAATGGCTTCGCCGTGACGATGACGTCAGGCTGGGTACTGAGGCTCTTGGCGAAGAACGCGCCGCTGTGCGGCGACGACGGCGTCGGCAAAGAGACGGCGGCGTTGGGGCTGAGCAACGTGCCGCTGAACGGCGTATTGATCGTGATCGCGGCGTTGCCGACATAGCCGAGCAGAAGCTTCGTCGGATCACCAGCGGCAGCTGTGACCGTCGAATTCCAGGTCAAGGTATTGCGGACAAAGATCCGAATTGGGCCCGCCGTAGTCGTCAGGCGCAGCGTGCTCGGCAGCTGCGCGACGAAGCTATCGAAGCGATAATCGCCAGTCGACAACGCGAGAACCGCGCGAGAGCCGAGAGTGACGGCAGCGTAGTCGCCAGGGCTCAAGGTGCGTGTGGAATCGTTCGCGACTGGAACCGCGGCAGCTCCATTTTGAAACTGGACCGTCACGGTGGCGAGAGTGGGCGGGGTAAGCGGCTGGGACTGCTGAATCGGTCCAGTTACCGTAGGGCTCACGCCCGGAGTGAACGTGCCGGCGGTCTTGATGAACCCGTTAACCGTGGAGCGATCCCCGAGCTGAATAGAGCCCACGCTCCATGCGTCCCCCGTGATGGCGTCTCTGCCGATGATGGTCAGGCCGCTGCCGAGGTTCACGATGCCCGCGAACGCGCCGCCCGTCGGCTGCGCCACCTTGACCCGATCGCCCAACGTAAGAGTCGTCGATGAAATGAGACCGGCGCCGCCGCTCGTGAGTTGAGGGGGCAGCTGCAGTGTGAAGCTCGGGCCCGGAGTTAGCGCCTCACCGCGCTTGGCGACAGCCTCCGAAGGTGCGGAGCGATTGCATGCCGCGAAGACGAACAACAACACAAATGCTGTCCACGGCAGCAACCCCGCGCGCAAAACAAAACCCGTCGGCAACAGCTTCGACATTGGTAGCCCTTCCCTAGGCGCTCACGCCCGAACGCTTTCGCGCATTGGATTGATACACAATTTGAACTGACTTGATCAATAACCAATCAGCGATCGCGATTTCAACATGACGAACCAACTGCAGCTGCGCGCAACACAACTTGGTGCGCCACGCAGACGTCGACCGCATTTGCACTCAGTTGCGGAAATTCGACGAGACATCCCGAACGACGAATTCATCAGCACAATGCCAATCACAATCTGGATATCTGAAGCAGCCAGCCGCTCTCGAGAGACCCACTGCAACCATTTCAAGCAGCCAGCTGCTCCGACACGTCAATGACTGACCATCTCGAGCAGCCAGCTGCTCTAGTTCGCGTGTTTTTGCCCGCACCGACAGCAGCCAGCTGCGCAGTACCATTGGAACCATTCGCTAGCCGGGCAGCCAGCTGCTCCCGCGGGCTCTCCGAGAGCAACCCCGAGCAGCCAGCTGCTCAAACTGGTCGACGCGCAACTACGCGAAGCAGCCAGCCGCTCCAAATGGTGTCGCCATCAGCGTTCCCGATCAGCCAGCAATCCGGCGCGCTGTCCCAAACGCAAAAATCGTCACTTTAGACGCAACTGCCCCGTCCCCTCTGACCGATGAGTGCGCACGCAACACGTCGTTGCGTTCAACCATCAAGGAACCGTCGAAAATGGCCACCGATAACGTAGCAATCAATGAAACATCGACTCCACCAGCAGCTCCCAGTCGTCAGTCGCTCCTCTATAGAGAAGCGTTCGAGCACGCACTACCCGCTACAGCCGCAATCAGCGAAGAAGAGTTGCTTCCGGTAAACATCGACGTACCCAGCGCCATTGCGACAGCACTTGGCGCGCTGCCCCAGATCATGAGCTTTCGCGAAGAAGCAGCCAAGCTTCACCGCTTCGACGTCTCTCACTTCGACCAATTGCAGTTACACACGTTCGCGGTCGGGCATGCGCACGCAATGTTCCTGGCGGCTTCGGCACCGCCGGAAGCGATTGCGGCGCTCAACGAGCGTGGAGTCAAGCTGCGCGACACGATGTATCTCGACGCCGTCGCACTCGCGCATCGCGGCTTGATCAGTGGCGATCGCATTTCCGAGTTCAAGGCGAATGTCGGTTATAAGAATCTCGCATTCGACTTACTTGGGCTCGCCACGTTGTTGCGAGAGAACTGGGACAGGATCGCCACGAGGACCGGCGTCCAATTGAGCGAGCTCGACGAAGCAGAGCTGCTTGGCCAGCAACTGATGGACGCGGTCGGCGCACGCGAGCAAACGTCCGGAAGAGTTGCTCAGGTTCAAGCGCAGCGTCAGCGCAACTTCACCTTGTTCTCGCGCTCGTACGATCAAGTGCGGCGGGCGATCGGCTTTCTGCGCTGGGATGACGAGGACGCCGAACAAATCTGCCCGTCACTCTTCGCGGGCCGCGGCGGTAGCCGCCGCAAAGAAACGGCCGCACCCACCACGCCCGAGCCAAACACCGCCACGGCACCCGTGGGCAACGCGCCAGCCGCAACTCACGAGCCCCGCGGAGCCTCGTCCGAAGCTGGCAAGTCGCCCAGTACGTCACCCGCTGCAATCCCAGGCGGAGACCCGTTCATGACCACTTAGCGAGTGGGTAAACACTCAGGCACCGCAATGAATCTTCCCGGAGCTCCGAAGTCCCGAAAGCCCGGACCGAATGGTTTGGGCTTCCGGGCCGCGGACGAACGTTGCGCCCACGACTGGGGCTTTAGTGACCGTGGCCGCCGTGGCCGTGGCCACCGTGGCCGTGACCGCCGTGCTCGTCCTTTGGCGCGACATACTCGGCAGGTTTGGAGCCGCCGTCGCCCCAGAAGTACTTTTCGAGCTCGGTCATCCAGATGCGTTGGCCCTGCTCACTGGTCACGTCCAGCCGGTACTCGTTGATGAGCATCTTCGAGTGTTCGAGCCATTGCCGCCAGGCCGTCTTGGACACGGTATCGAAGACCTTTTGCCCGAGCTCACCTTTGAACGGCGGCTTGTCGAGGCCTTCGGATTCTTTGCCAAGTTTGATGCACTGCACGGTTCGCGACATGTTGGCCGCCAATCTTGCTGCGCAGAGGCCACCCGTCAACCGGGAAGCGGCGATTGACCGCCGATCGGCTACGGGCGACCAGGCCTATTGGGATCGTTCTCAGGGTACGGTTGTTCGACCGTGAGCGAGAAAGGCACCCCGCCGCGATAGAATCGGCCACTGATCTCGCTTGCTTGTCGACTGCGCGCAGCTAAGACAATGCCCACGACTTGCGCGACCGAAGTTGCCTTCTGACCGGCGGCTTCGGTGAGGATGTCGCCATCTTGCAAGCCGACCCCGAGCGCTGAAACTCCGCCGAGCAACAGACCAGGGGGGTGCTCGGGGCTCGCTTTCACGAACACGGCGCGGGGCATGGCGCGACGCGACGCGAGCGCCAGAACCTGAGCCGAAGAAATGCGGATGCCCGATTTCGGAGCGGGACGAGGACGCGCGGGGCGGGAATGCTTCGAGTCGGCTGCCGCGGTGCGTGTGCTGTGAGTCGCGTCGGTCGAGAACGCGGCTTCCACGAAGTCACCCGATTCCTCCGGGTCTGGCGGCGCGGGCAGCGTCGGGGTTAGGGCGACGAGCCATGCGGCCACACGGTTTCCCAATCGATCGGCGCATGCGCGAGACCATGCGCCCACAGCGAGCATCGGTACGCTCGACGCGACGAGCGCGACCGCAACCAAGAAACGGCCGCGCGCGGCGATCCCGGTTGGCGAAGCAAGCGCGCTAGTCACGCAGCAACCGTATCATGCAAAAGTCGCGGGCGCCTTTAGGTGCGTACCCGCCAATTCCCAGGGAAAGTGCGGCCGATCTCGTCACAGGTCGGATCGGTAACGATCAGTTCCGGCTTCGCGTCGCGGCAGTAGAGAATGCAGTTCTGCCGAAATGTGCGACCAAAGTTCAACGCCTCGTCCCGCTCGATGCCGTGCACCAACCACGCGGGCTCACGCCAAACGCCTTCCGGCTCTTCGTCGTAGCCGACGCAGTGCTCGACGCGAAAGCAGCCGAGGATGAGCAGGTCGCGCATGACCTGGTGACGGCCGTCGTTCACCCGTCGTGGCAGCAACATCGAGCGCGGGTTGTACGCCGTCAGGAGCGCGAATTTCGACCGGAGCAGCGGAGGTAGCGCTTGAATATCTTTGACGATTTCCCCGTCCATCGAGACGCGGAGCAAGCCGCCGTCGGTGGGTAGCTCGTAGACGGTCGCAAAGTATGCGCGGAGGAGATTCTGGTCCAAAGCGCCGGGGATGTAGCACGGCTTGGAGCCGGTCTCCAAACCCCGGACCGAGCCCGCATTGCGAAAGAAAACTCGCTTCAGCGTTTGAATCGATATCCGACGCCACGCACCGTGAGCAAGTGCTCCGGTTCGGCGGGATCGGACTCCAACTTGGTGCGCAATTGGAGCAGGAAATTGTCGATCGTGCGCAATGTTCCGTGGTGACCGACACCCCAAACGCTCGTCAAAATGTCCTCGCGGGTCAGAACGCGGTTGGACGCCTCCACCAGGCACCAGAGCACATCGAACTCGGTGGCCGTGAGTGGAACCAGCTCGCCGGCTTTAAATACCTGCCGCAAGCCGGAGTCGATCTGCAAGTCTCCCGCGCGAACCACTTTTTCGGTCGCTGACGTTTGGCGCGCGATGCCATCACGGCGCAAGACGGCTTTCACGCGTGCCAGGAGCTCGGCCAAGCTGAACGGCTTGGTGATGTAGTCCTCCGCACCGAGCTCGAGGCCCATCACTTTGTCCATCTCTGCGCCGCGCGCGCTGAGCATCACCACCGGAACATGGTTGCCCTGGCCGCGGATGGCTTTCACCACTTCCAGGCCATTCATCTTCGGCAACATCACGTCCAAAATCACCAGATCCACATTGGCGGCGACCGCGCGCGCTAGGCCGTCCTCACCATCGACGGCAATGCTGACCTCGTAGCCTTCCGCCTCCAGGTTCATCTGTAGCCCGAGCGTGATGCTGGGATCGTCTTCGACGACCAAGATGTGACGTTTGCCATTCGCCGCCATTGGGGAATTCCTTAGCGCTTGACCACGCGCAGGACGAGCGAAAATTCGCTGCCTTTGCCGGGGTGACTGACGAGCTCGACTCGCCCGCGGTGTGCCTTCATCACGTGTTTCACGATCGCTAGACCGAGGCCCGACCCCTCGCGCTGGCGTGACAGCCGATCATCCAAACGGTAGAACTTTTGGAAGATACGCTTGTGCTCCGCGACAGGAATGCCGGCGCCGTTGTCGCGCACGGTGAGCCGAGCCTCACGGTCGTCGAAGGTAACGAAGACATCGATCTTTACCGGGTCCCCGCCGTACTTGTCAGCGTTGGTCAGCAAGTTGAACAGCGCGTCCGAAACCGCGCCGCGATCGGCGACCACCGTGAGCGATTCCGGCGGCAGCTCCACATTGAGCTCGATCGATCGACGCTGACGCACTGTCTCGAACGCCTCGAGCGCGGTGGAGATCACCGATTTGAGATCGGTTTCGCGAAAGATAAATTCTCGACGACCGCTCTCCATGCGGCCCCAATCGAGCAAGCGATCGATCAACTCCTGCAGACGCGTGCTCTCGCGAGCCAGGCCGTCGATACATTTCTGTTCCGCGATTGCGTCGCCGCGTCGTAGCTCCAGGGTTTCCGTGAACAAACGGATCGACGTCAGCGGCGTACGGAGCTCGTGCGAAACCTTGGACACGAAGTCGCTCTGCAGGAGCGACAAGTTCGCCTCGCGGCGCACGAAGACCCACACCAACACCACACCGGTGACAGCCGCGCCGCTGAGCGCCATCACCAAGATGCCCATCAATAAGTTCAGGCGCGCTTCGCCCAAGAAAATCAGGACCACGCCCGAAGTAAGGAGCAGTGACGACGGAACGACGACCAGCGAAACCAAGAGAATGACGATCCGTCGGTAGCCGAGCGGGGTCGTGTCCCGAGAAGCCATGAGCCCGAGCACTATAGGCAGAAATGACTAAGCCTCGGTACGGGACAGCGCGTCATAGTTTGAACACGGGCTAGGGCGACGCGAAGGACCAGGCTGGGCTTTCCGCGGGGACGGGATCCAGGTTACATTTCTGAGCTCGAAACTCGGCGACGCCGAGCCCTGCACCGATGGTCAAACAAGCGCACAGCGAAGAGCTCGAAGGGCTGAGCTCGATCCCCCAGGTCGGCGAGGTCATCGCCGGCAAGTATCGAATCGACTCGGAGCTCGGTTCAGGCGGAATGGGTGTCGTGCTGTGCGCGACACACCTCGATCTGGGGCAGCGCGTCGCAATCAAGGTGCTGACGGTATCCGACGAGGACGAGCGGCGCGACGAGGCTCGCAGCCGCTTTTTGCGCGAGGGGCGTGCCACAGCGGCACTGGTCTCCGATCACGTCGTGCGGGTGTACGACGTGGGCACGCTGGAGAGCGGCGCTCCGTTCATGGTGATGGAGCTGCTACGGGGTTACGATCTCGCGCGCATTTTGTTGCAACAGGGACCGCTGAGCATCGAGCGCGCGTGTGACTGCGTGCGACAGGCGGCGGACGCGATCGCCTGCGCCCACGCGCAGAACATCGTGCATCGCGACTTGAAGCCGTCGAACCTGTTCCTCACCCAACGCAGTGATGGCACGCCGCTGGTGAAGGTGCTCGATTTCGGGATCTCGAAGACCACGGGCTCCGAGCCGGAACGGATCACCAGCAATCTCACCGCCGACCGCAGCGTGCTCGGCACGCCCTTCTACATGTCACCGGAGCAGGTGCGGGATGCGAAGGCGGTCGACCAGCGCACCGACATTTGGTCGCTCGGACTGATCTTGCATGAGCTGCTCTCCGGGTCGCCAGCTTTCGAGGGCACGACCTTGCCTGGCGTGTGTGCGGCCATCGCCGCCGATCCGCCCGCCGCGCTGCGCCTCAAGCGCCCTGAGGTGCCGCCAGAGGTCGAGGCGATTGTGCTCCGGTGCCTGGAAAAAGATCCGGCAAAACGCTTTCAAACCGCGCGCGAGTTGGTGGTCGCGCTGACGCCTTGGGCGGGCCGCACTGAGTCGTCGACGCTCAACGACGCCACCGTGCGGTCGTCCTCCGGGCACGGGTTCGAGGAGCTCCGAGCCGGCGACACCATCACGCTGACGCCGCCGTCGGACACAGGAACGCTGGCAAGCGCGGTGTTCACTCGCTCCGGTCCGCGCCTGAAGGGCTTCGGTGCGATCAGCCACTCCAAGAGCGACGCGACGCTGGCCGAGCCGCCGCTCGCACCCCACTCGACACCGAGGGTCACCGAGCGTGGCTTCCGTCAGCGCGGAAAGGTTGCGCTGACCGTGGGTGGTGTGCTGTTGCTCGCACTCGCCGGCTGGGTAGCGCGTGGCACACAGCCGCGTGAATTGCAGCCGACGCCGTCTGCCGCGGCTCACCCTCCCCCGCCTGCTCCGCTGCCGCCTCCTGCGGCGCCACCTGCTCCCGCTGCCGTAGCCACGAGCGCGTCTTTCAGCTTGCAGATCGACTCGACCCCCGCTGGTGCCGAGGTCTATGAAGCGGACCACCTGCTGGGCACGACTCCTCTGCAACTCAGCGTCGACAGTGGCCAAACCCCGCGCACGTTCGCTCTGCGAAAATCAGGCTATTTGCCGTACACCATCGTGCAAGGCGCGTCGGCAAAGGACGCCCACGTGCTCGCCGACCTCGCCAAAGCGCCAACCGGCGCCGCGCCGCGGCCGACCGTGAAAAAGCCTGTCATCAGCAAAGAGCCGAGCAAAGATCCCAAACCGGGCAGCGACATTTTCATGCAGCGTTGAGCGATCGCGGCATTCCTGACTAAGCTCGTCCGGTGACGCGTTCACTGCTCCGGTTCGGGCTGCTGATCGGCTCGCTGTTGCTCGCAGCTATGCCAGCGCGCGCCGACGATTTGGCGGATCAGGCCGAACTGGAATTCTCGCTCGGCGCGGATGCCTACCAGCGCGGCGAATACAAACTGGGGCTCGAGCACTTCCTGATCTCGAATCGGTTGGTCGCGAATAAGAACGTGCTGTTCAACATCGCGCGCAGCTACGAGCAGCTGAAGACCTACCCGGCAGCGTTTCGCTACTACTCGCTCGCGCTCGAAAGCGAAACCGAGCCTGACGCGAAGGCCAAGATCAACACCGCGCTCGCACAAATCAAGCAGTACGTCATGGTGCTACGGGTAACGACGCGGCCCGCGGGCGCGACCCTGTACATCGATCGCAAAGATCTCGGCGCACGCGGCGCGAGTCCACAGTTGCTCGGGCTCGCGCCGCACGCTTACAAGCTGATCGCCGAGTATCCAGGCTACGAACCCGCCGTGGTCGACGTGCCCGCGACGGCGCCCGGGCAGGAGACGCGCTTGGACTTGGCTCTGGTGCCGATCCTGGGCGATGTGTCGTTCAGTGGCGAAGTCGGTACTCGTGTGAGCATCGACGGCGAAGCGGATTCCGCAGCTTGCACCATCCCCTGCACGCGCTCTCTGGCCGCGGGCACGCACGTTGCGAGGTTCGCGCACGCGGGCTTCCACAGCACGCGGCAGACGTTCACCGTGCGCGCACACGGTCGCGAGCAGGTATCCGCACGTCTCGAGCCGCTGATGGGCAGAGCGTTGATCAGCACCGACGAACCCGGCGCGCTGGTCGAGATCGACGGTCGCGCGAGCGGCTTCACACCGACGATCATCAATCTACCTGTCGGGATGCATCGTGTTCGGCTCCGACTCGCGGGCTTCCGGCCAGAGGATCGCCAAGTCGGCATCGCGCTGAACGACGACACCCGTCTCGATATCGTGCTCCTCGAGTCGGAAGAAGTCGTGGCGGCCTCACGCGCTACCGAGCAAGTGGAGGATGCACCGAGCTCGGTCAGCCTCGTTGGAGAACACGAGCTCTCCGCTTTCGCGTCACCGACGATTGCCGAAGCCGTGCGCGGCGTGCCCGGGATCTACCTGTCGGATGATCGCAGCTACGTGACGCTCGGAATGCGCGGGCTCGGACGGCTCGGTAGCTACGGAAATCGGCTGCTCGTCACCTATGACGGTCAACCAATGAACGATAATTGGATCGGCTCTTCGTACGTCGGCTACGACGGACTCACCGATCTGGGCGACGTGCAGCGAATCGAGGTCGTGCGCGGCCCGGGCTCCGTGCTGTACGGCACCAATGCGCTCTCCGGTGTGATCAACGTCGTCAGCTCGAACGACGCCAAACCAGGCGTCTCTGCCGGCATTTCGACGAATCAGAGTGGCGTTGCGCGCGCCCGTGTGCGTGGTGACGTGAAGCTCGGAAAAGACGCGGGAGCGTGGGCATCGATCGCGCTCGGCCGTGGCAACGGTCGACAGTTCCAGTTTTCCGAGTTCGTCGGTAGCCCGGGCGCCGAGGACGGCGTGGCCCGAAACGTCGACGGCTTCGAAGCGGGCACCTTTCGCGGCCGAGCCCATTGGAAATTCATCTCGTTGCAGTGGTCGGCGCACTCCTACGAAAAGCACCTGCCCACCGCAGAGTTCGAAACTCTGTTCGGCGATCCGCGCACCAAGCAGACCGATCGCCGGAGCTATGTCGAGCTGCGCGCCGAACCGAAGCTCTCCGAGACCGTGAGCGTGCTCTCGCGTCTGCATTGGAATCACTACACGTTTCGCGGCGAATACGCTCACGATCCCGATTCGATGGTAGGGGGACTCGAGGTAGACACCTTTCGAGGCTCGTGGTTCGGGCTCGAAGAACGCATCGAGTTCAATCCGCTGTCTCGCCTGCGCGTGACGCTGGGGGGTGAAGGGCAACTGCACTACCAAGTCGAACAGCACGTGAGCAATGAACAGCGCGTGCTATTGGACGACACCGGAAGCCACGGCCGCCCATTTCAAGTGGGCGCACTGTACGCTTTGGCGGACGCCAATCTCAGCGCCCGAGCTCAGCTCTCGCTGGGTGTGCGTTTGGACGCTTATTCGACTTTTGGCTCGTCACTGAACCCGCGCGCGGCGTTGATCTTGAAACCCTATGCTGCGGGCAACACCAAGCTGATCGTGGGCAAGGCCTTTCGCGCGCCCAGCATTTACGAGCTCTACTACAACGACGGCGGCTACACGCAGGTACAGAACCCGAACTTGAACCCGGAGTCCCTGTACTCGTTGGAGGTTGAGCACGCGCACCGGTTCTCGGCCAACTTGGTCGCCACGGCGACCGGCTACGCCAACTACGCCGCACACCTGATTTCGAGCGTTGCCAACAGCGACATGCCAGACGTCTTTCACTACGAAAACGAGCGTTCACCTTTACTCGTGATAGGCGGAGAATTCGGCCTCCGCCGCGAATTTCGCCAGGGGGCAATGTTCGCGCTCAGCTACGGCATTTCGTTGCCACGATTCTTGGCGACCAACAGCGCCGGTGATTTGCTTTCCTTGGCGAAGGCCCCCGACAAGCGCTCGGTTGCCAATGCGCCGCTCCAGCTCGCGTCGTTGAAGGGCGTGATTCCGATCCTGAGTCGAGCCTTGACCTTCGGCTCGCGCATGTCGGTGGAAGGGCCGCGCTTCGATCGCTACGAAAATACCAGTGACACCGAGCAGCAGGAAAAGACCGGCGCTGCGGTGATCGTCGATCTCGTGTTCAGCGGCGAAGAACCGCGCTACGGGGTGCGCTACGCGTTCGGTGTCTACAACGCACTCGACTGGCGCTACAGCGTGCCCGTGAGTACCGAGTTCACCCAGCGCAGCATCGTGCAAGACGGCCGCAGCTTCTTGGCCAGCTTGGAAGCGAAGTTCTGAGCGCGGCTCACAAGCGCAAATCGACGACGAGCGCCCGCAGCAGTTCGGCCACGCTCGCGGCCTGCGCAGGACAACCGCGCGAACGATAGGGGCTCTCGCCGTCGGTCAGTTGCGCTACTTGTCCGAGCAGCAGGTGGCTTTCGGCGGCGCTCTCGACCAGCGTCCGCAATTCTGCGGGCAAGTCTTCGTCGTCGGGCGAAAAACGCAGCGCCGCGCGCACGTAGAAGCCGAGTAGGTGCGCCCAGCCGCTGCCTTGATGATAGGCGAACTCGCGTTCTTCGCTCGTGCCCGAAAAGAAGCCGATGTAGCGACTGTCGCTGGGCGAAAGGCTGCGAATCCCGCGCGGCGTCAGCAAGTCACTCTGCACTCGATCGAGAATTGCACGCGTTTGTGTGGGATCGAACAGCTCGGGATCGATCGCCAACGCGATCAGCGCATTGGGACGAACACTCTGATCGGCCCAAGCCTCCGCGGTGTCCCGTGCTTCACTCACGACATCGTAGGGATAGTCGGTCTCGTGGCACCAGAAGCGCGCGCGGAAGGCGGCTCGCGCACGGTGCATGGTGCTTTCGGCCAACTCGGCGAGGCGGTCGTGCCCATACTCGCGAGCAAGCCCCGCAAGCGTTTCCGCGCCTTTCGTCCAAAGGGCTTGAAGCTCGATGGCGACTCCGCGGCGCGGCGTGACGAGCTCCGAACCGACATGTGCGTCCATCCACGTCAAAGCGACGCTCGGCGCACCGTTGGCGACTAGCCCTTCACTGGTCAGCCAGACGAAGCGCTTGCGCCGTGAACGCACGCGCAAGAATGCGCGCACCAACGCCGGGTACAGCTGATCCTTCAACAGCGGATCGCTCGCAGGCAGACGCGCGCGAACCTCGCGCGCCACCTCGAACAACCACAGCGTGGCGTCGGGCAGTGGTTTTGCGCGCTTTTTACCGATCGCCAGCAGGGTTTCGGGCAAGAGCCCGAAGTGCAACGCCGAACACACGGTAGACAAAGCGCGCCGCGCGAGATCGAGCCGCCCGCGCACGAGGTGCAGCCCGACCAACGACAGCACCAAATCACGAGTGTACACCGCGTGCCACGGATAACCCGCGAGTATTACTGGATGCTTCACGGCGTCAGCGCAGAACTGCTCGGCGGCGACGAACATTTGTCGCACGCGGGGCGGGCGCGAGGGCCCCGGATCTTGCGCGAGTAATGCTTCGCGCACCTCCGCTTGTAGGTCGGCAGCAGACTCGCTGGGCAACGGACCGACCGCGGTCAGCAAATAGGCCGTGCGGTTCGGCTCGAGCACGAGCTCGAACACACCCGGCGTCCACATGTCTTCCTGAAAGGCATTACCGAGACGGCGATCCTCCAAGTATTCGAAACGCCGCCACCAATCGGGCGAGCCCATGAATACGCCGTCGTGGCGAAACGCGATCGGCGGCAGCTCGGGGATGGGCTGCACTTCGACCGAGCCACCGCGAAGCAGCACGACCTGGTTCATCGCGCCGTGTTCGACCATCAGGCCCTCGACTGGGCGCAGCGGCATCAGCGGCCGCATGCTGACTCGGGCCGGCCCACGTCCACGCCAGGTGTAGCTGGTGATCAGCGCGTTTTTCCCGCGCGCGAGGCACATCGTGCGCTCGAGCGTGTGCGCACCCAAGCGAAACACCCAGCGTGGCAAAGGGTCTTGAGCAAAGCTCTGCAGCAGCCGGTAGCCCGGTGTGGGCGCCACGTTGGGAAACTGATGCGTGGCCAGGCGATACACGCGGCGGCGTTCGTCGTCGACGGTAACGTTCGTCTCGGTGTGGCTGACGATCACGTGCCGGCCGAGCGGTGGTGCGAGGGCGGCGATGAACGCGCCGTGATGTCGCCGCGTATGCATCATCGCGAGTGTGCTCATCGAGTATGCACCCGCACCGTTCGTGTGCAGCCACTCGCGCTCGGCAGGCAACAGATCCGAGTGCGTCTCGACGAACGGCCACGGTCCTTCGAGCGCGCCTCGTTTCCCCTCGCGCGACTTCACCGCTGGCCTCGCGCTGCGAGCTCCGCCTTCGCCGCTGCCAAGAGCGCAGTGCGCGACGGTGACACCGACAGCCAGAGCTCGATTGCCAAGGCCGCCTGTGCGACCAACATGCCGAGCCCGTTCTCTGCACCGAGCCCGCAGCTCTTCGCCCGCTGTAAGAACGGCGTGGCGGCGGGGTTGTAGATCAGATCGTACGCCAACGCGCTCTGCGGAATGTGCTCCCAGGGCACGATTTCCGCCAATTTCTGACCATCATCGGCGCCCGACATGCCGGCGCTCGTGCAATTGACGATCAGATCGATGCGCGCGACGACTTCACGCAGCCGCGATTTGGCGCGCGCGTCGCTCTCTGGCCAGGCCAGCGGAGTGACGCCGCTCGCGACGAACTCCGAGGCATGAGGCCACTCCGTTTCCGGAACCGTGGTCACGAACTTTCGCGCGGTGAGCGCAACGCGATCCGCTCCCGCGTCTTGAGCCGCGGCGACTACGGCGGGCGCAGAACCACCATTGCCGATCACGAGCACGCGCCGAACCGAGCCGGACAAGCGCTGAAATTCCTCAGCCAGCGCGGGCACGTCGGTGTTATGCGCGACGATCGCTCCATCAGCACCACGCGCGAGGACGTTGGCAACGCCGACGCGTTGCGCTGCCGGCGCCACGAGATCGGCAAGCTTCAGCGCCAGCCGCTTCCACGGAATCGTTACGTTTGCGCCCGCGATCTCGCCGCTCCGAATCGCAGCGACGACCTTCTCGACCGCTGCTTCGTCGATACAGTCGGCCAGCTCGTAGCGATGGGGGAGGTCCAATTCTCGATACGCGGCGTGATGAATCACCGGCGAGAGCGAGTGCGCCACGGGGTGGCCAATCAAGACGAAACGCCGGCTTTCCGAAGCTTTCACGATTCCTGCCCTTCTACGCGAGTTCGCAAGCGACCGCGAGCCAGGCGCAACGTCAACTCGTCCCCAAGGCTCACGTCGTCCGCAGCTCGAACGGCGCGACCATCCGCGCGAGTAGCGATGGCGTAGCCTCGCCCGAGAATGGTGAGCGGCGACAGCCCATTCAGGCGCGTCGCGGCGTCTGCCAAACGCGCCTCGCTGCGCGCCAACCGGCGCCGGGCCGCATGCTGAAGGCGGACATCCAATGGTCCGAGTTGTGCGCGCGCGCTGGCCAATACTGCGCGTGGATGGCGCGTGTACAAGCGTCGCGTCAAAAGCTCGAGCGCGGCACGACGCTCGCTCAGCTTTTCCGTGGCTCCCTGGCGAAGCGCGCTCGACAACTCGTCGAGCTCTTGCTGTCGTTCGGCGATCATGAAGCGAGGGTCGGACAAGGCCGCGCGTGCGCGGTCGACCTCGTTGCGCCAGCGCAAGACGCGGGCCAGCGTCGCTCGCTGCAACGCCGACTGCGCGCGCTGCCAGGCTGCCGCTCGCGCACGGCCCTCGGGCACCACGAGCTCCGCGGCCTGCGAGGGCGTCGCCGCGCGCACGTCGGCGGCCAGATCGGTCAGCGAAAAATCGACCTCGTGCCCCACCGCGCTGACCACTGGCACGCGCAGGCTCGCAACGCGGCGCACGACGCGCTCGTCGTTGAACGCCATCAGGTCCTCACCAGAGCCGCCACCGCGACCGATCACCACGACATCCAAACCAGGATAATGCTCGATCAAATTCAGCGCGCGCACCAGACTCTCCGGCGCGCCCTCGCCCTGAACCAGCGCCGGCGCAAATACGATTTTCACGTCGCCACGCCGGAACGCGACACTCACGATGTCGTGAAACGCCGCACCTGCGGCGCTGGTCACGACACCCACGACGTGCGGGTCACTCGGCAGCGCGCGCTTTCGCTCGGCTGAAAAGATCCCTTCCGCAGTGAGTCGCTCCTTCAACTGCTCCAACGCTTCGAGCAGCGCCCCGCGGCCTGCCGGACGAACTTGGTTGGCGATGAATTGCAACCGCCCGCGCGGCGCCCAGACCGTCGCTTTGCCGATCAGCTGCAGGCGCGCGCCTTCGTTGAGGTAGCGGCGTGCGCGCAGCGCGTCGAAGCGATACATCACACACTCGATGATCGCGTCTTCGGCTTCGTCCTTGAGGCTAAAGTAGACGTGCCCGCTCGGCGCACGCTTGAGTGAGCTCACCTCGCCTTCCACCCAAACCCGCGCAGATGCGTCTTCCACCGATCGGCGTAATCGCCGATCCAGCTCGGAAACACTGATGATCTCTTCCGGCCCGCGCACGGGGC
>DASQCO010000013.1:0-36020 GCA_035634635.1 Polyangiaceae bacterium
CTGGCTGACGTCGCGCCCGGCGCGCAACTCGCCACCAAGTACCTCAAGTTCGAGCGCCCGCCGCAACGCGCCGGTGGTGCCAAAGTCAAAGACGTGGCCGAGCTGGTCGAAAAGCTCACCACCGTTTCGAAGGTGATTTGAAGCATGTCCGACGCACTCGTGATTGCCGAACTCTCTGAAGACGGCAAACTCAAAAAGTCCACGCTCTCCGCGATCACCTTCGCGCAGCGCGCCCTGCCGGCCCTCGGCGGCACGTTCTCGATCTTGGTTTTGGGGGCGAACGCGACAACCGCTGCAGCAGAACTCAGCGGCTACGGTGCCGCCAAGGTGCTCAGCGCAAGCGACGCAGCCTTCGCGAAATATACTGCCGAGCAATTCACGGCCACCGTCGCCGCTGTCGGCAAAGGCTTCGGCCTGATCGTCGCCACAGCCACGAGCTTCGGCAAAGATCTCCTGCCGCGCGTCGCTGCTCGCTTGGACGCGGCATACGCCGGCGACTGCGCAGGTGTCGCAGTGGAAGGCGGCAAGCTCGTCTACAAACGCCCGATGTTCGCCGGCAACGCCTTCGGCTACTGCACCCTCAACACGCCGATTCAGGTCGCGACGGTGCGCCAAAGCGAAGTCGACGCTGCGTCACCTAGCGGGGGTAACTCCCCGGTCGAAGCCGTCGCCAAAGCCGCCCTCCCCGGCTCGGCCGCGCGCGTCGAATTCGTCTCGCTCGAGGCCGTGAAGAGCGCCCGTCCAGAACTCGGCGACGCCAAAGTCATCGTCAGCGGCGGTCGCGCACTCAAGGAGAAGTTCAACGAGGTCCTCGAACCCCTCGCCGACTCCCTCGGGGCCGCCCTCGGCGCCAGCCGCGCCGCGGTCGACGCTGGCTACGCCCCCGGCGATTACCAAGTCGGCCAAACCGGCAAAATCGTCGCCCCGCAGCTCTATTTCGCGGTCGGCATCTCGGGCGCCATCCAACACATCGCCGGCATGAAGGGCTCCAAAGTCATCGTTGCCATCAACAAAGACCCCGAAGCCCCCATCTTCCAACTCGCCGACTACGGCCTCGTGGCCGACCTGTTCACGGCCGTGCCGGCATTGGTGACGGAGCTGAAGAAGCGCGCCTAACGCGGGCGACGCGCGGCACCGAGGCAACGGTCTGCGACTGAAAAATATAGTTCGGATCCGAACCATATTTTCGGCGCGCAAACCGTCTCAGTTCGAGGCCGGGACCACCCCTCCCGGCCTCAACGCTTTCGAGCGGACGTCGGAAGCGCGGGGGGCTGGTCGGACGGCGCCAACAGGCGGCAGCGCTGAACAAAAATCGCCTGCCCACGTCGTCTCATCCTTGACAGATCGAACCCCGCAGACCATTGTCCGCCGCCTCCTAACGGGGCGTAGCGCAGCTTGGTAGCGCGTTCGGTTCGGGTCCGAAAGGTCGGCAGTTCGAATCTGCCCGCCCCGACAGACTGAGACAGCGACACAAAGAAAACCCTGGCACCCGAAGCCGGGGTTTTCGCTTTTGTGCTGCGTGATTAGCTGCACGGACGCGAGTCGTTTCCCACGGTACTCGCCATCACGCCACTGGGCTCCGCGTGCACCTACAACGATTGCGGTTCTTCGAACTACTGCGACACGACGTGCAAAAAACGCGGCGGCCTGTGCCACCCCTGCACCCAGACTTGCCGCTTCTCTCTCCAGTGCATCGACGACAAATGTCAGAGTCCGTCGTTCACCGCGGGCAGTACTTGTTCAGGGTACTGGTTTGGACCGTACTAGGGGGACGCCGGAAATTCCTCTGAAAGACTCACGTCCAGCGTGAGCGGCTGGCAATCGCGATACATGCCGGCGACGACGCGAATGCCACCCGGATGGCGGCTGGGTGTGAACCACATCCGGGGTGTCGGGTCAGGGAAGTGGAACTCCGGGTCGTCCGTGCCGCTCTTGAGGAGGATTGGCGTGCAGACCGAGCCTTCTTTATTGGCCTCAGCTTTGAAGGTTCGATAGTTAATCAATTTCCAACGGGAATTCTCGTCCGCGCGATCGTAAGCCTGGACGAACCCCGAGTATTGGTCGCACCGTAAGCCCATGGGTGTCAGTGGAACGTTGAGACCCGACCAATAGATTTCGACGACAAGTGACTTGCCCCCGAGATCCGCCGGAGTCATCTCGACCACGTATTCTTTGCTACAACCTGCTTGGCTAAGCTGCGTGTACGCGTCGGCCGCGGGATACCCGCCCCACGCGGGCTTATCGCGAGTCAGGTGCGGCTCGATGGGGATGCTTGGAACGGAGAGACACGCCACAGCCCTGGCGTTGCACGACAGCTCCACTTCCGTGTCCGGCTTTTCGACGCCCGGATCCGAGCTCACGGTCCCACAACCGACGATCAGCAGCGTCGACCACAATCCGGCAAAACGAGCCGGCGGGCCACCCGCCCGCGAACACCTCCGTAGCGACATTCTGATCAAATCTCCAAGCCCTAGTCCGACAGCCCCCTCCGTTGGACGGAAGGGCCGCCGCCGTAGTCAACACCCCAGAGTAAAAAGCATCTTACTCTGGGGTGCTCCCACTACGCTACCTCGGGGTTAGAGTGAACGCACACAACTCAACGTCCGATCTATCGTCAATCGTCACGCGCTCCGGCGTGCGTCCGGTCCCGCCCTGAGCTGACGCCGACCACGTGCAGTTCTGGAGCCCGCGAACCCCGTGAACGACGCTGTCTCACCGTATCCTCAGTCCTTGCCTCCCGTTGTGGGACAATAGAGCTACCATCTGGCCATGGACTGGCGCTTAGCGGGGGTTGGGATTGCGGGGTTCGCTGCGCTGGCGTGCGGCGGTGTAGCGCAAGAATCGGGCAGCAACCGCCAGGCCGCGCCGGGAGGATCGGGAGGCCACTCCGGCGGAAGCGGCGGGGCCCAGCTCGGTGATGCGGGCCTTGCTGGGTCGGGTGTTGGCGGAGCTGGCAAGCCCTCAGGCGGCGCACCGGACCTCGAAATTCCAATCCCTACTACGGGCGGTGCCCCGCCAGGCATCCCTGAAGGAGAAGCGTGCATCTTTGCGCCGCCGAGCTGCCACGTCCGTGACCAGTACATCGATCTAGTAAAGGATGGGGTTCGTCTAAGCTACCCGCTCGACACGAGCTGCGGAGATTGCAGCTACAAATGCGAAGTCTGTGACGAGCTCACATGCTCGCTTTGGGCGCAAGGCACGGTCAACTGCGGCACTGTTCGGCTGAGCATCGCGGCCTGCGCCGGACTCGAAGGCCAACCACCGTGCTTGAACTCGGCGTCGAACGCGCCGTACTACCTCGATGCATCCGGGCAGCGCTGGGACGTGCAGGTGTTCGCTGGCAGCGAGAGCGAGCTACCGAACCCGGCGTCCGACGGACCCGTCGCTCTCGAAGCGCAGCTGACAATCAGCAACGGACTGCAAACGCGCGTCCTCACCGCGCGGACCCACGTCTGTGCCTCTTTCAACTATACCCTCGTGGTCTGTAAATAGAGTGCCGCGTTTGGAACCCCAATCCGGTTCGGATTGATTTTGGTCAGCGGGCGCGGCGCGCACAGCACGTCGCGTAGCTCGGAGCACGTCCACCACCCCAAATTGGTCCGGCCATTGCCAAGTGCGTCGAAGTCGGCTCCGAACCGGCTAACTTAGTCGGCGCTCAACCGGCGGGGGACCGCGCGCACCGAGCCCCGATCACGCCTTCGTGAAGGGAAGGTGGGGCAGAAGCGTGATTCGAGGAAGACAGCTCTGGAAGAGTGCTGGTTCTGCGGAAGCCACCTCCCCTCACCACGCGGTCGGGGTTGCTGGGGTCGGCGCTCGTACTTGCGCAATTGATGCAAGGATTCGGGTAGGACTCGGTGCTCCAATCTTGGACCCACTCCCAGACGTTTCCACTGAGATCTGCCTGACCGAAGAGGCCATTGCCCGCGAGGATAGAACCCACTGCAGCAATGTTCTCTACGCCAGTACAGCTACCGCTCCCGTCGGGGTAGTAGCACCCATACACCGCGAGGTTCGCATCTGCCCCTGGCTCTGCCGATCCCCACGGGTAAGTCCGCTGCTGTGCACCACCGGCAGAAGCGTAGTTCCACTCGGCTTCCGTCGGAAGGCGCCCGCCGTCCCAGATGCAAAAGGCCTGAGCCTCGAACCAGTTCAGACAGTTCATCGGCAAGTTGTCATTGCCCGCCGTGTAGGTTTGATAGTCGACGGAGCATTGGACCGCCGCCGCCAGCGCTGTCGCGTCAGCCAAGCTGCCCGTATTCCAGGAAGCGTCCCAACCAGGGTCGTTCGGATTGTTCGGATTTCTTCCGCTCCCAGCCGTGGGCGGCACATAGGCAGCAACGAAGTTCTTGAAACGACCCACCGTCACTTCGTAGGTATCGAGTCGGAAGCTGCTCACCGTTGCGGGATACTTGGGGTCGTTTCCGCGGTTGAAGGTGCCCCCACCAACGACGGTGGAGTCGCAGCAACTCACGTTCCCATTGGGACCGCAGGTTGCGGCCAGTCCAGTGCAGGACGGAGTTGAGCCACAGAGATTCGTGGTCGGGTCGCAATTGGGCTGCACCCCGACGCCAGTAACGGTAATCGCATTGGGCGGGCAGACGGGGGCCAGGCCGTTCACCGTCTGCACGTTCACCACGGTGCTCCGCGGGCCGATCGTCGTGGGAGCGAATGTCACTGTCCACGGAGGACGGGTCGAATTGGGTGGGCTTCCCGCTCCGAATACTCGAAAATCCCGATCGTTGGCCGTGAGAGACAGAGGCGTCGACGGTTGAGTAGCAATCGCCGAGATCGATCGCTGCGCGCTAGTGCCGAGCGGCACATCGCCAAAATCGATGTTTTCGGGCAGCGTTGCACGGAAGCCGACCACCCTGTATTGGACCGCAATGCTCACATCCTGTGCGAGCCTGATTGTCCCACTGTAGCTGCCGTTCCCGGCGAGGATTGGGGCTGGAAATGGCGCAACTTGCAGCGTCACACTTGCCCCAGGCGAGAGCGTCGACGACTGCGGGCTGACGTAGACTGGCGCTCCGCTCTCCGCCGTAAACGTGATCGAGCTGACACCTTCATTCGAAACGGTGACACTCTGAGCGGGCGCGTCGCAAGCGCCTTCGAAGACTAAAGAGTCGGTAGACAGAACCAAGCTCGCTGCTGTTCCGCCGCTGGCTCCGCCGGCCCCCCTTGCCCAGCAGATGCTCCAGACCCTCCACCGCTTTCACTTTCTCCACCGTCGGCCCCAGCGAAGCCCGCTTGCCCGGCGGCTCCCGCGCTTCCGCCGCTTGCCGCGGTTCCGCCGTCGGCCCCGGCGGCGCCCGTCTGCCCTGCGAATGCGCCGCTTCCTGCGGTTCCGCTCGCACCCGCGCGTCCACATGACTCACCCCAATGGCCAAGGTGGCCGTATTTTCCGTGGCGATTCGCGTGCGGATGCTGCCGTTCACCATGACGGAGCGCCTCCTTCGACCATCCCTCGACGTCATCAGTCGAGGTGCCCGAGCACCCTGCGGCAGCGCCTACCGACGCGGCCAATGCCGAGCGCCAAAAGAAACGAAAGCATCGATCTTCAAGTGAGCGTTTGGCCATGGACCCTCCGATCATGAGCGGTGCGTCGCCCTGAGGAGGATCGTGTCAGCATCATTCATGCCATGCGCTCGGTGCCGCTAACCAACCCAACTCCTCGCGCAGCGCGTTACCCAACACAAAAAAACTCGCTCTACGCGCAAGCTGTTCGTTTTGGCCGACGCAATAGTTGCGCATACGTACTGCTCAGTACCGAGTCGCGGGGCCGCCGACGGTGCAGCTCGTCATGTCACAACCACGGCAGGAGTACCCGCCTTCGATACGCGGGATATTCAGCGGGAAAGCGCTTCGCGAGCTCGCCTTCCTCGCTGCGGGCGAAACGCCGCGAGACGATGTAAAGCACGAGCCCGAGCGCAAATCCGAGCCAAGAGTCGAACAGCAATCCGACCCCGGGAGTCACGAGCACCGCGACCGACGTATAGAGCGGATGACGCATGATCGCGAACGGACCACGGGTGATGAGCTTCCCCTGCGGAACGAGCAGCAAGATCTGCACGGCAGTGGTGAACCAGAGCGGGATCCCCAGCGCCAAAAGCGCTCCGCCGAGTACGAGCCCCTTGCCACCAAGACCCAGATGAAACAGCGCGGGCCACAGCGCATTCGCCGTGATTCCGAGTAGCGCGAACGGCAGCGCGCTCGCCATGATGCGGTCGCCCGCACCGACCAGCAACTTGATCCGCGCGCCCCAAGCCGATGGCGTTGCTCCGCGCTCGACTGCAGGTGTCCAGAGCAGCGCGACGGCGAAAGCTATGAGCCACCCGAAATAGCAGGCGATATTTAGTCGCTCCCAGACGCCGATCCAGGGAGTAGGTGCGTCGAGAGGAACGGCCGGCGCCTCGACGCTGGTCAACGCGCCAAACACCAGGAGCAGGGATAGGGCCACGACCGTGAAGATGCGGAACCGTTTGCCGAGCGCTAGGGCGCCGAGGATCATCGCGCTCGTCGAGAAGGCTCCCCAAGCCGCAGTCCAAACCAGGTGCAGCGTATCGGTGAGGGTGCCTCCGCCCGCGGCGAGCACGGGGCGCAGATGCATTGGCGGCCAAGCGAGGCCGAGTACCGCGGAAACCAAGAGCAAAGCACCGGCCCAGCGTAGCGAGCGCTTGTGCTGCGCCGTTGCCCAAACCCCCGCACCGAACGCCGCATACAACGCCGAGTAGACGAGGCTGAGCGCGACCCAAAGGGGTCTCGTGGGAGCACCGACGGCCGAAAGCTCGCTCACCGTCTGCGAGGTCCAACGGTATGCCGGCCAAAACACCGGGACGAACGCGTTCATCGCCGCGTAAAACAGCGCGGTCGCGATTCCGCAGCTGAGCAGCGCGCGACGCAACGCTTGCCGGCGATCCATCGCAGTCGGGGACCAGTGAGGCCTTGCCAGGGTTGCCATGCTCGGGTCGCTTGCATCAGCCGTACCTGCCAATCCTCGTGAGCCTTCGAGCGACAGCGCACGTCAACGCGCAGCAACTGCGCTCCCTGTGCCTCGCACCCAAAAGAATCCGAGCAGCGCTAGTTCGAGGTAGCCGTGGAAGGTCGCGAGCGACAGGTAGAGCGCATGGGTGCGGCGGAGCTCGAAGCAAGCGCCAAGCAAGACTGCAGCGGCTGCGATCGCGAGCGCCAGAACCCCCTTCGGACCGAGGTCAGCAAACAAGGAACGCGCGCTCATCCGGTAGGTCGGGGTGCCCCGACGCGGCAGCTCTTCTTGCGGGATCCAGCTCAGCCAAACCGAATAGTGGATCGATTGCAGGAAGACGTAGGCCGAGGTCACGCCAACGGCGGTACGAAGGCTAGCGAACGGAGCCACCCAGTCGGCTACCGCGAGCACGTGCAGCCGAAAGATCGAAGCGAAAGGCGAGGCCAGCGTTTGTTCGTACAGGATGCCGCCAACCAGGAGTAGCGTCGTCGCAGTGATCAAGGATGCAGGAACGAGCAGCCAGCGCTTGCCTGCACGGAATAAGAGTCCCCAGACCAGCAGCGCAATCAGATTGTGTAGGTGGAGGAACACCAGCCGCGCCTCGCTCGGATGGCGCCAAGCGAGCCCCGCCGCAACCACCAGCAGCGCTCCGGCCAAGCCAGCGCGCAGCCGCGAGCCGTGCTCCCGCAGCGCAGCCACGAGCGCCGCGGCCACGAACGCCACCGCGACCCCCAGCTCGAGGCGCTCGACCTGACGGAGCACTCCCAACTCCTCCAGAGCACGAAGCGCGATCAATGCGAGGCAGCCAAGCCAAACGACGTTCTGCCACCAGTGAGCAAGCCGGCGGCGAAGCACCAAGTAGCGCACATCCGAAGCCACGTGAGCGACGCCGAGCAAGATCGGACCGAGCGTGAAGAGCAGCACCGGAAAGTAGATCGCACCGACGGCGGCGAGCGCCACGTTCGCGCAAGCCAGCGTCGCGATACGCCGATCCCGATCCACGAAGGTACTCAGCGCGAGCTGACTACGCGAGATCCAACGCAGCCCGACGCGCCGACACCAGTCCAACGGACCCGTCGCACGCTCGAAAGCTGCCGTAAGCGAGATCGTGTTCACTGGCGACGACGCGAGATTCGGAGTGCTAAGAATCCCAATCCCAGCATCAGCGCGGCGACGCCCCGTTCGCTGCCGAGCGCCCGCAGGCTGCAGCTGCAACCGCCGTCGTCCACCGCGCCGACTGATCCACCACTGCCTCCGCCGCCATTGCTGCCTCCCGCGCTATTCGCGCCGGCATCGCCGTTTGCGCCCGCCGCACCATTCGCGCCGGCATCGCCGTTTGCGCCCTCCGTGCCGCTTGCGCCGCTTGCACCCTCCATGCCGCTTGCGCCGCTTGCACCGCCCTCGCCGCTTGTGCCGCCCTCACCGGCTGCGCCGCTTCCGCCGCCCGCTGCACCGCTTCCGCCGCCTGCTGCGCCGTTTCCGCCGCCTGCTGCGCCGTTTCCGCCGGCCCCGCCGTGCGGATTCACACACACTAGGCAATCATAGGGAATCACACCCGAGCCAGTCGCACCGGCGCCACCCGGGCGTGTGCACATCCCTGGCTTACACACGCCGCCCGGCAACACGCCCGCCAATTGACACGCAGCTCCCTCAGTTGTGCAGAACGGCGGTGGCAGGTCCGCGGCCGCCTCCTTGGCTTCGAGGATGCAGAGAGCGAAGAACAACAGAGCAATCGACCTTACGAGTGGGCGCATGAAGCGTTTCCTTATGCGGATTGGCACTTCGCGAAGTTGCACTCAGCTGCAAAGCGCGTACCACGCAGTCGAGAGCTCAAACCCATTGCTCCTTATCCGTTGGTGCAAACGAGTCAGCGGCTCGGCGCAAGGATTGCGCTCGCGGTCGCAACGACTGCGCTGGCGCGCGACGAAATCCCAAGTGCCCGCGACCGTCCTCCAGGCCACACGCGAGCGGGCCGACACGTGGCTCGTAGGCGACTCAGAACGACCCAGCGCCGCCGGTCGCGAAGTCGAACGAATAGGGCCGACCGGTGTTTACCCCGTCCTGCGCGAGGCCCGAGCTATCGAGCGTGATGATGGGCTTGTCCGAGTTGAGGTAGGACGCTCGGGGGGCGCTCAAAGTCTGCGCGAACTGCTCGGTTGCCATGGGGACGCGGACTTGGGGCAGTAGCGCGGGCCCTAGTCGAACGTCCCAAGGAACGGCCGGAATGAACTGCACTTCGAAAGACGGCGCGCTTGTCTGCCACGCGGAACCTGGGACATCGACGGAAAACGCTTGGAAGCCCACAGCAACGTCGAATCCAACCGCGACGTGATCCGCTCCCCGGTCGGACGCGAAGTGAGTCGCTATTCGGCTTCGGCGAGGCGAGTGCTGTCGCGCCCAGTGAAGTGTGAGGCGCGGGCACAAGAAGGCTGGTTCGTGGATCCCCTCTGGGCAACTGACCATGCCATTCATCCGGAAGCGAAGCGGTTGGTACGTTGCGATGGGCCCAGGCAGTTCCAGGTGCAAGTGCGGAACCGGCCGTGGCCTGTTCCTGATCGGCGTCGCGCGACCCGTCGCTCGTGGCGGGGAGATGACGGCGTGCGAACTTTCGTCCGCCTTTTCAGGATGACTTGGCGCTGACAGCGGTTCGGCGAAGGCAGTATTCGCTGCCAATACCAGCACCGCCACGAGTTCTGGAGAGCGGCTGCGGCACATGCATCTGTGCTTTCTGCATTGCCCGTGCCAGGAAAATGCCCGCGCAGCGACGCGCGCTGCGCCGTCATCGGACGGTCTGCGCGTCAACGGAGTGCAATCGTTGCGCCTCGATCGCGCAAACGCTACGCGCCCGCAAAGTTCCAGACCCACGAGACCTGGCCGAAGTTCCGTTCGCTAGAGTGAAAGCTCAGGGCGCTATTGAGGGCCTGAATCGCCTCGTCGAGGGGTAGCGGCTGGCGTCGAATCTGCCCGCCCCGATCCGCTCACGCCTTCGGAGCGGCTCGCCCCACTGGACACTGCCAGGGGGCCTGTTCTACTTGATCCCTTGCCCACCGTACCGCCCACGTCCAACCCCCGTGATTGATGCCCATGCGACCGAGACAATGCTGGTCAATTTCCACGCTGTTGCTCATCAGTGCCGTCGGCTGTGTCAGCGCCGCCGGCTGTAGCTCGAGCGACCCGCCGCACAACGATCACCCAACTGACAACGCAGGCGCTGGGGGATTCGCTGGTGCTTCTGCCAGCGCGAGCTCAGCCGGCGCTTCGGGCATGATGATGCCATTCCAAATGGGCAATGGCCCGTCCGGCGGTCAAGGCGGTGCAACCGGGCTCGCCGGCGGCGGTGGAGCCATGAGCATCGCTGGCGCGGGCGGTTCGTCCTCGGGCGCCAGCGGCGCGGGCGGCTCGCCCCTGAGCCACGGTGGCGCGGGCGGCGCTAGAACCACAGGCGGTGCTTCCGGCGCCGGCGCAGGCATGTCGGGGATCTCCGGGATGTCGGGCGTAGCGGGCATGTCCGGCATGAACGTAGAGACGGGTCGTCTCATGGGCATGACGGCAGCGCACAATGCCGTCCGCGCAGCAGTCGACACTAACACTTCCCTCCCGCCCCTCGTTTGGTCTGACAAGCTCGCGCAATACGCCCAGCAATGGGCAGACGAACTCGCTGCCAGCTCGTGCTCGAGTCCGCACCATCGCACGTCACAGGAGCTTCAGGCCGCCGGCTATGGCGAGAACCTGGCTGCGTTCACCAGCTCGACGGGCGGCAGCACCGCGCAGCAAGCCGTAAGCGCGTGGGCATCGGAAAAGACTTGCTACACATTCGGCAAGTTGATGACGACCGATCAATGCGACACCGCCTGCTACACCGCACTCCATAGTGACGGCTGCGGCCACTACACGCAGATCGTCTGGCGCACGAGCACCTCAGTCGGGTGCGGCGTTGCCACCTGTCAAAACGGTAAGGAAGACATCTGGATCTGCAACTACAGCCCACCCGGCAACTACCTGGGACAGAATCCCTACTAGCTTAAGACGCGCAGCCGGCTAGATGAGCAGCAGCCCCGCTGCCTAGCGCACTTGGTAGCGCGTTCGGGGCCGAAAGGTCGGCAGTTCGAATCTGCCCTCGACGGACAAAAGCAACCGCTCGCAGCGCATGCTCTTGCGGGTGCGAGGTGATCATCGCGGAACAAGCCTCGAACCAGCTCGTGCGGCGCTCGGGCCACTGTCGCCTCCTCTCTGTTGCTGGAACGCCAGCGCGATAATCTCCGTCATTTGGGGCGGAGCCGGTGAGCACCCATCGCGCTCGCCCCAAAAACGACGCTAGAGTCAGAGCAATGAGTCGATGGCGGCGGGGCGGGCAGCAATTGGTACCCGTTCTTTCGTGTCTGGCGCTGGTGAGCAACGCGGCGTGCACGAGCACGAGCGTGGTCAAGCTGCGGGGGTCGACGCGCATCGTCGCCAGCGCGCCGACGTCCGCGCCGGCGGAGGTCGAGTTCTCGCCCGAGTGCGCGGCGCTCATCGACCACGCTCACGAAGCGTTACCCGTGGTCTGGCCCTCGTTCGACGACGCGCCGGCAACGATGACCTGTGACGCGCTCGGCCGTGCGCTCGAACCCGAGCTCGCTGCGCGCATGAGTCGCCTGATCGATCGCGCTCGAGACGAGTACTTGCTCGCCGGTTGTCGGGGTGCGGAACCTGGGAACCGCGGCCCGCTCACGGTCACGCTCGAGTCGAATTACGGCATCTCATTGACTGAACGTTGGTCTTCCCGCGCCCCCGGGGAGCCTGCGATCGACCAACAAAGTGGCCAATTTTTGTATGTGGCGGCGCACGACACGCTGCAAGCGCTGGACCTCTCGCGATCGCGCGCGCCGCGCGTCGTTGGACACGCCTCGCTAGACGGATCCCGCCCACAATTGCTGCTTCACGGACATCGCTTGTTGGCGATCACTCGTCCCCGTGCGGAACCTCGCCCCACGCACTGTGAACCCGGCACGGCCTGCGAGTTTGCGATCGAGCGAGGCACGCTCCTCTCTCTGTTCGAACTTCAAGATCGCGCGCATCCGCGCCTACTCGAACAGCTCGCGCTGAGCGGCGACTTTGCGTACGCGGTGCTCGTGGGTTCAGTCGCGCACCTGGTCACGGATGACACCGCTTCGAACCGGCTCGGTTTGCGCTTCGACCCCAAGCCACCAGCAGCCGGCGCGCCAGCGATCCGTCGCGCAATGGCCGAGCTACACGCTGCCAACTCGCTCGCGATCGCTCGAGCCGAACCCGCAGCCCGCCTACCCGGCGTTTCTCGACGAACTGCGAACGGCACGTTCACTCCGTTCGAACCCGCATGCAGCGCCTATACGGTCACGCACGGCAGCGAGCTGCAGTCGATTCTCTCCTTCGATCTCGAGACGAGCAGCCTCGCGCGCACACTCCTCGAGGCGCCGTTTGGCACCGCCCAGCTCATCTCCGGCGAGCTGGCGCTCGATCCGCCTCGCCCTGCAAATCCAGACGGCGCGCCCCCACCCAACGGCTATCGCTTCGCCTTGTCGCACGCCCCGGCCAAGTTCGCGCGCAGCGCGCCGTTGCCGCCCCGACGACCCGCGGTTTGGGGCGGGCACGCGGAAATTCCACTCGACCCCCATCATACTCTCGACGTTCGCAGTGAGTTCACGAACCTCACCATCGGCGATGCCTACGCCGTCGACTCTTTGGTGCGGATCCGCGTGCTCGGCGACGAGCCTGGAGCTGCGCTGCGAGGAACAGCGCCGCCGGTCCCCGAAGCGCGCGTGGTCCCTCCCAGCGATCCATTTGGCTGGTCCGCACAGAGTTATTCGTTCGGATATTTCCCGGCACCGCGCCTGCTCTCAATCGCGAGCGACCCCTTGGAGGCGACGACAGACATCACCAAACAGAGTCCGAGTGTGCTCAGCGTGTTCGCGGTTTCCTCCCGAGCAGTGACGCCACTCACCGTCATCCGCCACTACCCATTCGCGTTGCCCAGAACCGATGAACCGCGCCCCGAGGCGGTATTCATCGAGCGCGGCATGCTGTACGACGTGACGGAAGAAGCGGTTTACGTCTGGGATCCGAGTCGTCCAACGTTAGCGCCCACGCGCATAGCGTTTGCGGCTACGCCGTGATCAGAGGACAAGTGTCGTGAACCGTCCGCGCGCCCCCGGTCGGCCCCCAACGAGTTCGACCAATCGAACAACATCCCGGTCCACCCCTTCCCCAGTTCGACCCACCGCATTACCGCCCCCGGTCCACCCCCTCCCAAGTACGACCAATCGAACAGCACCCCCGGTCACCCCGCCCACCCAGTTCGACCAGTCCAGGAGCTAGAGAGCGGCGCCCAAACGCGATGAACGCCCGAGCGAGCACCGCACCTGAGGCGAAAGACGCTGCAAATGAACGGCGCTATCCCCTAGCGCCGATCTTCCCGCGCAGTTCGTGGACGGCGTTGATGAGACCCGGGGCACCGCCGATCCCTGGCTTGAGGTGGGGCTCGATCAGCGAAACTGCGCCGCTGAGGTCATTGACGAATTTGAACTTCGAGGAATGAGGCAAGATCATCGTCAACGCCACACCCACCCCGCGCACCAGAGCGCTGCGAAACCCGCCGCCTTCGGCGACGACCACCGAGATGCTCATACGGCTCACGATGTCGCGGCTAAACGTAGCGAGAGTCTTGCGAGTTTCGTCGTCGGGCGGCGGTGACTTGGCCTCCACGATGAAAAGATTGCTCACAGGTACGGGACTCGATGCAACGAGTTCGCGAGCGATGCGATTCGCTTCCGCGGTGAGGGCATTCGTTGGGGCACCACGCCAAATTTGAATCAGAGTGTTTCCCCAAATCCCAACGACGTGAGCGTCGTCTACGGCACGAACCAACACGGTTGGGCTTGAGATCTCCTTGGCAAGCGTCGACGAATTCACGGTGACCACTTCGAACGGCCCAGGCCCGCAGGAAAGAATCTCCGCCCCGGAAAAAAGATGGCTCCAGTGTCGGAACATTCCTGACACCACGAAACGAGCGTCGTGGAAACCTCGACCAGCCCCGTGATACACCCGCCGGCGTGTTCGGGGCGCGGACAAGCACGCTGGTGACGTTCGGTATTGCGCTCGTGGCGCTGCCCACGGCGTGTAGTCGAGCCCGGCCCGAGCACAGAGTAGTCTCGTCGCTGAGCATCACCTCGGCTGTGTCGCAGTCGGCCGTGCCACCCGCCGCGTCCTCGACTGCACCGCCATCCATCGAGCCGCTCGCCGGGCCTTTTCGCGTCCAGTGTAGTGATATGCACGGCTGCCTCGAATCCGAGGTGGTGCTCTACGGCGATCCGAGTTCGCACGTCGTGGAGAGCGCTTGGGCCAAGGTGAAGCTCCGTCCGAGCGATCGCGCTTCGCGGCTTGGCCTCGAACCGATGCTCGTGCCGCTGCCGATCCCCGCGGCCACACGCCTGCTCGAGGTTCAACCCACGGACGATTCCGTCTACTTGTTGCTCGAAAGCGTCGCGGCTCTCGGACAGCCCGCGGGGTTGCGCGCCCTCGTGGACGTTTCCGGGCAGCCCGTGGTCCTGCCGCGCAGCGTTCAGGCGACGGAGGTGACCGTGCTCGCCCAGCCAACGAACACGGGCAACGACGCCCCGTGGCATGGCGTGATTGCTCGCGAATCCCTGGACGAACTCGAGCTTCTGAAGTTGACCAAGCTCGCACCGGAAGCCCAGATCGGGCCTGATGGTCTTTCCGTCGAAGTGACTTGGCAGGGCGTCTTCCGTGAGCGCAAGCAACTCATCGCCGCCGAACAGCTGACGCGCTGGCCAGAGCTCAGCAAGCTGCAGCGCGCGGTCTCGAGCCTGCGAGACGAGCTCACCTCAGGGCAGATCTACAGGTCTGGACGCGATCCACTCTGGCGTCACTACGCCGAAGCGCCAGACGGCAGCGTGCTTTGGTTCGACAACACAAAAGACAAGCTGAGTCTCTCAGCGTGGAGCCGACCCGCCACAGCTCCGACAGCCGTTGCAACGTCCTCGACCGATTCGGCCGACAGCGAGCAGGCGCTCGATCGCCAGATTGCTCGCTTGCCGGTGAGTGGCAAGGTGGTTTGGCGCGGGCTGTGGTCGCGAAGCGTTCCGATCGCGGTGCTCGACGTCGAACAGCCGCGCCGCGCCTTCGTGCTCTTTGGCGGCACCGTCGTTGCGCTCCGCGGCATCGACGCGGTCAGCGACGCGAGCTTCGCGCACCCCGGCGGACACCTCGAAGCTGGGCTATGGGATCGCCTAGGCGACCAGCGCGAAGAGCTCGTTCTGCGCCTCGAGCGTCCGGGCGTCGAGCCCTGGATCGGTGTGTATGGGCTCGCCCCACTCACGTCGAGGCCTGGCGAACGCGGCAACGACAGTGCGCTCGCCTTCTGGGCCCACGACGCAAACAGCGTCGGCGACGCAATCGTCGCGCTCGAACGAGTGCCACACCGCGGGATCCCTCGAGGCGCCGCGCTCGCGCTGCTCCGAGCTTCGCAAACCGCGCGCGGCTTCCGCGCGAACGCCGCACGCACCGCGACCGTCTTCGAAATGAGCGGCTGGTACGACACGGGCGGTGGAGCCCCACTCCGCAAGAACCCCAAACAACGCGACGATCTGAGCGACGAAAAGCTTCGCTGGCTCGACACGCTCGGTGATTGGGGAAAGAACGCGTCCTGCGCGACCTTCGAATGCGCCAAAGACGCGCCTTATTGCTATTGCCACGCACCGAGCATGGGCATCACCGATCACTTCTGGTTCGAACAACGCGACGGCAGGTGGGTCATCGTTGGGATTGGCGTGGCTGGGACGGACTGAGGGGAACTGCCATCCTCATCTTGCGCGTCCGCGATCACCCGTTTTTCGGCGAATCGGTACGGACGTCACATGATGATAGCCGAACAACACTCACGAACCTGGCTCGGCATCGCAGCCCTCGCCTTGAGCAGCTGCGCGCAGAACGGCGACGCCGAGCCAACCCGTCCGAACTCTCGAGACCCCAGCCGCGAATCGGCCACGGGCTGTCCAACGCCCGACTCGCCCGCCAAAACTCTCTCCTGGCGGGGCTACACCTGGGACGTGATCGAAGGCGGAATCGCCGGCGTTGCGCAGGCTGATCCGAACAACGTGTTCGTCGACGCCAAGGGCTATCTTCACCTGCGCATCAGAAAACAAGGAAACACCTGGACCGCCGCGGAGATGTACACGCGCGAGCTGCTCGGATTTGGGACCTATCAGTGGCAAATCGAAGCGCCGCTCGACCTGCTCGACAAGAACGTGGTCTTGGGCCTGTTCACCTATGGGCCCCGCGCTTGCATCGGTGAAGACGGCCAAAACGAGATCGATTTCGAATACTCACGTTGGGGTGACGAGAGTGCGCCCAACGTCAGCTGGACGAATTACCCGGTGGTCGGCAAAGGCGCCCCAGACGACGCCACTCACGCCGAGTCTTTCACGCTCAATGGCGGCACCCAAACCACCTCGCGCTTCGTTTGGACCTCGACGAACATCAGCGACTTTCTAATCGGTGGCTATGCGCCGGTTGGCAGCGATCAGGGACCCTTGCTCGCCTCCTGGGCCTATGCTCCGGCGAAACCGCAGGAGAGAATTACTCAGCAACCCGTGCCCCTCGCCATCAACCTCTGGTGCACTGAAAATCCGCCCTCCGACGGCAAAGACGTCGAGGTCATCATCCGCGATTTTCAATTCGTGCCGCTGGCAGACGCCCCTGATCAGACCGTGCCGACCTCTGGTCAGCCAAGCTCGGGTCTTGCTGCCAGCGCCACCGCGTATGCGTGGTCCGCGAACAGCAACGCGACCGCGAACGACAACCGTATCGAAAACGCTGGACTCAACGATGGCAACACCACCCAAGGCATTGCGCTGAACGAGGCGGGTGAAAACGGAGCCACGCTGTGGGAAGCCGCAGGACTACTTTGGCCCGATCGCAAGACGATCTCGCAAGTGTCCTTCGTCAATGGTGCAGTAGACGGCTACGGCAACGGTTACCTACAACAGAGCTGCAGCCTGCAATTCACGACTGACGGCAAGACCTGGATCGAATCAGGATGGAGCGTGAGTCCCGAGTATCCTTACTCGGCATCAGCTGCAGGACAGAGCTACACCTTCAGCGGCCCCGAGTTGCAAGGCGTTCGCGGTGTCAGAGTCAGCGGACAGACCGGCGCGGAATCGTGGAACTTCAACGTCGCAGAGCTCCAGGCAGAGGGCTCTTAGCTCGGAAGTGGCGCCGGCTACGCTCATGACCTGAAGTTGGTGCAAACCTGCCCACGGAAGGGATCTGGCGTCGTGTTCGAGGGCGTGAAGTGAGCAAGTGGTTGCCCATTGTCGAACCGAGCGCTCCGGAACGTCGCTTGACGGGTCATGCCCTGACGGGTAGCCTCGCAAAATCAAGGTGATCGTCGTACGTGCCTTGTGACGCCCCAGCACGTGTTCGATCCGCGCGGCGGGACGGCTCCTGCTTCTCGCAGTAGCCGTCATTTACTCGGCCAAACGCCGAGTTTTCGAGGATCGAGAGCGCTCCCAACTTCAAGTCGCTCCTCAGGTGCTCCGATCGCTGCGTGGAATGACCCACTGCGCCGGTGATGACAAGTCCTTGGGTCGATCAGCGAGTTTCCCCAATGGAAGATCGTACGTTCGTTGGCAGCATTTCTGTCGAGTCCACGCAGCAGGCACTGCGCGACGCTTTTTCAGTGCACGACCAAGTCGTGGCGGTCTTTGTGACGGCAGATCGGGCAACAGGTCAGGCTCGTCGCGTTCGACTCGCCACCAGGGGCTCGGGCGAACAAGCGGAATACGCCATTTCCGCCATCGGTGCAGACGGGGATGATGAAGCCGGCCGGTCCGGCGAAACGTACGAATGGAGAGACTCCAGACGCGCACCGGCGCCCCACGCCGCCGGTCATCGCGGAAAGCAACATCGCTAGCGTCGGTCGCGACCATGCGACGACTGATGTGCGCGCGATGCTCGTTCAAGCATGAGGCATTTCGGCGCGAGCTTTGACTTTCGCCGAACGAAGCGTACGGTGAGCGCCAAGGAAGGCGGTGCGCGCGGCGCCGCGTCCCTCAAATTCATTTCGCAAAAACTCAGTCCGCAAAGGCGGTGGCGCGCGAGACACGAATTGTTGTCGCTCGCAATCAACCCAGTAGCGGAGTCGATGTCGGCTCCAGAGAGGCCTGTATGGACCAGAGTGAGCGCGGCGCGCCCGAGCGCAACAAGTTGCGCGGGGCAATCGCCGAAATGGAGTTCCGAGTCAGGGGGTTTTCGGCGAGGGGCGAAACCGAGAGCGAGGCGCTGCGGGTCGAGCAATCGGAGGCGTCGTGGCAAGCTCTGGTGGCGCTCATTCAGATCGAGCCCGAACCTACACGCCGCCAATGTCCCCACTGCCATGGTCGCATTCGACAGAACGCGACGCGTTGCCTGCATTGCTTCGGCAAGTCCACGCCAGGCACGGAAACGCCTGGTGCGGCGTGAACGAAGAAATCAAACTCTTGCGCGCGATTCAGGGAAGCGCGCGTGCCAGCGGCGGCGAACCATCCGGCCGCGTGAGTTTTCGCTTGAGCCGGAGCCCGGAAGCCCGGTGGCGCGAGTTGTTCGATGCCGGCAAAGGTGACGGCGTGTCGACCGAAGAGCGCGGCGCCGAATTTCTGCTGCACATCGAGGTGAAGCCCGGTGAAGTCGCGAGCCGGCGGGACGCATTGCAAACGCTCATCACCGATGTCAACAACAAGAGGCGCACGGAATTGATGCAGCAGGCCGAGCTGACCCGTGAGCGCACGGAGAACAAGCGCAACATCGAAGACGCGCTCAATCGAGAGCTAGAGGCACTAAGGTTCGAATGAGTGCAGCCCAAAGCCAGCGCGGGGCGACTGCGCTCATGAACAAGCAGGCAATTCTCGACAAGATCAAGGTAGCGCAGCAAGAGCTGAGTGACGCCCAGGCCAACGTCGCCAAGGTATTGCGTGAGCTCAAGGTTGGCGTGCGAGCCGACAAGTCGATGATTGGCGAGGCTCTCGAGGCGGCCTTCGACAAGGTGAAGCTTGCCAATGAAGATCTCGTCGCTCTCGAGACGTTGGTCGAGAGCGCACTCGATTGAAAACCTACGAGTACGCCGGCAGCGCCTGCCACGAACCGCGTTCTCATCCGTGGCTTGGCGCGGCCGAGAACCCGGAGTCGCAGTATTACGATTTGACCGCGGCGCCTTCACTCATCAGAAGCTCGCTGGAGGACTTTTTACCGTGGAGTCGCTTCGCCGGAGTGCAATCGTTCTATGACATGCTGGAGCAGCTGAACCATCCCCGATCAGCGCTCGAGTCGAATGATTGCGCGTTCTCGGGCCCGCATACCAATGAAGACCTGACCATCCCCAAAGCACTCCAATGTTGTGGCCGCGTGGTAGTGCTGTTCCGCGCGCTCGAGCGGAATACGGAAGACGGCCGTGTGGTGTGGCTGAAGAACGAGCTGCACCTGGAGCTTGCGGAACTCGACTCGGCGTTTCAATGGGGCGCAATCGGCACCAGCCGGATCCCTGCTCGCTACTTGGCGCTCCCGGTGGGTGACGGACAGCTCGGCTCGCAGTTGATGATCTCATTTTGGGCCTGGGGAGATCGCGAAGCCGACACCATGCAGAACTTGGCGAGGGTGATCAAGAACCTGACGCGAGCATTGCGCCGTGTCTCCGCCAGCGCCGCGCGGTCTTGAATTGGTGGGCGCTCGCGAGCCAGCATCGCAACCCGCGGCGCTCGGTATGTCCGCGTGCCCCGTCCGCGGTCAGCCCCCTCGACACGCTCCCCGGCAGGAGCGGCGGCTTCCGTTAGTCCACAGCTGAAGGTTGGCAGCGGCACGGACACACCCGTGAGTGCAAAGGCGAGACCTGGGGAATCAATGCAAACCCACGGTCTTTCTCACCGAATCGGCCAGTGAACTAGGCCCAGGTTGGCGCCGTCCTGCGGCAATGACGAGGTCAAGCATTGCGCAATGAAACTGCGCAATGAAACTGCGCAGCTTGCGCACCAATCCTGCGCGGCGCGTGACTCTGCTTGCATTTGCAGCTGAAATTCGGCCGCAAATCGCTGATGGGCGCAGTGGCTGCGGATGGCACGCGCGCTGCAATGCCGTGTCACGAAATGAACTTTTTAATCAAGACCGCGCTGCCGACGATTGCGAGTATTGGGCTTCTGACACTGGCTTGTTCCGTACATCGTGAATTCACGCGTGCGGCGGCCGAGGAAAATGGCGGTGCGTCGGGCCGGGGCCAAGTCGGCTCGCCTGATGAGCACGCTTCAGGGGGGAGCGGCCAGACTCACGCGTCAGATAACGGCGCGAGTTCTGGCGCCGCCGGCGAAGGAAGCGAAGAGATCAGTTCGGCCGGAGCTCGCGGGGACGAAATTGCTGACACCGCGAATGCACCATCAAGCTCTGCAGGCATGGGGAACGGGGGCACCTCGAACGGGGGCACCTCGAACGGGGGCGCCGGAACCGGAGGTATCTCGAACGGAGGCGCCGGGACCGGAGGTATCTCGAACGGAGGCGCCGGGACCGGTGGCGGTGGCACCTCGAACGGAGGCGCGGGGACCGGTGGCGGTGGCAGCTCGAGCGGCGGAACTGGCGGCGGCAGCTCGAGCGGCGGAGACGGCGGTGGCAGCTCGAACGGTGGAAATGGCGGCGGCGCGAGCTGCGGGGTCGATTTCAGTACCGACCCCGAGAACTGCGGGCGATGCGGGCACTCATGTTTGGGCGGTGTGTGCCAGGCAGGCACCTGTCAGCCGATCGTGCTCGCGAGCGGGCAGCTCAATCCCGGGGCAGTAGTGGTCGCTGGACCCTATGTGTATTGGACGCGAACCGGCGACACCACCACCGGTCAAGGCGGCGCCGTGATGAAGGTCGCCGCGACCGGCGGGACGCCGGTGGAAGTAGCTGCCAATCAGAACACTGCACGAGGGCTCGCGCTCGATGGCAGCAACATGTACTGGTCGAGTGCAGTCAGCGGCGGCGCGATTCAAAAGCTCAGCGTCGCCGGGGGCACCGCGGCTGTCGTGGCTGGTGCGCTCAATTCCCCTGCGATTGCCGTGAGTCCAAACTGGCTCTACTTTCAAGACTGCCCAACGTTGAACGCTTGGTGCGTCGCCGTTCGGCGCATCCCATTGAGCGGCGGTACAAGCGAGTCCGTCGGCGCTGGTACGTCGATCCAAGGCTTTCTTGCCGTCAATTCGGCGTATCTGTATTGGGTGACAACGACCACGCTCAACCGCGTT
This sequence comes from Polyangiaceae bacterium, assembly GCA_035634635.1. Lineage (GTDB taxonomy): Bacteria > Myxococcota_A > Polyangia > Polyangiales > Polyangiaceae > PMG-095. The sequence continues at coordinate 21,259 of DASQCO010000013.1, forward strand.
CCGTTGAACGGCACCACATCGACGGCCATCGTGACCGGACAGTTCAACCTCAACGGGATCGCCGTCGACGAATCGAACCTCTTTTGGGCCAACTTGGCCAATGGCGGGACGATCATGAAGGCCAATCTCGATGGCACGGGCGCAGTGCAACTCGCGACTGGACCGGGCGCGGGCAACGCTCTCGCGATCGATCAAGACACGGTTTATTGGACGGAGAACGGCATCAAGGGCTCAAAGCCAAGCGTGCTCGCTATGGTGTCCCGCGCTGGCGGAACCTCGAAGCAGCTCTTTTCGATCCCTCGCGAGTCCGGCATGTGCGGCTCACCGAAAACCGACGATAAGGCCATCTACTGGTCGGTGCCAGGATGGGAGTCCAACACGGCGACCGGCACGATCATGAAGCTAGCAAAGCCGTAGGCCGCCTTCCCCGCCCTCGCCGCCAGCTCAACGAGTCGAGGCCACTTTTCCGAAACTGCTCCGCTCGTGTGCCGATCAGGGGAAATGCACCCCCAAAACCGTTTGATGCTACCGTCGACAACATGAGTCATCCACCCTGGACCGTGGATCCCAATGATCCACGCGCGCCCGCGCGGGAGATCTGGGACCGGATGACGAAAGAAGAACGGGAACAAGTGCTCGCCGCGCTGCCGGCACAAGTCCCGCTCGACCTTCATCCGCCCGAGGGTGACCCGCATCGCGTGCCGAAAGAGCGCGCGCGTAACGCTCTCGATGAGTTTTTCAGGACCATCGGTCGGCGGATCTACGTTTCGAGTGAGCTCGCCACTTACTATCCCAATGAGTCACGCTTCTGTCCCGACATCCTCGCCGTTCTCGACGTCGATGCGCACGAGCGCTCGCGCTGGGTGACGAGTCACGAGGGCAAGGGCCTCGATCTCGTGATCGAGGTTCACGTCGGAGGCTGCGCGACCAAGGACTTCGAGACCAATGTGCTGCGCTATGCTCGACTCGGGATTCCGGAGTATTTCATCTTCGATCGCGTCGGAGCACGGATCCTCGGCTACCGACTCAAGGCGAATTCCTCGAGTTACGAGCGGATCGTGCCCCAGGCTGGGCGGCTCACTTCCAACGTTTTGGGTCTGGATCTGACGCTCGAAGGCGGCATGCTGCGCTTCTACTATGGAACCGCGCCGGTGCTTTTTCTCGAAGAGTTGGTGAGCAAATTGAACGGCATGGTGGGCGACCTCGTCGAGGCCCGAGATCGCGCGTTACAACGGGCAGAAGAGCAAGCGCAACGGGCAGAAGAGCAAGCCAGAGAGATCGAGTCGCTGCGCGCACAGCTCGAGCAGCTACGAGCTCGCTAATCGCCGACGCTCCCGACGCGTCTAAGAATCAGCCCGCATAGACTCAGGGAATCTTTCCTAGATAGTCCGCGCAAATTCGCAGCGCAGCGCCACGAACCTCCGGGCTCGCATCCGAACGGACCAACAGTTCGAGACTCGAGCCAAGCCGGATCCGCTGCCAACTCTCGAGCAACGGAGCAGCGAGTTCACCCACAGCGCCAGCTGCTGTTTGTAGCGGCGGAAGCTGCGCTGGGGGCGTGGGCACAGGCGACGTCGAGGGCGCTGCTCCAGTCGAACTCACCGCCAATGCTCGAGCGAGCGTGGGCGGGAGTGGCTGCTCCCGCAACCAAGACTCCAGTTCGCGCTCCCCGAGCACGTCGATCCGCTTCCTGATCTCGGACAGCTTCAAGCGAGTCTCGGCGCGCAAGCGCAAGGTCGCAAACAAGCGCAGCAACTCACGTCGCTGATAACGAGTGGCTGTGCCTCGAAATTCGGACGGCTCGATCAATCGCTGCTCGACGTAGTAGCGAAGCGTGCGAACCGGAACGCCGCTCAGCTCCGCCAGCTCCGCGATCAACCAGCCCGTCTTCGGCGCTCGGGTCTTTGGGCGACTCCGCTTCGCACGCATTCGAGTGAATCGGCTTCGTTTGCGAACCATGCCACTCCCAACTGGGACGCGCCCAAGGCGGCTCAGTTGCCCCGCTAGCGACCCCACACGTCTATACAGTAACTGGAACAACGAGGCCAGTATGGGCGTCTTCGTCCATCCAATCGCTGTATCAATAGGACGGTAGGACCGTCACCGTCCATCCAGTCGCTGTGCAATCGCGACGGTTCGACCGTGGCGATTCATCCAATTACTGGATAGATGAGCACGGTCGCCCCCTCGATCCCGGGCGTTTATGGGAACGCATTGACAGCGCGACCGTGTCGCTCCAACCAGTAACTGTATGGACGTTGACGGTCGGACCGTCAGGTCCATACAGCAGAGTGTGGACGACGGCTCACCGAGCAATCGAGCGCGCCGCTCAATCGAGAATTGCAGCTCACGCAGAGGGGCCGTGCCACGCGCTGGCCCAGTACCGCGGCCATGAGCCCGAAAGATTGCGACCTATCGCCACTTCCGCGTCATCGAAGTAGCATGCACAACGTGTTGAGCTCAGCCTCGGCTAGGCAGACGCGGAATTGGCAGGGGCCGCGGGTCACGACGCTGGCATTGCTGTTGGCGGCAATGCATGCACCCGCCAGGGCGTCAGCTCAAGAAGCGACGCCCGAGGCCCCGCCAGCGGAGAGCTCCGACCACCTGGAGGACGCCGGTTGTGTGAAGACCGAAGAGGTGAGCCAAAACACGAACGAGCTCTTCCATCGCGCGTTGGCGGCATGGGAGGGCGGTGACACGAATTCCGCCGTGGGGCTCCTACGCGAGGCGCACGCAATCTCGAGCTGTTCCGTGTTCTTGTTCATTCTGGGCGAGCTGCAGCGAGAGCAGCACAACGACTGCGACGCCTTGGCTTGGTATGAGGAGTATCTGAAGGACAACCCGAATGGTCAAAAGGGTGCGCTTGCCGCGCAGCGAATCGTCGAGTTACGGGCACGTTGTACGTCGGTGCCGCAGCTTCCCAAGGCGACGCAGCCGTTACCAGCTCCGCCGAGCACGCCTCTGAACGTCGAAGCTCATCGAGAGTCTCCGCCGGGGCCCCGCTACTGGACCGCCGCGCGCGTCGGCGGATGGTCGTCGATCGGCGTGAGCGCGGTGCTCGCCGCGGGCGCGGTCTTCTATGCGGTGCGCGCCGAAAATGCCGAGAGCGAGTACGAACAGTTGTGGGCTGCGGCCCCGGGCGACCCAGCGCGCAGCGTCGACTGGCAGCAGCAACACTCTCACCTCGAGCAGCGCGGTCCGGCGTCCGCTACAACAGCGCGGATCCTCGGCGGCACCGCTGCGGCGCTGGCGGTGGGCGGGACGCTACTCGTCGTCTTGAATCCGGAGGCCAAGCCAAGTCCCACTCAGGACGTGGCTGTCTCCGTACAGCCCCAAGCGGTGAATGCGAGCTACTCACTGCGGTTTTGAGTACTCGCCGTTGCCGACGCGCCACTTGTCGCTTCGAGGGGGCTCGTCCCAAACGGCCAGCGCCTTGCCCTCGGCAACGTGGGGTTGCTACTCGCGCTCGGCGCGGCCGCAGCAGCGGGAGACTCGGGCATGACACGCGCCGAATCTGCGACGGCTGGACGTTTGTTTTTCTTGACCACAGGGGCGCCCGTTTTCTCCGGTAGCGGGGACGGCGCTGAATTCGCAAGCGGAAACGCCGTGGCAGCCGTGGGTTCAACCGGCAATTGTGACGCGGGCGCAGTGGGCGCCCCCGCTGGCAGCGTCGCCTGCAAATTCACCACACGCGGCTGCTGGCTGCCGATTGCATAAACGAAGCCCACCAGCAACAGCGATGCAGCTGCGATCTGCATGATGAGCAAGGGTGAGCGTTTGAGCGGCACGGAAGGCGTGGCGTCGAGCGCATCCAGCACTCCCTGCGCGGTCTGAAAGCGCTGGGTGGGCGAGCGCGCGAGGCATCGCAGCACAGCCGCATCCACCATTCTGGGGACTTCGCGGTTGAGCACGCTCGGTGCGTTCGGCGGCTTCGTCAGACGCTCGAGCGCGCCCAGTTGCGGTGAGCCAGCGAACGGGAGTTTGCCGGTCAACATCTCGAACCAGACCACGCCGAACGCATAGATGTCCGTGGCCTTGGAGAGTGGGGCACCTTCGACTTGCTCGGGTGCCATATACGCCAGTGTACCCACCATCGTTTGGCCGCTCGATCGAGCCCGTGAGCGCTCGTCGAGATGACGGGCCAGTCCGAAATCCAAGATGACCGGAGTCAGCCGCCCGCCGTCATTGCGACGCACCATCACATTGTCGCTCTTGAAATCACGGTGCAGGATGCCGGCAGCGTGCGCGGCGGCGAGGCCCTGCAGCAAACCTCGAGCGAACTGGTCGCACCGGTCGAGCGTGAGCGCGCCCCGAGCGCGAAGGATCTGGCCCAGCGTTTCGCCTTCGACGAACTCCATCGTTAGAAAGTGAACCACTCCGCCATTCTTGAGCGTGTGCGTGCCAAGATCGTAGATCCGACACACATGGGCGTGGGTCACGCGCCGCGCGAGCTGCACTTCTGCTTTCAAGTCGCGGATCGCGCGTGGGCTATCCGAAGCGCTGGACGACACGGTCTTCAGCGCCACGCGTTCCTGTAGTTGGCGGTCATAGGCTTCGTAGACCTCGCCCATCCCCCCACGCGCGATGAAGCGCCTGACTTCGTAGCGGTCGGCGACCAGCGCGCCGCGCGAAAAGGTTGTCGCCCAGTCTGTTCCTGGATCGGCGACGGCCGAGGGCAGCGTGGTATTGAGACCGCGCATGACTTCGTCCAGCAACGCTGCGCAGGCCTCACACCCATCCATATGCTGTTCGATTCGTAGTCTCTCGGCCTGACTGAGCTGCCCTTGTGCGAACGCGGCAATCTCGTCGTCGCTCAAACAGGGCCGTGGGCTCGATGGCGTGCGCAATTCGCCCTTCGCGGGTCGGTCGGGCATGGTGCGATGCGGCATCGGCCGTTAGAAACAGCATAGTATTAGACACTTTGCGACGCCAGGGGCGAGCTTCGGCAATGGGGCGAGCCCGAAGACTCGGCAACTCGACAGTGGTGTTGGCCCCCATGTCGTCTGGGCGGAATCGCAGTCTGCTAGGGGTGGAGCTTCTGGCCACGACCAGTAGCCGGCTCTGCGTCTGCGGAATCAGCCGTCCCGTCGTGACTCGCAAAAGTGCCTATTTCCAATTGCGACCCGAGCGCCCGCGCCAAGCTGCGAAACTCGGTTTCTGTCAGCTCTCGGTAGCGGAGTTTGAGCTGAGCCCGGACCGTGTCGTAAATCTTGCGTCGCGCGCGTTCGAGCCAGCGGGCCGCCGTGGCGCGGTGCACGCCATAGGCCGTCCCGATGTGATCGATGCTGCAGCCACCCACCGCATGCGACCGTAGGACGTTGCGTTCACGGACCGAGAGCGATGCCACTGCGCTTGCCAAAGCGGCCTGAAAGGCATCGCCGTAGCGCGCGCGAATCAACGCCAAGTCAGGACCGAGCGTCGCCCCGGCCACGGCGTCGTCCAACGAGGTGCTATCTCGTCTTTGGACCTTCTGACGGCGCAACCGGTCGAGCGCCATGCGTGCGGCCGCAACCTTCAGCCAAGCGTGCAACGAGCCACGCCCAGAGTACTCTCCGACCTTCGGCGCGGGCCCCAGCAGAAGCTTGCCCCACAGCTCCTGCAGCGTTTCCTGCACGAAATCCGGATCATGGCGGATGCGCGCAATCGCACCGCGCGCGACGGGTGCCGCCTCGCTCGCGAATGCCTGCGCAGCTTTCGCGTTGCCCAGTACGCAACCGCAACACAGATAGAGCTCGGCCGCGTGCGAGCGCGCGTCTTCCCCCCATTCGGGAGCGATCGCGCGCTCGCAGTGGGCAGCGAAAACATCGAAGTCCACTTCGACATTCGGCCAGCGCTGCTTCCCCGCACAATACATTTCGTGCAACCCCTGGAGCGACATAGAGCGAAGCTTAGCAGCAGTTACAGAGTCCGCTAAGGGGCGCCGTGTTCGAGGCGCTTTATCACCCCATGTCAACGATCGAATTCGCAGCTCGTGACCATGTCGCCGGCAACGTTGATCTGTGCAGAACGCACAGCGGGGTCATCAAACAAGGCAGCAAATTGTGCACTTGGAACCAATACCGAAGCGGCATTACATTCCACGCTACCTTCGGTAAAATTCGAGAAGTTGGGGCGAACCTCAATGTAGCACAAATCCGGGTTCGTGCAGCGGAGTACGACTCTCGGTCCAGAGGGGTCGCGGGTACCGCGAGCAACAGGCGTAGCGATATAGTCAGTCATTTTGCGTTATCCTTGTTTCCTCGGGTTTCACACCAAATTGCCTGACCTCATTCTTTTCAAGTCTCACGGTCAAATGGGGCGCCTGCTGCCCCCATATTTCTGCCCAAAGTTTATCGTATTCAGCGGCACTCAGGTCTACGCTCAAGACCTTGCACTCGGGATCAAGAGATCCAGAAACGGGATTTTTTGCATCCTTCCCTCTGTGGACGAAGATGACATTGATTTGATTGGTGGAACGCCAGGCATTGAAGACCGAATGCGTTCCCAAATATCTCCGCCTGTCTAATGTGACTGGCAGTTCGAAAGTCGCGATGTTCATTACTTACCTCCGATCGTTATTGTGTGACGTTACGGTTGAAAGTCGAAGCTGCGAACGCAATCGCCACTACATGCCGCGTTCACCTGGTCAGAGTGCAGTTTGTTGAGGCCCGTGCTGAGGTAGCTGATCGAAAGGACCTCGCTTTCGTTGACAAATGCGAACCAAGGCCCGCGGGGCGACCACCTCAGGTCGCGCGGAGCACTCTGCGCACCACACCAGGCCTTCGGCGCAGCGATGTAGCTCTCGCTGCAATCGGGCGCGAGGTTCATCCCCACTTCCGGCACCCAGGGGCTGTTGGGGTTCGACGAGAGATCGGCAACCTTCAGTTGACGGCCGCGGTGCTCAGCTACGAAGCGAGCGTCGGCGGAAAAAGCGAGGTCGATCGCGTTGGCTTGCTTAGCTCGCTCAGCACCACCATCGATCCATGGGGCGCTGTACTCGTAAAATGCCCTAGGATCCTTTGCGTCGACCACGTACAGCGAGGCATCAGTCGTGAACGCGAAATGTCGACCATCTTTGGCGAAGACGCGGCGCCGCTCGCTCGAGCTTTGCTCCGAATAGACGTAGGTGGTCGTGCTTGTCGTCGAACTCAGCGTGCCGGGGTTAGCGCTTCCGCGTTCGAAAAAGCGCAGTGCCCCTACGCCGCTACCGGTAACGCAAGCGCTGCGTTCCCCTTGATCGCTCCACGCGAGCAGCGCACCGCACTCGCCGGCCGCGCTTTGGGCGATCAGCGAGTCCGTTGATTCCAGTGCCGGGACAGAGAACCAACTTAGCTGTCCCTGGTCCGTGTGGCCCGCGAATTGCCCACTCGGCGGGAAAGCCGTGAACATATTATCATCGTGCCAATATACCGTGTACTTATTCCCCGCGCCGACTTCGAAGAAGTCCAGAAAAGAGCCGTCGCTCGCGACATAGCCACCGGGAAACCCAAGGAGCGTCAAGGCGAGGTTGTAGGTCCGAACACCCGCTTCGGTGACTTCCGCGAACCCACCCAACTCGACGTGAGCGAAGCGCGTATCGAAGTATTTAGGGTACTTGCTCGAATGCGCCTGCAGAACAAGTGAGTGGTCCCCAAACCAAACTGGCGGGGCCTCAATTGGCGTCGCAACCGGCTGCAAGTACGTTAATCCCTGGATGCCCGTGTCGCTCTGCGACGACGCCGCGACGCCGCTCACGTCGATGCCGCCGAGCGTGGTGCCCGTGTCTCGCGTGACGACCGCGAGCAACGACGCATCAGGAGACCACACGTACTGCTCGACGTTGCCGGTGAACGAGATGGCTTGTTCCTGCAGGTTGCTCAGGCTCACCAGGGTGAGCTCGCTGTTGCTTGCGCGGCTCGCTTGGTAGACCAAGAACTTGCCGTCGGGTGAAAAGCTCATGCTGGTGACTTCGGCGTCGGCCGCGCCAAATGCGTGGCGGTGAGCCAGCGCAGGATCCAGCTCCGGATCCCAGAGCTGGAGCTGCCAACGCTCGGCAGCGCGTTCGACGTCCGCGAACCAACACTTGTCCCGCGGAGTCAAAGAATAGCTGTAAAGGAAATGGCGTCCGTCGAGGGCGTTGATGCGAAACTGCATTGCCGCCGCTGCAGCGGCAGGCCACGCCGCCGTGCCGTTGACCGCGAGCTGACTGGGATCAGTTGGACTCGCTCCAGCCGCCAGACCGGTGGGCAGCGCGACTGGCTCCCACCCCAAAGGTTCTGGGCTCGCTTCGATGCGAATCTCGTACGGCATGTTGGCACAGGGGCGCGGCAGCGAATTGGCTGGGGCGTCTGCGAGCGGTGGGGGAACAATCACCAACTTCGGGCAGCGCTGCGAGGCCGGATCTTCGATCGGTAGCTCGAGATCGACGGGTTGCGCGGTACAGTAGTCGTCGCGAACGGTGACGCTCACGCGAATCGGATCTTTCGCCGTCGGGTCGCCCAGCCACCTGCGCAGCTGGTTGTCGGCGATTGACCAACCAGACGTGCTCGTCTCGAACTTGCGTGTCGCCACGTCGCCACCGCGGGCCACGAGCTGCACTGCGTACTCTTCGAAGGCGCACGCGGCGGGAAGCTGCGTCTGATCCAGCGCCGGAATCTCGTGGACGGTGATCGTGCGCTTTAGGTTGCCGCATGCCCCCTGACTGTCATCGACTGTAACTGTGATGTTGCAGTCGCCAGCCGTTGTTCCCGTACCGTGGAGAACCGCCGACTCTTTCGCGTCCGGCTCCAACGAGAGTCCGCAAGTGCTGTTCGCGTGCCAGGTATAGGGAGCTTTTCCGCCCGAGACCTGCAGTTGCAGCGACGTGTCGCCGCTGCACCAATTCCCGTTCTCGAGAGGCCGAACTTCGAGCCCGGAGCACGCCCCTCCGTTACCTCCACCCGGTGTCCCGGCCGCACCGCCATCCATGGGAGCTCCACCGCTGGAGTCACCGCTGGAGTCGCCGCCGGGGTTGCCGTTAGTGTCGCCACTGGTGCCTGCCGAAGCTCCGCCTGAGCTGCTCGCTTCTGCCCCCCCCGTTGCACAGGAACCCGTGAAGTGGGGCGGCACGCAATAATCATTTTTGCAGCTCCACTCCTCGGGACAACCGAGATCGCATGCCACCCGGCAGGCGCCGTCCAGATCCGGCGCAAAGCAACCGGAGGCGAGACCGAACAGGCACGCCGATGACGCCCAAAATCGAGGCAAGAAGCTCACACCCCCGCAGACGCGAGACACCCGAAATGTCGCGCCGCTCGCACAACGAAATCGCTGGCCCACCTCGCCTCGATTCGTACACCTATACTTCATCCCAATTGAAAGTCTCCAGGTGACGATTCCCGCCAACCCTGCTCCTCGATCGAGCCTAGTGAAATAAGCTATTTCACTCAGCAACGCGAGCTCAATTTCGCGAGCTCTGGTGCTGTTGGACATTGAGTTTAGCCGCCTCGATATTCGAGTCCGTCGAGCAGTTCCATGCGCGCGAGCTCGTGACGAGCGTTGCGCATCCTCCGAGCGGCCGGGGAATACGATGTCTCCTTGATGGGGCGCCAACGCGAACCGAAGCAGCGAGACCTCAGACGTTTCAGGCCAGTTTCCGCGAACGCGGGCTTTGCGCTGGACAACTGCAGATGATTCCAGCTGGTTCATGCCTTGCGCTCACGTGACGCAGAGTGGCGGGATTGGTCGCAGCGATTTTCGTCTGCGGATGAAGTGCTGGATTGCGCGTGGGACGTCGGGCAAATCGACCGCCGTCAGTGCTGGTCAAGAACGCGCGCGCCTCGAGCCCGCAATGCGACGCATACACGGGCGCGGGCTCCGGCGTGGCAGCGCCCAGGCTCTCGAAGAGCTCGGCGTTTGCTTTAAGACGCATTCATGGTCGCGCACGCTGCTCGTCGATGCGACGCGGGTCGTGCTGCCGTCACTCGAGGCCTGACTGCTCTACAGGTCATTAATGGCTGGCACCATGGGCATTTGTTTCGGACGCACCCTCCCCACCGGATCTCGACGCTTTGGCGTGAGCCACCCACGCCGTTTCCCATCAGTTACCCAACGCCACGCAGCAACGCGTCGGCACAGGGCAGGCCCCTCGAAAGTCGGGGGTTCATGCGCCGCTGCATACACACAAGTACCAGGCTTGGTTGAAGAAGGGCGGCGTGCCTGAAAGGACGCGCAGCGCCGAGCCGTCCCCGCGCCCGCACAACGCGCTGCCGCACGCAGCTCAGCTGCGGCGCCGCTGCTCGACCTCAGATAGCATGGCGCACCCGTGGCGAACGCACCGAACTCGCTGTCCAGCAAACGCGCGCTGCTCCAGCATTTTTGCGAATTTCTCACGACGATCGGTCTCCGAGTCACGTACGCCGAGCTCGTGGAGCAAACGTTCTTGCCCGGCGTCTGCATTCGCAATGGCGAACTCGTCGTGGATGAGCGGCGCCTTTTGCATCCCGGCGATCTCCTGCACGAAGCCGCCCACATCGCGGTCAGCGTTGCTGAAGAGCGAACGAACCTGTCCGGCAACGTCGTCGAAGGCAACCGGGCCAAGGCGGGCGACGAACTAGCGGTCATGCTTTGGACCTACGCCGCCTGTTCCGAACTCCGCATTGCGCCAGAGATCGTGTTTCATTCCTCGGGATACAAGGGTGACAGCAGCTGGCTCCTCGAGTGCTTCGCCCGCGGACAGTACATTGGGTTGCCCCTGCTCGTTTGGATGGGGCTCGCACACAGCAACGACCATCCGCACGGCTATCCGAAGATGATCCGCTGGCTGCGCTGAGCCCGTCGAGCGTCGCTCTTATCAGTTCGGCCCACCAGAGGTCGCCGCGTCTCACCCGAGATCCGCCCAACGTTCCGCCTGAGCCACGTGCCACACCGATCGAGAGCGGAGATCGGCGCGCGACGCCCAGGAAGAATCGGTTGACGAGCCGCGTACGTATGACTGACCTTAGACGGCCAAGCATGATCGAACTCAGTGCAGTACGGGGAGTGGCGGTGGGGGCACTCATGCTCGCTGCGGGCTGCGGTAGCTCGACGAGCAACGGCCCGTCGCCTAGCGGTGGCAGTGGTGGCAGTGGTGGTGCGCTAGACCCGTCTGGGGGCCAGACCGCTCGCGGCGGGCAAGGCCCTGGCGTGAGCGGCAATAGCGGTGGCAAGGCCAGTGCCGGAAATGAGACTGGCGGCTCCGGCCAAGGCGGGCAAGCTGAGCCTAAACCCACGCACCTGCTCGTTGAAGCCAGCGACACGAAGAACAGCACCTCGGCGCTCGCCGTGTGGTCATTCAATGTGGATGGCAGTAGCGGCTCTCTCATGTACGGGCTCTCCTACGGCTTCAGCTTGCCGAAGAAGCGCGATCGCGTGCTCATCAATGGTGGCGGGCAGGTCGTGCTGATCGATCTGGACGGCAAGAATCGCCGAGATATCGAGTGCGCGGGCTCGATGCAGGCCCGCATCAGCCCGAGCGGGAAGTATTACGCTTACACCGACGACGACGGAGCGTTCACGTACCAGCTGTTCGTGGCAGGAACTGACGGTAGTCCGGCCAAGTCGGTCGTCTCGAATGGGGGCACCATCGAATGGGCGTGGGATGCGGATAACGATGTTCTCATCTACGGCACGACCAGCATCGACTTTTACGAGGCGCAGTCGGGCAAGAGCAGCAACATCAGCGACTTCGGTCGTCCGTTTAGGTTTTCGATCTCGCCTGATTCCAGCCAGATTTTGTATACCGCGCTCCAGGGAGACAAGTCCCTTCTGCGCGTCTGGGACCGCAACGCGGGCAAGGGCGTCACCGTCTACGAAGGAGTCTACGCGAGCGACCGCGACAACTGGGCTAGTGATTCTTCGGCCTTCGCGATCGTTTGCGACGGGGTCCAGAACAATCCGGTGGGGGTATTGGCGGCCGAGGTGACTGGTGAAAACGCGACCTTCGTGCCCGGCGCAAAGGGAAGCTTTGGCTACTCGTCCCCGCGGACCTTCCTCGTGGAGACCGCAGGCGGCGCCCTCGAAGCGTGGAAGCTCGGGGCCACGACGGGCGTGCAGCTATTTCCCAGCACGTCTGACCTCGCGGCAATGGGAGCGGGCTTCGTCGTCACGTGTGAGCGAGCGAGCGGCGCGCTCACGCTCGTGAATGACGACGGCAGCAATCGCCACACCGTCGACGGCGTGTTCGCGTGTGACGCAGGATTGGGCCACTCCGGTCGCTACGTGGCTGCTGGGACCAAAGGCGGAGAGGTGTTCGTCTTTGGAGACACCTCGACGCCTCCCGAGGTCTTCTCATCGCCTGGCGCTACGTTCAGCGTCCGCGCTTCGCTCCGTGGTGGCGAAGGCTTCGCGCTCGACGCGCCCGATGATAAGGCCACGTGGCTGTATCGCTCCGAGCTAGGGTTCGTCCTGGCGAGGCCGAGCAAGCCGCTGTTCCAGATTGGCGGAGGGCAGCTGCTGCCCTAACTGGCTAACGGTGTACCTCGGTGATCGCTCGTGGCACACCGGCCCTCAGTTGCTCGGGACGGGCGGCGCCGGGTAGCGCCCCGCCCAGAGTTCGTGGAGCGTCGCGTTCATGCCCCGTCCGAAGAGGATAGCGTAACGCTCGTGAAAGAGATCTCGTGCGTTGGTGAGCGTGGACAGATTCGAGAGCAAAGTCCTGACCCCGCCGTTCTCCAGGTTCGTCACGAGCACTTCGGACTCCGACTGACCTTGCACGGGCGCGGACGTGAGATCGACCGCACCGTCTTCGCTCAGATCGAGCCCGACGATGCCAGGGAATATGAGCGGATCGAGACCAGGCCGGAAGCGCGTGGACGTCGAGAGCCCCATAAAGACCGCGGTGCCGTCATCGGAAACGGCCGGGTTCGTGGCCGGGGCGGGCACCGTGTCGCTGAGCACGTGGCTCTCCCCTTCGATCCAGCGCACGACGGCGGCGCGCTGCGAGCTCGGATCCGAAGGGTCGACGACGGGGTCGAGCGAGAAGTACGCCGCACGCTCCGAGGGCGACACGCCGAAGGCCGGCAGCGCGAACACGGACGGATCCAAGACGTGGCTCGAATATTCGGCGATTGGCGTGGTCTTGCCGCTCACGATGTCGAGGTAGACGAGCGCGGCGCGGTCGGCGTCGAGCGCTTGGAAGGCGAAGGCGCGCCGCTTGTCGCGGAAGACGTAGAGGCCGCGCACGCCCGACACGCTGATGACGCGCGTTCCGTCATCGACGAGCAGCGCGAGCTGGGGATCGAGCGAGTTTGCGGCGTTGTTGCTCGAGCCGAAATAGGGCACCTGCTCGTAGGTGTTGGCGAGCAAGCTCCCGTCACGCAAGGAATACAGCGGACCGTGAGCGAAGGGGTCCGTAGTGAAGCGGCCACCGGCATAGCCATCGAGGGCGGGCCAGACGCCACCTTCGCTCGTGTCGTAGGGCGGCAACGACTGGTCGAACACGCGTGCCCCTCGCAAATCGATTGTTTTGACCGACGCCCCCACCGACCAAACCAACGTGCCGTCGTTCACCTGCGGCGAGCACGACGGCACGGTTGCTTCCAAGAGCGGGCTCTGAGCTGCCGTTCGGTCTGCGAAGAGGCGCAAGTGCCGGTCGCTGCACACCCAGCTTTCGACATCGCCCAGCGGGTTGACGAAGAGGCCGTAGTTGAGCCCGCCGTTGTCGAGCTCGGCGACGTTCGCGACGGGGGTGTCGAACCTTTTCAGGGTCGTGAGGTCGAGCCGGCGCACGCGATCGTCATCGGGCGGCGCGGGCACGAAAATGGCGCGCGTGCCTTCGGGACTGAAAGACACTTGTCGCGCCGAGGCAACCAGCACGCTCAGATCTGGACTCCAGATCGGCGTGCTGTCGGTCCGCATCATCGTGAGGTGCCCGCAAGCTCCGAACACCGGGAAGCCCGCCGTTTCGGCCACGAACGCCGGCTCAGGCGGTAGTTCGAAGCCCGCGCAGCGCGCCGCTGCGAGCACGCCCAGGTCCAGACCGAGCGAGCTTCCCGCCATCCCTCCCTGCGCGCCAGGCTGCGAGGACTGCTCGTGATCGGACCGCGAGCGCCCGCCACAGCCGAGGAGAACAAGCGCCACGAGCCCCGAGGCCACCTTCATTGCCCTTGACTGTAAACCAGCGACGCAATCCGAGGTCGCCCTTTTTGACGGTGACGCAATTCTACCCGGAATGAGCAAGCGTCCTCCGCAATGGGAGGGAGCGGCGCACCGTGTAAAGCCCGCGTCCTCGATCTCACTACATCGAGCTGTATGGCGGCAAGCGCGCCTTTGCGATCACTCTCCCGCGAGAATCTTACGTTCGTACCCGCCATCGGAGCTCTGTGGTAGGTCTCAGACCCATGCGGGATATCGACGACGTGGGGTCGTTGCAGCTGCGCTGGGTCGCACCGCGAGCGGCGCGCGTGAGTGCAGCGTGCCTGAGTACAGCGCTGCTCATGTTGTGGGGATGCTCGGGCAAGTCCCAGCTTTCTTCGTCGGGTGAGCTTGGGGGCGCAGGCTCTTCTGGCGGAGCCGGCGTGGGAACAGTTGCGCCGCGTTCATTTGGCGGCGGTGGTACGACGGCCTCCGGCGGTGACACGAGCTCGCAGCCAGGCGGACGTGGAACGCTCGGAACGCTCGGCGGCGCGAGCGGCGCCTCCGGTGGGGCTCAATCTGCGCTCAGCGCTGGGTCGGGCGGAGAGACGCAGCGCGGTGGCGCCTCGAATTCCGATCCGACGAGCAACCTCTCCCAGCCGTGCAGGATGCCAGCTGGCGATTGGTGCCAGGAGCTCGATTCGGGTCAGACT
>DASQCO010000014.1:0-8292 GCA_035634635.1 Polyangiaceae bacterium
GTGGAGGCGCCGGGAATTGAACCCGGGTCCGCGAGGCATCGAGACAACCTTCGTTCACGTGCGTAGCCGGTGGTTGCCCCCGCCGGCAGGAGTTCGTGGATTCGGCCACGACCTAGCCTCGGTGTTTCTCAGTGACCGAACCCGAGACGCGCTCGGTCACCCAGCTTTAGTAATGACGCCCTTCCGTTACCAAAACTATCTTACGGTTGGACGGCTTTCGTCAGTTTTTCAGGCTGCGAGAGCGATTGCGTTGTCGTTCGCAATTATACGGCCCGTTTGATGAGTGGGACGGGTGCCACCGCACGCAGATTGTCCTTCAGTCCCCACGTCGAAACCGATCGCCCCCGAGGGGGTGTGGGTGAGGGGGAAGATAGGCATTTTTCTGGACCGGTCAAGCGTGAGGGATGGGGGGCAGCTCTTGGTGCGGGGCCTACAACTCTGCGGGGTGTTTGCGATGTGTCGCTTTTGTCGTGGTTTTTGTGGTAGGCGGGCGCGCGGCCTGGTGGTGCGCGGTCACGTTGTTCTCGAGAAAATGGTGGTTCGGTATGTCGAAAATGGTGGGGCGTGGGGTTTTGTGGGCGATTGGCTTGGCGAGCGCGACGATGGCGGGTGCGGTTCAGGCGCAGGAGGCGGATGACCTCACGACGTCCCAGGATGCTGGCGAGGCGAAGAGCGTCGAGCGTGGCGAGGGCGACGGGCGCGAGCGCCTGCAGTTGAGCCTGCAGGGCTCGCTGGTCGACTAGCTCAAGGCGACCCTAAAGCCCGACCAGGCACCTGGCAGCACGGTCCAGCCTCAAGAACGCGAAGCGTCCACCACGACCTATGGTCTGGCCGGATCGGGCACGGGCATTGGCGTTGGCATCACTACGGGTAATTGGTTGATCGGGACGCGCCTGCAGTTCGCTTCGACCACATTGTCGCCTGCCAGTGGCGGCGACGATCAGTCGCTGTCGATCGCCTTCGTGCATTCGTGCTCGTGCGTCTGAACGAGCCGCGCAACAGCTTCGTGCTGTTGAAGTGCGATGACGTGTCGATCACGACGACCACTGAGACTATCAAGCTTGGTATTCGTACTCACGGTGAGCACTACTTGACGGGCCGTCTGCCAATCCACGGTGCCCAGGTGCTCGCGGGCATCGTTGATTCGAGCATTATGGTTTGCGGTGACCAGTGGCAGTTGGGCCAAGTCACGCGAGCAGATTCAAGTTTTCTTGAAGGCGCGCCGCGAGGCGATCGAGGACAAGGGCGGAGTCCCCGAGGCGGAGCTCGAACCGACGCCCGAAGCGCCGGCTGAAGCGGCGCCCGCGCCGGAAACCGCGCCGCCGCCCCCCGTTGCGCCAACCGGTGGATCGCCGGCGAAAGCGCCGCCCGCTGCACCGTGCACCGCGCCCTCCGCGGTTCCCGCGCCGACACCCGCGAAACCAGCCGCCCCCAAGAAGTGACACGTGTCCGCCGGCTCGTTCGAACGACGAGCCGGCGCGCCGCTAGTAAAATCCTAAGGTTCACTTAGCAATGATTTAGCAACGCCCGCCGCTGCCGCGCCCCACATTCTGCGCACGATGAAGACACGTTACGCAGGGTTCGTTCTCGCGGTTCTTACTCAATTCAGCTTGGCTTGCAGCGACGCGGGCAACGGCGGTACGAACGCCGCCTCAGCCGGCGCAGCGGGCGCAGCGGGCAATCACACGGGCGCAGCGGGCGCAGCGGGCAATCACACGGGCGCAGGCGGCGGCGCGGGCTCCAATCATGGCTCCGGGCATGAGGCAGGGGAGGCCGGGGAAGCCGCGGACGACGGCGGTTCGGCCGGCAGTTCCCCCTCCGACGGTGACGCAGGCGAAGCCAACGACAACGGCGGCTCCGCAGGCAGCGCCGGAACGCCCAACGGTGCCGTCTCTTCCGCGCGCTTCTTCTTACCCACGGGTGAACCGGACAACACCGCCGCGCCGAGCATTGAAGTGGACGCACAGGGCGGAACTCACGCGCTCTATCCCGCGTACGCCGGCGGCAATGCCTATTACGCTTACTGTCCCGCTAATTGTCGCGGCCAATCCGACGTGAAAGTCGTCACGCTGCCCACCGAGGGCACGGTCGCGAATGCCATGCTCGCGCTCGATTCGAACGGGCACCCGCGCGTGTTGCTGTCGGCGTTTCAAAAGCTCTACTACGGCAGCTGCGACAGCGGTTGCACGAGCGAGAGCAATTGGAAGCTCGACGAGATCATGGACCACGACGGCGATCGCGAAGTGTCAGGCGAAGCGCTCGCGCTCGATCCGAACGGCCATCCTCGCTTCTTGATGCACACGTATCGCGCGTTCCTCGGCATTGGGCAAAAGCCGCCCAAGACCTGGTACGCGACCTGCGATTCCGCGTGCGGCAACGCGAACAACTGGACCTACTCGGAAATCGCGCAGGAAATCTGGGAAGGAACGTCGCTGCGCTTCGATCGCGCGGGCGGCGCGCACATCGCGACCGTCATCAATATCAATGACGGCGCCAAAGCGGGGCAAAAGCTGTCCGCGTACCTCGAGTGTACGGGCGCATGCACGGGCGAAGATGATTGGAATGGCATCGGCTTCATCAAGCCGTACGAGAGCAACACCGATGCCGTGACCGTGAGGCCCACTGTCTCGCTTGCGCTCACACGAGCCGGCGCGCCGCGCGTGGTCGTCCTCGGTGAAAACGACGGCAAGCCGAAGAACATCATCTACTTCCAATGTGACAAGGACTGCACGCACGACAATTGGCAAGGCGCGGTCGTGAGCGATCACAATCAAATCGACGCAGGGCTCGATCTCGCGCTCGACGCAAACGACCACCCGCGCCTCGTGTACACGCTCAACTACAACATCGGTCTCGCGTACTGCGATACCGAACCGTGCGGTGGCCCCACTTCCAACTGGGATCTGACCAAAGTCGAACTCAGCACCGAAATCCCCGCCGACGAAATCTTCCTCTGGGAAAACTGCACCATTGGCGCTTGGTTCTTCCACAGCCCGTCGCTCGCGCTCACCAAAGACGGCAAGCCGCGCGTCGGATACCAAGCGCGCGACATCAGCGGCGGCACCACGCAACCCGATCCGACGAAACCCCGCTGCACCGCCGGCACCGACATGACCTGGAGTCGCCTCTCGTTGATGAGCGCGTACAAGTGAGCCGACGAGTCGCTCACGAACGCGGAGCTTCTCGCTAACCAGCTCCCCGCACAAAACGGAACGGGCCCGCGATCTCAAATCGTGGGCCCGTTTCTTTTGTTGATGGTCACGAGTGCCGTCCCGTGCCGGCACAGCCTTCGGCGTCGCGGACGTACGAGAGGGACTAACCGCCGAGCCGCAGAGAACGCAGAGGTCTGAGAGATGAAGGAGATAGGGTTTCCTCAGGGCGCCGCGTCGCGTCGTGGAAACGACCGGCTTCGACGTTGCTAAGCCTCTCGTCGTAGGAGCCCCGTCATTCGCCGTGAACCAAGACGAACCTTTCGGGCCGCGCACCCCCCCAAAAATCTTCCTCAGCTCTCTGCGTCCTCTGCGGCTCTGCGGTTCAAAGTCGGGGAGCCGCTCAGATTGTTGTTCTGGTTGATGGTCACGAGTGCCGTCGCATGCCGGCACAGCCTTCGGCGTCGAGTTCTCGACTTTCGAGATCTACTCAGGGCACGTAGGGATGAAAAGCCAGCCCAAAGGTGCGCGCGACCGCTTGGTCCGTCACCGTGCGCTGGTGAATATTGACCGCACTCGGCAAGCATGGGTCCTCATGAGCCGCGCGCGCGAGTCCGAGCGTCGCGATGCGAACCGCGTACGGCGCAGTCACATTGCACAAAGCGTACGTGCTAGTGCGGCCCACGGCGCCCGGCATATTCGCGACGCAATAGTGCACCACGTCATCCACGACGTACGTCGGATCTTCGTGCGTCGTCGGCCGCGTGGTCTCGACGCAGCCGCCCTGGTCGACCGCGACATCCACGATCACGGCGCCCTGTTTCATCGTCTTCAGATCGGCCCGTTCCACGAGTCGCGGAGCGCGCGCACCGCGAATCAACACCGCACCGATCACCAGATCCGCGAGCACCAACTGATCACGGATCGTGTGCCGATCGCTGAACAGCGTGGTCACATTAGGCATGATGTCGTCGAGGTAACGCAGCCGATCGACGTTGTTGTCCAAGATGGTCACATTGGCGCCAAAACCGACCGCGACTTTCGCCGCATTGGTGCCCACGATGCCGCCACCGAGAATGACGACGTGCGCCGGTTCCACGCCGGGCACCCCACCGAGCAAGATGCCGCGGCCTTCTTCCGGGCGCTCCAAGAACTTGGCGCCTTCTTGAATGCTCATACGGCCCGCGACTTCACTCATCGGAGTGAGCAACGGCAGGCGCCCTTGGCGATCTTGGAGCGTCTCGTAGGCGACGGCAGTGGCACCGGACTCGAGCACGCGGCGGGTGAGCTGTTCGTCGGCGGCGAAGTGAAAGTACGTGAACAGGATTTGGTTCTCGCGCATCAACGGAAACTCGTCCGGTTGCGGCTCCTTCACTTTGACGATCATCTCCGATTGCGCCCAAATTTCCGCGCGATCGGTCACGATGGTCGCACCAGCTTTCACGTACTCTTCGTCATGGATGCCGCTGCCGAGACCCGCGCCGCGTTCGACCAATACTCGGTTACCCGCCCTGCGCAGTTCGTCGGCACCTACGGGCAGGAGCGCGACGCGATACTCGTGTGATTTGATCTCTTTCGGTACGCCGACAATCATCCTTCGAGCTTAGCGCCGCGCGCGTATGGCCGCGAGCTTGCAAGCATTTCTCGCCAAATAAGCGAGCGGCGCATTTGCCCTACATCAGCACTCGCACTCGCAATCAGCGCTCGTACTCGTGCTCGCAATCAGCGCTAGTGCTCGCAATCAGCGCTCGTACTCGCAATCAGCGCTCGTACTCGTAATAATCCGCGCGACGCGGGTCCGTGTGCGCGCGCGCGATCCAATCCTTCACGAAGGGCTGATTCTGCACCGCTTCAGCATACGTGGCGACCGATGACGAGAGTTGCGCGTCGTAGCTCACGAAGCGCATCACCACAGGAGCAAAAAACGCATCCGCCAAGCTGAACTCTCCGAACAAGAACGGCCCGTTGCCGCCAAAGCGATCCAAACACGAGCGCCACATCTGACTGATGCGCGCGATATCGGCGCGCACGGCAGGCGTCTTCGGGACCTCGCGGTAACGCCTGCGGATGTTCATCGGCATCGCGTCGCGCAGCGTGCCAAAACTGGAGTGCATTTCCGCGACCATCGAGCGAGCGTGAGCACGCGCTTGGCTCGAGCTCGGCCAAAGGCCCGCGTTCGGGAACTGCTCATGCAGGTACTCGCCAATGGCGAGCGAGTCCCAGATCAACTCGCTGCCGTGCTTGAGCAGCGGAAAGCGTCCGGTCGGTGAGAGCGCCTTGAGCGCTGCGGTGTCTGCGCCCTCGGCGTGCACGCTCAATTCGCGAAAAGTTGCGCCGGTTTGGCGCAACGCGAGCCCCGCGCGCATCGACCAAGACGAGTAATTGTAGTCCCACACATAGAGCAACAGTTCTGACTCCATGGGAGGCCCTAGCTACAGCATCAGATCGGCTTACGCAAGAGGTACGTCCGCACCCGTGCCTGTGCGTGTGAGCGCCCGTGCCCGTGCGCGCGAGCGCCCGTGCCCGTGCGTGCGAGCGCCCGTGCGTGTGAGATGGTTGTATTGACAATTATCCGGCGCGAGCTATTACTCCCTGCGCGATGCGCGACCAATTCGACGGCGACCAAATCATTCTCGAAAATGCCTTGCCGTTCTTGTTACACGGTATCTACCAGCGCATCCGCACGAATACCTATCGCGCGTTCAACGAACACGGCCTCGAACTCACCCCCGAACAATGGATCGTGCTTGCCCGCCTCTGGCACCGCGACGAACGCACCGTCTCGGAACTGAGCGAAAGCACCCTGCGCGACAAACCCACCATGTCCCGCATCCTCGACAGCATGGAGAAGAGCGGCCTGGTAACACGCGCCGTCGATCGCAATGACGCGCGCTCCCGCATCGTCTCCCTCACGCGCGAAGGCAAAGCCCTGCGCAAAAAGCTCGTCCCCATCGCCAAAGCGCTCGTCGCCCGCCTGGAGAACGACGTGCCCGAAGAAGATCTGCTGACCACGCGCCGCACGCTCCGTCGCATGTTCGAAAACCTAGCCTGACCCAATTCCTCACGCGCCATCGGCACCCCGATCGGCGCATTGCATCGATGCGATAGTTGCAATGACAAATAAATGGAGAGACCCATGACCCACCAATCAGTCGCCAATCCAACCAATCGCTCTTTCATCAGCTACGACGCAGACTCCGCCCCGCGCGAAGCCCGCGAAATGCTCGCCGAAAACCAACGCAAATTCGGCTTTCTACCCAGCCCACTCGCGCGCCTCGCAGCCTCCCCGTTGGCCCTCCAAGCGGCGCTCACCGGCTTATCCGCATTCGAACACAGCTCGCTCGCTCCACTCGAACGCGAAGTCATCGCCATGACCATGGGCGTCAAAAACGGCTGCCACTACTGCATCTCCCTCCACCGCCGCCTACTAAAAGTGCTCGACGCGCCCGCAGGCCTGAGCGAAGCACTCGAACAAGGCCACGCGCTCACGTCACCCAAGCTCGAAGCCCTGCGCGTCTTCACCCTGGCGCTCCTCGAACGCACCGGCGACATCTCCGACGAATCCTGGCAGCAATTCCTCGCCGCAGGCTTCGATCGCGCCGCCGCCCTCGAAGTCGTCGTCGGCATTGCCACCTACACCCTAACCACCTTCGCCAATCGCCTAACCCAAGCGCCCATCGACTGATCGAATGCACTTAGGGACCGCGAATGGCCAAGTCGATCGAGCTCGTGACCGATGCATCCCGGCGGGCTGCGTTACTCCTCAGTTACATACCCGCAGCATGCGCCTTCGTCGCGCCTTGCCCGCGGGCGCCTCGACCGCGATCTTCGACCGACTTAGCCATTTGCGGGCCCTTGCGTTTGCGCTGACTGATCAGGTACCCGGCAGGTCTTAGGCGCGGCCTGTGCGGGACACCATCGATCGCGGATAGTCGTGATGCCTCCGCGTCGGGGTTCTGCTTTAGAAATAATGGTTCGGATCCGAACCATTATTTCGATTCGTTGACCGTACTTCGCCGCGCAGCGCATGTGCCCGGAGATACTGAAACGTGGAGTTCCACCGAAGGTCGTGCCCAAGCGGCAATACGAGCGATTGCTTCGGGCAGACGCTTTGCAAACATAGGCCTCCCGCGTCGGGGTTCTGCTCTAGAAATAATGGTTCGGATCCGAACCACTATTTTCGATTCGTTGACCGTCGCTTTGGCCAGGCGCTTTGCAGACACCGGCCTCCGCGTCGGCGTTCTGCTCTAGAAGTAATGGTTCGGATCCGAACCATAAATTCGATTCTTTGACCGTCGCTTCGGGCAGGCGCTTGCAAACCCATGCCTCCGCGTCGGGGTTCTGCTCTTGAAATAATGGTTCGGATCCGAAGTATAAATTCGATTCTTCGACCGTACTCCGGCGCGCAGCGCAATGCGCCGGAGATTTTGAAACGTGGAGTTCCACTGAAGCTCGTGCCAAGCGGCAATACAGTCGGTTGCTACGGTCGGTTGCTACGGTCGGTTGCTACGGTCGGTTGCTTCGGGCAGGCCCTTTGCAAACACGCGCCACCGCGTCGGGGTTCTGCGCTTGAAATAATGGTTCGGATCCGAAGTATAAATTCGATTCTTTGACCGTCGCTTCGGACAGGCGCTTTGCAAACAAAGGCTGCTAGTCGTCTTGGAGCTGCTAGTCGTCTTGGAGCTGCTAGTCGTCTTGGAGCTGCTACTCGTCTTGGAGCTCCAACTCGGCTTCGAGACGGGCGCGCGTGGCTTCGACGCGCAGGGCGGCGCGCCGGCGTTACAAGGGGGGCAGGCGTGGCCGCTGTGATGGGCTGTGGGGAGGTGGGGAGTTCGCTGTGGCGCGCTGGGCGGGGGAGCGCGCCCGTTTCTTTGGGGCCACCCAAAAAGATCGAGGCTCGAGAGCGAACTTCGACATCGAGGTTCGAGAGCGAAACCTCGACATCGAGGTTCGAGACCTCGACATCGAGGTTCGAGACCTCGACATCGAGGTTCGAGAGTGAAACGCCGACATCGAGGTTCGAGAGTGAAACGCCGACATCGAGGTTCGAGAGTGAAACGTCGACATCGAGGTTCGAGAGTGAAACGTCGACATCGAGGTTCGAGAGTGAAACGTCGACATCGAGGTTCGAGAGTGAAACGTC